>JANSWP010000089.1 GCA_024743405.1 Bacteroidota bacterium
AAAGAAGAAATTCCTAAATCAGCTGGTGTTTGTTCCCAAAATAGATGAGCAAATGATTGTAACCATGTAAGGCTGACATCAAAAATTCTACAAATTCCACAAAGCGATATTCGTTCTTTCAAAGAATTTTTAATTAGCGATTTCAGCCATTTCGATTTCGTATGGTTATTATTCAAAACAAACTGACGACCACAACATTTACAGAGTTGGTTTTGCTTGCCATAATGAGTACGACCATTCTTTTTTATTTTTGTGCTGTGGCAACTTGGACAATAGATATACATAAACTTTGAGTGTGGTTACTACAAAGTTATGATTTTATCCTCGTTGTCATTTTCTGGAGCATTACTTTTGATGCACCGCCCAGGTATTACACTAGGAACACCAACTAATGTTTATTCAATAGGAAAATCCGATGATGAATTATTTAATGGTGCCTACGAGTTTCAAGCTTTTGGAATGACTCAATTGACTGATTTTCCGCAAAACTGGACATTAAATAAATGGAGAACCGTCACTACTTTGAGTGTTGAAAATTTGGATGTTAATTCAGCTCAAGTTGAAATTTGTGAGACCAGTTTTCTTAATACGACTTACCCAAATATCAATGTAATCTTAGGCGATAGTTCCTCAACTGATTATACACCAATCCTTTCAAATACGAATAATAATACACCAACTATTGATGAGGACTTTGTAGATAACGATAACGATAACGTTCCAAATTCACAAGACTGTGACCCTAATGACTCTAGCGATGGTATATTGGTCATTAATGACAATCCATTAGCAGCAGGATTATACGAGAATAATAATGAAATCCAATCAACAGCTATCGTAAACAATAATGTAACTGCAACGTTCCGAGCGAGAACTGTTACATTATTTCCAGGATTTAAAGCAAATAGCAGCCAATTCATTGCTATAGCAGAAGGTGTATGTAAGGACTTGAAAACTAGCATTACAGGTATAGATGCCTCTTGTTTTGGAGAATCTGATGGATCTGCAACTATTACAGGAATTGATGGTGATGGGAATTATTCTTATCTCTGGAATACTGGATCCACTAATGCAACTCTAGTGAACCTTCCTGTTGGCACTTATACTGCAACCGTTACAGATGGGCTAGGCATGATAGACTCGGCTTCGATAACAATCGGGTATGATTTAACAGATACAGACAATGACCTTATCACTGATGGATGCGATTGTGATCCCAATGATACCTCTGATGGTGTTACCGTAGTTAGTAATAAACCCATTTGGGATAGCACTTACACCGCACCAAATAAATTGATAACTACAGGAACAATCAAAATAGATACGGTGACTGTTTTTAAAGCAACTCGAAATATTATATTTTTACCAGGCTTCAAAGCAGAACCGGGTAGTAATCTTATTGCGACGATTGAAGATGTTTGTGTCCCTCCTCCAATGCCTTTTTGGGAGGATGATCACAATACCATAAAAGAGGTACAAGCTGAGTTTTTAGATTCTAAAGAAAAGACATCTGACCTCAAAAAAGAACCTGAAGTGGTATTTGTACCTAATCCAACTTCTGACTACTTTCAAATTAGAAGTGAACTATCTGTAAAAAGCTATGGTGTTTATGACCTTCTGGGGAAAGAATTATTGAGAGGAATTGGACAGGAAGTCAATATTTCTCATTTACCGAGTGGAACATATATTGTACGGGTATTCTTTGATGAAAAAATAGTAGTTGGATTAATTGTGAAAGGATAATAAACGCCTATTCATTCAAAGTATGTATGAGATAATTTATGCAATTAAAAGCTAATCAATCTTTACTTGGGGGCATACTCGCCTTTATTATTGCAACAAGTTGTTGTTGGCTACCTGCCTTAGCAATTATGCTGGGTGGCGCGAGTGGGCTAATGGCATTTTCCCAAGGTTTAGAAAAATTTAGTAGATTTTTTATGATAATTGGCGGTGGGTTCTTGATCTATGGAGGTTATCAATTTTATAAGAAAAAATCCTCTAATACGCCTATTTTAGAATCTACTATCACCTGTCCTAATTGTGGCTTTTCGAAAACAGAAACCATGCCTACCAATGCTTGTCAATTCTTTTATGAATGCCAAAATTGTAAGACTTTACTCAAACCAAAAGAAGGAGATTGCTGTGTTTATTGCAGTTTTGGGACAGTAAAATGTCCACCAATTCAACTGGGAGAGGATTGTTGTTAGTTGCAAAATCTTTTAATCTACCTATAAATCAGACCTGCCAAATCTCTAAAATTTGGCAGGTCTTTTTGGATAATTATCTTCTTCTTCTCTCTGTAAGTTCTAAAGTCTTCTCTACCTCTTCTCCCCCCTTTTCAAAAACAACCGAATATTTTCCAGGCATCAAATAATACTTAACATTATCTGCTTTTTTGACCTTAATTGATTTGTCTTCTGGCTTTCTCTTTTTACGCTCATTGAGTTGTTTTTCAAAGTCTTGAACTATTTTTTCATCAATTTCACCATTGTAATCAACGTAGCTAATGCCTTTGGAAACATCTGCGTCCCAAGACTTAAGGACTAAATCTTTTGCCTTAATGGAAATTTTTACTTTACCACTGGATTTAGCAAAAACTGGCATTTTGATATTCGGTTCAGCAGGGTCTCTCCATATACTGAATGAATTGCCCCACCGCGAGTTATATCGTACTTTGGAAAGATCAAAAGCATGTAACGCTTTCGCCAATATTTCTTCATTTAAGGCTTGAATATGCTCAACATTGGCAACATAAATCGAGCGCCCATGTGTTCCTACAATGGCATCATTCGCTTTTGGATGTATTACAACATCATGAACCGCTACGTCAGGCATTTCTCCCTCCCATTTCATAAAAGATTCACCTCTGTTTAAAGAAATATACAAACCGTGATCAGTGCCTACATAAATTAAATCAGGATTCTTTGGGTCTTCTTTTATTACGTTTGCAGATTCTAGAGGAAGGTCTCGTCCTATTCGATTCCAAGTTGCCCCATAATCTTCTGAGAAATAAACAAAAGATCGAAAATCATCCCACCGATAACCATTTAATACACAATAAACTCGGCTTTCTTCATGTGAAGAGGCTTGAATTCGACTCACCCACATATCTGGAACTAACCCTGAAGTAATGTCCGCCCAAGAATTACCACCATCCTTTGTCACATAAACTAGCCCATCATCTGAGCCCGTATAGATCAGTCCAAACTTGAGCGGTGATTCATGAATAGTCGCTAATGTCCCAAACGCAACATCTCCTTTTTGCCCCCCTTTGGTTAAATCATCTGATATTTCACGGAAATCATCACCTTGATTAAAACTTCTTAGCAATTTATTAGACCCCATGTAAAAAATATCCTGATTATGAACAGACAAATGAATGGGTGTTTGCCAGTTCCATCGATAAGGTCGGTCCCCTAATTCGTGCTTAGGAGTAAGGTAAGCGCGCTGCCCAGTTTCTGTATTGATTCGGTAGTAATTTCCAAATTGAAATCCTGTATAAACAGTACTATTATCTCTTAAATCAATTGCCACTTGCATTCCATCCCCTCCCATAATTGATTTGTAAGGGTATTGACCTGAACCATGCCAACGGTTATTCGCTTGATAAGTACTTGGACCTTTCCAAACACCATTATCTTGTAACCCTCCATATATATTGTAGGGTTTAGCATGATCTACGGCAACATAATAAAACTGCCCCAATGCAGGCGAATTACATTTATTCCAAACTTCACCATCATCATAGGATATATTAATGCCACCATCATTCCCAAGAATAATATGTTTATCTCTATTTGGATTTACCCACAATGCATGGTGGTCAACATGGACATTATCGCCATTGATATTCTCCCAATTCTTACCGCCATCTTTCGATATCAATACGGGGACACCCATTATAAAAATCTTATCTGGATTGTGGGCTGCGACCCTTATTTGACCAAAGTAATAACCATATGAGTTGTATACACTTTCAAGGTAATCATCGTGCGTCTTTTTCCAGGTTTTACCACCGTCTTTTGAAAGATAAACCTCAGCACCAATGACAGGCGTATCAAATAAAAGTGAATTCGCATCTTCCAAATATTCAACTAAAGCCAATGGTACTATTTCGTCTTTCTTAACCATTTTGATAACCTTTTCCGCAGAGTACTTTTCAGGAAATCCATTGTTTTCCAAAAACGTAGAAACCTCCTCTTCTTCTAAATTTAGAAAATCCTCTTTCGTCATTTTTCGAATATCATCTTTAGTCAAATCTTCGGAATCATCTTCTGCCTCTTTTGGTCTTCGAAAATAATTATCCAAAACCGCATACAAATATTCCTCTCCATCTTTATTTACCATTGCTAAACCAATACGTCCAACTCCTTCTCCATCAGGGAAGCCACTTTTCTTACCTGAAATTTTAGTCCAGTTTACACCACCGTCAATACTTTTATAAATCCCGGAGCCATCACCTGATTCCACAAAATTCCAAGCCCGTCGTTCTCGATCCCAGGTAGCTGCATATAAAATATTAGGGTTACTGGAATCCATAACTAAATCAATAGCTCCTGAATTATTATCTACAAAAAGAGTCTTTTCCCATGTTTCGCCGCCATCGGTTGTTTTGTATATACCTCGTTCATGATTTGGTGAATATAAATGTCCCAAAACGGCTACCCAAAGGGTATTTTCATCTGTTGGATGTAAGATTATCCTTGCAATATGATGGCTCTCAGATAAACCTTTATGCTGCCAAGTTTTTCCACCATCCGTACTTTTGAACATTCCAACTCCTGCATATGAAGAACGACTCGAATTCACTTCACCAGACCCAACCCAAAGGATGTTCTTTTCCCAATTCACGGCAATATCTCCTATCGTCATCACAATCTCCTTGTCAAATAAAGGGGTAAAGGATTGTCCATTGTTTTCTGTCTTCCAAAGTCCTCCAGAAGCATAGCCTACATAAAAATGAGTCGGGTCTTTTTCCCATACATCCATGTCGGAAACGCGCCCCGAAAATACAGTAGGACCAACGGATCTAAATGGGACATTCGATACCAATGAAGCATCTTCTAAAGCCTTTCTTTTTTCATGGCTTTTAATGCGTTCTACAGCTGGCGTAAATGGTGGTTGAGTTAGTTGTGAAAAAAGGGAAAAGGAAATAAAAAGCAGGGATAGAGTAAGGAGGTTTTTCATTGTAAGTCAGTTTCGCAAAAGGAATTCAAAGTCTAGGGTGCTCTGCTCAGCCTAAGCTCGGCATAAAACGTTGCCATTACTCAGAAGTCCTCTTAATAGATTTTTGATTTGAAATTTTATTTGGCTAAAAGATAGCGTCAAATGTATACAATTTCATTGACTGTGTTAGAAAAAGAAAGCCTCAGTTTTACACTGAGGCTTTTTATTCCTTTTCGAAAATGGTCGCAAACGGTTAAATCCTTTGATGTTTATTTTTTGATTTAGTAGGCGGATTTTTTGAAATATATCTATGTTCTTCTACTAAGGCTAGTAAATCAAAAGAACTCAAAACTCCTACTATTTTCTTTTCATGGGTGACAACTAAATGGTGAATGTGATGATTTCGCATTATACGAGCAGCCACATGAATCCCTGAATATTTAGGTATCGTCAATACCTTTTTTACCATAATATGACCAACTTTTGTGTCATCTGAAATCTCATCGGTTAGATCGTTGACTGTAATAATGCCCTCAAGAATATTCTCGCTATCTACGATTGGTAAGGAATGCACATTGTTACGTTTCATAATGTCTTTTGCGTGTCCTATTGTTTGGTGACGGTGCGTAGTAATTACGGAAGCTATCATAAGATCTTCTGCTTTGATATTCATTTTTCAAGTTTTTTGATTAAAATCAATTTGAAAATCTCCTCTTTTGAAAATTATCAAGAAAATGTCCACTCAAAAGTAGATTTCCTTTACTCAACGAAAGGTGACACCTATCACCTCCTTCCAATGATAAAAGTCATATCTATATTTACCCCATAGGAGTTTAAAACAAAAAAGCCTTGGTAAAAACCAAGGCTAACTGAATATTTGGAAAAAAACTGAAGTAAATTAAAATCGAGTGCTATGCCCTCGGAATAGATTTCCTTTGCTCAGGAATCTTCTTAAATATATCACCTCCCTCCACATCAAAATTGATGTCGTTCAAATCACTAAACTTTAAATTCCCCTCCAGGCTCAACAATACAAATTCATCTTCACCATTGACCATTACTAAAACATTCGTAATTGTTTCTCCATCATCCCTAAGATATAAGTCAATTTTCTCTTTGCCTTCTTTGATATTCATGAAGGGTTCAAAATCATCTTTTTTGATGTCTTTTATCAAACTAGAATAATCACTTTTGGTAACCAGGTTTCCGTCTTCCATTATCATCACACGGAGTTTTGTGATCTTTTGTAACATCTCTTTTTCTTTGCCTTCATCAGCATATTGCGCCGCCATATTCAGTACCCAACCAGAAAGATTAACATTCGTCATTTTCTCATTGGTCATGTATTTTTTATAAAAATTTTGGATGCCTTCTTGAGAAAAGGCAGAAAAGGAAAGAAATAATATTAAAGCAGCTGATAAGATTCTCATTGGTATAAATTATTAAAACAATTGAGATTATTGAAAAGTCGAGTAGACTAAGTTCTCAACAGAACCCAACAATCTTAACTTTTCAATAATCTGAACAAAAATTAAGACTAAACCATCGGAACTTTCGATTTCTTCTTCTTTGTAGGTGCCTTTTTCTTTTTAGGCTTAGGAGTAACTTCGTATTTTAATTCTTGTCGAATGACTTCTTGCAAGAAGTTTGCGAGGTGCTCAGGTTTGAGTTTCATTTTCATACTCATCATCACAAAGGAATCTTCGGAGTTGACCAAAATCATCATATTCTTAATGGTTCCTTTCTTTTCGCGAGCCATAATGCTGACTCGAGTATCTTCCGCTCGAACCTGAATCCAATCATCAAAGCCCTGAGTTTTGACATCTTTTGCCAGTTTCCCAACAGCACGTGAAGGAATATTACCGCCTTCTTCCGAAACCATTATTTTAGTTCCTTTGATGTATTTGACTAGTTGGAGTGCCATCTTTTCCATTTCTCCGTCAACATGTTTTGAGCCAATTTTCCCGCCCAAATTCATTAAAAAACCTGGTACTTTGAAGTTTCGAACTTCTTTACCTTTTTTATATTGACGATAAAATTTATTAATGGATTTCGTTTGACTGAAGGTCGTTATGGGGATGGTGAGTATTAAGATTGCTAATAGGAAATTTTTCATAACCGGGTGATTTCTTATTTCTAAAAATATTTGACAAATTGTTAAACTGCACTAATTACGATTAGAGTATGTCTAAAAATTTCACAAACTGAGAATCAATGATTTATGGTTCTGGCGATAAATTATTAAGGAAGTTTACCGAGGTAAATGACCGCAATAATTTGAAGGCAGGTTCATAAAGCGTTAGTTTTTAGGAAGTGAAAATTTAGACATACTCTTATGCAATTCAACAATTATTAATAATTTCAGCTATTATTATTGACCTCTTTCATGATCACCATCATGATCATGCTTATCGAATGCTTTCTGAAGTTCACCAATCTTTTCCAGGTTGATACTTCCGATAAAGCTAATTAGTACGAATTCCTCATCACTGCCACCAACTAAAAGCAATAATTCGCGAAGGTTTCCATCATTTTCTTTAACTAAGAATTGAACATTCTCTTCTTTTCCTTGACGAACTTCCATTAATGTCTCGTATTCATTTTTGTTGATGATTCCTAAGGCTTCATTATAAAAATTTCCGCCAGCTTCTTCTGTTGTCAAAATACGTAAACCTTGTAAATCTTCTACTACAGATAAAATCGCTTCTGCTTCATCATCCTCCAAATCTAAGTCCATGCCTTTAAACATACTGAACAATTTTCCGCTTACATAAACAACGGTAAAACGTTCATCTTCGAGGTATTTATCAAAGTATTTAGAGATTGCGTCTTGGCTATCTTGAGCCTGAACTGGTGATGAAAAACTTAGTAAGAATAATAATCCGAAACAAAAAGTCAGGTATTTCATGATATAAAATTTAATTGAATTTAACGAATTGGGTTTAGTATCAGAGTTGGGTAATCAAATTACACGGCGCCTTCCAGAATTCAATTTCAAAAATCTGATTTATTAATTATTGGACACCAAAAAATTAAGTGCCTCTTTATAATTCCTAGTTAGAATATGGATTTATCTTTTCCATTTTGGAAACCTCATTAGCTGCTTTTTTTGTGCCCTTATTTAGCGTCATCGCTAATAATCGAAGCGCTTTTTTGGTTTCTTCATAGGCTTCTTCTGTAGTCTCTGGCTCATATTGCTCCCAAACAATTGGTTCTGGTTCTGCGATAGTGCCATCAATATTTTGGAACAAAAAGAAACTGGCTATCAAGAAGACAACTGCTGCTGCAACTCTTAAATAAACCATTCGAGTTGACCGCATTTGAATAACTTTGCCCGCTCCTCCTATCTTTTCAAATAATTTTTGATCAAAATCATCGGTCAATACACGCTCTTTTTCTTCTTCAAAATATTGGAAAAGCGGCTCATATTGTTTCAAATCCTCCGCCACCGCTCCGCTATTGAAATATTTTTTCAAGGAAGTTTCTTCGGTTAATGAGGTTTCACCGTTGAAGTATTTTTCGATTAGTTGATTGATTGAATTTTCCATGTTTAGTTTATATATTTTTAGTTTTTGGGTTAATTACCTATCCTAATTCTACAATTTTTGACTTCAGTAATTTAGTTCTAATCGTTTGTCTCGCTCTAAATAGATTCACTTTTACTTGTCCTAATGGCAAATCCAATGTATCTGATATTTCTTTATAAGTGTGTCCTTCGATATCCCTTAAATGCATCACCAATTTTTGCTTTTCAGGCAGTTGATTTATAAAATTTTTGATATGCTGAAGAGTATCTTTCATCGATGCCATTTGAAACGGTGAAGCGCTCTTATCTTTCTGGTCATATTTATCATCTAAAGCTTCAACCCGTTTATGTTTAGACCTTAATTTGTCAATTGCCTGATTACGAGTTGCTCGCATACACCAAGCCTCGGCGTTTTCGATTATTTCGCCTTTCTCTAAGACTTTCCACAATTTGATGAATACTTCTTGTACTACATCTTCAGCCTCCGCAGGGTCTGAGACAATGCGTAAGGCAAAGCGGAAAAGCTTATTCTTAATGGGTAATATCGTATTTTTAAAGTCTGTCAAATTCATAATCACTAAGGTGACGAAAGGGTAAAAAAGAAGGTTACAAAATTCTTAAAATAAATGTTTTTTTGAGTTTATCGAATACCGACCAAAGACGGAGAACCCAGCTAAAAACCTAATAGCCAATCCTTTAAACAAAAAAACACAAGATACAGTCTATCTCATCAAAACAACATCCCCTTCGAAAATAATCCGTTCGCCATCCAAAAATTCAATCTCTGCGAACCAAACAAAAACGGCTGGTTGCATTTTTTCGCCTCTATAAGTTCCATTCCAACCATAGTCTGGGTCATTTGGTTGGAAATCCTCAATTTGAAAAACGGGCTCCCCCCATCTTGAAAATATTTGGAGGCTATGAACTTTCGAAACTTCTGATCCACCAAAAACCATAAAGACATCATTTAAGGCATCACCATTTGGACTAAAAGCATTGGGTATATAGACATTACGGCTTTTATTTACAAAAATAGTGATCTCGTCTGTGGCTTCACACCCTTTTTCTGTGGTGGCATTTAAGTAATAGACCGTATTTTGAAAGGGTTGGGCAAAAGGGTTAGGACAATCATAGCAGGACAATCCTGGATTATTTTGCCAAAGAAAAACATTCGTAGGAGCGGAAAACGAAGGTATTAACTGGATACTATCTCCTAGATTGATCGTTAAATCATCACCCAATTCTATTTGAAAACCAGGAGGTTGTAGAAGATTAATCGATTCAATTATTTCGCAACCATTGGCATCTTGCAGCGTAATTTCATAATCACCTGGAGGCAGATTTGCGAATTCAAAATTTTGCCCGAAACCGCCACCAGAAAGGTCTAATAAGTAATCTGGAACCCCACCAGCTGGATTTTGGATCGTAATACTACCACTGTTCTGTGGTTGGCATTGAGGGTCTTCGGTTTCAAATTCAAAATTTAAGGGAGCTGGTTGTGTTAAGGCAAATGATTCGACCAACGTACATCCATTGGCATCCGTAATTGTCAGGTCGTATTGTCCTGCTGCGAGTTCAAGTGGATTGCTAACACCATTACTCCACTGAAGATCATAGGGAGCGGTTCCTCCATCATAAAGAGCAGTGACATATCCATCTTGACCACCATTACAGGAGATATTATAATTTCCATAATCAGAAAATTCAAGAGAAATCTCCAGCCAATCAGGTTGTATTATTTGCCCTAAAAGTATTTCTGATATACCGTTATTATCTGTTATTGTAATAGAATAATATCCTACTGGCAAGTTTTCGAGACTGTAACTTCCATTCAGATCACTGATAATTCCAGAGCCGGAAAGTATTCCTGAGACTTGATCCCAACTAAATACATAGGGGTTAGCGCCTCCTTGAATAGAAAAATTTAAAATTCCATCGGAATCTCCTGCACAAAGCAATTCATCATCAATTATATTTCCAAAAATAGCACAGGTTTCAACATTCAAATCCAAATCGACAATACTGTCACAGCCAGAAATCCCGGTCAGAATCACTTGATATTGTCCCGTTTGATTAAAAACCTCTGTACCAACCATAAAAGATTCTCCCTCACAAATTTCTTCTTGTAGAAGCGTTTGTTCCAATGCAATAACGACTAAATCTAAATCGACAAGGCTATCACAACCTTCTGTACTGATTAGCAAAACTTGGTATTGACCTGTCTGATTAAACACCTCATTTCCAACAGTATAGCTTTCCGTTTCGCATATACTTTCATCTAAGAAAGTTTGTTCATTTGGAATGATCTCTAAATCAAGATAAACCAAACTATCACAGCCAAAAGTTGTAAATAATGGAATCTGATATTGACCCGTTTCGTCAAAAATTTCCACTCCAACTTGCATAATTTCACCTTCACAAAGGATTTCCGTAAGAAATGTCTCTGGTGCTAAATTTATTTTCAAATCTAAAGTCACTATACTATCGCAACCAGAATCCGCAACAAGGTTAACTACATATTCTCCTTCAGAATCAAAAATTTCAGTACCTACTATATAACTTTCCCCTTCACAAATGGCTTCATCAAGGTTAGTTTCCAAAAAATCTAAAACGGTTAAATTCAAATTTACTAAAGAGTCGCAGCCTGATGTAGCTTCCAAGTTCACATTGTATAGGCCACTCTCCGTAAACATTTCATTTCCAACAGTAAAACTTTCGCCTTCACAAATGCTTTTATTCAAAAATTCAAGTTGAGGCGGTATTATTGTCAAATCCAAATTCACTAGTGAATCACAACCTGTGACGGCACTCAAAGTAATATTGTATTGCCCATTTTGGTCAAAAACTTCAGTTCCAACTTGAATGATTTCACCTTGGCATAGGCTTTCTGTTAAAAAAGTCTGATTTGAGGGGATAACTGTGAGATTCAAAAAAACAGTACTGTCGCAATTATTTTGATTAAGGAGAATGACTTTAAAATCTCCATTTTCTTTAAAAATTTCTGTCCCCACAAGAAAGTCCTCACCCTCACAAATTTGTTCCACCAAATAAGTTTCTGGCAAGCTATAAACTGTTAAGTCTAAATTGACTATACTATCGCAACCTGAAGCGGTAGGTAGAATAACTTCGTAGTTTCCATTCTCCTCAAATTGCTCTGTGCCAACCTGAAAATTTTCGCCTTCACAAATTTGTTCTATCAATTGAGTCTCGAAAAAAGTGATGACTTCCAAATTCAAATAAATAACACTATCACAACCATTTACAGTATTTAAAAAGACAGTGTCTTGTCCTGTTTCATTAAATGGATATGGCCCAACAAAATAAGTATCTCCATCACAAATACTAGGACTTAGAGTGGCAGCTGGACTAGAATAAACAGTCAAATCTAAATAAACCAAGCTGTCACAACCAAAAACAGTACTCATAACCATTTCAAATTGTCCTGGTTCTTTGAAATATTGGTTTCCAATTCGTACCGAATCACCCTGACAAATGGATGCAGACAATTGGACCTCTGGGATCGCCAAAGTTGTTAAATCGAGTGTCACAATGCTATCACAGCCTGAAACTGAAATAAAAGTTACTTCATAAATTCCCGTAGTATCAAAAATTTCATTTCCGATACTAAAACTTTCACCCTCACAAATATTTTCAGTCAAATCCGTTTCTAAAAATTGTAAAACTTCCAAATCTAATTGCACCAAACTGTCGCAACCTGAAGTTGCGACTAACATGACTTCAAAAACCCCAGTAGAGTCAAAAATCTCACTACCGATCATAAAATTATCTCCTTCGCATATTGATTCTTTAAGGTTGATTTCCAGAAGAGCCGTCACTTCCAAAACTAATTCCACTAAACTATCACAGCCGTTTGTGCCGGTTAATGTCACTTCATAAACTCCCGATTGGTCAAAATCTTCATTTCCAACAGAAAAAATTGCTCCGTCACATATTTGTTCCTCCAAATTGGTGAGCAAAGAAGGTAAAACCGTGAGTTCTAGATTGACCAAACTATCGCATCCATGTTGATCGGAAATGATAACTTGGTAATTTCCTGTTTCAAAAAATAGATCATTCCCTAATTCATAACTTGCTCCTTCGCAAATCTCTTCTTCCAAATAAGTTTCAGGTATTATCAAAACAGTTAGATCCAAATTGACCAAACTGTCACATCCATTTTCATTCAAAAAGGGAATCTGATAAATGCCACTCGAACTAAAAATCTCATTTCCAATTTGATAGATATCGCCGTCACATATTTCTTCATTCAAATAAGATTCTTGAATAGGTAAAATAGTTAAGTCAAGATAGACGATACTATCGCAACTTTCGGAGGAAACAAATGGGACTTCAAAATTTCCGGTCACAAAAAAGGACTCGGCTCCCACTTCAAAAGATTCGCCCTCACATATTTCTTCAATTAAATAAGTCTCTGGATTTGGAAGCACATTTAAATTCAAAACAATATTACTATCGCAGCCTTCATAACCCAATAATGCGACATTAAATACGCCGGTCTCTTCAAATTCCTCCGTATTAATAATTATCGATTCACCTTCGCATATCTCTTCCTCTAATACGGTCACAGAAGCTGGAATGGCAGTGATATTTACATTCACCAAACTATCACAACCTTGATAAGAGGTAAATATTATAGGGAAGACGCCAGGTGCACAAAGGGTAAGATTTCCAACGGTCACACAATCACCTAGGCAAATCGTTTCGAAATGATCGCTAGGAGGAATTGGCATTACATTTACTGAAACACAAGTCGGAGCTGCCATTGAACAAGCATTGGATGCCTGTACACAAAGATTGTATATACCAGCAGAAGGATAAGTTATTCCAACATTTTGACCACTTGCTACAGGGACACCATTCAATGTCCAATCGTAATCTGAGCCTCCAAAGACGGTAGTCGTTTGATAATCAATCGTTGCACCTGGGCAAGCCGTTAAATCTCCCAAAATAGGCCCAGTACTTGAAAGTGGCGGCACCTGAGTGGAACCGGCAGTTACCGTGATGTCATAATCACAAGCATTACCTCCATTACTATCGACTACCAACCAATAATACTGCCCAATGGTAAGCGGAATCGTGTTAGAAATAAAAACGCTCGTATTATTAAAAATGGCAGTTTCGCAATTGGAAACCAACATAAAATTTTGACAGTCAATACCTTCATATATTGCTGCCTCCAAGCCATTTCCTCCTCCAGCCGTACAATTAGATACCGCAAACTCCAAAGTCAGATTAGTACTCCCTGCTATAAATCCAAGCCACTCCGCACTATGTACTACTGCTGTACAATACCCTGGAGGAGGGATCCCTCCTGTATTTCCAGGGTTATTGCCTGAAAAACCATTGATATCGCAAATAATACAGGCAGCTTGACAAGTCGTACCCATTACTGCATTTGGTCCACATATTGGTGGTTGAGCATTACCAAGTTGGAATCCAAATAAACCTAAGCAGAGAAGTAATAATTGCTTGTTCATCATCAGAGGGTTTGTGTGGGAATGAGATTCCTTTGGAAATTTGTAAAAAAATCTTTTGTAAAAATAGGAAAATGGTTTTTGTTTTTTCCTTAGAGCCCAGGAGTACGCTTTTTTATCTGCAAAAGCCTACTTTTATTGATAAGATTTAAGGTATTTTATACCAATATTTAAACAGAAAAATCATCATGAAACCTTACAACTACGCTTTCTTATTATTGCTCCTTCTATCCTTTTCGTCTTTGGCTCAGGATAAGAAGGCAGATTTAGCTGACGATGAACACTTTGTATACCTCCATGATGGAACCCTTTTTAAAACGGGTGACTACATTGAGAAAAAAGCGCTATTTGGATATAATTATTTTTATAAAAATGGTGATAAAATCAAATGGAGAGATATAAAGTTTCATCAAAATAAAAAGGGATACTATGGCAAAACCGACACAAGGTATGCCATTCGAGAAGAAATAGGTACAATAGATTTATTTTATCAAATGGAAGAATCCGGAGGACACGTACACAGTGATGGATATTATAAATCAGGGGGGAGTTCAAAAAGTTATTATTATGCCAAGGGATTTGGCCAATTAAAGAACTTCACTTACAAAAATCTAAAAGAAGATCTCACTGTTTTTCCAAATTCAAATTTCCCTGACCAAGAAAAAATTATCGTTGAGTACTTGGAATTGGGCAAAAAAAGACAAAAAAACAAATGGATAAGATTAGCTGCTGGAACAGGAGTGTTTATAGTAGGGGGAATAATATGGAGTCAAGCTCAAGGAGGTGATATTCCAGGAATAACACCCTCCAACTCCCAGACTAATAAGAAACAAGAACGAACGGGAATGATAATAGCAGGTGTTGGGTTTACGGGAGCAGTATCGGCGCTATTTATAAAGAAACCTTTCAAATCATATAGAGCAGCTTTAAGAGCCTTTAATGAAGTTTATTGAATTAATCTACAAAGACTATATTTCACTGTGGATTGATTAAATGGTAAGAGATGAAGTAACAAATAATTTAACTCATTTACACTTTATCATTTCAAATTGAAACCTCCCTTCTTTTCCTTAATTTCGCCAACGAAAATTTATCCTCCTAAAACCCATATTTACTAACCAAATTTAATAAAAAATGATAAAACGATTTTCATTAATTTTTTTCGGGCTGCTTCTTTGTTCAATTGCATTCTCACAAGACAAAAAAGACGATAAAAAATGGGATGTCAATGACCCTAAAGGCGAAGGCTGGAATTGGAAAGACGTCAACTTCACCACTGACGAAGGTACCTGGATGAACCTCGATGTTAGCCCTGATGGAAAAACAGTTGTTTTCGATATGTTAGGAGACATTTATCAAATGCCAATTTCTGGTGGAAAAGCGACGGCTTTGAGGACAGGCGTAGCTTGGGAAGTTCAGCCAAGATTTAGTCCTGATGGTTCAAAAATTTCTTTTACAAGTGATGCAGGTGGTGGCGATAATATTTGGGTTATGAAGTCCGACGGGAAGGATGCCAAACAAGTAACCAAAGAAAGTTTTCGTTTATTAAACAATGCTGTTTGGACGCCTGATGGTGATTATTTAGTGGCTCGAAAACACTTTACTTCTGGTCGTTCTTTAGGCGCAGGAGAAATGTGGATGTACCACATCACTGGTGGAAGTGGTATTCAATTAACTAAACGAAAAAATGATCAACAAGATGTAAATGAACCTTCGATTTCGCCACTAGAAAATGGACGATATGTTTATTATAGTGAAGATATGTATCCAGGTGGTTTTTTTCAATACAACAAAGACCCAAATTCGCAGATTTATGTCATCAAATGCTATGATCGCGAAAAAGGGGAAATCAAACAAATCACAGGTGGACCTGGTGGCGCAGCACGACCTCAAATTTCTAATGATGGTAAAAAACTAGCTTATATTCGACGTGTTCGAACAAAAACAGTCTTGTTTATTCACAATCTCGAAACGGGCGAAGAATATCCAATTTTTGATAATCTAAGTAAAGATCAACAAGAGGCATGGGCTATTTTTGGCGTGTATCCAGGTTTTGATTGGATGCCAGACGATAAGGCAATCGTCATTTATGGGATGGGTAAAATTTGGAAAGTGCCCGTGAGTTTTGATGCTGAAAAAAGAGCAAAAGCAACCGAAATCCCTTTTTCTGTAGATGTCAAAACCAAAGTCGCAGAAACGGTGCGATTTAAAAATGATGCCTATACCGAAGACTTGAATGTGAAGACGATTCGGAATGCAGTCACCTCTCCTGATGGAACTCATGTTTTATTTAATGCACTGGGAAAGATTTGGTCGAAACCATTACCGAATGGTGAAGCGCGTCAAATCATTCCAATGAAAGATGACCAAGCCGATGATTTCCAATTTGAGCCCTCTTTTAACCCTAGAAATCCAAAGCAATTCACTTTTGTAACTTGGGATGATGAAGATATGGGTGCAGTGTGGACAGGTGATTTAAATACACGAAATCCTGACGGGATTATGTTAAAAAGGTTGACCAAAAGAAAAGGTATTTACCGCACGCCTTCCTATTCGCCTGATGGAAAAACAATTGTTTTCCGAAAAGACGGTGGTAATGGTCATCAGGGATATACGCACTCCAAAGAACCGGGAATTTACAAAATGCCAGCTGATGGAAGTACAAGAATGGAATTAATCACCCCTCAAGGTGAATACCCAATCTTCAGTGCTGATGGAAAACGAATTTTCTACCAAACGGGCGGATATTTATTCGGTAGTTTGACTAAAAGTGTTGGATCTGTAAATTTGGCTGGCGAAGACAAAAAAGAACATTTTGATGGTAAATATTCTCAACGATATGTCATTAGTCCAGACAACAAATGGGTGGCTTGGTCCGAGTTGTATAAAGTTTATGTGGCGCCATTTCCAAAAGCAGGTAAAAAAGTTGGTTTGACTTCCAAAACCAAAGCCGTTCCAGTGGCGCAAGTTGCTCGGGATGCAGGTATTAATATCCATTGGTCGTTAGATTCAGAAAAACTATTTTGGACGTTGGGCGAAGAATATTTCTCAGACAATTTGACCGAAAGATTTAAGTTTCTAGAAGGTGCTTTGGATTCTTTACCTCCAATGGATTCTGTTGGTTTAAAATTCAACTTAAAAGTAAAATCAGATAAACCAACAGGTCAAATCGCCTTCACTAATGCACGAATTATCACCATGGAAGGTGATCAAGTTATTGAGAAAGGAACCGTCTTAGTTGAAGGTAATATCATCAAAAAAGTAGGGGCAAATGTGCGACTTCCGAGAGATGCAAAAGTGATTGATTGTGCAGGTAAGACAATCATGCCTGGTATTATGGATGTACATGCACACAGTGGCAATTTCCGATATGGATTGAGCCCTCAAAAACAATGGGAATATTACGCAAATATGGCATACGGCGTCACTACTTCACATGATCCAAGTGCCAATACTGAAATGGTTTTCGCTCAAAGTGAATTGATTAAAGCGGGTAAAATGGTCGGCCCTAGGTTATTCAGTACAGGAACGATCTTATATGGGGCAGATGGTGATTTTAAAGCGGTGGTGAATAGCCTCGAAGATGCAAAAAGTGCCCTTCGAAGAACAAAAGCTTTTGGTGCATTCTCTGTAAAAAGTTATAACCAGCCTCGTCGGGAACAACGTCAGCAAGTCATGCAGGCTGCTCGCGAATTAGATATTTTAGTGGTACCTGAAGGAGGATCCTTTTTCTATCACAATTTGAGCATGGTTCAAGATGGTCACACAGGAGTTGAACATAATATTCCTGTCGTTCCTCTATTCAAAGATGTGGTTAATTTCTGGGCAGAAACGAAAGCCCACAACACTCCTACCTTGATTGTCAACTATGGCAGTGCAAATGGTGAATATTATTGGTATCAAACCACCAATGTTTGGGAAAAAGAAAGATTACTTTCTTTCACTCCTCGAAGTGTCATTGACAGTCGTTCAAGGCACCGTACGATGTTGCCAATGGAAGAATATACAAATGGTCATTTCTTGACTTCTCAAAGTTTGAATAAACTCCAAAAGGCAGGCGTGAATATCAATTTGGGCGCACATGGTCAATTACAAGGCTTGGGCGCACATTGGGAACTATGGATGCTTCAACAGGGAGGTATGAGCAATCATCAAGCACTTAAATGTGCGACTATTAATGGTGCTGTTTACCTCGGGATGGATCATCAATTGGGTTCTATTAAAGAGGGCAAATTAGCAGATTTGATTGTATTGGATAAGAATCCATTAGAAGAAATTCGCAATTCTGAATTTGTCAAATACACCATGTTAAATGGTCGCCTTTATGATGCTGCAACCATGAATGAAATTGGAAATAGCCCGAAAGAAAGAACGAAATTTTACTTTGAACAACCAGGTAGCGGCAATGCGTTTCCGTACTTTTTGGAAACGGGGAGTCATATGATGCCACAGTGTTGTCAGAGGAATTAAGGTAACTGGGGGTTTAGTTAGCAATTGTTTACATTTTGAGACAGAATTAATTTACTTAGGCGTGGACATTATCAAGTTTAGATATGCGGAGCGAGGTTTGTTTTCGATTTTAGACCGTTTTTCGTAAGCTCTTCAAAGGTTTTTCAAGTAGAATATTTCTTTGAAAAACTATAGTTACTTGGCTCGAAATAGGATAATGTCCACCCAATGAATCAACTGATCATCAATTTTTCATGATGCATAGGGGGCTAGACCAGGTAGAAGTTTTTTAATAAATAACTAAACATTTTTTAAAACCATTAAACCTCTACAGATAATATTTAATTATTTTTTGCACGTTACCGATAATTTTTTCCTACTTTCAGCAATAACTTGCAAAATATCTTCACTGACATTTTAAAGTAACCAAACTATGGTTCAAAAAAAACTTAATACAAAAATTCTAAACCTAGCTTAAATGCTTACCTAAAACAGGCACAAAGCTTTCGAAAAACACGACGCAATAGCGATAGCAGAAAACTTTTACGAAAAGCAGCACTCGCAGCTATTATTCCTCTCGCAGCGATCACTAAAGTGGACGCTCAGTGTAATTTTACTAATACTATCGTCAATACTTTTGGTTCTACTGTTTCTGTTATAAAATACTTTAATACCACGGTAGCCTGTACTGTAACAGGGAGCCAAAATGTAGTTAGTTGTATTTCCACTAGTTTGTTTGTGTTGGGCTGGGCAAAAACAAACGCAGTTAGTGCTTCCTGCCGTTGGAGTTGTTCCTGTGGAACGGTAATTATTGATTGTTCTGATGGTCTGGGTAATTGTCCAGCTGTTCCAATAGATTTAATGGACTTTAGAGCAGTGATAGAGCTGAATACCATTTCCTTAAGATGGGAAACAGCCTTTGAATTAAATAATTCTGGATTTGAAATCTTGCGTAGTACAGATGGGACATTTTACCACAAAATAGGTTGGAAAAATGGGCAGGGTGATAGCCAAGAAAAGCAAAATTATCAATGGGTAGATAAAGATATTCGACCTAATACAAATTATTATTATCGTCTTAATCAAATAGATCGAGATGGCACAAATGACTACAGCCCTGTGATTACGGCAATGATTAAAGATGTACATCTTTTAGAAGTAAGTGAGATTTTCCCCAACCCAGTGAATCTGAATTTTGCAATCCTAAAAATTAATACTCCAGTGGAAAAAGAAGCACGAGTAACTATTTTTGACGGTCGGGGTGTAAAAGTGGATGATGGAGAAAGATATTTGAAAGAGGGCACCAATGTTATGCAAATAGATGTTCGCGACTTGAACGCAGGCACTTATTTTGCCAAACTGCAGGTGGGGCAGGAATTATGGTATCGAAAAATTTTGGTGCAATAAATTATTTTGCATAGTAGATTTAGACATACTTGTACTCGGAAATAATTATTCTTAAAAGATGTGAAGAATCCTCTGAATTTTTCACATCTTTTTCTTTGAATCTTTTATACTAATGCAAAAAAACTCATTGGAATTCGAAACAATATTAACTGACAAAAATGGAGAGCCTTTGGAAATACCAATAGGTGGTTCGTTGGAGTTGTTGGCAAAAGGAGATATTGGACTAATGGCCTGGCGAAAAAAACGGAAACAGCTCAAAGAGAACCATAGAACATAGATTTGTTAAGGGCTTTAGAAAATAATAAGCCTCAACAACACAAATTCCATCTGTTAAAAAACATGATCAACAAGAAAAAATTCATTTTACTCGGTTGGGATGCCGCCGATTGGAAAGTCATAAATCCACTGATTGATAAAGGCTTGATGCCCAATCTTGAAAAAATGATTAATGGAGGTGTCATGGGTAACCTCGCTACGCTTGACCCGCCATACTCGCCCATGTTATGGACCTCTATTGCAACGGGCAAACGACCTTATAAACATGGCGTTTTAGGGTTTTATGAACCTTGGGATAAAGGAAAAGGTATTCGCCCAGTCATGAGTACGACCCGAACTTGTAAGGCAATTTGGAATATTCTGATGCAAAAGGAATACAAAACCCACGTTGTAGGGTGGTGGCCTTCTCATCCAGCAGAACCCATCAATGGCGTGGCGATTTCAGATTTTTTTCAAAAAACAGAAGGGCGCTTGTATGAACCGTGGTCATTAGCTCCAGGCAGCGTGCATCCCAAAATAGAAGAAACCCGATTTGCTCAATTACGGGTTCATCCCGAAGAATTGACTGGCAACCATATCAAACCTTTTATTCCAAATGCAGGAAAAATTGATCAACTCGTTGATCAACGTTTGTTTGCCGTTGCAAAAGAAACCGCCCAGACAGCTTCACTTCATGCTGCTTTTACAAATATTCTACGTACCCAAGATTGGGATTTTGCTGCATTATACCAAGTAAGCATTGACCATTATAGTCATGGTTTCATGAAATATCATCCGCCCAAACAACCTCATATAGCTCAACCCGATTTTGACTTATACAACAACGTAGTTACGCAGGGTTATATTTTTCATGATATGATGTTGGGGCGCATTCTTGAATTTGTGGATGAAGAAACGACTATTATGTTAGTCAGTGATCACGGTTTTCAACCCGATCATCTTCGACCTCGAGTAATCCCCAAAGAACCTGCGGGTCCGGCATACGAACACAGTCCTTATGGCATCTTTGTGATGAAGGGGCCAGGCATAAAAAAAGACGAAATTATTTATGGTGCGAAACTGCTAGATGTTACGCCTACAATCCTTAGTGTTTTTGATTTGCCAGTTGCCGAAGATATGGACGGAAAGGTATTGAGTCAGATTTTTGAACAAACCAAAGAAATATCCACTATCGAAAGTTGGGAAGCAGTAAAAGGAGCCTGCGGTATGCATTCAGAAAAAACTGCCGAAGATGAAGATATTGCAGAGATGGTCATTGAACAATTGGTAGAGTTGGGTTACATGGAAAAGCCCGGAGATAATGTCGAGAAGAATCAAAAAAATGCATATAACGATTGCCAATTTAACTTAGCTCGCTCATACATTGATGGCGGATTGACAGAAAAAGCCATTCCGATTTTAGAAAAACTCTATAAAGAAAATCCAGAAATTTCCCGTTTTTCCTTTCAATTAGCCGTTTGTTATCAGGCGATGAATGAATTGAAGAAATGCCGTGCAGTCATTGAAGATATGCGGGACAATGAAATGTTTAATGAAACTACATTAGACGTAATGGAAGGAAGTCTTCTATTGGGAGAACAACAACCAATTCAAGCTATCAAATTGTTCAAACAAGCAGAAAATAATCTTGAGCACTCCCAAACACGACTGCATATTCAAATCGCTCGAGGTTACATTATGTTGGGCAGGTGGGAAGCAGCAGAGCGGACTTTACTCAAAGAAATTAGAGTCGATTATCATAATGCTCAGGCACATGCCATGTTAGGCTCGGTATATTTGCGCGATATGCGGTATGAAAAAGCTATTGAACTATTATTACAAGCCATCGGATTGGAATACGAGATGCCCAATGCCCATTTTGAATTGGGAATGACTTTGTATAAATTGGGAGAATATGAAAAAGCTGTGGAAGCGATGGAAGTCTGCCTGATTATGACACCCGAAGCCAATGTTGTACGAAATCGCATCATTGAGATATATAAAACCCATCTCGATCAACCCGAAAAAGCACAACATCATCTCGACCAATTTGATAATAATATTTTAGGAACCGTGACCATAGTCTCTGGCTTGCCCCGCAGCGGCACCTCACTAATGATGCAAATGTTGGAAAAGGGAGGTTTGGAATCCTTCACCGATAATGAACGAACTGCAGATGAAAACAATCCGAAAGGATACTATGAACATGAAGCAGTAAAGAACTTAGCTCGAAAAAAAGAGTTTGTCAAACAGGCGATTGACAAGTCTTTGAAAGTCATTGCCAATTTATTGGTTCATTTGCCTTTGAGAATTCGATACAAGGTTATTTTTATGGAGCGTGATTTCTATGAAATTTGGTCTTCGCAACAAAAAATGCTTGGTCGAATGGACAAAAAAACTCGAGAGAATATTTATCCTACCCTGTTTATAGAAGAATATAAACGAACGCTCCAAAAGGTAAAACAATGGGCCAGTCGTCATCCCAATGTGGAAGTTATATATATTCAACACCGAGATGTCATTGAAAATCCTTTCGAACAAGCCTTGCGTATCAATGAATTTTTGGGGTATCGTTTATTACCAGAATTGATGGTAAAGGCTGTAGATCATAAGTTGTATAGGGAAAAGGAGAACAGAGATTCCTAAAAAACTACATACCCTATAGATTCTCAAATTCATCGAAAAATACGCTTCAGGGAAAATATTTTTAGCGACGGGTAGTCATATGATGCCACAGTGTTGTCAACGGAATTGGGAGAATGTTCATCTTTATTTTGCTCAGGATTGCAAAAAGCCCCAATCGAATGATTGAGGCTTTTTTGATTTTATACCTGCTCTCCCACAACTCGCTTCCCATTTATTCTTCCTTTCCAAGTATTGTGCGCCTTTGTCCTTCCACTAATATCTCCATTCTCGTCAATTTTCAGCCTATAATCATCTGGGGCAATGATCATATTCGGATCTTCTTTCTTGTGTCCAAATAGCATATAGTTTTTCGATTTTGGCATATAAATACCCCTAAAGTATTCGCGTGCAGTGCTGCCAAGTCGCTCATTATAATGGGCGGTGCTAAAGATGTTTTTTTCATCTGGTGACGTTACTTTCCAATCAAAATAGCCTTCGACGTTCTTGTCATCAATGTGATTGATATATAAGTCAAATTCAAAAACGTAGGTTGTCTCCAGTTTTGTCCAAGTACCTTGAAAGTGTTTGGTTTGAGCAAAGGTCTGTGCCGTAAAAAGGAGGGTGGTAATGATGGATAGGATTATTTTTTTCATGGGGTTTTAACAGAAAATCAAGGCTAAACGTATGTTCAGCTTTAATTTTAACATACATTTTCAATGCCGAGTTATATTATTGACGGATGCTACTTGTCGGACTAGGATCTATTTTATCTTTCTCTACCGTACACTTATGAAATCTACGCGCCTACGGCACGAAAATTTCTTTTGGAGGGAGCCTTTTGGTGAAAAAGTCTTCGATTTTTTCACCAAAAGGCTCCCTCCTTATTATTCTTTCGCCGTCTCTGACGGCATTTTCCACTAATTTCAAAAAGTGTCCGATAGAGAATTTCCTTTGACAAAAAAGGTCAAATCAATCAAAAATCAGCATTAAAAAACCAACTCATTCGACAAAAACCTTAGATATACTATTGGCATTTTGGGAGCTCTTTAAACTCACAAAATAAATCCCCTTTGCCCAATCTCGTACATCTATTTTTGCCTCCTCAAACGAAGTATTTGAATGTAAAGTTATGCCATAAACAGGCTGACCGAGTGAATTAAAAACTTCCAACACAATCGCATCTTTCTGATGATTTGAATATTGAATATTTAAATAATTATCCACAGGATTTGGGAAAATATTTAATACAATATCGTCGGTGATCGATTCTTGGTCATTTGTTAAGGTCTTGCTACATGGCGTACCTTCGTCAATGGAAGAAGCTTGCCAATTTTCGCCAAAAGAATTGTCTGAATAATAGTTTTTTAAAGATAAAGAAGGACCTTGCCCATTGGCGGATGTTGGCCATTCATTTGATGTTTTGTAAGATATATCTTGAATTATGTTTCCCAGATTATCAACTACCTCAATCATCTCCCCATTATTATCTAAATCACCAGATTCCCATTCTAAAACCTGACAAGAAAGTGCTGAAAACTTGGTTTGATCTTTTACGGTCAATATATATTCGCTAGGTTCCAAAGAGGTGCCTTGTGGAAATTCAAATATGACGCCTTTTGTAAATTTATAGCCACTCAAATCGACTGTGTTTTCCGTTGGATTATACCACTCGATAAACTCATAATCAGCATCGTCTTTTGGATGATAATGGATCTCTGATATGATTGGAAAATTCGGTGCAAAAATCGGGGTTAAGACGCTGTTTTCTATACCAACAAACTCTATTTCCGCATTGGTCACGCCTGTTTCTTTCCAATACAGAAAACGATAACCAGGTTTGGCAATTGCTTTTATTTTTATTGGAATATTTTCAAAATAAACGCCTGAATAATTAAATGGAACCTCCATTTCATTAAGATGGAAAACGACCTTCCCAGGTGTTTTTTCAGTATAGTTGATAGTCAACTGAAAAAGGTTCCCCAAGTTCAACACATCTTGATAATGCCCAAAAATTAAATTGCGCCGATTAGAGAAAAAGGCTTTGTATTGACTAATTAAATTCACCCAATTCCCAACAGAACCTCCAGAAGGAATCCCTCCTCCAAAATTAGGGTAAGCTGGATTCCATTTATTAATATGCATTTGCATTTCAGGAGCAAGGATCGCTTGAAGGCTATCTGCCATAGTATTGATTCGGTCAGGATCAAAAATCAGCTCTCGAAAAGTACAGGTACGTTGAATAAATTCATCCTCAAAGCCCTGATTATCCATCAACTTCCTCAATAAAAGGGTGCTTTCCCAACCATTAGGCCAACCAGACGTACTCTCGTTTAAGGCATGCGCTAAGGTATTATCAAAAGCATTCGAAGCACTCCACCAGCCATAGTTAGTAGTCGCATCTGTATCATAAAGCATCCAACGAAATTTCCCATTATCTCGGTCACGCCAAACGCGAACATTATTGGCAGGCCAGTCATAATTTCCATAATAAATCTGAGTGATGTGATAATTCAAATATTCATTGATATCCACCCAATTTTGAATCGTTTGATAATACGCATTGACGCTCATATTATTGGCAGTTACATAGTCAATAATTGTTTGCATCGCCTCATAATCCCCATCTCTCACATCATGCCAAGGAACCAAAGGATTGGTAATAAAATCAATATTATTTGGATCTACACCGTGGTGAGAAGCCACATAATCTTCATTAAAAAACTCCCGTAAGCCGTAAACGCCCCAATATTCGCCATTCAGATACACACGAACTGGGCGATAAGCCATCAAGTCCAAATCCACCGTATTCCATAAAATGGTTTGATTAATCCCATCTCGGAAAAGCATTTGTTCAAAATCATTACCACTATTTCGGATCTTCAATCTCCTAAATTCGGAAATTCCCAAACCTGGAAAAACTGGATATTCAATTGACTCATCACCATATTTGCTTCCACGGCAAAAGAAATTCATGCCTTTCATTTTAAATCCTCGGGAACATCCGCCACCAATTTTCATCCCTACATTTACCTGAAATCCCTTTGTACCATTAGCCTCAAAAAAAGTAATATTCCCAGGACGTTCCCAATCTTGATTATAGTTTTTGGGTTCAGAAGAACAATACTCTACAATGCCGTTTGTCCCCTCGACATAAATGCCATTTTGGTTATCCCAAAGGTTTTCGGGGTCCGTTTGAACACTTAGAATTGGAATCGTCGAATCCGTATTAATAAAATAAATTTCGGTCGTCATTTCACTCCCTACATAATTTGTTTTGAAGGCTTTTGCTTGAACTAAACGAGTAGAAGTAATCGAAATAGGAGCTAGGTATTTAGTATCACTTGTTGTTGGAATACTACCATCTGTTGTATAATAAATCTCCGCTTCTGGGTCAGAAGTACTCATCGCTAAAGGAATTTGAGATTGATAAACACCGCCTATTTTTGAGAAAACTACAGGTGAATTCAAATATTGCAATTTCCCATTATTAGATTCGACTGGACTAATTTCACCAAAGAAAACCCACTCATTTTCACCATCTTCTTCTCGTCCATACGAAGTCTGAAAGGGCGTTTCCGGAAATTGAACGGCATCCAATACGTTTAAATCACCATTCAATTCTTGACTAATAGCCAAAAACTCGCCACCGCTTTTTAGTTTAAAATTAGCATGATTTCCTCCTTGTTCTGGTTGATCATCAGCCCATATTCGCCCAAAACTACCAGGGGGAATTGAAAGCGGAGCAGTGATTTGCCATTTCTGCATATCCGTTGCATCATCTGTCATATACAATCCGCCTAAAAAGATGGCATTATCGCCGCCATTATATATTTCAATCCAATCGTCTGCTTCGCCAAATTCATCCAAAACTACCCCATTGGCAGGCATAATTTCATTAATGAATACATTTTCTAATAGAATATCGGGTATCTCAACTGAAGCTTTTATATGTAAAACTGCCGCTTGGTTCGGGTCTAATTCATACGCCGCTGCCGCACGTCGACCTGTTCCTTCAATAATAAATGCCATGGAATTCCCACTTTCCCAGCCAGGACGATTAATCACCTCTTGAAGAAGAGCAGTGAGATCTGCTGATTTTTGAAGGGCACCTGAACTACCTGTAATATTCCAAGATCCGGGCACCCAAGTAGCTTGAGCATTGGTTCGAGGTCGACTACTTACATTGAAATCAAATCCTTGAAAGACAGATGCATTATCACTGGCTTCCGCAAATATTTGAAGGTTACAATTACCAAAACTCGTCTCTGAATCTGTCGTAAATTGAATCCATGCTTCCAAAATTTCAGCCCCTTGGGGAATCCCTAAATCATTAAATCGTAAACCCACTGTTTGGGCAGCTCCATCTTCTACTAATTCAATGTCTGTACTATTTGTATACATAGAATTATCGGCACGTTCTTCTACATCATCCAAACCATTTTGAATAAGTCTCACAATATCAAAGACGAGGCTATCTCCTCCATTATTGGAGAAAGCAAAAAAGGGGTTAATTAAGCAAAGAAAGAGTAAAAGAAAAACGGTAAAATAATTCACGTGCATGGAGTTTTATTTCAGGAATAGTTCAATAATAAATTTACATTTTTCTACTAGCCCATTTTCCTCTCTGCTGTGTTAAAAAGCCTCGCCGAAGCGCTGCTTCGCTTACGTTTTTTGCCTTGAATAAAGAAAAATTAACGACGTATAAAAGCGCATTTTATTACTGAACCATCCCTTTGCCGATAAAAGTAAGAAAATAATAGTGTTTGTAATTTTCCAGAACCTCTGAACTTTAGATTTACAAGTCATCTTCATTCTTAACAAGTAAAGTCATTTTTGTCCAAGAACTTAATTCTGTAACTTGCTTTCTCGAAATAATCAAATTCATATAAAACATGAGAATTCCACTAAAATTACGCCTATTACTTTTGTTTAGGGATTGGTTTTCGGGAGAAGACACCCATTTAACGCCGGCGACTATTCGAGAAAACAATAAAAAAGAACTGAGGAGAGTCGGCAATTTGATCGATTTCCCACCAATACCACTTTTTAAAATCACTAATTATACCATCGAAATGCGTGATGGACATGGGATCCCTATCCGTATTTATCAACCTTCTGACAGTCCAAATCTACCGTTGATTGTCTATTATCATGGTGGAGGATTTGTGCTTCGAGATATTGATTCTCATGATCGGGTCTGTCGTAGGATTGCCCACGTAAATGATGCAGTAGTTATTTCAATCGGTTATCGATTAGCACCTGAATGGAAATTTCCTACGCCTCATCAAGATTGTTATGACGCTACCGTTTGGGCAGCCCAGAATGCTTCAACATATGGAGCTAACACAGAAAAGATAGTCGTAATGGGCGATAGTGCTGGCGGGAACTTAGCAACAGTTGTAGCTAGAATGGCAAGAGATTTAGGTACTCCAAAAATCACGGCTCAGGTATTGATTTACCCAACTTCAGATGCTCGATTGGATCATCCTTCTATCGAGAAATATTCAAAAGGCTATTTGTTGACAAAGGAGCTGATTCAATGGTTTATCAGCCATTATAAATCTAAGGATTCAGATATTTTAGATCCCAATTTCTCCCCACTTTTAGCAGCAGATTTAACAAACATGCCCCCTGCATACATTTTCACAGCAGAATATGACCCTTTAAAAGATGAAGGAAAAGCTTATTCAGACAAATTAAAATCAGCCGGAAACGAAGTAATTTACAAAGAATTTGGGGGAATGATTCACGGCTTTTTTAATATGCCCAAATTTGCAAAAAGTGCATTGGTCGCACATGAGGAAATTCGAGATTTTTTAAAGCCTATTTTAAAATAATTAGTTCCTCTTTAAATTTCCTTCAAAATCTTTATCACTTGCGCACACATTTCCTCCGTAAAATCCAAATGAGTCACAAATCGAACAGTTTGTGGGCCAAACGGGGCAGCTAAAACACCGAGTTCTTCAATTTTTTCTAAAAAAGAAGCAGCGGTAAAAGGAGCCTTAACATCAAAAATCAAAATATTAGTTTTGATAGGGCGTATATCGCCTACGAATGACAATTTCTTCAGCACCGCTCCAATTTTTCGAGCACGAGCATGATCCTCTTTGAGTCGTTCAATATTATTTTCTAACGCATAAAGCCCAGCCGCTGCCAAATATCCAGCTTGACGCATTCCTCCGCCCATCACTTTTCTAAATCTCCGAGCTTGTTTGATAAAACTTTCATTACCAATAAGTAACGACCCTACTGGCGCACCCAACCCTTTAGATAAACAGATAGAAACACTGTCAAACTGGGCACCTATATCTTGTGTTTTCTCGCCTGTTTCGACTAAAGCATTAAATAATCTTGCCCCATCTAAATGCAGCTTAAGTCCTTTTTCTAAGCACAATTTTCGAATTGGTTCTATTTCTTTTAACGTATAATAACTACCCCCTCCCTTATTCGCCGTATTTTCTAGTACAACTAAAGAAGTTCTTGGCAGCCAATCAAAATCAGATTTAATAGCAGGCTCAATCAGTTCCGCAGTTATTTTACCATGGTGCCCAGGTATTAAGTTCATCGCCACTCCAGAATTAAAAGCATAGCCACCCGTTTCGTATTGGTAAACATGAGCGTAATGGTCACAAATTACCTCATCCAATGGCTGTGTATGGCACTTGATTGCTATTTGGTTAGTCATAGTTCCCGAAGGACAAAACAGCGCTGCCTCCTTGCCAAACATCAATGCACCCTTTTCTTCTAATGCATTTATAGTGGGGTCTTGTCGAAAAACATCATCCCCTACCTCTGCACGCATCATTGCTTTTAGCATCTCGGGCGTTGGCTTAGTAACGGTATCAGAAATTAAATTTATAGACATGGAGTAAGGTTTGAATCAAAAAACGCCAAAAGTAAGGAAAGCCTGCCTTTTTTATAGAAAAAATTAATTCCTACTCCTCAAATGCAACCCTTGTTATTTTTAAATCGTCTAAACTAGAAAAATCACCTTTTTTGGCGAAACTTTTGCATTATAATTAATATTCTATTCTAATATTACAAAAAATCCCCTCCCAAAAAAAGACTTCCCCAGTTCAACAAAACAACACAATCTCCAGTAAACTCATCATCTTGAGCCCTATTGTTTATTACTCATTGAAGTTGTCTAAAGTTTTTTTGGAGCTTTTTCAGCTTTCCTCAAAAGGATAACCGAAAAAGCCAAATAATGTAGCCCAAGCCAGTGACTGGCATTTGTCTCATATCGGATTATTAAACTTTTAAATCCGTCAATCCA
>JANSWP010000004.1 GCA_024743405.1 Bacteroidota bacterium
ATGAGGTACTAAATTTTGGTTAATCAGCTTTTTGCTTAATTTCATCATAGTTGCAGTGGGTTTGGTGAGTTAAGTAGGATTTTCAAACTTAACTCGCTGCAACTGTTTCACAAAATGTCAATTAACTTTAGACAACTTCGATATGCTAAATCCACCAAAAAAATTATATACCTGTCCAAATTGTCAAACACCCTTAAAAAATTTGGAACCATTCTGTCCCACCTGCGGTCAGAAAAATCAAGATATTCTATTACCCTTAAGAGCTCACTTAGCAGATATTTTTGAGTCTGTCTTTAATTGGGATTCTAGACTTTTACGCTCTCTGAAAGTTTTGTTCTTTTCCCCTGGGAAGATAACCACTGAGTTTAATGCAGGAAAGCGAGCCACCTATGTCCCTCCGCTCCGATTATACTTGATTTCAAGTCTTTTGTTTTTTCTATTATTGTCAATGACTTCCAAAAGTGAAATGGAAAAAGTCGATAGTTCAATCGAAAGACAAATGAATAACTCTACAGATACCATCCCAATAAATATGGGGACTTTTAGTATAAACGTAACAGGGCAAGATCTGTTAAAAATCAAAGATTTTAGTGATGAACAGTTGGATTCTCTTTTGATTGAACAAAACGGAAGTACAAGTTTCTTTCACCGTCTGTCCTTGAAACAGTCAGCAAAAGCTATTAATGGAAATGTATCAGGTTTTATTCAGCAATTGACACAAGCAGGCTCCATAAGTATGTTTTTTTTAATGCCAGCTTTTGCATGGTTATTAATGTTATTTTTCCGAAAACCTAAGCGCTTTTATGTCGAGCATTTGATCCTTTCCGTTCATTTGCACACCTTGTTTTTTCTGATTTTTTCTCTTAATATTTTAATGTCACTGACCATACTGGATGAGCTTTTCAGTTTTATTTTTCTATGTCTAATATATTGTTATCCATACTTATACTTTAAAGAAGTATATGGTAAAAATTGGAAAAAAACCTTGTGGCTGACCTTGCTCGTATTCTTAACTTATGCAATCATTTTAATCTTTGGGTTAGCGTTGACTACCATTATCAGTTTATTGATTTTCTGATTTGTTTATGAAGGGGTTGCTCTATTCAGTGAATTAAGTCCCTCCAAAAATATTTTTCGCTGCCGTAGGCGGCGACTATACTTAAAGTGCAAAAGTAGAATTAGAAGGCTATAAAATTTCAGCAAAAATGTCCCCACCAAGATTAATGACCTAAGAGTTTGCTAAAAAATAAACACTACAATCTATTTTTTTGCAAACTCTAATCTCTCTATATCGGTCTGCATCAATATTTCGCCGCTTTTCCATTTGATAAACTTCCTTTAATAAATTCCCTTAAGTCATCATTGGCTGCTTTCAAATCTTCATATCGAAGATACATCATATGCCCGCTTCGGTATCCTTTAAAATCCATTCGGTCTTTCATTTTCCCACTAGGATCAATTTGCCACATGGTATATTTTGCATTAAAATAAGTCGTCGCACCATCGTAATATCCTGATTGAACTAAAACCTTCAAATAAGGATTCATCGCCATTGCTTTTCGGAGATTATCCCTGACATTATTTTCTCGATTATCCCAAGGGCGAACTGAACCAAACATATTGTATTTTATATCCGTTTTGAAATTTAGATGTTCCCTTAAATAAAAATTGATAGCAGGTGTAAAAGAATGCAACCAAGAAGTCAGCTCAGCACTATAATCTGGTCCGTCGCCAGATTCTGTTTTGTCAATTCCTAAATAGCGAGAATCCAATCTTCCAATAGTTCGCCCTGAACGTTCTCGTAACAAATCCTTCCAAAAAAATCGAGTTGAAACATCTAAATTATTTTGTAAAACCGATTTTACTGATAAGCCCGAATAGTAGGCCATTTTTTCAGCGACTTCTTGCTTTTCTTTTTCGGAAATAAAGCCCCCTTTCGCAATAGCAGGAAGCACATGATTGACTGTATAGTCTTCTGACTCAGGTAAAATTTCTAATAAATCCTTGCTTTGCAACGCTGGTGGCAGCATTTTATGATGCCATGCAGCAGCTGTAAAGTACGGCAAATTCAAACCAGAAGAAATGGGCGCATCTGAGTTAAATTTCAAATAATCAGCTGGCGAAACCATAATTACACCATTCAAGTACATCCATTGTTTTTCTTGTAGTTCGAGAGCTAATCCCATCACTCTAGTCCCCCCATAACTCTCTCCAATAATGTATTTTGGGGAACTCCAACGATTATTTCTAGAGACAAAAGTGGTAATCCATTCCGCCAAATACTTGATATCAGCATTGATCCCAAAAAACATCTTTTTATCTGGCATTTTGCCATCTTCCTTTGGAACCATACGTGAATAACCCGTATTCACAGGATTCACAAAAACAATATCTGCTACATCCAAAATCGAAAATGGATTTTCCTTCACACCATAAGGCTGAACAGGGTACCCTTCATTATCAATTTTCAAAATCTTTGGTCCTGTATAGGCAACATGCATCCATACAGAAGCAGAACCCGGCCCTCCATTAAATGAGATCACCAAAGGGCGGGCAGCTCTATCACGAACATTATCGCGCGTATAATAAGTGTAATATAAGGTCGCAACGGCATCGTCATTCTCATCCCAAACTGGTTGAGTTCCTGTTTGTGCGGTGTAATTCATACTAACCCCATTAATGGTTGTGGAATGATTGGTAACAACCGTCGTATCAACCGGAATGGCTCGTTTTTGGGCTTTTAAATTCATTGTAAATACCCCAATTACTATAAATAGTATTGCTCGTTTTTTCATATTTAGTTTGATTTCGAAAATAGTTTAAAGAGGGTGAAATTAGGGAAAAACTTTAACCTTGGCTATGAGAATAAAAGCAAAACGTAGAGCCATTTCTGAATTACATTCAAACTATTAAGCCATATAGCGTTCATTCCCGAACACTTCACGTCCAAATCTGGACGAATAATATACTAAAACCCATCAACACAAACCCATATCAAATTGGTAATCAGCCAATTAACCTGATTGGCATACCGATTGGAATTCATTTAACTATAAATGAAAAGAATCCTCTGTCATCCATAATTTATACCCATGCTTTCAAATTACCTAAAAATAGCTTTTCGAAACCTTACTAAAAACAAAACTTTTTCGGTAGTTAATATCTTCGGATTGGCAGCTGGGATTTCTGTTTGTTTCTTGGTCATCATGTTGATAAAAGATACTCATAGTTATGATCAATTTCATCCAGAAACGGAGGGTGTTTATAGAATATTAACTTCAACAGAACGAACCAATGGAGGAGAAGAAATGTATGCCTCTTCGCCTTATTTAGTTGGAAAAACATTATCGGAAGATTATTCCCAAGTTGAACTTTGGACACCTTTGGTTAATACCTTTCAGTGTGATATACAAAAAGATAAAAACCTCATTCAAGGACATGGTCTTTTTACCAATGCATCCTTTTTTGAAATGTTTGGTTTTGAATTGGAATCAGGTAACCCTTTAACAGCACTTGAAGAGCCATATACGGTCATTTTAACCAAAGAACTTGCAGAAAAACTATTTAAAGACACCGACCCAATTGGAGCCTCACTCACCATGCCTACCTATGATCAAGCATTCAAAATAACAGGAGTCTTGAAAGAATTTCCAGGAAAAACACATTTGGAATTTGATGCTTTAGGTTCTATTTCAACACAAGAAGCATTAGATAAATTACCAGGTTCTTTTAGCTCGACCACCAATTTTTTAAATTATTATACAACTTATAATTTTGTTCGATTAAAAGACCCTTCTGCTGAAAAATCTGCTCTCGCTTCTTTGACTGATATTTCAAGAACACGTTACTCAGATCTGGATTTGGAGTCTCGTGACGCTGGATATTCTTTTATTTTACAACCACTAAATGACATCACACCTGGACCAATGATGTCTAACAATATGGGACGAGCATTGCCAAGTCAAGCACTGTGGTTCTTTTCCATTTTATGCATTATCATAATATTATCAGCTTGCTTTAATTATACCAATTTAACCTTAGCAAGAAGTTTAACGAGAGCAAGAGAAGTCGGTGTCAGAAAAGTAATGGGGGCAACTCGAAAACATGTTTTTGGGCAATTCATTAGTGAAGCATTAGTTTTCGCTTTATTTTCTTTGGTCTTAGCTTATTTGTTGTTAGAGTTTACCATTCCTGCTTTTAACCAATTGGAATCACTCAATGAAATGGATATTTCATTTAATATGGATGCCATGACCATTGGGTTATTTTTTGGGTTTACGGTTTTAATTGGATTGATTGCCGGTTTTTTGCCAGCTTTAATTTTATCGAAATTTAGCCCACTATCCATTATGCAAAAATTGGAAAATGTAAAAGTTTTCCGGCGTATAGGATTACGGAAGGCATTGATTGTTAGTCAATTTTCCATTTCTCTAATTTTTATTTTGGTTCTAACTATTGCTTGGAAACAAATCAATTTTTCCATCAAAGAAAACTTTGGATCGAGCCGAACTGACATTGTGAACATTTCCTTATTAGGACAATCTTCAGATAAAGCCGCTGCTACATTTGGACAATTACCACAAGTTCAACAGATAAGTGGCATTTCTCATTTAATGGGAACTTGGAGCGATAGTAAGGTCGATGTAAAAACCGAAAAAGTACAAGAACCTATTGGCGTAAGAGATTACACGATTGATCATCATTACCTCGATAATTTTAATATTGAATTGGTCGCCGGCGAAAATTTTCCAGATAATTCAGCTCAACAACAAGAGTTATTTGTCATAGTGAATGAAGATTTTTTGAATAAATTTCAAATGGGCTCACCAAATGAAGCTATTGGAAAACCAATTACATTAGGAGATAGTACTCTATTAACGATTCGTGGAGTTGCTAAAGACTTCCTTTATAAACCAATGGTTTACAATATCGAACCAATGGTCTTGCGGTACAATCCTGAACAAATTAATGTTCTCAATTTAACACTAACAAGTAGTGATATGCCAACCACGATTGCAGCTTTAGAACGCACTTGGAACAGTATTGAAAAAGAGCGGGAATTGGAATACAGTTTTTATGATGAGACCATCAATGAAACCTATGCTGACCTAAGAGACATGGCGAGTGTCATTGGATATTTTGGTACATTAGGCTTAATTATCGCCTATCTTGGTTTACTCGGAATTGTTATTTATTCGGTTGAAATAAAGGCTAAAGAAATAGGTATCCGAAGAATTATTGGCGCATCCACTCGTGATTTGGTCAATTATCTATCTAAAGGATATTTCGCTTTATTAATGATCGCAATTGGTGTTTCAGTGCCTTTGAGTTATTTAATTGGGCAACAATTTTTGAGCACTTTTGCCTATTCTATCCCCTTAAATTTTGCTGTATTTATCCCAGGTGTTTTACTCCTAATATTGTTGGGCATTGTGACAATTGGTTCCCAAACAATCAAAGCTGCATTGGCAAATCCAGTAGACAGTTTGAGAAGTGAATAAAGATAAGTGAAAGAAGATTCAAAACGAATAGTAAAAATTCAGAAGTTAACTAAATTTAAGAGTCTAATTAAGGGTATTACGTTAAGTAACACCCTTAATTTTTTTCAGTAAAGACAACATAAGCTTAGAAGTTGGAATTATTGATCCAAACAAAGATCTAAATTCAGATAGCCTTCTTACTTTATATCAAAACTTAGAACGCAATAAAATCGAATTACTCATCAACATTTTCAAGAAGTAAAATCGACCCTAAAAACAGGACAACAGGCTCACTTTGATTCATTTATGAATGAAGTTTTGAAAAACATTTTATCGGATAAGAAAAATAATCCGCCCCCATCAAAGGATTATTAACAGAGCATGTTTTATTATCTTTTTAATTACAAAAATTAATTTTATAATCAAAAAAAGTACATTTTTCAATAAAAAAAGTATATTTGCCCATCGATTGATTCTTTATGTTAAACACATTAGGCTTTATTCCAAAAGTATTATTGAGATAGAATATTTTTTGGAATAAAGTTTATTATTAAAATAAAATGGCAAATATCAATGACGTTGCGAAAACCTGTATCCAACTCCTGTTGGCAGAGCCATTTTATGGACATTATTTAACGGGTGTCCCCAAAGAAATTTCCGAAAAAATAGATACCGCTGCTGTCGGATTAATGGAACGACAAATGATCAAAATGATGGTTAATTCTAATTTTTGGGACAGTTTAAATGAGTCCACTCGATATGGATTGATAAAACATGAAGTCTTACATATTGTCTTTAACCACCTGATTACTCAACGTGATTATTCCCACAAGCCATTATTCAATATTGCCGCCGATGTAGTCGTCAATCAATACATCAATAAAGAACAATTGCCGGAAGGGGGTATCACTTTCGAGCGTTTGGATCATTTACAGCATGAGTATGGAATTGAGTGGAAAAAAGGTATGGATGTAGGGTATTATTATCGGCAATTATTGAAAGTTCAACAAAATCCAAAATCTAAAAATAAAGATGGAAATGGAGGTTCTGGTAAAGGTTCAAATGGAGATTTAGACCTATCCGAGTTATTAAAAGGCAATCATACTGACCTAGAAAAACATAAACATTGGGGCGATTTCGAAGAATTGTCACCCGCCGAAGCGAAGATGTTAGAAAAGCAACTAGAGGGCAATTTTAAGCAATGTATGCTGCGCATTCGAGGTCAAAAAGTACACCAATATGGCTATATGTCGGCTGAATTGAGGGAGCGATTGGATGCTAAATTGGCATCTTTAGATTCAGTTATTAATTGGAAGAGAGTGCTGCGTTTATTTGCTTGTTCAAGCAATAGTTCTTTTGTAAAAAATACCCTTCGTAGACCCTCCAAACGATACGGAACGACTCCTGGAATCAAAGTAAAAAGACGAAATAAATTACTTGTTGTTCTCGACACCTCGGGTAGTATACAAATGCCAGAAGTCGAAGAGTTTTTTGGTGAAATTCATCAAATTTGGCGACAAGGTTCAGAGATTTATATCATTGAATGTGATGTCAAAATTCATAAAGAATATCCCTATCGAGGGCAGCTTCCTCATGAAATAAAGGGTCGAGGAGGAAATGACTCTACCCCACCGATCATTTTTGCGAACGAAAAATATCGTCCTGACGCTATTTTGTTTTTTACGGACGGTTATGTACCTGCTCCAACAATTGACCCAAGGAGCCCACTTTTGTGGATAATTTCTTCAAAAGGAATCGCCATTGATGACCCACATTTAGATAAATTGCAAGGACAGAAATTGAAGATTATAAAAACTTAAAAAACATACCTCTCAAAACACATTAATGTGAAAAAACAGAACTACATATTTTACGGACTTGAGTCCAATTCCGCCGAAGTACAAGGTTTTATTGAGCACATCATAAAATCAAATTTGGATGCCGAAAAAGCAGGCAATGACAAAACCCCAATCTGTATTTGGGGCACTCATGGAATTGGCAAGACCGCATTAGTCAAGCAAATTGCCATTGAAAATAATTTTCAATGGGCATACATTGCACCAGCCCAATTTGAAGAAATGGGCGACCTCATCGGTATGCCCACTAAAGAAGATGGAAAGACCTCTTTCCTCGCACCTGAATGGGTTCCCGAAACAACAGGCCCAGGCATTTTATTAATTGATGATGTCAATCGCGCCGACGATCGAATCTTACGAGGAATTATGCAATTATTGCAAAACTTCGAATTGGTAAGTTGGAAGTTGCCACCACTTTGGCAAATTGTTTTGACAGCCAACCCTGATGGTGGTGATTATTCAGTCACACCAATGGATGATGCTATGTTAACTAGAATGATGCATGTCACCATGCATTTTGATCCCAAAGTATGGGCAATATGGGCAGAAAAAAATGGCATTGATTCTCGTGGAATTAATTTCGTTCTGACCTATCCTGAAATTGCGGAAGGCAATCGAACGACACCCCGTTCTTTAGTTCAATTTTTTAATTCTATTGCTTCCATTCCGAACTTACAAAAGCAATTACCATTAGTTCAAATGCTAGCTTCTTCTTGTTTGGATGAAGAAACCGTAACCGCTTTTATTGCTTTTGTTCAGCAGAATTTGGCGGAATTGATAACTTCTGAAGAGATCCTTGCAGTTTCAAACTTTCAAACTCAAGTACACAATCCTGTGAAAGCGATTGTTCAAAAAGATGTTTTTCGAGTCGATATATTAGCGACTATGTGTACGCGAATGATCAATTATTTAATGCTCCATAAAATCAAAATGGATAAAAATCAACTAGAGAATCTGAAGTCTTTCGTCAAGATGGACTTTTTACCTAATGACCTTAGATTATCTCTTTTACAAGATATAATGTCAGGAGATAATGAGTCTTTAAAACAGGTTGTCGCAGATCCCGAAATCAGTATGATGTTGTTGCAGAACATGTAATATATTCATCGACAAATCGGCAAAACATATAAAAAAAACAATACAATTCTTTTTCTATTGAAATAAAAGGCTACGAAAAAGTCGAAAATTGCATTTCAGGACAGATTAGGGAGGAGGAAACAAATAAGCTCCCAAAATTTTAGGAAGTTAATTTTTCTTTAGACGAGGCAAAAGACGCAGACATACCCAAAGGTATGGCGAGTATTTTTAAGATGCATAAAGGAAAAATAACAAGTAAAATGGATAGGTTATATTTTTCCTCCTCCCTTAAATGTTTGAATATTTTCGAAGTTAATAAGCACAAAATTGAACCTCATTTTATCGAGGATACGGAGTGTAGTTTTCATAAAGGTATTTCAACGATTGATTATGTGAATGCCAATCCAAACTTTGGGTATGATTTCCAAATTTTCCCAAGGGATTTGACTTTTTATCAGTTGATTCCTGATTTTATGCAAGGGAAAAATTATCGGATGGAAGAAGGTGATTTATATCAAGTAATATTTGAACCTACGAAGCTCAAAGAAACAACTGATAAACCGGTCAAAATTGCTCAATATTTTAAGCATCGTACTCATAATCCCATAGCTAAAGGGGAGTTGGAAAACCTTGAAAAACTGAGTGAGATTTTAGATTTGATTCAAATAATGAATGGGCTAGTTAGTATTAGTAACGGCTAAAAAATAAGTCCGCCAATTTGAAATAGTAGATTTTGGATTTTAGTAAGGTAAAAAACTTTTTGCGTTCGCCTTTGTACCTTCTGGCACGAGCCAGCGCAGGATGCAGGGCATCGGCGAGTATTTTTAACGCCCCAAAAGTTCAAAAGATACATAGGCAAATGTCGGAGTTATTCTTTAGGCGTTACTTAGTATGAGGTAAAACAAATTTCAATAAAAAACGCTCTAAAAAAATGACAATCAACGACTTAAAGAAAACAAACCCATTAGATCTAAATTCTGGAGGGGAGTTTCATTCTTTAAATATTATGAACCCTGATGCATCGCATGAGGATTACAAAAACTTTTTTAGTAAGGTCAAAAAGTTAACCTTTTTGACTGTCAATGAAAATATACATTTTGAATTACCAGAGGGCATTTTAGACCATATTGAAGGATTAACGCGATTGACCATTCAAGGAAATTCATTGCAAAAACTGCCTGAATCATGGTTGAAAAAAGGGCTTCACGACTTAAGGGTTAATTGTCCTAATTTGAGAAGTTTGCCAAAAAGCATGGGGCAAATTGAACATCTGAATTCTATAATTTTGGAGAGTGAATACCTAACCGATTTGTCTCCATTGATTGCGCGCGATATTAGAATAAATGAACTGCACTTAACAGTGAATAGGTTGGAGAAATTACCTAGTTCTTTATCAAAATTACGATTACAAAGACTTCATGTAAGAGGCAATAACTTGAAGAAAATTGGACGTGACTTGTTAAATAACAAGGAGCTAAGTTCACTATTATTGCAAGGAGCTTTTAACGAATTACCTGAAGATGTTTCGAACTTGGAAAGTTTACAAAACCTCCAACTTTTTACGAATACAGAGCATAACTGGACCATTCCAAAATACTTTCCATCTTCTCTGAATGACTTGACGATTAGGAGTGAAAAGGGATTTTGGTATGGGCAACCAAATTTCAAAGACCTCAAGAGTTTGAATAGAATCAACTTCAAGAACTGGGGCGAATCAGAGATTTCTGAGGACATCCAATATTGTTCTTCATTAGGAACTCTAATAAATCATAATTGTCGATTTAGAACATTTCCAGATAGTATTTTAAAGTGTTTGAATATATATGATTTGAACGTTCGGGATAGTGCTTTAACGAAAATTGAACCTGTCCATCAGCTCCCAAAAATGCATTATTTCAATGTGAGTAATTGTCCACTCGAATCCATTCCACAAGACTGGAATGAGGCGAAATCACTCGGCATTATCACTATTACTAGTTGTGGGTTACTCATCGAAAACCTATCATTTGCGGCAACAATTCCAAACCTAAAAGCCGTTTCAATTTCTGGAAACAAGGTGAATTCTTTTGGTATTTTCTTAATGAAGAAAGCGCTAAATTTTACTGGATATGAAGCAAGTTTCTGGAAAACGAAAGGACTGATTTACAAGAATTTTAAAGAATTCGTCAAAATAGGTTCGGCACTAGCTCGGACTTCTCTTCCTAAAGAAGACCAATTGTATTTTCTCGATTTTTTCCGCCTAAGAACAGATTTGAATGCAGTAGATGAACTGACTTTTACACGACTCCTTCAGGCGACTAATATCAATCATAATGCCCTTAAAAAAAAGGTTCAAACTAGAATTGATGGAATGGTTGATGCCGATGCAACAGAGCATTTGGATGAGAATAGTTTGGTTTATATTTCAGGTAAGACAAAACTGAAAAAGACGGAATTAACCAAAATGCTTGTAGAACTCAACATTCCGCATACAAACAAATATTCAGATAAGGTAACTCACGTAATTTTAGGTATCAATTGTAAAGACCATGAAGTGTTGAAATACCGTGAATTTAAGTTAATGACGGAGCCTGTTTTTCAACAATATTATACGAAAGAAAAACCAAAATTTCTCCAAGAAGCGGCCCAAAAAGATACCGATAACCCCTTGATGAAAAATGTTTCCTCCTTGTTGAGGAGTCAAGATCCCGCCAATAAAATGATTGGTTTGAGTATGTTGGAAGCTGGTGGTGTACCACCTGATGTGATAGAAGATTTGATCGTGATTCAAAAAACCACGGAGGATACCAAAGTTAGAAAGCAAGTCACCAAATTGGTTCAATTGAACGCTCCTGAAGAGTGGCAACCGGTAGTTCGGGACAAACTCACTTTTAGGGGAGTAGTCAATAATTCATCAGAATCCCAAACGTACAATCAATTAAAAAAACTGGCAGCTCGGACGTCAACCCATTTGGCAGGCCGGTTGTCTTGTTTATTGTATATCCACCACCAAAAAGGACTTCGTTATGCTCTCCGTACGAAGTTGACGAATGAGATCAAACATGAGGCTATGAAATTGCTTTTTGATGGTACTCATTTCGATTATTCAAGAGGGATTGGCTATAGAAATTGGAAAGGTAAAAAACCGGAGCAAGTCATCATGTATAGTCCTGGAGGAATCAAAATCCCATTGCCCAAAGAGGCTTTAAAGCTTGGAAAAATTGAAAGTTTGAATTTGCATAATTGCAAATATGAAACCGTCCAACAAGGAATCACTAAATTCAAAGATTTAAAAATTTTGGATTTATCGAATAATTATATCGAAAATATCCCACCTTATTTTCAACAATTAAACTTATTAGAAGAATTGGATTTGTCCTTTAATCGCTTCACGACTTTCCCAGTGGTTTTACTTAAATTACCCAACTTGAAAAGGGTCGATATGAGATATAATAGTTCAAAAATGGAAAAGCCTTTCTCAAAAGAAGAAAGGGAAAAAATGATGGCTGCTTTACCAGACTGTACGGTGGTTTTCGAGTAATATTTTTTCGCCGTTACTAATGCTTCAATACTATCTCCAGAAACGCTTCTTTTCGTTTGTCAGAAAGAGACAATATGGCACCATCATCCATTGTAATTTCGCCCTGTTTAGTCCGTGTATAGCTTTTTATGAAACTCAAATTAATTAGGTGGGAACGATTAATTCGAAAAAACGAAAATTCTTCCAATAAATCTGAGAACATTTTTAGAGGTTTAGAAACAATAATTTTTTCACCAGAGGAAAGATAGAAAAGTGAATAATTTCTACTTGCTTCACATCGAATAATTTCTTTTAAGGTCACAAAAACCAACCCATTCGAACTTGGCAAACCCAATTTTTTTGACTCGCTTTTTAGGTTCTCCTTCATGACCTGAATATGCTGGTTGGATTGTTTCAATGCCCCTTCTTTTTTGACACGATTGACGGCTTCTTGTAATTCTAAAGGATCAATTGGTTTCAATAAGTAATCGATAGCTGACATCCTAAAAGCTTGTACAGCATATTGGTCATAGGCAGTAGTGAATATGACACTGAATTCAGGATTTGGGAAATAGTCAAAAAGTGCAAATCCATTTTTTTGAGGCAATTCAATATCCAAAAAAACAATATTTGGCTGATGGGATCGTATCAACTCCACTCCAGCCATTACATGCCCTGCCTCTCCCGAGATTTCAATAGAAGGACAATATTCTGCCAACAATTGTCGCAAAACATTGCGACTTCTAGGTTCGTCTTCAATTATGATTGCGTTCATATTTTAATTCTAAAACGTCACAATAACCTCGGTACCCGAAGGTGCTCCATTCGTATGTACAAGATCATTAATTACCAAATGATTTGTTGGTATTTTTCCATTTAATTGATGAAATAACTTCAATCTATCTTTTGTTGCTTTCAATCCACTCGTAGTTCTTTTTTTACCTATTCGCCAATGGTTTTGCTTTTTTAATTTAGCAGACTCGGCTCTTCCTATCCCATTATCAGTTATTGTACAACTAGTAAAATTATTATCGATTGTTTCAAATCGGATTTTCAATTCTCCACCCTCTAATTTATGCATTAATCCATGTTTAAAAACATTTTCGACAATTGGCTGTAACAACAAAGGAGGAAGTTTAATATCTCCCGTTCTTTGGAGTATTTCGGGTTCAATTTTTAAGTCGATTTTTACTTTATCTCCAAACCTTAATTTCTCCATTTCCAAATACAGATTTAGAAACACTAACTCTTGTTCTAAAGTAATCGTTTTTTGCCTCGACAATTCGAAAATGAATCGTATCATTTTGGCAAATTTTGATAAAAATAGTAACGCTGATTTAGAGTTATTCGTCAGGAAAAAATCTTGAATGGCATTCAATGCATTATAGACAAAATGTGGATTCATTTGCTTTTGCAAAGCTTCCATTTCCAAAAAACGAATTTTCTCTTGCAATTGATTTTCTAATCGTTCTCTTGCTCTAAATTCCCTTTGTCTAAAGTAAACAATCCCCGATACCGCTGAAACTACACCCAAAAAAGTCAAGACCTTGAACCATAATGTACGCCACCAAGGTGTAATAATTTCGAAATGGATATTCGCTGAATGTTGGCTTGCTATCTTATCTTCATTTATGGCTAAAACTTCAAAACGATAATCCCCCGATTGAAGCCCATGAAATCTTGCAACTCGATTATTAGAGACTACCCAATTTGTATCGATGCCAATCAAGCGATATTGATATTTCTCGTTCGCTTGTGCACTTAGGGCAAGTCCAGTGAAATATATTGCCAAATTATTTTCAGAATGATGAAGGCTATAGTTGTCACTCAACGCTTGTTGTTCACCATTTATTTCAATAGCATTAATAAAGACTAGTGGTGACGTAATATTGGATTGAATTTCTGTATAAGGCACCATAATAAGACCTTTTGGAGTCCCAATCCAAAGCTCATCATCATTAGGAAAAATTGCAGAAACTTCTTTGGATGGCAATCCATCGTATTTTTTAAAGAAACTCCATTCTTCAGTTTCGGGGTCTAATATTTGAACTCCGATATCAGTACCGATATAAATCTTATCATCTTTTCCGATTTGAACAGCATTACAAGTATTACTAAGAGCACCTTGTTCAATTCCATATTTTTTAACCTTTTGCTCCCTTGAAATTTTCAATAAACCTTCTCCATATGTCCCTACCCAGATATTTCCCTCATTATCAGATGCCATACTTGACACACGGTAGTCCACGTGTAAACCATCTTCCAAAAAAGGATTCATTTTCTCACCATCATAGGTATATAAACCTCTATAAGTACCTGACCAAATCAAACCATCTTTATCCTCGCAAATAGCATAAGTTCTTTGGCTTAAAATTCTTTTTCCGGTAATATTATTAGAGTTAGGTTGAGAAAAATCATCTATGTTTAATTTGAAAGTATGGTTGGAGGCGCCAATCCAAATATCGCCAGTGGAACCCCTAAAAATTGATTTTATACTTCCAAAATTATATTTTTTAGAAAGATAAGGATGTGAGGGGAAACGATACAGATATCCCCTATCACCACCTAGGAGATAATAACCATTTCCAACGGGACAAATAGCCATAATCCGTCGATTCTCTTCCAAGGTATAATTTTCAAAAATTTGGTTTTTTACAATACTTAATTTTCCTTTTTCATATCCAATTAAGATTTGTCTATTTGCTTCATCTTTTACAATTGAGTAAATTTTTTCCATTGGAAGACTTGAATTTTCAGGGGCAAAATGTTTAATCTTTAAATTTGGTGCGATTAACACCCCTTCTTCTTCAGTGCCTATCCAGAAATTACCCTCCCGATCATTTATTAAGTAATTGACAGTAAAATTTTTCAGAAAGACTTTGTAGGAATAATCTTTTAAATCATATTTGAGGAAGCCTCCTCCAGAATAACACAAGTACAAAAATCGGTCATCAAAGTGAAAAACATTACTCAAGTTATGATTCAATTCATGTTCATGAATGACTTCCTTCTGTTCATTAAAAAATCTGAATTTTTTTGGAGATTCAGAGACATAACTTACTTCTTGAATAGTGGGGTTAATTTGAAATATTTTTCTAGTCGTTGTATTAATATTTGGAAAATCGACCGTGTTTATTAAGGAATTAGCTGTTTTTAATAATTTGGGGTTATCAGGATTTTTTGCCATAAAGGAGACACCATCTTGAAATGATTCCAAATAATAAATGCTTTTATTATTCCATTTCTTTTGCTCGATTATTTGGCTAGAATCATCAAAAGTGAATTTTTGTAAATAATCAATATTAGAATCCTTTTCGAAAGCAACAATCCATAAATCATGCTGATTCCAAACAAATATTTTGACTACTCCTATTGCCTTATCACCAATAGAATCTACTAAAATAACCTGCTCTTTTTCAATGTACCCGAAGTCACCTGAAAGATTGTGAAACCAAATTCGATTATGGAAGTCTTTTTGAATATGAAGTATTTCTTTATCATCTAAGTTGGGATGATGGAAAACCCTAAACCGTCTTCCATCATAACGACATAAACCACCATTCGTTCCTGCCCAAATATACCCATCATCATCTTGCAAAAGATAGTAAATTGTATTTCCAGGAAGTCCATTTTCATCTGTCAATTGCCAATATGGAACCTCTTGAGCTGAAAGTAAAAATGCCCAAAAAGAAAATAATAATATCCAAAATTTCTCAATTATACCAACCATAATGGCTAAAATAGAAAAAAATTGAATCTACTACAAATAAGATTCGGACATTGAAAACCCAATTTCGTCCTCTTAAACTAGGGTTTTGGAAATGCTTGAAACATAGTAATGTAAAGAAAATTAAATTTGATACTATTGATAACGCCAAAAAACAGATTAGCAAAACCTGTATTTCCTTTAGAAACCAAAAACAGTTTTCATTGCATTTACAAACACGTGCTCGTCTATTCTCCTCCGTTACATTTTTTGAAATTAATTCCTAGCGTCGAGTGCGCGAAAATATCTTTTTAAGGGAATTTTTTGATGAAAACTGTGGTGCTGAATCGTAAGTTCAGCACAAATTTATTTAATTCTGAAAAAGGTTTCTCAAAGATGACTATGGGAAACCTTTTTTTCTTGTCCATTTCCGAACAATCCACTGTTCATTTTTAACAAAAAAATCAGACACGTCAAATATTAAAAATTCATAAACACTTGAAAACCAATTACTTAATAACATTGGCACACCCATTGAATCATACTAGGTGAAAATGTTTCATTCAACACCAAATTCACCTGATTATGCTACAAAATTATGTCAAAATTGCATGGAGAAATCTCGTCAATGGAAAACTCTTTTCCATCATCAATTTAACAGGACTTTCCATAGGAACCGCAGTGGTGATCATACTTTTGTTATTTGTTAAAAATGAATGGTCGTTTGATAAGTTCCATTCCAAGTCTGATCAAATTCATCGGACATGGGTAAAAGAATACTTTAAAGGAGAACTCATTTGGAATTCGGTTACGCCTTTATTGTTAGGAGATGAATTGAAAAACAACTTTCCTGAAATCAAAGAGTCTACTCGATACATGAGTAATACGAGTTTGGTAAAAAATGGTGCATTTTCGGAAAGTGAAAAAGTGTTTTATGTCGATCCATCCTTTTTGACAATGTTTGACTTTCCGTTGATAAAAGGTAAAAAAGAAGCAGCATTATCACAACCTAGCCAAATTGTGATTACGGAAAAAATGGGTGAAAAATATTTCGGTAACAATGCTCCTATAGGACAAAATATAAGTCTGCAAATAGATGGCGAATGGGTTGATTTTTTGATTAGTGGCATCATCGAAAAAGCACCTATTAATTCAAGCATTCAATACGATATCCTAATTCCGTTTGAATACACCAATAATTTTTTCGGAGAAGGTACACGCAATTGTTGGACATGCGTTTTTGGTGAAACTTATGTTCAAATTGACCCAAATACCAATATTGAAAATCTCCACACCAAGATTGCCTCTTTTATGGATGACAAAAACATTGGAGACTATAAATCTGGCGAGTATGTGGTTGGTTTACAACCTTTGACGGATATCCATTTGAACAATGATATTCCAGTAGGTGAGGTCTCTGTGAGTGATTCAAGATACCCCTACATTTTAGCTTGGGTAGCTCTATTGATTTTACTTTTGGCTTGTATCAACTTTACTACTTTATCTGTAGGGCGATCGCTAACAAGAGCAAAAGAAGTAGGCGTTCGAAAAGTGACTGGTGCGACTAATTGGCAATTGAGAGCACAATTCTGGAGCGAAGCCATTCTGACTTCAGGAGTGGCTTTAGTTATTGGATTAGTTTTGGCCCAATTACTTTTACCGTTATTTAATTCATTAGCAGCCAGTCAGTTAGTACTAGAAGCATCATTAGAAAATGTTACTTTTTTTGTTGGGCTAGGCTTAATGCTTGGTTTGCTTTCAGGTGCTTACCCTGCCATTATTCTATCACGATTTTCACCAATTAAAGCCATACGAGGCGCCATTTCTTCCAAAGGAAATAACAAACATTTGGTATTAAGAAGTCTAGTAGGATTTCAATTTGTTTTATCTATTTTCCTTATCATTTGTGCATTTGGAATGAACAAACAAATGCACTTTTTACAAAATAAAAACCTTGGATTTTCGGAAGATCAAACGGTTATCGTACCATTCAACGGTTCAGGTCAAAGTTTTACTCAAACATGGCGGGAAGCTGACCAATTAAAACAGGTTTTGAGGAATGAATTAGGTGCTGGAAAAGGGGTAAAAAATATTATTTCTTCCTCTCATACTTTCGGCACTCAAGGTTGGCTTCAGTTAGGCTATGTTGATCCAATAACGGACGGATTTAGACAATTTTATGCCCAAAAAATTGATGAAGAATATTTGGATGTAATGGAAATGAATATTGTGGAAGGGCGCAATTTCTCGAAAGAAATCAAAACTGACTCAAATGGCGTCATAGTGAATGAAACTTTCGCAAAAAAGTGGGAATTGAAAGACCCAATTGGGGCAACAATGCCCGAACCTTGGGAAGAATTTCAAATCATTGGCGTTGCTAAAGATTTTCATTTTCAATCTCTTCATACCAATGTAGAGCCATTGATTATGACATTAGACATTATTGGGTTTAATAGAGTCGCTCCCGACCGAAATTTCACGGACTCTCCCATTCCAAAACTTTCATTTAAAGTCAGCGGAGACAATCTACCAGTTACGCTGTCCAATATTCAAAGGGAAATGAAAAATGCTGCTCCTGAAGCCGTTTTCGCCTACAGCTTCATGGATAAAAATATAGGTCGACAGTATGAATCTGAACAGTTATTAAGTCGCATTCTAAGTTTAGCAACTGCTCTTGCGATATTTATTGCTTGTTTAGGCCTATTTGGAATTGCTACATTGACAATTGCCCAAAAAACCAAAGAAATCGGTGTTCGAAAAGTCTTAGGAGCCAGTACTTCGAACATTGTTTTAATGCTCAACAAAAACTTCTCAATTTTGGTCTTAGTGGCCACACTAGTCGCTACTCCAATAGCGTGGTATTTCATGAAAGAATGGCTAGCTGATTTTGCCTTTCAAACGGATCTAAATATTTGGTTATTTGTTTTTTCTGGATTAGCGGTATTAGTTATTGCCTGGATTTCAGCTGGCTTTCAAAGCTGGAGAGCTGCAATGGCAAACCCTGTGGAGAGTTTGAGGAGTGAGTGAGATGAGTTAAAAATCATCTTGAAATAGGGGTATTTAGTATCCAAATGCATCATTTATTTGTAACCAAAAGTCATGAATTTAGTCTTCTCATAAAAATCACCCAATTATGATTAAAAATTATTTTAAAATCGCATGGCGAAATATTAGCAGAAATCGAAGCCATGCCATCATCAATTTATTAGGATTAGCCATTGGCATTGCTTGCTGTATTTTAATAATGCTATGGGTCACTGATGAACTGAGTTATGATAAATGGAATGAAAAAGCGGATCGTATTTATCGCATTACGCCTGAGATAAGCTTTGGAGGTTCACATAAGCATTATGCAACTGCGCCTGCACCTTTGGCGGGTGCTTTAAGAAGTGATTTCCCTGAAGTAGAGACTAGTGTTCGATTCCGAGAATATGGCAATTCATTGGTGAATTATGAAAATCAAAATTACAATGAAACCGCAATTATTTATTGCGATTCTACGGTCTTTGATGTTTTTAGTTTGAGAATGATTCAAGGAAATCCCAAAGAAGCGCTCGCCCCACCAAATACTCTAGTTATCAGTGAAACAATCGCCAAAAAGTACTTTCCAAATGAAGAACCAATTGGTAAAACCCTCAATTTTGATAATCGAAATGAATATAAAATAACTGGCGTCATTGAAGATATGCCGTCCAATTCACACTTCAATTTTGATTTTTTCGTATCTCTAACAGGCGGTCAAGAAGCCAATAATGGGCAATGGCTGAGTAATAACTTCAAAACTTATTATGTACTTCGACAAGGAGCAAATGTCCCAGAATTTGAGAACAAGGTGTATTCTCATTTAATGGAAAAATATATTTCCCCTCAGATTGAAAAGCTTTTTGGACAACCTTATGATGCCCTTACAGAATCGGGTTCATTCATAAAATATCACATTCAGCCCATGACCGATATTCACTTAAAATCGGATTTGGCTGGCGAATTAGCTCCCAATGGAAGTATGCGATATGTATGGATTTTTTCATTGGCTGCCTTATTCATTTTATTGATTGCCTGTGTCAATTTCATGAACCTATCCACTGCACAATCTTCTCTTCGAGCCAAAGAGATTGGTGTCCGGAAAGTTATGGGATCGATGAGAAGCAATTTGATCAATCAATTCTTAACAGAATCTATGGTTATGGCAGGTTTAGCTTTGGTTTTGGGATTAACGATCACACAAATTGCGCTACCCTACTTCAATAATTTAGCAGATAAAGACCTGATTTTCCCTTATTATAGCCCCGTTTTTTGGTTGATTTCCATTATTGGAATAGGAATCGTCGGATTGTTGGCAGGCAGCTACCCTGCATTTTATCTTTCGAGTTTTAAACCCATTCAGACCTTGTCTGGCAAGTTTATGGAAAAGGGGGGCAATCTAAGTTTAAGAAATAGCCTTGTTATTTTTCAGTTTTTGATTGCCGTTTTGATGATCATCGGGACATTAGTCATTAATCAACAATTGAATTTTATTCAAAACAAAAAAATCGGTTTTGAAAGAGATCAAATTTTAATGTTAGACAATGCCGAAACTCTCGGGAATACCGCTTTCACTATTAAGAATGAATTATTGAACAATCCACAAATCACGAACGCCACCGTGAGTGGATATTTGCCGATTCCATCTTATCGAAGTGATTCTCCACTTTGCAAAAATCAAGAAATCAGAGAGGACAATTGTGTATCTATTCAATACTGGAATGTCGATGAAGACTATATTTCAACACTGGGAATGGAACTTGTGGCAGGGCGAAATTTTTCACCTGATATGCCAACTGATTCAAGTGCGATCATTATTAATGAAACAGCTGCTAAATTATTTGGATTTGAAGACCCAATTGGCAAACAAGTCTACGGTGATTCGGATTTTAACCCTCAAGGCAGAGAATCTTTACCTGCGGTAACAATTATTGGTGTTGTGAAAGATTTTCATTTTGAAAGCCTTCGCCAAAATATAGGCGCAGTCAGTTTGTGGTTGAATCCCTTTCCTGGATATATTTGCTTGAAAGTCAATACTAATGACCTACCTAACCTAATTCCTGAAATTGAAAGGACATGGAAAAAAATGGCTCCAAATCTGCCTTTCAGTCATCGATTTATGGATGAGTCTTTTGATCAGGTTTATCGCTCTGAAACTCGAATCAGCCAAATTTTCAGCATCTTTTCAGGTTTGAGTATTTTTATTGCCTGCCTTGGGTTATTTGGATTGGCAGCCTTTGCGACAGAGCGAAGGACAAAAGAAATTGGCATTAGAAAGGTACTAGGTGCAACTAAGGCAAACTTGGTTGGATTGATGTCTAAAGATTTTTTAAAACCTGTAACCATCTCCTTAATCATCGCCATTCCAATCGCCTGGTATTTCATGAATGAATGGCTGGTAGACTTTGCTTATCGAATTGATATTGAATGGTGGATTTTCGCTTTAGCAGGAGTCTTGGCTTTGATTATTGCCTTTATGACTGTAAGTTTTCAAAGTTTGAAGGCTGCATCTGCGAATCCTGTGGATGCTTTGAAGAGTGAGTGATGATATAATTCCAAGAGGTTGAGTATTTTTGATTTTTTAATACTCAACCTCTTTCATGAAAGCTGCCATCATCACCAAATTCGGGAAACCTGACGTCATTGAAATCACCGACCTTCCTCAACCCAAACTCAAAAAAGGCGAAGTCCTCATTCAGGTAAAAGCTGCCGCCCTCAATCCGAAAGATATCCTCATCCGAAAAGGCAAGTTTAAAATCGCTACGGGTTCAAAATTCCCTATGCAAATTGGCCATGATTTAGCAGGCATGGTTGTCGATTCCAATGGTTCAACAATGTTTAAAAATGGAGCTGAAGTCTTTGGAATGATCAATGGCTGGAGCCCCAGAACATGTGCTGAATTCCTCCATGTTTCTGAAAAAGAACTTTATTGGAAACCACAAAATTTGAGTTTTGAAGATGCAGCAGGCATTCCTTTAGCAGGTCAAACGGCATTGCAGGCAATTAGAGACATGGGGAATTTAAAACCCAATCAAAAGATTTGTATTAATGGTGCTTCTGGGGGTGTTGGGACATTAGCCATCCAAATTTCAAAAATATTGGGCGGGTATATCACGACTGTTTCCAGTGGACGAAACTTGGAATTTTGTCATTCTTTGGGTGCGGACAAGATGATTGATTATTCTAAAGAAAAAATAACCGAGTCCGATCAAAAATTCGATGTTTTTTTCGATGTATTTGGAAATTATTCTTTCCCGAAGACCAAACATTTATTAACAAAAAAAGGTATTTACATCTCAACAGTTCCGGGAGGAAAAATTATAATCGAACAACTAAAAAACCCTTTCCGACGCCAAAAAGCCAAATTGGTGGTGGTAAAATCAAAATCACAGAACCTAAAATGGCTTTATGAAAAGATCGAAACCAATTTGATAAAACCGGTAACAGATAAAGTCTTTCCATTGGGAGAAATTCGGGCAGCACAAGCCTATATTGAAACTAAAAGAGCGAAGGGTAAAGTCATCATAAAAATTGAATAAATGCAATCACTTATTTCTAGCTTGGTTATTGGAATTTTATTGTTCTTGAGCCTACTTCACTTTTATTGGGTAACAGGCAGACAATGGTCACTCCATGATGCCCTCCCCCAAGATGACTCTGGAAAAGCTATTTTCCAGCCAAGCCGAATAGCAAGTTTTATGGTAGGGTTGGGATTACTTTCAATGAGTTTCTTTTTCGCAGTTGAAAGTCAATGGATTCATTTTTTCATGCCAAAATATGTATTAAAATATGCCCCATTTATTATCGGTGGTATTTTTATTTTACGCTCAATTGGAGATTTTAATTACGTCGGTTTTTTCAAAAAATCAAGAAACACCAGATTCGCTCAAAAAGACACAAAATTTTATTCACCTTTGTGCCTCTTATTAGGACTCTTAATCATTTTACCTCATATTTTCCGTTAATCAATAAGTATATAAATGAATCCTACTTCGACTAGTCAATTAAACAAACCGTTTACACTTCCTTGTGGGGTAACCATCCCAAACCGAATCGTCAAATCTGCCATGAGTGAAAACAATGCAGATGCAGATGGAAGACCTTCTAACCGCATTATTAAATTATATGAAACTTGGGGAAAAGGTGGTGCCGGCATCCTTATTTCAGGGAATGTCATGATGGATTCAAAAGCTTTAGGAGAAGAACATAATGTAGTCATTGAGGATGAAAAATACTTACCGGAACTGACTCGTTGGGCAACCGAATGTCAAAAAAATGGCTCGCATTTATGGATGCAAATAAATCACCCAGGTCGACAAGCACCCAAGTTTAATGAGGAAGTTGTCAGTCCTTCCAATGTACAATTGCCCGTAATGAAAGGCTTGTTCAAAGAACCCCGTCCATTGGAAGAATCAGAGATTTTAGATATTATCGAAGGTTTTGGAAGAACGGCTTTGGTTGCGAAAAAAGCAGGCTGGAAAGGCGTACAAATTCATGGAGCACATGGCTATTTGGTAAGTCAATTTTTATCTACTCGTACCAATTTGAGAACAGACAAATGGGGCGGTTCCTTAGAAAACAGAGCACGATTTGCCATTGAAATTTATCGAAATATTAGAGAAAAAGTAGGTCCGGAGTTTCCGATTGGAATTAAGATCAATTCTGCAGATTTTCAACGTGGGGCTTTTTCTGAAGAAGAATCTTTAGAAGTCATCAAAATGTTGGCAAATGAAGGCATGGACTTGATCGAAGTTTCTGGTGGAACTTATGAAAAAGCGGCTATGATGGGTCGAAAGATGAAAGAAAGTACGCGCAAAAGAGAAGCTTATTTTGCCGATTTCATTGTTAAAGCTAGGAAACAAACAGAATCTCCACTATTATTAACAGGAGGATTCCGAAGTGCAAAAGTGATGGCAACTGCTATAAAAAATAATGAATTGGATTTTGTTGGGATTGCTCGACCATTTGCAGTCAATCCATTTTTAGCGAAGGAGCTTCTTCAAGGAAAAATCACTAAAATCCAGGCAGGAAAGGTAGACACAGGCATTGGTTTTATTGACAATATGGGCTTTATGGATACTGCTTGGCATGCAGAAAATATGAAAACTATGGGTAAGGGAAAAATGCCGAATCCAAAACTAAGTCCAATGAAAGTATTTTTGAAATTTGCTTGGGAACATATGTAAGGAATGATGCTTTAATAAATTTGTTGTCCATTATCGAACAATTCACCGTTCGTTTTCATACGAAACATTGTTTACCTTAATCCTATATTAATTGTAAACACTTAATATTCAGCACATTATTCCAATTTTCATGTGGGTTAGATAATAATCAGGGTGTAGAAAGAAGTATTGACTTTCAAAATCAAAACAACCTGACTATGTTTAGAAATCACCTGAAAATCACCCTTCGCCAAATTACTCGAAACAAAATTTTCTCCACCATCAATATTTTAGGCTTATCGATCGGTATGGCTGTCGTCATTCTGATTGCCGCTTTTGTTCGAAATGAACATAATTATGATAGTTCGATGCCAGACAGTGACCGAACTTACCGAGTTTACCGTTCTTGGGATCCTCAATCTAATACGGTTTGGACACCTTCTCTTCTTACCAACAAATTAATGACGGAATACCCAGAGACCGATGTTGCGTCGGGATTGAGTTTTTCCGGAGAACAATTGGTTGAATATGCAGGGAATAAAATGTATATCGAAAATACCGCAAATGTGGACAGTACTTTCTTTGAAGTTTTGTCTATTCCTTTCAAATATGGCAACCCCGAAACGGCACTCGATGAGCCTAAAAGTATGGTCATTTCTGATGAATTAGCAGAAAAGGTGTTTGGTGATATGAATCCAATTGGTGAAACAATTAGATATCAAGCAAATGAAGACTTCAAAGTACCGGGTGTTTTAGATTTGTCCGATAAAAAAACACATATCCATTTTGACATTTTCACCCGATTCACCTAGTATTCGACTCATCGGACAGGAAATAATTGCGCAACTTATGCAAAATTAAAACCCAATGCTTCCATTCCAAACTTGGAGAAAAAACTGACTTCCGACATCGCCGAACTCATGCGAAATGAGTTCTTAACGCTTAATTATACCCCTTCGGCTGAAGATTTTGCCACTTGGAAATTTCAGTCTTTAAACGATATTCATTTGGACTCCGACAATTTTTATTGGGTTAGTGAACAAAGTGGAAGCCGAAGTAATGTGAAGATATTTATGCTCATAGCCTTATTGATTTTAAGTGTTGCCGTTATCAACTATGTCAATCTTGCTACTGCTCGAGCGGGACAACGGGCTAAATAAGTTGCCGTCAAGAAAGTGACCGGTGCAGAAAGGGGACAATTAACGATGCAATTCCTTACGGAATCAGTCATTCAGTCTATCTTTTCTGCCACAATTGCCTTGCTTTTGGCAGAATTATTACTACCGTTTTTCAATACAGTGACCAACCGTGAGTTGTCTATTTTAGGAGAACAACCACTCTATTTTATGGGTGGTGTAATGCTGTTGGCTTTACTAACAGGGCTTTTAGCAGGTATTTATCCAGCATTCATTATTTCAGGATATAGTCCTGCTAAAGCATTGAAAGCTAATTTCATGAAGGCGGGAGATAAGGGAATGTTTAGAAAGGTATTGGTCACGGGGGAATTTTGTATTACGATTGCGTTGGTAATTGTCATGGCATTCATTTATCGGCAAGTGAATTTTATGATGGATCATGAATTGGGTTTTCATCCAGACCAAGTAATCACAGTGCCATTTAACAACCGCCATAATTTTCATAAATTAGAAAGCCTTAAAACCCGATTTGAAAACATTTCTGGGGTACAATCTGTCACAACAGCTTCTCGTTTTCCAGGAGGTTTTATGCCAGATTGGGGCGTTTTGATAGAAGGTAGAACGGACGGTGTTTCACCAAATGTCATTTTTGCAGATGCTGATTATTCGAAAACATTGGATATTGAAATGGCAGAAGGCCGATTCATTTCAGATAACATTGCAGCCGACTCGATTAATAATTTCTTTGTCAATGAAACTTTTGTTCGCGAAAACGTCCTCAAGAACCCAATTGGCACTATAATAAAATTTACGGCCGACTCAACCTACGGACAGATTGTTGGAGTGATGAAAGATTTCCATTTTCAGGGCTTAAATCAGGACATCAATCCTTTGGTCATGACTGGAGCGCAACGGAGATATGCTACCGGTTTTAAACTTTCTACAAAGGAAATGTCTAAAACCATTGCCCAAATCGAACAACTTTGGGCAGAAGTGGAGCCTGAACACCCTATGCGGTATTCCTTTCTTGATGAAGATTTTGCTTCCCAATATGCAAGTCAGGAACGTTTTGGAGAAACTATGTTATATGCGACTCTGTTGACCTTGTTTATTGCACTTTTAGGACTATTTGGGCTCACCATTTTTAATGTTGAAAGAAGAACCAGAGAGATCGGGATAAGAAAAGTTTGTGGATATTAATTCGGGAAAAGTACGTAATGGGTTTGAGACTATTCGAAACAAATATGCACAGCTACCTGATGTTCAGTCGGTTTCTGTAAGTAGCCGTGTACCGGGAGAATGGAAAAACCTTTTACAAACAGAAGTTCGCCCTCCAGGAAAGTTTGAAGAAGAAGTTATGACGCCATGGTTCCTAAGTGCCGACGAACATTTCTTTGAAACTTTTGATATAGAATTTCTTCAAGGTCGAAATTTTGATCCCGCTCGACCAGCTGATTCAGCCGCTGTTATTATTAATCAAATGGCAGCAGAAGCAATGGGTATTACAGAAGCAAGCGAACAAGAAGTCCTCATTATGAGTCGAATTAATAATGGTTCAGAGCGTGTTTTTGAGGTGCCTGTTCGAGCCAAAGTTATTGGCATTACCAATGATTTCAATTTTCAGTCTTTATACGAACCCGTCACACCTTTGGTCATTGGTTATCGAAACAACCCCATTCAATCCATTGATTACTTCACTGCTCACGTTTCAGGTCAAAATATGGAAAGAACTATCGCCCAAATGACCGAAATTATCCAAGCTGTTGACCCCGAACATCTTTTCGAATATCATTTTCTCGATGAACAAATTGCTACTTTTTACGAAGCTGATAGTCGTCGAAGTCAATTATTTACCATTGCCGCTATTTGTGCGATTTTCATAGCCTGCCTCGGCTTATTCGGTCTGGCAGCCTTTATGGCAGACCAACGAACCAAAGAAATCGGTATTCGAAAAGTCCTCGGCGCAACGACCACTGGCATCGTAGGAATGCTATCCAAAGATTTTCTAAAACCTATTCTGATAGCATTGGTTATTGCCTCTCCACCAGCTTATTTTTTCATGGAGAAATGGCTAGCCGATTTTGCATATAGAGTGGATATCTCGTGGTGGGTATTCGCATTGGCGGGTATCGCAGCGGTGACGATTGCCTCTTTTACTGTGGGCTTTCAGAGTATGAAGGCTGCTTTGGCGAACCCTGTTGAGAGTTTGAGGAGTGAATGAAAAAAATTGGGAATAAACGCAGACGAAAATGTTACTTCCTTTTTATTGAGATTTTAACCCTTGCACCTTGAATTTTTGTTTTAAGATGGCAACTTCAAGTCGCCACTCAAAAAGGGAATGATTAATTTATCAAATCTGCTATAAAGGTTGTATTTTTTGATAGACTAATTCTTTTTGAGAATGGCTGCCAAAATGAAAAATTTTGTCTTTTAAAACAATTGCCTTAGCATTAATTTCCATATCTTAGCGATCGCTAAAAATTAATGATTGCCCAACCACAATCGATTCGGTTTTTACTAGAATCATGCTTTAGCGAGAGCCCATATCCGTCCTAACGCTACCAAATTTATTACCTAATAAGTTCTTGGGCAGTATTAAGTTGCACTTAAATACTGCAACATCGCGCCAAAGGCTCCCGTTGCAGTAGAGGAGGCTTGGAAGGGAGTCCAATTTAAAAAGCTGACTTTCAGCTTTTTAAATTGGACTCCCTTCCAAAACCACCATTTACTGGAGCGAGCCGCTTGGCGGAATGCTCCAGTAATCTATAACTTGATTTTGTCCGAGCACTTAGATTTTTAATTAATCAACAATTATCTAGACATTTAGCCGATGACTACATCAGAACAAAACCATAAAACAGAAGACAACCTTGAAGTTGAAATAAGACAGGTAGAAATTGATAACGAAAGTTATTTTAAAATCTCTAATTGTGATGCAATGCCGCCCTTTTTCATGAGTATTGTTAGCGATTCCAACCATTGGTTATTTATTTCTAGCAATGGAGGTTTGACTGCTGGTAGAAAAAATGCCGAATATGCATTGTTCCCTTACTATACGTCGGATAAGATAATTGAATCAGCAGAAGTGACGGGCAGTAAGAGCATTTTTTTAGTTCAAAAAGAGGGCAAAACCCAGGTTTGGGAGCCACATTCGGAGCGATTTGATGGAATGTATGAAGTCACTCGCAACCTGTATAAAAACATTTACGGCAACAAAATCATTTTTGAAGAGATCAATCATGACCTTCAATTAACCTATCGATATGAATGGAATTCGAGCAATCAGTTTGGTTTTGTACGAAAATCAACACTCACCAATAATTCGACGGATGAGGTAAGTATTTCTTTGTTGGATGGTATCCAAAATATTATTCCTTACGGTGTTGAAAGTGCTACTCAAAATGGTCTAAGCAACCTTGTTGATGCCTATAAAAGGAATGAATTAGAGCAAGAAACAGGGTTGGGCATTTATGCCCTCAGTGCCATTATCGTTGACAAAGCAGAACCAAGTGAAGCATTAAAAGCCAATATTGCCTGGTCTTTGGGCTTTAAAAATCCTAAATTCCTTGTCTCTTCCTTGCAGGTAAAAAACTTTAGAAAGAAAAAACCTGTCCAAGAGGAAACAGACGTTAAAGCGGAAAAAGGGGCTTATTTTATTAATGCAAATATTGTTCTTCCGACCAAAGGAGAAAAGCGTTGGATGATTGTTGCCAATGTCAATCAAAATCATGCAGCAGTTGCTCAAATCTCTGAGACGATTAAAAGCGAAAAGAAATTGGAAGCTTTGATCAATCAAGATATAGAACGCGGAACCCAACAACTAATCGAACTCAATGCTGGGGCGGATGGGTTACAATTGACTGCAGATACATTGAGAGATACTCGACATTTTTCCAATTGCCTTTTCAATATTATGCGAGGAGGCATCTTTGACAATAATTTTCAAATTGAAAAGCAAGATTTCCAAACTTATTTAAGCAAAGCCAATACGGAGGTTTTTAATTCCTTTAAAAGTGTGATAGAGGAACTTCCAGAAATATTTTCGCTCCGTCAACTAAAAGCCACCGCTAATCAAAATGACGACAGTGATTTTAAACGACTTTGTTTTGAATATTTACCCCTGAAGTTCAGTCGAAGGCATGGGGATCCTAGTCGCCCATGGAATAAATTTTCTATCAATACCAGAAGTGAAATTGACGGCTCAAAAATTTTGGATTATCAGGGCAACTGGAGAGATATTTTCCAGAATTGGGAGGCTTTAGCCTATTCTTATCCTGAATTTATGGAAGGTATGATTCATAAATTTTTGAATACTTCCACTTTCGACGGATACAATCCATACAGAGTGACCAAAGACGGATTTGACTGGGAAACGATTGAACCAGATGACCCTTGGTCTTTTATCGGATACTGGGGAGATCATCAAATTATCTATTTATTAAAGTTTTTGGAATTTATCGAAAATCATGCCCCTGGCAGTTTGGAAAATTATTTTGATAAAAATCTCTTTGTATATGCCAATGTGCCTTATAAAATAAAACAGCACAAAGACATTCTTAGAAACCCAAAAGATACGATTGACTTTGACCTAACTGCTGACCATGAAATAAGAGCAAGAAGAGCCAAAATGGGAGCGGACGGTGCTTTAATCCAGGCGAAAAATGGTGCCATTCATAAAGTAAACTTTACAGAAAAAATATTAGCATCTGTTTTAGCTAAATTATCCAACTTTATTCCTGAAGGCGGTATTTGGATGAATACACAACGCCCTGAATGGAATGATGCCAACAATGCTTTGGTTGGAAATGGTGTTTCGATGGTTACCTTGTATTACTTAAGACGGTTTTTAAATTTCTTTGAGGAGGTATTCAATTCTGTTAATCTAGAAGAAGTAGAAGTTTCAGAAGAATTGGCGGACTTTTTTAATCGGACAGTAAAGACTTTTGATAAGCACCAACATTTATTAGCTGGAAACATTAATGACCATAACCGAAAGTTAATTCTGGATGACTTAGGTCAAGCAGGCAGTGATTACCGTTGGAAAATTTATGAGCAATCTTTTTCTGGAGAAAAAACAGCTATACGCCTTGAAGATTTAAAGCACTTCACCAAGATAGGTTTACAATATTTGGAACATTCCATTAGGGCAAATAAAAAAAGTGATAATTTATACCATGCCTATAACTTATTGACCCTTGAAAATGAAAAGGAAGTATCCATTTCTTATTTGAGTGAGATGCTGGAAGGACAAGTTGCGGTATTAAGTTCTGGATATCTCTCTTCAAAAGAAGCATTAGAAGTGCTGGATGCTTTGAAAAACAGTAAACTTTTCAGGAAAGATCAATACAGTTATATCCTTTATCCGAATAAAAACTTACCAGGTTTTACAGAAAAAAATAAGATTTCGGCTGAGGCTGTAGCAAAAAGTGCTCTTCTACAAAAATTGGTTAACAGCGGAAATACGCAGCTTATTGAAAAAGATGTAAAAGGGCATTACCACTTTAATGGTAACTTCAGGAATGCCGAAGATGTCAAAAGCACGCTTGAAAAATTAGCGAAGACTGAATTTGCCGCTTTAGCCCAAAAAGATAAGAGTTTGGTGCTTCAAATTTTTGAAGAAGTATTCAACCATAAAGCTTTTACCGGAAGGTCAGGCACGTTCTTCGGTTTTGAAGGATTGGGTTCTATCTATTGGCATATGGTTTCTAAATTGCTATTAGCTGCTCAAGAATGTTGCTTAAAAGCAATAAGAGAAAATGAAAGTACAGAAGTCATTGATCGGTTATTGAAACATTATTACCTAATCAATGAAGGTATCGGTGTCCATAAGTCACCTCAATTATATGGTGCTTTTCCAACGGATCCTTATTCTCACACTCCCGCAGGAAGAGGAGCACAACAGCCTGGAATGACCGGACAAGTAAAAGAAGATATTATGTGTAGGTTTGGAGAGCTAGGTGTTTTTGTCAAATCGGGTAAGCTTAACTTCAACCCCTGTTTATTGAAGAAGGAAGAGTTTTTAACAACCGCTGAAGTATTTAACTACGTTGATGTAAACGGAAACGCTCAACAAATCCATTTAAATGCAAATTCACTTTGCTTTACCTATTGTCAAATACCAATTGTGCTTGAATTGTCTAATGAAAACAAGCTGAAAGTAATTCATACCAATAATGTCGTTACCGAATTAGAAATTTTGAGTTTGGATGTAAAGACAAGCCAACAAATTTTTGGTAGAACTGGAGCTGTTGATCAAATTATTGTTCAAATAAAAGAAACAGAATTGAGGTGAAAATAAACAGTGACTTCATAAGCTTTTAAGGACATTAAGAAATCACTTATTTTTTAGGGAACCATTATCTTAAATATCTTTGTTGTCGACCATTTACAATCAAAATAGTAAAATGACCATCGAAGATTTAGGATACAACGAAACCCTTCAAGCCTTCAGAACGGAACAAAATTTAGACTCGTTTGAAGTGGGTCGGGTAATTTTAGAGCATAAAGAGCGATATGTTGTAAAGACTCAAGAAGAGGAGTTTGAGGCAGAACTAATCGGTAATCTGAGGTTTTCTGCTGAAAGTAGGTATGACTTTCCTGCTGTTGGAGACTGGGTTGCTTTTTCAGAATATGATGAAGGGAAAGCATTGATTCATAAGGTTTATCCGCGACATTCAATTATAGAACGAAAAGCAGTCGGCAAATCAGGGCAAATACAGATCATTGCGACGAATATTGATTTTGGATTAATTGTTCAGGCGGTAGATAGAGATTTCAATTTAAACCGATTAGAAAGGTATTTAACCATTTGCAATGCTTCCAAAGTCACACCCTTGATTGTCTTGAGTAAAATTGATTTAATCAATGAACTTGAATTAGACGCGATAAAAAATCAAATCCACCAACGCATTTCGGATATTCCGATTATTACAGTTAGTAACCAAACAACCGGTTATGCTGAATTGGAAACTTTGATAAAAAAAGGAAAAACCTATTGCCTGCTTGGCTCTTCAGGAGTTGGAAAATCTACCCTCCTCAACAATCTGTCAGGCAAAGAGCAGATGAAAACCGGCGAAATAAGCTCGAGCGTCAACAAAGGAAAGCACATCACAAGTCACAGAGAATTAATTGTTTTGGATTCGGGCGGTATTTTAGTTGATAATCCTGGAATGCGAGAGGTAGGAATTGCCGACACGACCACTGGTTTAGAAATGACTTTCGAAACCATTATGGAATTTTCTCAAAACTGTCGATTTAAAGATTGTTCCCACATTCATGAGAAAGGCTGTGCCGTTATAGAAGCGGTTGAAAACGGAGAAATTGATGAGGGTGCCTATACCAATTTTCAAAAAATGGAAAAAGAAAAAATGCATTTTGAATCAGATGCTCTTGAGAGAAAAAAGAAGGATAAAGACTTGGGCAAAATGATTAAGAATTTTCAAAAACAGCGAAAAAAAAGTAAATATTAGGTTGTTGTAAGGCCTACCAAATAAGGTTTCATAATAAAAAAATTCGTTCAAAAACCGTTCGAAAGTTTGAAAATCACTAAAAAGGATTTTTATGAGAAAACCCTACCACTTTTATTGGGGATGAAGTAATAAAAAGAAATGTTGTAATTTGCATAAAAAATCAACAATGAAAACAGCCATTCACCTCATACTTGTATTATCAATATCATTTTTTTTCTGTGACAAAGCAGTTTGTTCCAATGGAAGTATAAATGGTGGTATAGTTGACAGTAATGGTGAACCACTCCCTTTTGCCAATGTCCTACTACTCAACCCCGCTGACTCTTCTCTAATAAAAGGAGAGGTCGCGGATATAGATGGTCAGTTTCTTTTTAATAACCTTTCTGAGGGAACGTATATCTTATCAGCGACCATGATTGGTTATCTAAATACCTATACGGAACCTATCAACTTAAAAGAGAATAATTCTTTAAACTTGGGTCCAATAACGCTGAATGAAAACGTGGCACAACTCAGTACAATAGAGGTCGTAGCACAAAAAGCATTATTTGAACAGAAAATTGATAGAATGGTAATCAATGTAGACAATTCTGTCACCTCAGCGGGTTCCAATGCTTTAGAAGTACTAGAACGGTCTCCAGGTGTTAGTGTTGATAGGTTAAATGGAAATATTTCATTGGCTGGAAAGAATGGCGTCGTGGTTATGATTAATGGTAAAATCAGCCGAATGTCAAAGGATGCAGTCGTTCAAATGTTGGAAGGAATGAATGCGGATAATATTGAAAAGATTGAATTAATCACAACTCCTCCAGCTAATTTTGATGCAGAAGGTAATGCTGGATTTATCCATATTGTATTAAAACAAAATGCAGAGGAAGGAACCAATGGTTCTTTTTCGGTCAATACAGGCTATGGGACGCATGAAAAATTTGGCGGTGGATTTAATATTAATTACCGAAAAAATAAAGTCAATCTATATAGCGATTATTCCTATTCTTACAACCGTTCCATTCAAGAGTTTACCAACTATCGAAAACTTGATTTTCAAGGGATTCCATCTGAAACGAGTAGTGTGAGCGACCGAGATCCGACACTGACTCAAAATCACAATCTAAGATTGGGCGCCGATTTTCAATTGAGTTCTAAAACTGTTTTGGGAGCATTGGCGACCTGGTCTCAAAGGGATTGGACGATGGATGCCTTGAATGATATTCGTTTAAAAGAATCAGGCGTGCTAACGGAGCGATTAGAAATGAAGATCGATGAGCTCAACCTTTGGAATAATTATTTGGGAAACATCAACCTCCAACACAAATTCACAGAGAGCCAAACACTCAATATAGACTTTGATTATGCACACTATAAACAAGATCAGCCGAGTGAATACCTAATCGAATATTTTGATGAAAATGATAATTTAGAGAACGAAGAACAAATCCAAGTAGGTAAAGAAACTCCTATTCAATTTCTGGTAGGAAAAATTGATTATAACTACCAAATTGGAGAAAAAATGATTTTAGAGACCGGCTTGAAAGGGGCTTTTTCTACTTTCGATAATAACATTAGCCTAGAAACACTAGAATCAAACGACTGGGTAACAGATGCTGACTTTACAGCTGAATATACACTCAATGAAGATATACTAGCATCTTATGTAGCACTTTCTGTAAAATTGAATGATAAAACTGATTTGAAATTCGGCATGCGGTATGAGTACACCGAATCTAATCTCGGATCTAAAGAGGAACCCGATATCGTTGATCGTACTTATGGAAACTTTTTCCCTAGCTTATTTTTGTCTAGAGCCATCAATGAAAATAATAAAGTTCAATTTTCTTATAGCCGACGAATAAACCGCCCAGATTTTACACAATTGGCTCCATGGATCTTTTTTAATGACCCTACCTCATATGTAACTGGGAACATTGCATTACAACCTTCTATCACTGACGCTGTGAAAGTGGATTATAGAATCAAGACTGTATTTTTTTCCATTCAATACAGCTTTGAAGATGAAGCGATCACAAGAGGTCAACCCTTTGTCGATCCAGAGACGAATAAACAAGTGAATAGCTCTGTTAATCTTGACTTTTCCAAAACGATTTCAACCTCTCTTTCTTTCCCTATCCAACTAACAGATTGGTGGCAAATGCAAAATAGTTTTTTGGGACTATGGCAACAAGATAAAACCCGATATGAAGGCGAAGTTTTAACAAGTGAACAAAAAAGCTATCGGGTGAATTCCGTTCAAACTTTCAAATTACCCAAAGATTTTGCATTAGAGTTTTCTGGTAATTATCGTTCGCCAGGGATTAGGGGATTCATCAAAAGAAGAGCGACTGGGGTATTAAATATTGGTCTTCAGAAAAAACTAAACAATAATGGAAAACTAAGTCTAAATATTAATGATGTATTGAGAACTTTGGATATGGAATTCTATTCTAATGATCCCAGTATCGGTTTTGAATACGAAGGTGGTTTTTTGTTTTCAGAAAGAGCACTCCGTATTTCTTATACGCAATCTTTTGGAAACAATAAACTCAAAGGAAATAGAAAACGACAAACAGGGTCAGCAGAAGAGCAGAGGCGGGTTAATTGATTCAATCATAAGGACTTAGTAAGTAAGCGAGCAATATTAGGTTTAGAATATATTTCTGAATTATTTTTTTCTCTCACTAGGCAAAAAACACAGTCATAGCCTAGCTCTCTGGGCTGGCTTGGGCCAGTGGCACAAAGGCATAGCCAAAAGTATTTTTAACACAGTGAGTGGAAAAAAGAAACTAAGGAGATTGGCATTCGAAAAGTATTAGGTACTACTACGGCTGGTCTGGTCAGTCTACTTTCAAAAGACTTTTTAAAATTGATTGTTATAGCTCTTACAATAGCCTCACCCCTCGCCGATTTCTTTCTGAAGGAATGGCTCGCGGATTTTGCTTACCGAATGGATATCCAATGGTGGGTATTTGTTTTGGCAGGCTTCGCAACAATTTCAATTGCCTTTTTGACTTTAGGATTTCAGAGTATTAAAGCAACAATAGCAAATCCAGTGGAAAGTTTGAGAAGTGAATAATTAAAGGTTCTGATAGGAAGACGATTATACATTCGATATCAGGTTTGTTTGATTGCTTATTTATTTGAAGATAGATTGTGAATACATATTAGTCGTTTGATAGTTTTAACGTCAAAGTATGCAATCCATCTTCAAATAAATACTGCACTTCCATTCCTGATTGCTCACAAATACGCTTTACAATTGAAAGCCCCAACCCCAGACTTTCTTCTACCTCAGACTGGCGTTTAAACCTTTTGAACAAACTAATTGGAGTTACTTTCAATTCATGCCCCGAATTGCTTATAGAAAATCTGTTTTCGTTAATATCAATCTTAATAAAGCCTTTTTCAATATTATGGCGAATAGCATTTTGAATGAGATTAGCAATAAGAATTTCGGCAAGTGTTTCACTCATCTCGACTTCAAATTTTTCTGAATAGTTCTTTTGGATTTCCAAACCTTGAATTTGAATGAGGTCGTGAAAGTTACCCACAACCTCCTCCGTCATTTTTTCAAAACTAACTTTTTCTGTATCACTAAATCGTTGATGTTCGATTTTTGAAAGGAGAATCAAAGCACTGTTCAATTTGGAAAGTCGATTGGTATTTTGCAATACGATAGCAAGTGATTCGATTTCTTTTTCTCCGATATTGGGCGATTGTAAAAGAATTTCAATATGCCCTTTAATGACGGCGAGTGGGGTTTGTAATTCGTGCGAAGCGTTTTGTGTGAATTGTTTATTCGACTGGTAGTTGATTCGAATTCGATCAATTAATTCAATCAAATATTTATTTAAATCATTCAAAATTGGAAAAGGAGATTCCTCAAATTCTACCTTCTTGGGTTCATCTACATCAAATTCTTCAAGTGTTTCTAATATGCCATATAGTTGGGTTCTGATAGCCCTGATACGTTGATAGGTAATCATCCGAAAACCAACCATTAAAATAGTCAAAGGGACTAAAACTGAAAGAAAGGCTTTTTGATAAAATTCAGAAGGAAATAAAAAGTAACCCAGCAATAAAGCGGTCACTAAAGAAAGTAATATGGGTATTATATAGACTTGTTTTAATCGCTTCAATATGTTTGAAATTTATAACCAATACCATAAACAGTTTTCAAAAATTCTCCACAGCCGTTTTCCGACAATTTCTTTCTTAAATTTTTGACATGAGCATAGATAAAATCATAAGAAACAGCGTCATCCATATAGTCTCCCCAAAGGTGTTCGGCAATACTATCTTTTGTTACCACTCGGTTTTTATTTCGGGCTAAATACAGTAATATGTTGTATTCTTTTTTGGTTAATTGCATTATTTCTTCGCCCGCTACCACTTTTCGTTCATCTAAATTAATGACCAACTCTCCAAACTTCAGTTCATTACTAAATTGATTAGTTTTTCGGCGCAAGACAGCCTTTATTCTTGCATTTAGTTCGGAAAGATTAAAGGGTTTAGTAAGGTAATCGTCTGCACCATCATCCAATCCTTGAATTCTGTCATCTACTGTATCTCTTGCAGAAATAATCACAATGCCGGTTTGAGTATTTTCCGCTCTCAATATTTTAATCAACTTCAATCCATCACCACCCGGCAGATTAAGATCAATGACCGCGCAGTCGTAATCATAATTATTGATTTTTTTATATCCATCTCTGAAACTAGAGGCGGTTTCGCAAGTATAACCCTCTTTTTTAAAATATCGAATTATGAGGTTTAACAAGTCCTCCTCATCCTCAACAATTAGAATTTTCATACCTTTTTTGTAAAACAAAGTTGTAAAAGGTTTTAAAACCTTTCAAACCTAAAAGTAAAGTTTTCAAGAATATTTTTTGCAGTTAACCTAAAACAGCAACTCTCTTGTGTTGATATAAATGAAAATTTAGGATGAATTATTGGTTAAGTGGCAGGGAAACTGTCAAAATCTATTTCAGAGTTATCGATATCATTTTCATCGTTTACCAAATAATCATTTTCATAGTCGTCGAATTCTTCTTCCTCATGGTCTTCAAATTTCCCTTTTTGTTTAGCCGGACGAATGATTTTTGTTATAATTTGATTTTCTGATTTTTTTATAACAGGTATAGGTTTTCTATCGGGAATTTCAGGGACTTGAATCATTGTTTTAGCTGCAATACTTTTTGTCGTTGTTGGCACTGCCATCAGACGACGTTTATCAATTAATTGTCCCGAAATAGAACAAATACCATAATTTTTATGCCGAATACGTAAAAGTGCGTTTTCCAAATCCTGAATATGCTTTAGTTGCCGTTGTGCCATAGATTGTAGAAACTCTAAATCTACATGACTGCCTGAACCTTCCATCCAATCACCATCTTCTTCCAATTTTTCGGTAATATTGGTGACTTGATCGTCCAATGATTTAAACTGCTTACGCGCCTTTTCCAATTTCTGATCAATAATGGCTTTGAATTCTGATAATTCAGCATCTGAATACCGGTTTATTACTCGTTCTGTCATCTTTAGTTTTTTTGATTAAAAGATGACCCAAAAGAGCAAATCAAATCTGAAGAAAATCTGAATTTTTTACCAACTAACGGATTTTTTTTAGCCAAAAAGAAAAGACATCGGTTGGCAAGGTGGGTTTATGTATGCTAGTAGAGTTAAAATGTTGGATAACTAAAGGACTTCTTCAGGAAAGCACCTACAATCCTAATTCTTAAATAACAAATGACTTCCTTACTTTTAAAATTAAAAAAAAGATTCTGAAACTGCCAAGTAGCTCATTAATCAAAATGCTATAATAAGTTTCTAAAAGTTTTGACCTGTTATTTAGGATAAAAGTTTAGAGAGTGATTGTGAAGAAATCTTGAATTTACTCTCCAATTTGGATATTATTTTAAAAATTATCCAAGCGAACAAAAAACCTCCTCCAATATCAAAACTATAATGCACCCTTTGAATCAAAATTCCTCCAATTACAATTAAACTTATCCCTAAAAGCAATCTTTTCAACATATTATTTCGAGCAATCAGAAACAGGTAAACCAATGTCGCCGTATGCCCGGAGAAGAATAGGTCCTTTGTGAAAACAATCTTTTCAGAACTGAAAAGATCCACCATGGGGTCATTCAAAGGAATCATTCCAAACGGCGGATTCAATGGGAAAACCAAAATGGTTAAACTCCTAAAATAAAGTATGAATGCATACCCAATAAGAGCAAAAGATAATCGAGTCAATCCTTCACGATAACTTTGAATGATACTTGCAATCACGCCAAAATATATCAAGAAAAAAATAACGTAAGAAAGGTCAACAGGAGGCGGCAATAAATACTGAACAGGATCGAATAAATCAAATCCGTTTCGTTGTTCCGCCCAATTCATACATTTAAATATAGACACAAAACCTGTCCAAAGAAAACTGATACTAAACCAGAATAGAATTTGAATCTGCCACTTCATCCGCTTCCTTCACTTGATTTTATAGAGATATTGATTAAGCAATTGGTCTTTCAGAAAAGAAAAGAAAGTATTTTTTTTCTTTTCGGTCGAATTAGTTGTTTCTTCTAGTGATTCAACCTTTAGTTCTTCCACAAATTCATTAGAATGATTGATAGAACCAGCTTCTGTGGAGATCAAGTCTTCAAAATCCTCCACATTTTTATTTAAACGAAGCGATTTTGTGATTGGCATAGGCTTTCTTTTTAGTAAAAACTGTCATCCTTCCACTCACATAAGGTCGGTGGTCGAAATCTGTTATTTCATCATTTTCTTTATTATTTAGAAGAGCAGGCATTTGGAATTTCGCCCATTTCATTCTCCAAAATCGGTATCTTGCTTTTAATCGTGTCATTATAAACTTTGTGTTTATTGTCAAAAATCCACGCAAACCTATGAGCCGATTTTGAAGAAATTCTGAATTATTGAGCTTTTGAAAAATATTTTTTTCGACCCTTCATTTCTTCAAAATTTATTCAGAATTGCCACCTTTCTTTGCGCTCGGTTTTAACCAAAAAGGGCATCATTTATAAAATTGCCTGCAAAATATAATGCGGTGTTAATCCCTATGGATTAGCACTTTTTTTATGGAATTCAACAAAACGATTGTCAGAAATCGGCAACCGAAAACTGACAATCGACAACAGTAAATCATCCCATGAATGTTAGACACCTGATAGCCCTGTTGCTTTTTCCGACAGTTGGAAAAGGCTTTAATGAATTGACAAATTGTGACTTTACGGTTTCAGAAACACACCAATCCCCCTCCTGTCCAAATGAAAATGACGGCAGCATTGATTTGACTGTCAAAGGCGACGAGATTTATTCCTTTTTTTGGACGGATTCTTTAGGCAATGCACTAAATAATCAGACAAAAAACATGAGTGGTTTAGCCGCAGGAATGTATTTCGTGACGGTGACAGATTCGTTGAATTGCGACCTAACCATGCAAATTGAAATCGAAGATGCAGCAGATACCATTCCTCCGATAATCACCTGCCCCGATAATATGACTGTTGATTTGCCGTCAGGCGAATGTGAGGCGGTAATTTTCTTTGACGCTACCGTTTTCGATGCCTGCGGTGAACCTGTGGTTTTCCAAACAGATACTACGGGTTTCATCTCAGGCAGTGCTTTTCCGATTGGCGTGGCGACATTGAGCTTTGAGGCTTCGGACGGCACTAATACCGTTGGATGTTCTTTTCAGATAAGCATTAACGAGTTTATCCCCCTGAACAATGCTTTTCTCTCTTGTTCTGCTCCATTGAATGCTTCCATTGACGGCAATTGTGAAGCAAACTTTGGGGCAGTAACCTTCTTAACAGGCTCCAATTATGGCTGTTATGAAGAATATTTGGTTGTATTCAAAAATCACACAGGCGATACTTTACAACCTTCTGATTTTCACGAATACATCGAAAAAGATATTTATGTAACTGTAAAAGACCCTGAATCGGGTAATTCATGTCAAACCATACTCTCACTTTTTGATAACCTGATACCGATTATTACTTGTGAGGACACGATGCTTTTCTCTTGTGTTTTTAATTTAATTAAGGTTCACCCTTCCCACATCGGATATGCAAAAGTCTTTGATAATTGTGGGGAGGTTGACCTCAATTTTTATGACCAAATAACCGATTTAAGTTGTGAAGACTCGACTTTAAACGGGCATATTAGTAAAGTTTTGCACCGAACTTGGAAGGCAGTGGACGAATACGGCAATTTTGCCTCGCCCTGCCAACAAGTTCTTTTATTTGAGCGCAAAACGATTGCGGATATTGAGTTTCCGAAAGACCTGACGGATAAAGTCGGGGACTTACCTTCACTCAATTGTGATATTTCTGATGCTTCGCCTTTAATTGCAGGCTCACCAATGATTGACAGCATTTCTTTATTAACCGGCGGAGCTTGTGAAATGACTGTTGATTATTCGGATTTTATCATTGATGCCTGCGGAATCGGGCAGGATATTTTGAGAACTTGGACGGTACATGATGTCTGTCAAAATATTATTGAAACACATCTTCAAATTATTCGAATTAAGGACAAAACGCCGCCGAATATTTCGTGTCTGCCAAATAAAAATGTGAGTACAAATGTGGGCGACTGTACCGCCATTTTTCTAATTCCACAAGCCGATGTGACCGACGATTGTTCCGATTTTACCATGCAATTTCAAAGTTCGGCAGGCTTTGTTTCGGGCAATTTATTAATGAATATCCCGCTCGGACAACATATTCTGACTTATACCGCCACCGACGAGTGCGGCAACCAATCTAAATGCCAAACAGAGGTCAATGTCCATGACGGTCTTGCGCCGACTATTTTGTGTAAGCCCTCTAAAACGGTTTCGCTGACTTCGGACGGAAAAGCCACCGTTTCCGCAGCCACTTTTGACAATGGAAGTTATGATGATTGTATTTCGCCCTCAAATCTGAAATTCGAAATCAGAAGATTTGAACAAACTTGCGATTCGACGGTAACAGAATGGAAATCAACCATGACTTTTTGTTGTGCTGATGTCGGAACGCCTGTTTCTGGTGAAGTTCGAGTAATTGATTATTTTGGGAATTACAATATTTGTGGTTCCACGGTCATTGTGAGAGATTTGATTCCGCCTTCGTTAAACTGCCCTTCCGATATTCAAATTGAATGTGGGTTTGATTATTCAGACTTGAATGTTTTTGGAAAAATTGCGGAAAGTCAGGCGAAGAAACTACCCATTTATATCAACGGCGAATTAGTCGGATATGATGGTTTAGGATTGGATAATTGCGGCGCAATAATTGAAACTTTAGACCCTGATTTTGATATTAATGATTGCGGAACAGGGACGATAAAACGACATTTCAAAATCACAGACCCCTCAAATCTAGAACAAACTTGTACGCAGACTATTCAAGTCGTTAACTACACGCCTTTTTATATCAATTCCATTGATTTTCAAGATCCGACAGACGATGCCGAATTGCCAAACCATTTAACACTTATCGGTTGTTCCTCCGATACTGACCCGAATGCGACCGGAAAGCCGGTTTTATTGGGCGACGGCTGCGATTTGGCGACTTTTACTTTTCAGGATGAAATCGTAAATCTCCCGGGAAATGCCTGGCAAATCAAACGAAATTGGACTATTATTGACTTTTGTAATTTCCAAAACGGGCAGGGAAAATGGGAGTACACGCAACATATCACCGTTTTAAATACAGATTTTTTGCCACCTCAAATCAAAGGTTTTGTCGAAATCGCCAACTTCTGTGGCTCCGACTCGGATTGCTCAACAGGATTTGTGGATTTTTCCCTTTCGGCAACAGATAATTGTTCGAATGAGTTGGACTTGATTTGGGTATATAAAATTGACCTTTTCAATGATTTGACCCATGATATTTTCGGTAATTCAAATTCGGTTGAAGGTGAATTTCCGATTGGTCTTCATCGAATTTATTGGTCGGTCACGGATGAATTTGGAAATGAATCAAACGCCGCTTTATTCCTGTCTGTTGAAGATTGCGCACCTCCAACGTTATTATGTTACGACACAATTCAAGTGCTGTTATATGACAATAATTATATGACAATTTATGCCGAAGATTTGGACATTGGGCAGATTTGGGATAACTGTTCTGACTTTGGCAATTTGGATTTTCGTTTTAGCCAATATAATCCGTCTTACAATGAAAATTTCCCGCCTGCGGGCGCGGGTGATTTTTTATTTTTCACCTGCCCTGATGATTTTCATACCGTCACGGCGTGGGTCAATGATGAAAGTAATAATTGGGGACATTGTCATTTTGAACTTCATGTTCACGATAATTTGAATAATTGCGGCAGCCCGATTCCGACAGTTTCCATTGCGGGTTTTGTTCGAACCGAAAACGGTATTTATATTCAGGATGTGGAGGTAAATGTGAATACTGCCTTCCCATTAAATACGGACATTTTCGGCGGTTATGCCTTTTATAATTTGCCAATGGGAGGCGATTATTCCGTCGTTCCGACTAAAGATGTGAATCATCTGAACGGTGTGACGACTTACGATATGGTCTTAATTCAAAAGCATATTTTGAATGTTAATAAACTACTCTCGCCATATAAAATAATTGCCGCCGATTTGAATAATTCGGGGACGGTCACTACCTCCGATTTGGTAGAAATGAGGAAATTGATTTTAAATATTCAATCAACATTTTCCAATAATGAGTCATGGCGATTCATTGATGCGGACTTTGAATTTCCGAATCCTGAAAATCCTTTTGAGACAAGTTTTCCCGAGTATAAGAGTTTTAACAACCTGCCTAACAGTCAAATTGTAAACTTCGTCGGCATAAAAATCGGAGATGTGAACAATAGTGTGAATCCGAATAACTAACCTGCTAAAAACAAAAAAGGGCTGTCAGCAATTAATGCCGAACAGCCCTTTTCAATTGGACGTTTTAACTTAACTAAACACCTTAACGCTAAACTTTATTCGTTATCTTCTTTCAACAGATTTCCGTCACCGTCGAAAGTCAAACTTACCGTATTGGACTCTGTTGTAAGTGTAACATAATATCTGACAAAACCAGGTTTTTCAATGAGGCTCATACTGTCGTAATACTCAATTTCCTCCGCGTAATTTTCATTGATGTAATTCTGAATGGATTCGGGCAATTGAGATTCATTCAAAGAAGTCGTTGTCTCCAACTATTTTCCTTTTGCCGAAAAGGTTGCTTCGGAAAACATTCCGTCATTCTCAAAAGAAGCAATGTATTCATCTTCGTAGGTATCCCAACTCACATCCGTCGCATCAGGATAAAGACTTTGGAATGTGGTCAAAACAACTTCGGGAATATCCGTTTGAATATTTGCGAAGGAAGTTTGCGCTGCTAAGAATGTCATTAGCGCAGCGCAGAAAAGAAGGATTCTCATTTTTTCAATGAACAGATTTAAAAGTGATTTGGTGAAAAAATCCCGACCGCCTGTACGTTTACAGGCTGCCGAGAATGTCTAACATTTGCACATGACAATGTGACCAAATGTTACTATTGTGTTATGATGAAATCTTTTTCAAAGAAAGCTGACTCCCTTCAGAAATCAACTTTTACCCAAAAAATCGTGATTATTAGATTACAGTCCAAGGACTGCAAATATTTCTTTTGTAATTACGATTTTTTCAATTTGACAAGGCAAAATTACCCTCAGATTCTGAAGAAATTCTGAATAAAGACCCTTTTAAAAAAATATTTTCCAAGTTGTCAAAACTTCAGTTTTTATTCAGAATTATCCCTTTATTTTGAGGTGAAATATTTAATTTTTCAAACTTTAAAAATCATGTTACACAAAGAAAAACCCAAAAAGAAAAAAGAATTTCGTCGCGATTTGGAAGAACGTCCAAAACGACGAATGAAAGAACAAAAAATAAAATACCGTCACTCAAAAGCATGGCTGACGGAAGAAGATTAGAATAAGTTTTTTGTTACCATCTAACTTGCTTTTCTCTAAGCACCAATACATTTTAGGAAGGCGATGTCCTCATAGGCATCCCTTTTTTTGATGCTTAAACTCTAAATATGATAGATCCGAATATTCGAATTCAATACATCAATGACGACATCGGATATGGAGTTTTTGCAACTCGCATGATACCAAAAGGTTCAGCTGTTTATGTAAAAGACAGTTTAGAAATTGGAAATGCCTTTAGTTTGCAATCAGGTGGGGTGTCGAAAGGTTTTGAAACCTTCTGATTTTGAGACTTGTGTAGTTGAATGGGAAGCCAAAGCCAAATCTGCGCTTAAACAATTTGATGCGGTCGAGCAACCCCTTTTGGCTTTTATTGAAGACGATAATATGGAGGCATTAATGGATTTTTTCCATGACCCGACGACTTATCGATCGGTGAGAAGTTTGAGGTATCAACAGGTAGTATTACAATAAAAGATATTATTTTGCCTTCGTCCAAATGCGGAGGTTCTCCACTTTGATTTCTGTATTTTACCTTCATCGGCAATTATGCTTTACTTAGCCATTTTAATCGTCGCTTTTAGCGTCCTTTTAGTTCGATATTTAGAACGACAAAATACTTCATGGATTAAGGGTTTCCTGCCATTTTGTTTGCTTATGTCATTCTTGCGGCGGTTACACATGCTTTCAATTTAGACCTCTCAAAAGTCGAATTACACACTTGGAGTAAAAATATAATCATCCCGCTCGCCATTCTTTTAGTGATGAGTGCGCTTTCATTTCGACAATTAAAAATCATTGGTTTTCGACCCATTTTAGTCTTTGTTTTTGGGTCGTTTATTATTGCGATTTCTGCGCCGTTGTTGGTTTTATTGAGTACATTTTTTTCGGAGACCCTTCATCAAATCATTATCGAAGAAGGTTATTGGAAAGGGCTTTCGACCATCGTTGGGAGTTGGATTGGCGGCAGTACGAGTCAGTTAGTTTTGAAAGAAGTCGCCGAATGTCCCGACGGACTGTTTTTGGCAATTTTGGTATTGGATAATATCCTCGTCAATATTTGGACAATCCTAATGTTTCAAAAGATAAAACGCTCTGATCAATTGAATGATTACTTTGGAATTGAAGATAAAATCGAAGATTTCTTTCCCGATGAAGTAGAAATAAATGTCAATAAACTTCAACCTGTTTTGGTGACAATTGGAAGTTGTATTTTGGTTTTAATCCTATGCCATTTTTTTTTAATAGAAAGTTTCTTGATGAAAATTGTCATTCTCTCGTTCGCAGGTCTGGTTTTGGGTAATTTTATTCGAATTTGGAATCACGGTTTAGTCCTCAAAATTGGTGGTATTTTAATATTACTCATTATGGCGATTTTGGGTTTAAAATTGAATTTTAGCACCTTTTCAATTCCTCTTCCGATTGTTGGTTTTACCGTCGTATGGCTGGTTTTACATTATATATTTATGATGTTTTTGGCACGAAAAATCAAACTGCACATGGCATGGGTTCCAATTGCAAGTATGGCAAACCTAGGTGGCATTTCAACGGCTCCAGCAGTCACAGCAGCCTATAATGAAGAATGGATGCCCCATGCTATTGTGTTAGCCATTTTAAGTATGGTAACCGGAACGGCATGGGGACTTTTGACTATATTTTTATTTCAACAGATGGTTTGATCACCACCCCAAAACATAAGCAAATATCAACGGTGCAACTATCGTTGCGTCACTTTCTATAACAAATTTAGGCGTCTCAATCGCCAATTTTTCCCAAGTAATCTTTTCGTTTGGAACTGCCCCTGAATACGAACCATAACTCGTTGTCGAGTCCGAAATTTGGCAGAAATAAGACCACATTGGCGTATTATTCAACTCCATATCTTGCCGTAACATAGGTACCGTACAAATTGGAAAATCACCCGCGATACCGCCGCCAATTTGGAAAAAACCGACTCCTTTATCTGCTGAATTTTCTCTGTACCATTTTGCCAAAAACATCATGTATTCAATACCCGATTTGACAATCGAGGGGTTGTATTCATTCATCATACAGCGTGCTGCAAACATATTTCCCGTCGTCGAATCTTCCCAACCTGGGACAATAATAGGAATATTTTTCTCGCAAGCTGCGACCATCCATGAATCCTTTGGATCAATTTGAAAATTTGGTTTCAATACCTCCGAACGAATCAATTGATACAAATATTCATATGGAAAGTATCGCTCTCCTTTCTTTTCCGCTTGTTTCCAAACATTGACCAAATGGCCTTCGATTCGCCGCATAGCTTCCTCTTCGGGAATACAGGTATCCGTCACTCGATTGAAATGTTGGTCGAGCAACTTCTGTTCATCCTCCGGACTTAAATCCCTATAATTGGGCACTCTTTTGTAATGATTATGTGCCACCAAATTAAAAATATCCTCCTCCAAATTTGCACCCGTACAAGTGATGATTTGTACTTTGTCTTGTCGAATCATTTCTGCTAGTGATTTACCCAACTCGGCAGTGCTCATCGCGCCTGCTAGAGTAATCATCATTTTATGGCCGTTTTCGAGTTGTTGAACATAGGCTTCGGCAGCATCAACAAGGGTTGCGGCATTGAAATGGAGATAGTGGGATTTCAGGAAATTAGTTATCGGTTTAGTCATTTTTATAGTTGTTTATAATTAGATGTTCCGGATTTTCGAAATCCAGTACATCTTAGTCGAGACAAAATTTATAACTCAACATTTTATAATATAGCTTTGCCGTCAAGAAGTCAGGCGCTTTATTTTCAGGATTGGGAGCGAGTTCGACAATATCAAACCCGACTACATTTCGGTTTGAAAAGACCATTTTCAAAAAGGTCATCATTTCATACCATTTCATCCCTCCTGGTTCAGGTGTACCTGTCGAAGGCATAATGGAAGGGTCGAAAACGTCCAGATCTAACGTGATGTAAACAGGGCCTGAAATTTTACTCAATGCCTTTTTTATCCAAGCTTTATTGACATCCATTTCATGAGCGAAAAAGCATTTTTCTTTGTCCACATATTTCATTTCGGATTTGTCCATACTTCGAATGCCGACTTGAATCAAATTGCATTTTTGGCTCGCATCAAAAACAGCGCAAGCGTGATTAAATGGAGTACCATGATATTCAGGTCTTAAATCCGTATGTGCATCCAATTGAAGTACGGTCAGTTCCGAATATTTTTCATAAAAGGCTTTAATAATGCCGATACTCACAGAATGTTCGCCACCAAAAAAAGTAAGGAATTTATCCGTTTTCAAAAGTTTTTTGGTCTTTTTGTAAGTCGCTCTAAACATTGCCTCTGGGCTGCTTTTTTCTAAAATTGGCTTTGTTAAATAAACCCCTTTTTTATATACTTCACTACCTGTCTCAATATCGTACAATTCCATATTTTCGGAGGCATCAAGAAAGGCATCGAAACCTTTGTCTGCTCCTTTTCCCCAAGTGCTTGTACCATCATAAGGAATGGAAGTAAGATAGGTCGCTGCCTCGCCTTTTTGGGTGTATTTTTTTGGAATTCCTGCGTAGGTTTTCATAATTAATCATTTATTAATTTTCAATTCATAAAGATCCTTCCGTCGGTCTTTCAGATTGCGCACACTTCCAAAATTATGTAATTCTAAAAGTGGATTAATATCGACATCCGCAATCAGCGTCATTTCTGTATTTGGGGTAGCTTCTGCTTTAATTCCATTAGTTGGAAAAGCAAAATCACAGGGCGTAAAAACTGCCGCTTGTGCAAATTGAATGTCCATATTATTCACCTTTGGCAAGTTGCCTACACAACCCGCGATGGCGACATAGCATTCGTTTTCAATCGCACGCGCTTGTGCGCAACTTCGGACACGCATATAGCCGTTTTGAGTATCAGTCAGGAAAGGAACAAAGAGGATTTGCATCCCTTGTTCAGCCAATAAGCGAGGCAATTCAGGAAATTCAACATCGTAGCAAATCAGAATACCAATCTTACCGCAATCCGTATCAAAGACTTTGATTTGATTGCCGCCAACCATGCCCCAACTACTCTTTTCGGCAGGTGTAATGTGAACCTTTTCATATCGCTTGGAAGTTCCGTCGCGCCGACAAAGGAAACCGACATTATATAAAGTGCCGTCTTCCTGAATTTGAGGCATCGAACCTGTAATGATGTTCACATTATAGGACATTGCCATTTCTGAAAATCGCTTTCTTAACGGCTCCGTAAATTCTGCCAGCTTTCGAATAGAATCCGCCGTCGAAAGGTGATTATAAGGTGCCATCAATGGCGCATTGAATAATTCAGGGAAAAGGGCAAAATCACTTTGATAGTCGCTCACCGCATCCAAAAAATATTCGGCTTGCTCACAAAAGGCATCCAAAGTCGCAAAATGCCGCATTTGCCATTGAACCAAACCCAACCGAATCACCGTTTTTTGAGCGTTAACTAAGACTTCTTTTGGCTGATAATAAATGTTGTTCCAAGCCATCAGAGTCGCATAATCCAAAGATGATTTGTCACCTTCCAAATAGTTGGTCAAAACCTTCCGAACATGAAAATCATTCGATAACTGAAAATTCAAAACGGGATCATGAATCTCCCGTTGGCGGACGTTTTCAATGTATTCTTTTGGTTTTAATTTATCAGCGTGTTTGTTGTAATTTGGTATGCGACCGCCGAAAACGATACCTCTCAAATTCAAATTTTCGCACAACTCTTTTCGAGCATCATAAAGCCGTCTTCCTAATCGCAAACCACGATACTCAGGATGCACAAATACATCAATTCCGTATAAAATATTCCCTTCGGGACTATGTGTTTCAAAAGTGTACTCCCCGGTAATTTGTTTGTAGGTATGGTTATCCCCAAACTTTTTATAATCCACAATCAAAGCCAACGCACTCGCTACGACTTTGCCTTCATAAATGACGCATAATTGCCCTTCGGGAAAAACTTCCAACAGTTTTCGGATGTGATGTTCTTTCCAATATGACCCGGCCCAATCAGAGTAAGCGGCTTGCATAGAATCTTTTAAATCCAAATAATCTTCGATTTGAAGATTGCGGAGTTCAATGGTTGCTATTTTGGTCATTTTTTAATTTTACAGAGATGTTTCATTTTTTTGAAATCTCTAATACTTATACAATCCTTTAATATCCCAAAATCTTCAACATATCCTCAGGAACTTGTTCTTCCCGATAGACTTTTGAAACAAAATTGCCGGTTTCATCTCTATCAACGACAATATGTTTAGGGGATGGAATCAAACAATGCTTAATACCTCCATATCCACTTATGGCATCCTGATAAGCTCCTGTGTGAAAGAAGCCAACGTAAAGTGGTTCTTTGTCTACGTTTTCGTATTTAGGCAAGAAAATTTGTTGGTTCAATTCTTCTGAATTGTAATAATCGGAATGATCACAACTGATACCCCCAATGTTGACCCGCTGATATTCTCGATTCCAATGGTTAACTGGCAAAAGAATGAACTTTTCCAAAATGCTCCACGCATCAGGGATGGTATTCATCAAGCTGTTATTGATAATATACCAATGCTCTGCGTCATTTTGTTTTTTATGTTCCAATACTTCAAAAATGACCGCGCCGCTTTCGCCAACCGTATATTTACCAAATTCGGTGAAAATATCAGGTTCTTCGATACCCTCTGCAGTACAAGTCTCTTTGATATTTCGGACTATCTCATTGACGATATATTTATAATCGTATTCAAAACCCAAGTTATTTCGGACTGGAAAACCACCTCCCAAGTTGATCGCTTTCAAAGTCGGACAAGCCTTTTTTAACTCCACAAAAACCTTCAAAGCCTTTTGAAATTCCCCCCAATAATAGAGGTTGTCTTTAATGCCTGAATCCACGAAAAAATGGAGCATTTTGAGTTCAATGTTCTTCGCTTTGGCAATCTTGTTTTTGTAAAACGACATGATTTCAGAAGACCGAATACCCAAACGAGAGGTATAATAATCCGATTGAGGCTGTAAATCCGTCGCCATTCGAATGCCAATTTTCAACGGTTTTTTGGCTTTTTTGAATCGTTCCAATTCACGCATACTGTCTAAAACAGGAATGGAATTTTTGAAACCCAATTCATTCATTTTCAATACCTTTTGAAGATAATCTTCGGTCTTATAGCCATTGTGAACCAATACTTTCGATTTATTAATTTTTCCTTGTTCATACAATTTCAAAATTAAATCAATGTCAAAACTCGACGAAGTTTCCAAATGAACACCGTGCTTTACGGCTTCCGAAATAACATGCTGAAAATGACAACATTTAGTGCAATAACAATAATAATATTTGCCTTTATAGCCATTAGAACGCATCGCTTTGTTAAACCAATTATTGGCACGTTTTATCTGGTCTCCAATTTTGGGAAGGTAAGTCAGTCGAAAGGGTGTACCATATTGCTCAATCAAATATTTGAGCGATACGCCGTTGAAGAACAAATAGCCATCCTGTAAATCAAACCCATCTTGCGGAAAATAATAGGTCTGATTAATTAAGTCGAAATAGGTGTTTTTCATTCTTTTAGTAAAGTCTGCTTCGTTTAAAAAGGGGGCAAATTTATCCGCCAATTCTGAAGAAAAACTGAAGATTTAAACCCTTTAAAAAATATTTTTCCATACCCGATTTCTTCAGAATTTCTTCAGATTTACCCCTCTCCTTTGCGCCGATTTTTGAAAAGCAACCCGAAAAAATGCTTTTTGATCATTACTTATTAATCAAAAAAAATCCGAACATCGTGACCACAATTGAAACCATGAAAAGGGCAACCCTTATTCAGCCTGGTGAGTTCGAAGCGCACAACCACTGGTATCCGAAAGCCTTGAATGCCACCATTCATCCCATGATTAATTTTTTCCTCAATTTGCAAAAAGAGCGCATTATCACTCGATATTGCCACATGCACCCGACGGTGAATGCAGAAAAACTGCGCGAAATTTTAGAATATAAATCCAAATACTTTCTTTGGGCAGGGGCAGATCTTTTGAATGTGACTTCTGCAGGCGGCAAACGACAAATGGTTGTCATAGAAAATAACTCCTGCCCATCAGGTCAGAAATCAATGCCTTTGGTGGATGACAACAAAGAACAGGGCAGTTATCGCCTGATGGTCGAGCGCACATTTAAGCCTTATCTCAAAAATTTAAGAAAGAAAATCAAAGGCGGATTAGCAGTTGTTTACGACAAAAATCAGATGGAGGCTTCGGGATATGCCAAGGTTATTGCCGATGTGATGAATGAGCCAGTTTACTACGTGCCTTTCTATAAAGATGATACAGATCCACCTGTTGAATTTCGGGACGGGGTCATGTATGTTCGGTATGAAGGAGAGTTTGTTCCAATTCGGGCGGCTTTTCGATATTTGACGCAAAAGCCGTGGAACAGACTCCCTCTTCATTCAAAAACGCGCATACTGAATCCAACCATTGCTTGTCTTTCGGGTGGTCGAAATAAAATGGTAGCTGCTAAAGCATACGATATTTTCAATGCCGAATTGCAGCCACATGGTTTGAGAATCAATACGCCCGAAACGATTTGGGATGTGAGTAAAAATGAAGTGCCTCTTTGGGTCAAGAAAATGGGGGGGCACGCAGTGATTAAAGTACCATATTCCAATGCAGGGCAAGGTGTTTATACCATTGTGACAGAAGCGGAATTAGACAGATTCATGGAAATGGAATTCGATTATGACCTGTTTATTGTTCAAAGCTTGATTGGAAATTCCAATTGGAGCTCTATGACCAAGTCAGGCAAATTGTACCATGTCGGCACGATTCCAAATCAAAAAAACCAAACCTTTGTCGCTGATATTCGCATGATGGTTAGTGCTACCGAAAATGGCATCAAGCCACTTTGCACTTATGCTCGACGGTCGGAAAAACCATTGGTTGATCATATTTCAGACAGTACCGACAGTTGGAAAATGTTGGGCACAAACCTTTCTTATAAAAACCATGACGGTACTTGGGGAAGCGATACCAACCGCCTCGTTTTGATGGATAGACGTGATTTTAATAAACTCGGAATTGGACTCGATGACCTGATAGAAGCCTATATTCAAACTGTTCTTTCGATGGTTGCCATTGACAAAATGTCAAAAACATTGGTCAATAAACAAGGTAAATTCCGAATGCGTTTATTCAAAAGTTTGAATGATGACGCTGGTTTAATTGATGAAATCATGGTGAATTAAAATAGATTCAGGTGTTTTTGTATTAAATAATATGACCATTTGAGTATACAAACGCATAAACACAATCTCAGATGCAAAAACCAAAATTATTGGTCTTAACAGACCATACTAACCATAGTAAAGAAAATTCTTTGTACGCCCTCGTTCAAGCTATGCAACGACATCCTCGATGCGCTCAAATAGACGTGGCAACAAGAGGCGATGAATTGAATGATTTCTTTTTCAAAAGACATATCGCCCAAGGACTTTTTGTAAGCAAAGTCGACGAAAATTTTGTTTTTATGCCAGATGGGAAATCCTTTAAAAAGAATCTGCGACGAGAAAGATTGGCAACGTATGATGCAGTTTGGTTGCGAATGCCACCTCCCTTGTCTGAAGAATTTTTAGGATTTTTAATCAATGAATTCCCCAATCAATTGATTATCAATGATCCTTCTGGAATATACGAGACAGGAAGTAAAGAATTTCTGATGAATTTTTCCGAATTATGCCCGCCAATGATGGTTTGCAAATCCATTGAAGATATTATTGAATTCAAAAGTCGCTTTCCGATTGTCTTAAAGCCTTTTCGGGAATACGGAGGAAGAGGTATCCTCCGAATTGATGGTGACCAAGTTTGGGAAGGGAAAAATGAATCAACTTTCGGAGAATTTATTTCAAAAATTCAAGACTCTAACATTGAATATTTAGGCGTGAAATTTTTGAAAAATGTCTCACAAGGTGATAAGCGAATTGTCGTTGTGAACGGCAGGATTATGGGTGCATCATTGAGGCTACCGCCTACAGATTCATGGTTGTGTAATGTAGCAAAGGGTGGTAGTTCAAATTTTGCGAAAGCTGATTCTGATGAAATTGATATGATCGATAAAATCAATCCAAAACTTGCCGAAATGGGCATTATAATGTATGGTGTGGATACTTTAGTCGACGACGATGGTAATCGAGTTTTATCTGAATTAAACACAACAAGTATTGGAGGTTTACCTCAAATTGCTAAATTAATGGGAAAGCCTCTAGTTAAAGAAGCGGCGGATTTGATTTGGAATTATATCATTGAAAAAATACAAACGAAAAATGCTTTTACAATTTGAAAAAAATGTTCCTATTATAGAAGAACTCAATATTAAAGATGCTCCTAAAGGACAAATTACTCGTTATTGGCTATTCATTGCTACAGATGGAATGGGCGTGCCTATTCATGTTCCAGTTATTGTAGCAAGAGGTTTGGAAGATGGGAAAGTATTAGGACTTACAGCTGCTGTTCATGGAAATGAACTCAACGGAATTCCCGTTATTCAGCGTATTTTCAAAGAAATCGATGTCAAAGAATTAAAAGGAACCATTGTCGGCGTACCTGTCATAAATGTACCTTCCTTAATGCGTAAAAAACGCCGATTTATTGACGGGACAGACCTCAATCATATCATGCCTGGCAAACCTAATGGCAATGTGAGTCAAGTATATGCTTGGCGGATTGTAAATCGGATTGTAAAAGAATTCGATTATCTTATTGACTTACACACAGCAAGCAACGGACGTATTAATTCTTATTATATCCGAGCCGACATGGCTGACGAAACAGTCAGAAAAATGGCATTGCTCCAAAACGCACAAATCATTGTTCATAATCCGCCGAGTGATGGCACTTTGAGAGGTACTGCTGACGAGATGGGTATTCCTGCGATAACCCTTGAGGTAGGTGACCCTAACCGCTTTCAAAAAGGGTTAATTCGAGAGGGGTTAACAGGTATTCACAACTTATTAGGGCATTTTGGAATGCTTGAATGTGAGATGGAAGAACCCGATGAAGAGACCGTCTTGTGCAAAAAATCTTATTGGATTTATACGGATATGGGAGGTATTATGACCGTTCATCCTAAACTTACAGAAGTAGTAAACAAAGGTCAAGTCATTGCTAGTATGCGAAATATTTTCGGTGATTTAGTCAAAGAATATCATGCTCAAGAAAACGGAATTGTTATAGGGAAAAGCATTAGTCCTATCAATCAAACAGGAGGGCGAATCCTGCATTTAGGTATTCTTAAATAAGCATGATTCCTTAAGCAGGAGATCAACAAATATTATTTGTTCAATGAGGAGATTATTATTTGGATAACCAAGGTGAAAGCTCTCTACTCTAGCCAAAGTCAGAATAGGAGGTTCTTTAGTGAGGAGTAACCCAAAAAGAAGCTATCAGGAATACTCTAATTTTTTTGATTACCTGCTTAGTATTATCCTGCTGATCTAATCCCTTTATTGATTTCCTTATACAAATAAATCTTAATTGAAGAATTTAATTATACTGTATTGATTGATTGAATGCGAAAGATCCAAATTTTATTATCAATTGTTCATTTTCGAACAAAACACCGTTCAAATTCAAACAGAATTTGTACCCAATTCTTATAAACTTTCCGTAAAAATCTAACAATCAATTAGTTAATCGAATTGGCATACCCATTGGACTAAATAAGTCCAATTAACTTCAATCTCTCAATTATGCTAAAAAATTATATCCTCACCGCTTGGCGCAGCCTTAAAAGAAATAAACTCCAAACTGGAATCAATATTCTTGGTTTAGCAATTGGAATAGCGGGTTGCTTAACCGTTTTTCTATTAACCAAATACGAATTAGCTTTCAATAAAGAGATTATAGACAGTGATCGGATTTATAGGGTGTGTACACATTTTAATGGGGAGTATGGAGGTGGAAACCCTGGCGTGCCCACCGGTCTAATCAATTTAGCTCCAGAGGTTTTACAAAGTACCGATGTCCAATGTCGAATGCACACTTTTACATCAAAAGTGACGGTACCAAATGAACAAAATCCGACTGCCTTAAAAAAATTCAAAAGACAAAAGGACTTGGTTTTGACTACACCTGATTACTTTGACTTAATTCAAAATTATGAATGGATTACAGGATCACCCCGTCAATCCTTGTCTAAACCTAATCAAGTAGTTTTGACTGAAAGTCGAGCAAAACTATATTTCGGTTTAAAAGAATCTTTTGAGGCAGTAGGACGGGAATTAATTTACTCAGATTCCTTAAGAATGATAGTCACCGGGATTGTAAAAGACCCTGATTTTCAATCGGATTTTTTCTTTAATGATTTTATTTCAGCCAAAACAATTCAAGGTACTTTTTTAGAAGATTATCATCCTATCAATAATTGGTATTCGACTAGTAGTTCCAATCAATTTTGGATAAAAACTTCTTCTGGAATTGCAGCTGTAGATTTTGAAAAAGAACTCGCTCCTCTAAACGAAAGGTTTAATGCAGAGAATGACCCTGATGACCCTATTAATGAATTCAAACTCCAACCACTGGCTGATTTGCATTTTGACCCCAATTTAGGTGCATTTGATTATAGTCGTCCGCCTGCACCTAAAAAGACCTTGTACGGCTTAATGCTAATCGCCGGATTACTATTGTTAATCGCGGCAGTCAATTTCATCAATTTGGCAACGGTTCAGGCTACTCGGCGAGCTAAAGAAACGGGTGTTCGCAAAATAATTGGCGCCTCCAAAAGTCATTTGACTGCCCAATTTTTAACAGAAACGGCCCTAATTGCCCTTTTGGCATTACCGGTCGCAACTGCTCTTTCTGAGCTATCCCTTCAATATTTTTCCGAATTTTTACCTCCTGAATTGACTATCAATATTTTATCTCCTGGCATTATATTATTTCTCTTTTGTACCGTTTTGGCGGTTACTTTTTTGGCAGGTTTATACCCGTCTTTCGTTATGTCTTCATTTAAACCAGCCTCTGCCCTTAAAACTACTGGTGGAAATTTCTTAGGCAAACGATCCTCTGGACTTCGAAAAGGACTCATTGTTTTTCAATTTGTATTGGCTCAAGCTTTTATTATTGGCGCTTTGATAATGGGAGAACAATTAAATTACGTACTCCACCAAGACCTTGGATTTAATGAGGATGCGGTCGTTTACTTTTATACACCTTGGAGAGGAGAAGCTTCGAAAAGGGCTGTATTTCAACAAAAATTAAATCAACTTGCAGAGGTTTCAGCCACCTCTCTTCAAAATAAGCCACCAATTGATTTGGGATACAATACGAATGTTGTTGAATTTTCTAAAGATGGTGAAAAAAAAGAAGCCCAAGTTCATACCCGAAGTGTAGATACAGCTTATTTGAATTTATATGGAATTGAATTGTTAGCAGGACGAAACTTCAATCCTTCTGATACGATTCGCGAATTCGTTATTAATGAAACCTTTGCTAAAAAAATGGGCTATACTAACCCCTCTGATGCAGTCGGTACCACCTTAGATTGGCGAAATGGCGAATTACCGATTGTAGGCGTTGCCAAAGATTTTCATCTTCGGTCTTTCCATCACCAGATTGAGCCCTTAGTGATGTATAGCACCAAAAAAGGTGGGGCGACTGTCTCTGCAAAAGTGACAAAATCACAACCCTTAACAGCTAGCTTAGATAAGTTTGAAGGGATCTGGAAAGAAATCTATCCAGACTCGGAATTCAATTATCATGTATTGAATGAAACTGTTGAAAAGCTATATAAAACGGAGGCTCAAACTGCTAAGCTGATTAATACTGCCACAGGATTAGCCATTTTGATTTCTTGTTTAGGTCTGTTTGGGTTAGCCTTCTTCACCGTTACCCAACGTGCCAAAGAAATCAGTATTCGAAAGGTCTTAGGCGCTACTGTTACTAGTGTTGTTGGTTTACTATCTAAGGACTTTTTGAAGTTGGTTTTCATAGCTTTACTCATCGCCTCACCAATTGCCTATTACTTTATGGACACCTGGTTACAAGACTTTGTTTACCGCATTGATATTCAATGGTGGATGTTTGTCTTAGCAGGTATTGCTGCCATTCTAATCAGCTTCGTAACAGTCGGTTTTCAAAGTATGAAAGCGGCATTAGCCAATCCGGTGGATAGCTTGAAAAATGAGTAAGGGAGTAGGAAATAAATAACCTACCCAAATTTTAGGAAGTTAATTTTTCTTTAGACGAGGCAAAAAACACAGACATACCCAAAGGTATGGCGAGTATTTTTAACGATGCATAAAGGAAAAATAGCAAGTAAAATGGGTAGGTTATATTTTTCCTCCTCCCTTAGAAAAATGCCCAAAAGTTTCTTTCAAAAAGAACGAAGAAAATCACTCTGTAATCATAATTCGATTAGTGATATTTCTTCCTTCAATTTTTAAATTGATCAGGTATATCCCAGCGGGAAAATCACTAACCGAAATCGTATTTTTTGAAGAATAATTTAATGGTGTTTCCAAAACCTTTTGACCCAATTCATTATACAATTCAACCCTACCCTCTTCAATATTTTCATTAAACCGAATATTCAAAATATCAGAAGTCGGATTTGGGTAAATGGTTACGGGACTTGACAAGTTTTCAAAATTTGTCAAATCTACACTCCGAATCTCCGAATACTCAAAACTCCCATCCAAATCCCTCATTTTCAAGCGATAGTAATTAATACCGTCAAAAGGATTTTTGTGTAAAAACTCGTAATTCAATGCTGAATTTGAGAAAGTTGCTGCCTGCACTTCGCCGATTTTTTGAAAGGAAATACCATTCGTTGAATGTTCAATTTCGAAAATGTCGGAATTAATTTCCATCGCGGTTCGCCATTCCAATTTTACATTTTCGTCGGCTCGAAAAGCATAAAAATCAATCAACTCAATCGGCAAAGCACCACTGCTGCCTACCGCAAAAGGTGACAAACTCGTAACGCCTGACCGACTTATTGAATAAGGGTCGCTGCCTGTCGCCCCAATTGGCGTATTTCCGTTCCAACCGCTTCCTTTATAGTGTGAGAGATAACAATTTGTTCGGTCAAAACCGGTCAATTCATCGGAGGCATTCCAAGTTGCCGTTAACGTCAAATCACTTCCGCCTACAACAGCTTCCTCAATAAACCAAGTTCGGTCAACCACATCGGTGGTCAGCGCATTGCCGGATGTACCGTTTTCGAGGACTTCGAGTGCACTCCTTACAGAGAAAACATCGGCTGTTCCGTCGTTTTCAATCATCATTGGGGTATATGAATGATTGCCAACAGGAAAGGTTTTGGTCGCACCATTGGTGATTTCTCTTTTCAAACTCCCTGTTCCTGAGGTCTGAATATAATGACCATTATTAAGGGTATAATTTCCATTGAGCGTCAAGTCGTGATTGTTCAATTCCAGATTACCATTGGTCAGTGTGATATGATTTTGAACGGTTACATTTTGATTTATTTCGGCATCATTGGCGGATTTATTGACCACTAAATTATGGAAGGTTGTTGGATTGGCACCACCGATACTGCTTTGATTATTCGTTCCGTTGCCAGTGATATGAATTTCTCCGTCGTTAGCTGTAAATGTGCCGTCATTAGTAAGTGAGGTGTTTTCCAAAATGAGAGTTACATCACTTGTAACTCTGACATTTGTTCCGCTTTGAACTTTTAAGTTGGTTTGAGCCGATAGAATGACAGTCCAACAGCAGATGATGGTAGCAATAATATTTTTCATTAGATTTTATTGGTCTCAAAAATTGGTTCGCCTCAATTATCATAAATATCAAGACCAATTTGCTGTTGATAATCCTTTCTTGACTTTACGATGGATAAATTGGATAGTGATTCTTCTGATTGTTATTCCCTTCATCACGACATCCTTACACATAACATTCAAAACATTACACCCAGAATTAGATGTCATCATCGTAATGTTTGGTCTTTTGCTCACTATCTGCATATTTTCCTATTTTGCTTTTCGGCAGCCTACTTTGTATGAAGAAGAACAAAAAGAACTTATCGAACAGGCTGAAAATAAAACGGCTCTTTCCTCTCCAACTTTTAAAAAAACAGAAGCTTCCCCTACATTTACTGTTTCGGATGCAGAAAAAGAGGCTTACATCCAAAAAATAGAAACCTACTTTGAAGAAACAAAACCTTATCTCGATTCAAAAATAAGAATGCCTGATTTGGCTCGTTCATTGAATATTCCTCGCCATATTTTTTCATTTATTATTAACGAGCATTATCAAATGAACTTCTTCAACCTTATTAATAAGTACCGAATTGAGTATGCAAAAAAACTGCTAAGCGATGAAGACAATCATTTCTATACTTTAGAAACGATAAGCGAAATGGCAGGCTTCAATTCTCGCTCGACTTTTAATAAATCGTTTAAGGCACTGGAGGGAATTAGTCCAAAGGTTTATCAAAATAACCTGAAGTAGTCACGTGATTTTTGTTTTTTATTTCGAATAGTGGTTCTGTACCTAACCCAACTGGTTTCCAGTGTTCATTTCCGAACAATTTACTGTTCATTTTCATAACGAAAATACCTTACAAAACCCCACCTCCTCGTATAAAATACTAATAATCAACATCTTACAAAAATTGGCATATCCATTGGACATTCTTATACTGAAATCACCCGATTCTAAAAAAGAAAAATACCCAACGCTCATGTATCGCAATTACTTTAAGATAGCCATCCGACAAATCTTAAAACACAAGCTCTTTTCTGCGTTGAACATTTTTGGTTTGGCAGTCAGCATGGCAGTTTGTCTTTTAGTTATTATGATTTTGACCGACCAATTCAGTTATGATAGTTTTCATGAAAACGGCGACCGAATTTATCGTGTTATTTCAGATCGTCAAGAGCAGGATGTTCCACTTTCTGAACCTAGAATGGCGACTACCTCTCTACGCTTGGGCGAAGTCTTGCCTGAACAATATCCATTTGTAGAAAAGACAACTCGAATTGTAGGGGTAGGTGGTGTTTTTGAATATGAAGGAAAGCGGCTAACTACGGAGGACAATGGTTATTTAGTGGATTCTGATTTTTTAGATATGTTCAGTTTTGGATGGATAAAAGGGGACAAAAAAACAGCCTTGGCGAAGCCCCGGACTATTGTATTGACCAAGAAAACAGCCGATACTTTTTTTCCCGATTCAGACCCTATTGGAAAGGTAATTTCTTTCGAAGACGTTGGCGAATATGAAGTAACTGGATTACTTCCTGACCCTCCCATGCGGTCGCATATCCGATTCGAATTTCTGATATCTTATGAGACCGTTGTAGCCTCTTCAAAAGAAGAGCGAGAAAAACTTTCGATTTATGGTTATGATAATGTTTGGCGAGGTTTGGTATATGCTCAATTAAAGGAAGGTACTCCTGTTTCAGAATTTCAGAAAGCATGTCAAGAACAAGCTGCGGCTTTCTCAGAGCGTGACGAATTGCACCATTATCTTTTCGAACCACAGGCTTTGTCTGATGTATTGCCCAGCAGAGATTTGGGTAATGAAATCGGGGTAGGCACGCCTATGATGGTGCTTTGGTTTGTGTTGGCATTGGGTATTATCATCATTTTGGCAGCCTGTTTTAATTATATGAATTTATCTGTCGCTCGCTCCCTCAAACGCGCCAAAGAAATCGGTATTCGTAAAGTTGCAGGTGCAGGCAAAAGAGATATTATGATCCAGTTTTTAGGTGAGGCGATGTTGATTTCATTACTCTCTTTGGGAGTTGCCTTATGTATTTTGGAGTTTTTAATTCCTGCGTTTTATGGGCTTGATCCATTTATTGAAGATGTTTTTCATCTGGAGAGAACGCCTCAAATTTATCTGACGTTTCTGGGATTTGCATTAGTGATTGGCTTTTTGGCAGGCATCTTCCCAGCATTCAATATTTCGAAATTTCAGCCCATCCAATCCATTCAACAACTATCAAAGGTAAAAGTCTTTTCTAGAATAGGTATGCGCAAAGCGCTGGTTACCGCACAGTTTGGTCTTTCGCTTATTTTCATATTGACCGTCATCATTGTTTTGAATCAACAAAAATACGTTTTGGAAGCTGACTTAGGCGTCAACATCGATAACATGATGAATGTATGGATGCATGATGGAGTTGACTTTGAAGTGTTTTCGGAAGAGGTGAAAAAGCTGAGTGGTGTTGAGGATGTTTCGGCAGCCAATAATGCAATTCTTTTGGGCGGAAATTACCATGAGTTGGCTAAGTTTAATAACCAAATGGATTCTGTGCAATTAAGTGTAAATCACGTCAGTCAAAATTATATTCCCAATCTCGAAATTGAATTAATTGCAGGGACAAATTTTCCTGAAAATGGCAATTCGAAAGGTGAGCAATTTCTTATATTAAATGAAAAAGCAGTACAACGAATGGGGTATAATAAGCCCTATGAAGCACTTGGACAAACCGTTTATTTTGATACCCTTGGTCTATCGGTGATAGGAGTTGTAAAAGATTTTCATCACGACAATATATGGTTTTCCCCCATCGAGCCTTATGCAATGAGAAACGGAGAATTGTATAAAAACTGTGTGAATATCCACTTGTCGGATGCCAGCAATTCATCTACTATCGACAATATTCATGAAGTTTGGAATACCGTTTCGCCCAATAAAGATATCAATGCCTCCTTTACGGATACCCGAGTATATTACATGTCCAAATTCTTTAGAATGGGCTCAAAAATCCTAAGCTTTGTGGGATTCTTGACAATCCTGATTTCCTGTTTGGGATTATTGGGCATGGTGATTTATACTATCGAAGGGAAGCTCAAGGAAGTAGGCATTCGCAAAATATTAGGTGCGTCAGAAGGCAATATTCACTGGCAATTGGCAAAAGGGTTTTTCTTCCTTTTGATTATCGCCATCTTATTTGCATTACCCGTCACCATTTTCCTAGGCAATATGTGGTTACAAAACTTCGTCATACGTATCTCAATAAGTCCAGCTATGATTTTGACAGGCATCGGAATCATACTGTTGTTGGCACTCTTGACGGTTATTTCTCAAACCCATTTAGCTGCACGAACGAATCCCGTCAACATATTAAGAAGTGAATAACTTCGACCAAAGGTGCGAGAAGAGAGCAGCTTTATTTTTTTCATATCATATCATAATCATTATCAGTGTTTTAACTAACTCTCTCTCGCATCTTTGGTCACGATTTTTCATAAAAAAGAGATAGATGAAAATTGCAATTAAATACGATTAAGTGCTGGGACAAAATCAAGTTATAGATTACTCGCTCCAGTAAATGGTGTTTTTAACGTTTAGTTTTCAGAGCGTTAAAGCAGCATTAGCAAATCCGGTAGAGAGTTTGAGGAGTGAGTGATTCATGACAGGTTGAGTTTATTAAGAAGCACCAATTTGAATCCAATAGGTTGGCGTTAATATTTTCTTTTCAGATGGCTGCTTTTACTTTAATAAAAGGACATCTCCTGAATATCTTAAAACTTTCTCATCCGCAAATCGGACAGTTGCAGTATAAACATAAACACCTACTGGCATCCTTTCTCCATTAAAAGTGCCATTCCAGCCATTTTGCATATCATTTGGAAAGAAGTTTTCACTTTCAAAAATCAAGCTCCCCCATCGGTTAAATATCTTAAATTCTTCTACCATTTGCACATTGGAAGTTTCGCCAAAAACAGTAAAAATATCATTGATACCATCATTATTTGGAGAGAAAACGTTGGGTAGCCATACTTTTCTAACTTCCACTACTTCAATAAAAATACTATCTGAAATAGAACAACCTGTACCAGCAAATAAATCGAGTGTTACTTGTTGGCTAATAGATGGTAGAAAGCTAAAGTCCTGACAATCCTCAAAATCAAGACAGTCTATCGGAGTGATGGATTGCCAATTAAAACCAGATGGCGTAAAGTTATAAATTGGTGATAATTCAACCGTTTCGCCTAATTCAATTACCTGATTTTCACCTAATTCCAGCAATAAATCTGGTCCCTCTTCCATAAAAATAGGCGTTTCAATTATACAACCGACGTTATCTTGAATAATTACGGAATAGGTTTCACCACCTAATAAATCAGAGAAAAAAGACGTAGTCCCTACGTTCATTCCCTCAAAAATATACTGGAAAGGAGGGATACCCCCACTCACATTTTCTATGGAAATACTACCATCTGCAAGATCAGAACAAGAAGGGGTTGTCACGACAAAATCTCCTGCAAAATTAGCATCTGTTAAAACCGTTAAATCAGTTGTCAAAATACTATCACAACCCAAAATATTTAATAGTGTATCCACGTATATTCCTGTTTCTGAATAAGTTGAATTACCTATCATTAGAGTTAGTCCATCGCAAATCGTATCTGATATCATGGTTTCCTTCTGAAGTACATTAATGATTTTAACATCAGAAATCACACGACATTTATCTGACCCCAAATTTCCTAAACCATCTGCCGCCAAAAACCGATAATAATACATTCCAGCTGCCAATTGAGGAGAAGTATAAGTAGCTCCATTTGCCCCCGAAATATCCATCCATGTCATACCCTGATCCAAACTTTGCTGCCATTGGAAAGCAGGATTGACATACTGGTTTCCAATTATTATTGCCTCCCATTCAATGGGTGAGCCATCTTCACAAAGGGTGGATAAATTCTCTGGTGAAATCAAAATTTCAGGGCCACAAGGTCGAAAAGAAATATTATCAATAGCAAGGTCATTGCCATTACCTCCAGGCGCATTATTTCGCAAAGATAAGGTTAATGATTGCTGACCTACTCCAGTGGTAAAAGTAAAACCATAAGTCGTCCAATTATTCGTTTTTGCAATATTCCCCGTTGAAAACAAGTCCACACCATCCAATAAAAAGGAAACATCAGGGTCTATATGATCAGGAGTACCCGTTTTGATAAGATTAATAATGTCTGCCGAAAATTCATACAATGTATTTTCACAAAGTCCTGATACGGTTTGCTGATAAAAAAGCCCTGGCGCATTACTTGCATTCACAACCATCATATAACCATTCGGATCATTACTATTATCGCCAATGCCAAGCCAAGAAGGGTAAAGTCCTGACCAACTATTAGTATTATTTGTTATAACATATTCTCCATCTTGAGGTGGAACATTAAAAGTGTAAATATAACCTGGCGCAATATTCGGGTTAGGAGAAAGCAGGTTGGCGCCACCAATGCCAAAGTCACCTTCAGGGAAAATATTGTCACCAAGAGTGCCTGTACAAAATTGTGCGTGACTAATTAGAGGAAACCCTAACGAAACTATTAGCATAAAAATATAACACCGCATTTTCTTAATTTTCTGCAATAATAAAAAATTACTAAATCAATTTTTAAAAAATATTGGAGATAGGTACTATTTGAGTAATGGCGATGTAGTATTGAGTGGAAAAGTAGTAGTGCCATTTTTAGGCGCTTAGCAGTCATTCAAGTTAAAACCAACATGTTGTCGATAATTTTTCATTTTCAAATTGGCCGCTCTCGCCGCAAAAAAATCTAATTTGCAGGCAGATGGGGGAAAAATTGCATACAATTTTTCCCCCATCTGCCTGCTTAGTAACGGCTAAAAAATAAGTCCGCCAATTTGAAATAGTAGATTTTGGATTTTAGCAAGGCAAAAATACTTTTTGTATTCGCCTTTGTACCTTTTGGCACAAGCCATAAAAATCTAGATCTCTATTAATTATTGAAACCTTCGTTTCCTTCATTACCCCCTTGCTTAAGGTCATCGTTTTTAATTTTACTCCGTCGACTTCTAGATTGTTTGAAATCAAGTTTACCAAACCGATGACGAAAGTTAACACCAATCGATCGCATCACTACTTCTCGTTCGGATTTTTGATAAAAGCTTGCTCCAGAAATTTCTGACGGGAATTTCAATGACCGGGTAAAAGGTTGAAAAATATTGATCCCAAGACTTGTTCTCTTTTTATTGAATTCTTTTTGGAAGCCTATACTAAACATGGAGAATGCCCCTCTTGATCCTTGTAATGATTGTCTTGGTGAATTATAGAAACCAAAGAGTTGAATGGTGTATCCTTTTTTGAACTTGACAGTAGAACTCATATTAAGTTTCCATTGCCAAGCTTGTCTAGCTATCCTTTCTCCACCAACCAATCCTTCCCCTTCATAGGATAACAAATCAAAACCGCCTCGCAAACTCCAGATTTTTTTGATTGTAGTAGACAAAAAACCATTCACACCAATAGATTCTCTTTGACCAATATTTTGAAAAGAGGTGAACGAAACACCTGATTCATCAACATCCAATAGCCGCTCTATGACATCATTTGTTTTTCGATAATAGATGGATCCGTTAATGACGATTCCTTTTACAAAAGTGTTGAAGCCTAATTCAAATGCATCTGTATCTTCGGGTAATAATTCTGGATTTCCGAAACTAATATCCCGCGGATCACTTTGATTGACAAATGGATTTACATAATACAAACTTGGACGTTGAATCCGTTTGGTATAACTCAACCGAAGATTACTAAACTTACCTAATTTCCGATTCAGAATAATACTAGGCAAGAAATTATCATATTGATTTTCGAATGGAGCATCGAAAGCTTCGAACTCACCGGAGATAGTCGTATGTTCATATCTCAGTCCAGATATTAGTCCGTAATTTTCACCCAACTTGATATTAAAAGATGCATATCCTGATAAAACGTCCTGAAAATAATTGAATACGTCGGTGCGCTGTCCATCTATGACATATTGGTCGCTTTCCGGGTCAAAGTATTCAAATTTAAAATCACTATCTATCCGTCGGATTACAGCTTTCGCTCCAGTTTCCAATTTGATATTTTTACCAAAAGGATGTACATAGTCCATCTGGAAGGTATATTCAAGATTGAGTCCATCATTGGTATTCACCTCATCTCTGAAAAGCTCCTCTGCATTTGAACTGGTTTGCAAAAGCTCATTGTCTGAAGTGCTGGTATTTCCACTAAGTTGAAAAGCAAGGGTAAATTCTTTGTCAGGTTGAGCAAAAGTTTTACGGTAATCTGTTGTCCAGTCAAAACTACTATTTAAAGAACTGACATCATTATCACGAGCATAGTCCTGAAAAACTTCATTCACAGGATCATCAAAATCTGCAATCGTAGTGCCATCATTACTGCCCCCTCTTCCTCTAATACGAAGAGAGGAGTTGATACTGTTATAAGCATTGATATCATAATAGGCTCCAAAATTGAACCCCCCTCCAAGATAGGTACTTTTCCCCTCTCCATTTTGACTCAGCACCCTAACCTCATTTCCGATATAATCCTCTCTATAAAAGGAATTATTTGCAGGATTCGGCCAAGAGTAAGACACATTACCACCGCCGTTTAAACCGAAGCGTCCTTTTACCAAATTTAGATTTAAACCACTTCGATTACTTCGATTACCGATAGTGGTATTCACTGATCCAGTAAACCCTTTGATACTACTTTTTTTGGTAATAATATTAACGATTCCTCCTGTTCCTTCTCCATCAAAGCGAGCCGTTGGAACAGTAATAACTTCTACTGATTTTATTTGATCAGAAGGAATTGTTTTGAGGGCTTCTCCTACATTACTTGAAAACATGGAAGAAGGTTTACCATTAATCAGTATTTGTATATTGGAAGAACCACGTAAGGAAACATTACCGTCTAAATCTACAGTTAACATAGGGACTCTTGCCAGTACATCTGAAGCATCACCACCAATATTAGTGATATCTTTTTCCGCATTATAAACCAACTTATCTATCCTGTTTTCAATGACTGCTGCTTCTCCAACCACTTCGATCTCCTCTAAATTTAGCCCTTCCATACTGAACAAAACAGGGTCAAAATTAATATCAGGTTTATCTGGTGTCAATTTAATGCCCTTCAATAATTTAGGTTGATATCCTATAAAAGAAAATGCCACCTCATATTCACCCAATGCTAGTTCAGGAAATCTAAATTTACCCTTATCATCTGTTAGCGTACCATCAATTTCCTTTCTGGTTTTTGAATTAATGAGCACTACGGTTGCAAACTCAACAAATTCATTGGAAGTAGAATCAACTAGTATTCCAGTAATTTTACCTGTAATAGAGGACTTACTACTTTTGCCAGCCCAGGAGGGTTTTTGAGCAAATGTGGTCAGGCTTATTAGAAACAACAGAGAGAATAACAGTAAAAATTTCTTCATTATAAAATTGGTTTGACAGTTATTTTTAAAAGGAATGACTAGATAGCTTTGGTCATTAAAACAGACATTTTAACGCTTGTGTGAATCATAATGACGCAGCGAAACAGCAAGCAGCATTGTTTTGTTTAATATTTTGAAAAAAAAACAAAAAATAGCCATAGTTTTTCCCCACCCTTTTCTATTAATAATGCATCTTTTCCCTCATGAAGATGTCTTATCCATTTGTAAGAAATGAGGAATAAATAACTTAGACCAATCGCCGTTATCTTTTAACACCATTACTTCGTTCTTCTTTATTCACAGAGCTATGGCTATGCTCATTCATCACGCCTCGACTGGTATCAAATATTTAGGTGCTTGACCAAACTTATTTATTCCTCATTTCTAACATCCTCATTCTCTATCATTTACCAAACCACTCATGCTAAAAAATTACATCCTTATCGCCTCTCGCAGTCTCCTCAAACACAAAGGGTTTTCATTATTAAATATACTCGGCCTTGCTATCGGAATGACGGTTTTTCTACTCATTTCCCAATATGTTCGATTTGAAAAAAGCTATGAAACCTTTTTGCCTGATGCTGAAAATATATACCGAGTAGCACTCGAGCGTTACCAAAATGGCGAACAAATCATCGCCACAGCGGAAAATGTACCAGGTGCTGGACCAGCTCTGGTAAGTGAATTTCCTGAAGTCGAAAGTTATGCACGAATGTATAATATGGGGTATAAAAACAACCTCATCATCACGAATGAGGAAGCCCTCCCGGAACCAATTGCTTTCAAACATCGGAAATTCTTGTATGCAGATTCTTCTTTTTTGTCTTTAATGGGTTATGAAATGATTCATGGGGATGCAGCGACAGCATTGGGCGAACCCTTGCAGGCTGTTATTTCGGAAGAGTATGCCCAAAAGTATTTTGGTAATGAAAATCCGATTGGGAAAAATTTGCGGATGCAGGATGATGATTTTAATGACGAAAGAGTTCAAGTGACGGGTGTTTTTAAAAATTTGCCATTAAATACTCATTTGAAATTTGATGTACTTTTCTCTTATAAAACATTATATGGAAGAGGCGAATGGGCACAAGGAAGATACAATACAGGTTGGGGAAGGAATGATATGTATACCTTTTTGAAATTAAAGCCAGGCACGAACCCAGCAGATCTAGAGTCAAAATTCCCTTCCATTATTGAAAAATACAATCCAGAATTAGCGGAAAACAATCGAAAAGATGTGCTTTCCCTTCAGCCTATTTTGGATATTCACTTGACCTCAGACCTCGCCGAGGAACCTGAGCCCAACGGCGACCAAAGTATTGTGAATTTCCTTTCCCTTATTGGTTTTTTAGTCTTACTCATCGCATGGATAAATTATGTCAATCTTTCCACTGCTCGCGCGATGGAACGTGCTCGCGAGGTAGGTGTTCGGAAAGTAAGTGGTGCCTTAAAAGGACAATTAATTAGTCAATTTTTGGTCGAATCAGGCTTAGTAAATTTGGTTTCCATTTCATTGGCTTTTGGTATGACGGCCGCTTCTTTACCTTGGTTCAATTCCCTAACCGGACTCCAATTAGAGATTGTTCATCTTCTCCAACCTTGGTCTTTGATGATATTCGCAGGTCTTTGGTTTGTCGGTACATTTTTGTCGGGATTATATCCAGCATGGGTGCTTTCTTCCTTCCGACCAGTCACAGTTTTGAAAGGACAATTTAAAAATACGAGCGGCGGAATGTGGCTTCGAAAAGGCTTGGTTGTCCTTCAATTTGCTGCTTCAGTCGCACTCATTGCAGGTACCATTATCATTTATCGTCAATTGGATTATATGCTCAATCGAGATATTGGTGTGAACATCGAACAAGTACTTGTGGTGGAGCGTCCGGGCATCGCCCCTCGTGATCGACAAGCTCGAAATTCGGCGGTTGATGTCTTCCGTGCCGAATTGGCTAAAAGTCCCGATATACAAGGTATTGCCGCTTCAGTGACCATCCCCGGAAAACAACGAGAATACAAAGCAAATGTGCATAAATTCGGAAGTTCTCAAGACGAAGCCGTGACCATTCGATTCAACAGTATGGATTATAATTTCATGGATGTTTTTGAGATGAAATTAATTGCAGGGAGAGAATTTTCGCCAGAATTTACAAGCGACCAAGATACAAGTGTCATCTTAACCGAATCTGCAGTTAAAAGATTAGGTTTTGAAAAACCAGCCGATGTTATTGGTCAAACGGTTTCGATTCCAATGTTTCAATGGAACCCTATCGTGGTGGGCGTAGTGAATGATTACAATCAAGTTTCTTTAAAGAAAGCAGTCGATCCAACTATATTTTATTGTTCGCCTTTTCAGGGTGAATATTATTCAATGAGAGTCAACACGAATAACCTTTCAAACACCATCGAACATGCCAATAAAGCATGGGAAGCTGCATTTCCGGGGAATCCATTCGACTATTTTTTCTTGGATGATTACTTCAATATCCAATATCAAAATGAACAACGATTTGGCAAATTAGCGATGGTTTTTGCATTGCTTGCAATATTGGTCGGTTGCCTCGGTTTGTTTGGGTTATCAGGATATTCGATTACCCAACGAACCAAAGAAATAGGCATTCGAAAAGTATTAGGCGCAACAACGCCTGGGTTAGTAACTATGCTTTCGACAGATATGCTCAAATTAGTAGGTATTGCTATTCTACTCTCCGCACCACTGGCATGGTGGGCTATGGAAAACTGGCTTCAAAATTTCGCTTACCGAATTGATATGGAATGGTGGATTTTTGTGGTAGCTGGTATTTTAGCTGTTTTAACTGCTTTTTTGACGGTGAGTTTTCAGAGTGTGAAAGCAGCTTTAGCAAATCCAATTGAGAGTTTGAGGAGTGAATAATAACACTTCTCTTCTTAAAAATATTCCTTCATGGTTTGCGTTTTCCAATAGACTTTATTCTACAAAAAATCACCCTTCAAAAACCTTCTTCATAAAGTCTTTTCCCGTCATTGCGGAAGCTGTAATTAGTCCAGCAAATAATGCTGCCCCTACTCCAGCGGTCACAATATCTTGACCAGTCAAATACAATCCTTTAATGGGGGTTCGAGGCTTTAAAAATTGCTGTCGGAAACGATCAGGTGTATGGTCGAGTCCATAGATTTCTCCTTTTTCATAATTGACAAAATGCTGAGTAGTCAATGGTGTCGACAATTCGTAATGGTCGATTTGATCGCGAAGGTGTGGGAGTTGTTTAAATAAGACCTCAAAAAGGCGTTGGATAATTTTTTCTTTCAAATCATTGTAGTCTTCCCCTCTTTTCATCCAACGAGTTCCTTTCCATCTTTCAAAAATTTCATACGGAACAAGGGTAATAATATCAATCGTACTTCGATCTGGATAACGATTCGTCCAATCAGGGTCTTTGGCAGATGGGAACGAGACATAAACCATCGGAAACTGCTCGTTTATATCTTTCAAATATCGATCGATGGCAGTATCATGATCAACATCCCCGGGGTAGATCCAAAGATTGGTTTTTGGCAACTTTAATTCAGTTGGCGAGCCTTTAAGTCCAATATACAAACAGGTCGAGGCAACCGATGGATTGATCTTTTTTAATTGAGATTGGAAATTGTGTTTCGCTTGAATTTCGGAGGAAATCATTTTATTGTAAGTCGTAAAAATACCCGCGCCACTAATCACCTTATCGCATAAGAATTGTTTCCCATCCATCATTTTTACGCCTCTTACCTTATTATTTTCAATCAAGATTTCGGCTACCTCAGCTTTGACTAAAATGGTTCCGCCGGCCTTTTCAATCACAGGGTCAATGGTTTTTACAATCTGGGAGGAACCACCAACTGGGAAGTTTCCACCACTAAAATAATGGCGTACTACCGAAGCATGCATGGCAAAACTACTTTGTTTTGGCGGCATTCCATAGTCACCATATTGCCCAGTCAAAACCTTGATTAGATCCTCATTGTCAGTCAATGAACGCAACACTTCATAGGTCGTTCTATCCGAATATTTATAATAGGGTTTGCGCATCATTCCACCTACCAAACTGCTTACTAAATTAGGCAAAGCTTTCGCCATATAGAACTTTCGAGAAGCCTTGTTTGCCGCAAAAACATGATTGACATATGCTTCAATTGCCTTACCTTCATTTGGAAAATATTCAAGCATTTTCATCTTGAAATTACTTACCCCTTTCACCAAATCATATTCTTTTTCGCCTATGATAATACGGTCATAAACCTCGCCCATATCCGCCCATTTCAAGTCGCCATTGGTGATATAATCAAACAGTTTTTTGATTACACTATTAGGTCTAGAAACTTCACCGATATAATGAATTCCTACATCCCATTCGTAGCCTTTTCGACGAAAAGTATGAGTGAAACCGCCCGGTTCATAATGTCGTTCGAGGATTAAGATTTTTTGTCCTTCTTTGGCTAGAATGGCCCCTGCGGTTAGACTTCCCATCCCGGAACCGATTATTATAGCGTCGTATTTTTCTTGTAGTTTAGGATTTTGTTTGTAGGATTGGATCATCTTAATTGGTTTGAAATGCCTTTTTTTGTGGTTTTAAACAGTATTCCAGCAATATTATAAAATTAAATCAGAATATGGATTCAAGTGAGTTTCGAAAACATGCCCATCAAATGGTTGATTGGATGGCGGATTATATGGACAATGTAGATAATTATCCAGTAAAATCACAGGTTCACCCGAAGAAAATATACGACCAAATCGAAAAGGGCATTCCCCAAAAAGGCGAATCAATAGATTTAATTTTTAAAGATTTTCAGAAGAAAATTATTCCAGGAATAACCCATTGGCAAAATCCGAACTTCTTCGCCTATTTTAATGCAAATGCAAGCCCGCCTTCTATTTTAGCAGAAATGCTGACCGCGACTCTCGGCATTCAGGGAATGAAATGGGAAACTTCGCCTGCCTCAACAGAATTAGAAGAAAGAATGATGGAATGGCTTGGCGATGCTATGGGTATTCCAAAGACTTGGACAGGTGTGATTCAAGATACGGCTTCGACAGCAACTTTGGCGTCCATCCTCACCGCAAGAGAACAAAAAACAAACTACCAAATTAATGAAAAGGGGTTTGGAGAATCGACCAAATTTCGAATTTATTGTTCCGATCAAACACATTCCTCTATTGAAAAAGGGGCAAAAATCGCAGGGTTTGGTAAAGACAATGTTATCAAAATACCAACTGATGATCAACTTGCATTACGCGCTGATTTATTGTTGCAACAAATCAAACAAGATATTAAAAATGGTCTTGAACCATTGTGCATTGTCGTGGCTATTGGCACAACTGGTACGATGGCAATGGATCCATTAAAGGAAATTGCACAGATTGCTGAAGAATATAAAATATGGCTTCATGTTGATGCTGCGTATGCTGGATCAGCACTAATACTACCTGAATATCAACCCCTTATTAAAGGGATTGAAAAGGCAGACAGTTTTGTTTTCAATCCGCACAAATGGCTATTTACCAATTTCGATTGTAGTACGTATTTCGTAAAAGACAAAAATGCACTGGTTAATACTTTCGCCATTCTACCTGAATATTTAAAGACAAAAACAGACGGATTAGTCAATAACCATTGTGATTGGGGTATTCCTTTAGGGCGCCGTTTTCGTTCCCTTAAGCTTTGGTTTGTAATGCGCTATTACGGTCTGGAAGGACTACAAAATATGATTCGATACCATATTGATTTGGCAAAATGGTTGGAAAATGAAATTCATAAAGCAGCCAATTTTGAATTGGTAGTGCCACGAAGTATGAATTTAGTTTGTTTTCGTTTTAAACCAAAAGGAAATAATGATTTGGAGAAATTAAATATTATAAATGAGCAATTATTACATCAACTAAATGCGACGGGTTCACTTTTTTTGACACATACAAAGGTGGATAGCGTTTATACGTTAAGGATGGTGATTGGGCAAACGAATGTCGAAAAAGAGCACGTAGAAAAGGCTTGGGAATTAATTCAGAAAACAGCCAATGAAATGACATATTGATCTGAAAGGTTAACATAATCTTGGGTTGGTACTTATTACACTGTAAACTAAATATGGTTCTAAATGAATTCATTTGGTCAGGTTAATAAAGGTAGTTGACTCAAGCACTAGACTTTTTGACTAAAAAATAATGCTCAGGTGAAAATTTAGGATTAAGATTTCCTTGACCGCTTTCGATAGAACACCATATGAATTCATTTAGTCCCTAAATATCTTACTCTTTTTAAGGCTTCTTTTTTGAGGTTACATCGTCGAAAAAATCAAAAACCCTCCGGTCGATTCTTGTAAAACTTCAATTCCTTTTCCAAAACTTTCCCTACGTTCAAAACCTCCGCTTCTCCAAATAATTGTCCGGTAATCGAAATGCTCGTCGGTCGTCCATCCCGAAAACCATTCGGTAAAACTAAACATGGGTGACCTGTCAAATTGGTAATTCCAAGGCTGCGACTTGCCCATGATGGATGAATATACACATCTACTGTAGTCATGATTTTCTGCATTTCTTCAATCAGTTGAGTCCGCAATCGATTTGCTTGGAGGTATTCAACCGCTGGCATAAATCGAGCAGCTCGGAAGACATTTGGCCAGGCATTTTTAATTTGACGAACCATCAAGTCATCTTGCCCATTTCGAGTTAAGTTATCAAAAGCGGCAGCAGCTTCAGCTTGAAGAACAAACGTCAAACTAGGGAATTTTGGCAATTCAATTGGAATCAATTCATAACCCAAATCTTGTAGTTTTTGGAGTGCGAGACTATCATTTTTTTTAAACCCATAATCGCCCTCAAAGGCACTTTTTAAATAGCCGATTTTTATTTTTTTAGTATTCGCATCTGCACGATAATTGAAAGGCGCATCAATAACAGATTGGTCTTGACCATCACTACCTCGAATAGCATCCAAAACAATGGCACAGTCTTCCGCAGATCGCGTAATTGGCCCCACTTTATCCATACTCCAACTCAATGCCATCGCCCCGTGACGACTCACTCTTCCAAAAGTAGGTCGAAGCCCTGTCGCACCACAAACGGTGGAAGGCGAAACAATCGAACCCAATGTTTCCGTTCCCAAAGCAAATGGTACCAACCCAGCAGCCACCGCAGAAGCTGAGCCCGCCGATGAGCCACTTGAACCACGGGAAGTATCCCATGGATTTCTAGTTTTCCCATCAAACCAAACATCTCCCCAAGCCAATGCGCCTAGTGTCAATTTAGCGATTAAAACAGCTCCTTCATTCTCCAATTTTGAAATAACAGTGGCGTCTTCATCAATCATCTGATCTTTGTATGGCATTGCTCCCCATGTCGTTTTGTAGCCCTTTTTAGCAAATAAATCTTTTGCACCGTATGGAATGCCATGTAGCATACCCCGATATTTTCCTTGAGCTAATTCAGCGTCGGCAAGGCGAGCCTGTTCCAAAGCTAAGTCCTCCGTAAATGTGATAACGCAATGTAACGTATCATTGTATTTTTTAAGTCGATCAAGAAAAAACTGTGTCAGTTCAACAGATGTTATTTTTTGATTTCTAATGAGCTCTGCTAGTTGGCTAACAGAATAAAATGCCAAATCGTCCTGAGTTTCAGGTAAATCTACAATCCCCACGTCTTCATAGCTAATCGGTCTTTGTGTCTTTTCCACTTCAAAACCACGAGGTAGAGGACTAAAAACCAACGCTGGTGCAACCTCATTTCCAATCGAATCTTCACGCATGGTTTCATAAGTCTTCACCATTTCATTCAATTCGGGCAACATAGAATCAATTTCAGCATCTTGAAATTCTATACCCATGATTTTGGAAGCATTCTGGACAATATCTCGAGTGATTTCGTTTTCGAGCATTTGGAAATTCAATAATAAACCAGAGAAGAAAGCAAGTAATATGGCTGAACTGAAGAGGAGGAAGATTTTTCTATTTGGTATCATTCTTAAATTTTTTGGTAAATATAATCAGGAGTATTTAGAAGGTTTTAGGATATGATAGTTTTTAATAACTTGCGCCTAAGATTCTTATCATTTCTTTAGCTCTTGTGAAATATTAAAATATGCCCACTCAACAAATGCCTCTTCCGCCAAAAACAACTCAATTCAAAAAAATCAGTTTGATACGCTGGTTAATTATCTTCCTAATTCTTTCAGGATCTATTGTTTATCTTGGATGGCTGGTAACATTGCCAATTTATTTTTATATGTTGGCTTTAATCCTTGGATTGCCCTTATTGCAGTTTTTATTTACCCCGATTTTAAGACTATTCCGTTTTTATAAATACCTCTCACCGATGGTGTTGAGCATCGTTTACTCAAAAAAAAATATTGAACTTCACAATGGAACTTCGTTCGACTATTTTTTAAATATGAAATGGTCAGATAGAGGATCTCGCGCTCAAAAAATCCTTTGGTTAAATTATTTTTATGCATTCCTTGCGCTTATTGAAAAAGTCGAAACAGGCAAAACTCCAGCAGATGCTGTCATCAAAGGGCATTCCTACTTTTTTAATAATCGTACCGCTGAAAAACTAGGATTTACGGTATCTCCAGCCGATTCGAAATGGAAATGGAATTCCATTTTTAATGGGATAGAAATTATCTGCTTGTATTCTTATAGTCAAGGTAAATGGGCTATTCCAAAACTGGCAGAAGTCAAAACAGCAGCAACAACTGGTGAAAAATTAGTCTCAAAAAAAGAGTTGATTCAAAACTTAGCAGCCAGGTTTGAAAAGGATTTGACCTCCAATTAATCAACCTTTTAAAAAAAGGCTTGTCTTTCTTAAAAAAATCATAAAATAGATTTCTATTCTGTCAGGAATGATTCAATAATAAATATTCATTCCTTAACTGTCCACATTTCAATCTTCTACAAAAACGTTTAATATTACTAACGTTTAAAATGTTTTCAGTATGAGAAAGACCTTGCTCTCCATTGCATTGACCATTGGTTTTATAAGTACCTTTTGGGCACAATACAACCACGACTTTTGTCCTTGTCAAGATGAAGAAACACCTTTTGATATCGACAAGATTTTACACCAAACTTCTGTTCAAAATAATGCGCCCATTATCCCAGGGTATATTGGTTTTACAGCAAGTACGGACCAATCCGTTTCGATTGCTACCGAAAACATTTTTGAAATCGAGGAGAAATCAGAACGTATTAATTTGAGTATTACAATGGAGGAAATGTTAATCCAACAGGCAAAAGAAGAAGCTCAACAAGAAACATTCAATTTAATTGAAGAAGAAGATGACTTTCTCACTGATGATCTAGAAGAAGAAATAGAAGATGACTTTGATGAGGATTTTGATGAAGATGAAGCGCTAGACGGGAAAGACGAAAAAGAAAATTTAATAAATCGTAAACGTTCTAAACACAAAAAAAAAATTCGGGTAAAAAAGCATAAGAGAACTAAAAAATATGCTGACAAATGTCCTAAGTTTTGGTAAGCTTGGGCTTTTATATCTTGAGTACTAATTCTACTTTGGCACTTTAATATATTTGTGGGCAAGACTGAATAATTCGTTCTTTTTTGAAGGTTTGTACTTTTTGGCATTGCCCCAAAAACTACGAAAAAAGTCTAGTTTGTTTAAATCGCTCCGCGTAAACAAACGGCCTCCCGCCAAATTAATCGTGTTCCTAAACATGTACCTACTAAAGTGCCAAAGTAGAACTAAGTGTAAATCATTATCTCCAGTAAAATTTCAATCTTCATAGATCTTAACTACTCTTTCATTCGGTTTAGCATAACCTCGATACATACCTTTCGAATTAAATGGCATTGCTACATTACCATCTTTATCAACAGAAATAATACCGCCAGAGCCACCTTTCTCGACTAATTTTTTATTCACGACATGATTACTCGCTTCTTCTAAACTTTCGCCCAAATAAGCCATCCGTGCAGCAATATCATAAGCTACCACATATCTAATAAAATACTCTCCATGTCCCGTGCTGGAAACGGCACAAGTCGCATTATCCGCATAGACACCGGCTGCAATGATGGGGGCATCCCCTATTCTTCCCCAACGCTTATTGGTCATACCTCCAGTAGAAGTTCCTGCAGCCAAGTTGCCATCCTTATCAAGCGCAGCACATCCGACGGTACCATATTTATAATCTGACACTTGGGTCAAATATCCAGTCTGTTTATTTTCTCTTTTCTTAGCATCTTGAAGTGACTCCCAGCGACGGTCCGTATGAAAATAAGATGGATCCACAATTTCCAAGCCTTGTTCTTTAGCAAATTGATCTGCGCCAGAACCAGAAAGCATCACATGAGGAGAATTGTCCATGACCACACGAGCCGCTTTTATTGGGTTTTTGACCGTTTTCACACCACCGATGGCACCTGCATTTTGTGTTTTACCATCCATAAAAGAAGCATCCAACTCATTGGTTCCATCATTGGTAAAGACTGCTCCTTTACCTGCATTAAAAAGAGGAGAATCTTCCATAATCATAATAGTAGCTTCCACCGCATCCATAGCAGTTCCGCCATTTTTTAATATTTCCTCACCCTTATCCAATGCCTCATTCAATTTTGCTAAATATGCCGCCTCTTTTTCAGTAGACATATTCTCTTTTAAAATGGTTCCTGCTCCTCCATGAATAGCGATAGTATAGGCAGGTGGCTCAGATTGATTTTGAACTGAAGCCTCAGCTGTTGCTTCTGAATTAGTCAGTTCTGTGCAAGATGAAAAGATTACAAGAACTAAAAATGAAAGGAAGAAGTGAAATTTCATATTTTTGTGATTTTTCTTAAAAATATTATGTTGGGTTGAATTTAGGCAATTTGGATTGCTTTTTGAAATTATAGGCATTTGATGTATTGATTGGTTAGGGAGTTGGTAAAAAATAAGGCACCCAATTTTGCGTAGTAATATTTTATTCAGTCAAGGCAAAAAACGTAGGCATACCCAAAGGTATGGCGAGGCTTTTTAACGATGAATGAATAAAAAAAGAACAAGTAAAATGGGTAGGTTATTTCTTACCAACTCCCTAATATAAATAAAACAATGAATACGTATAATACCGAAAACAAAAGACAATGAAAATTTTAATAGTAGGTGGTGGAAATATGGGAATGACTTATGCTCAAAGCTTTCTAAGATCTCATATTACGAGTAAGGAAGACATGATGATTCTGGAGAAATCCCCTGAAAAAGCAGAAGAACTAGGTCGCAAAGATATTGGCACTATATATAGTCATCCTGAAAGTTGTATACCAAAAGCAGATTTAGTCATTTTTGCTGTCAAACCTCAAGATTCTCCTACTTTATTTGAAATTATCCGTCCACACATTGACCCTCAACAAGTTTTTGTTTCTATCATGGCAGGGGTCAAAATCGAAACCATTTCAGGTGCTTTAGGCGTCGAAAAAATCATCCGCGCGATGCCAAATTTACCAGCCCAAATCGGCATGGGCATGACCGCTTTCACTTCTTCCGATGCGGTGACTCGAATCGAATTAGTGATGGTACAAAACCTAATAAATACGACTGGAAAGAGTATATACGTCGAGAAAGAAACGGCGATCGATGCAGCTACCGCCATTTCAGGAAGTGGTCCTGCGTATGTTTTTTACTTTATGGACTCAATGATGAAAGCCGCCAAAAACATGGGCTTTTCAACTTCAGAATCGGAATTATTGGTCAGTCAAACCTTCAAAGGGGCAGTTGACTTATTCAATAAAACTGAATTTTCATGTGAAGAATGGATCCAAAAAGTGTGTTCTAAAGGCGGTACAACGGAAGCCGCTATGAAGGCTTATTCGGGCAATGATTTGCAAGAAGGAATTGTCGAAGGCGCGGAAGCAGCCTTACAACGCGCAATCGAGTTGGGCGGAGATTAAAAAGCAGATTCGTCAATCATACAAATAACATCTTTATGACCCCAAAGTGCAGATACAGGTATTTTGGGGTCAATTTTTTGGGCGGAAAACTGTTTAAATACCTTCTTCTTTCCCTCTCCAGTCGCAATCAAAATCACCTTTTCAGAATTCAAAATATCTTCCATTCCTAAGGTAATTCCAAATTGTGGTTTAAATTCCAAACCTCCCACCATTGAGTGATTCTGAGTTTCCTTTTCCAATGACACTAAATGGGTTCTTCTAGAAAATTCACTGGCAGGTTCATTAAAGCCTAAATGCCCATTTTTGCCCATCCCTAAAATACACAGATCAATCTTTCCTTTATTGTCTAAAAACTGATTGGCTTTTTCAATTTCAATCTTTGGTTTTTCAGTTTTTCCATTAAAGAAAAAAACATTTTTTGACTGAATAGCTAATGGCGTAATGATTTGATGCTGAATAAAATGGGCACAACTTGATTCATCCTTTTCAGAAAGTCCGATCCATTCGTCTAATTGAATAATGGAGATATTTCTAAAAAAACCCAAATGCTTCTTTTCATATTCACTAAGTAGTTCATACGTTCTTTTAGGGCTATTTCCAGTTGCTATACAAATCAATACATCCGGTTTGGTTTGAATTAATGCAATGATAAGTTGAGCAGCCTTTTGGCTAACGGATTCATAATTTGGGAAGGAATGGAATTTCAAAATCGCTACTTTTTACTTAGAAAATATTATTATCAAACCTCCTCAAACCCTTGATCTACCTCTACAATCGGCTGATTAGCAATGTATTTATACATCCAAGTCGCACTTCCTAAGTTCAATAATTTTACGCCAATTCGACAAAAAAGGAATAATTGTCCAACAAGGAAAAGAATAAATATCCCCGTCATATTATCGCTTGTAAAGGGGGTCTGTAAAAGCCTATATATTCCAAAAATAATCAATATGGTGAGGATGTTTAATAGATAAAGAGAAGCTGTTTTAACGAAGTTTTTAATGGTCAATTTAAAGATTTCCAAAATAGGTTTAGTTAGCATTTTTTTATCTCCTGAAACGATATGAATTTTTGCATAATCCTGAATCATCGAGAGGATTATTGCGAAAATAGCATAGATTGGAAAAATAATTTTTGCTCCCGAAATAATTGTCACTTCACTCACTAAATTAGCATTACTTCCGCCCTCTATGATTGTATAAAACAGTACCCCGAAAATAGCAAGAAGAACAGCATGAAACATCAAAAAATAAAAAGTCAACCGTAGAAATCGCCAGAAAAATTGAGAGCAGTCATACCAAAAATTCCGCAAAATAAAATGCTCTTTATTTTTATAAAAAGTATTAATAATACCACCGGAAAAGAAAATATTAAAAACAAAAAAGACAAAAACTAAGATTATTGCCTGCCCCAAAAAAGCCCAGATTGCTCCACTATTTTGTTGGTAAAACTCCATAAAAACAGTGTAATCAAACCCTCCAAAAATATGCTGAATGACCTTTGAGTTTGCCAACTCAGATTCTAATAAATCAGAAAAAGGACCAGCGGCGAGGAAGGCAAAAAGTAAATTGATAAGGTAAAGAAAAAGCCACATTTTCTTTTTTTGAAAAGTGCTTTTAAGTCCCTTTTTATATGCTGAAAAAACTTTCATTTCATTGGTTGTTAAGGGATGATAACTGTAGATTCTCAATAGAAAACACCTAATTATCACCTTTAAATTCTATCCGAACCTTATACTAACATGGTCACAGCCTGCATTACATTTTGAAACCAAAACAACAATTTTGAAAAGTACTTTTTGACTGGAGTGGTTTCAGATTCTTTGACTAAACTATTATTCGTAAAGTTTTGATCTAAATGAATTTTCCGTTGAGGGTCTACCTCCGCCCAATCGATTTTGGAAGACTTAGCATAATTCAAATAATGAATCCGATCTTTACCGTCCCATTTTTCTAAGATCTCCGTTCCATCCTCAAAATGAACCAAAATTTCAACCGGTAATTTTACTTCCCCATTTCTATAAATCACTACTTGAGACTTGTAAAGTGGTTCATTATTTTTGTTATCCTCTTCATTACCGGTGAGGCAATCTGCCCCAAATACACCAGCTTTTGGGAGTATTTCATTACTAGAAAAAGAGAATAATTCATAATCACACATCTCCGTTCCAAAATGAACTTGATCGAAAAACCAGCCCATATCTTCACCAACCACTTCATTGACTACATTTATAAAATCATGTCCATATGGATGTTTAAATTTCCATTTCTGGTAGTAAGTTTTCCAGATTTCACTCATGGTTGCTTCACCGACTAAGCCTTCCAAAGTCTTTAACCAAATAGCTGTTTTATTATAAGTAATTGTTCGATATCCATTCACACCATTATCAAAACCCGTTGCAGAAGTCGGCACCATTTTAGGGTTTCGCATATTCAAATACTCAATTCGATTATACTCCACATTGCCAGCTCCAATCCCTAAAACACTAAATGCGCTCGATTGAGCACCATAATACTCATCCATGATTCGACCTTCCCAATAGGTGGTAAACCCCTCATCCATCCATGGTTCTTCTTGCTCATTGGTCGCTAAAATTTGTTGAAAAAATTGATGCGTCAATTCATGAACCGCAAAGGTTTCGGAAAGTAAAACCCCTTCCGGAAGAATTCGAAGATTGAGTACTGAAATCAGGGTCGGATATTCCATCGCACCAGTAAACAATCCATGATAAGGCACATCTACCATCGTCAAGGAATGATAAGGATATTCACCAAGATGCTCTGCAAAGTAATCAAATGAGTTTTTGGCCGCATCAAAATAGCGTTCAACAAAGCATTCATGCCCCGGAAAAGTCATCACTTTTAGATCTACATTTCGCCATTTATCTTCATAAACTAAATAATCGGGGGAAGCAGTCCATGTATAATCAATTACATCTTCGAGGTGAAAGGAATGGGTCGTCATTTTTCCATTTTCAGTCGTTTTCTGCAAAGAACCAGAAGCCCCTACCTTATAATCACCAGGTACCGTAATATGTACATCATAATTCCCAAATTCACCGTAATACTCTGTATTCGAGTGGTATTGATGACAGTTCCAACCAGATGCTTTGGTTCTGCCCATTTCCTCCGTTTCATAAACACCCAATTTAGGATACCATTGTGCTAGAAAAAAATAATCGCGAGAATAACCTGACCGAACCATGATTTTTGGAATTTTAACGGTAAAATCAAAAGTTACTGTCACAGATTCATTTGGTAAAACTGGCTCCGCTAATTGGACACTTAAAACGGTTTGATCTGCTTCATGATCATTATCAGGTTGAATATATTTGGAAGAGAGGTTTTGTCCATTGTCATTTTTTATATTACTCATCTCATTCCAACCCCAAGTACATTCTTCATCTGTTGGTCTCCTACTTATTCGGTTAGAGTTTTTGAAAAAAGTGGATTCGGTATTCTTGAACGCATTATAATATAGGTGAAAATGCAAATCGGGAACAGTGTCATTGGATGGGTTTTTCCAAGTTAAAGTGGTTTTCCCATGAATCATTTTCGTTTCGGGGTCGAGTGTGATTTGCATATCATAGTTAGCGGTTCGGGGCGAAAGGGGTTGTTCGAACCAACCTTTTTGAGCAAAGGTATTGAAAACTAAAAAACAGAAAATCAAGACACTCCAGTTGGTCTTTTGTTTCATATGCTGGATGGAGAATTTTAAAAAAGTGTTTGAAAGTAGGAGAACTAGAGCGAACGAAAATAAATAACGTCCTCTCAATCTATCCTTCTTTCAACCTCTCTCAATCGAAGGGCGCAAATTTACCAAAAAATTGGAGGGTGTAGATAATTCGTTTTTATTTTGGATAGATGTTCCAACTTTAAGTAACGGCTAAAAAATAAGTCCGTCAATTTGAAATAGTAGATTTTGGATTTTAGTAAGGCAAAAATACTTTTTGCGTTCGCCTTTGTACCTTCTGGCACAAGCCAGCGCAGGATGCAGGGCATCGGCGAGTATTTTTAACACCGCAAAAATTCAAAAAATACATAGACAAATGTCAGAGTTATTCTTTAGACGTTACTAAGTAAAAATTGCATTTTAGAAATTAAGAAACCATACCGATTGATAAAAGTTGTAATTGCCGATGACCACCAAATGTTTTCAGGATGAAAATAGTATAAAAGGTGCATAGGTCACCTTTTATGAAAAAAATCTAGGCTGTAGATATTTTGCCTAAAATTCAATGCAGAAAAAGGTTTCATAGGATGTCTTGCCATGTTTTCGCGAGATGGATGTTGCCTATCAAAGGGGAATGACCTTTTCATTTTAGAGAAGCAGTTTTAAAATTCCGTAAAGAACTATCTACTGTTTGAGTGCAGCGAGTTTGGGTAGTTTAGGGATTTTTAATCTGCGAAACGTATAGAAATGAAAACAGTCTTGATTTTTTTGGTCATTTTTTTATCAAGATAAAAAGGACAAGAGTTTGAAAATCAATTGTTTAATACAGTTTTCATCTTGATAAAAAGCATCAAAAGTCAAAACTGAATTTCTTTATCAGTCCTTCATTTTTACTCTGGTTAAACCAGTCCATAAGTTTCAAATTAGTGTTCTCCTTTTTTCAAATGATGAAAAAAGAAGGAAAAAAATCTAGGCATTGGATATTTTGGCTAAAATTTAATGCCCCCCACAGACGATCCAAATGCTCGCAAAGCTCACGTGGATAGTCTTTCTCGCCTCCCCTCATTGAATTTCTTAACTCCAAAATCTCCAATGCCGAAAAAGGTTTCATAGGATGTCTTGCCATGTTTTCGCGAGATTTAATTGGAGAGGTTCGAGGTTTTATTATTTTTATTTAAATTATCCACTATTTTTTTCATCTATTACAAAATACTGACTACCAGTCATTTATGCTCCAAAAAAGCTTACATCATCCTCACTAAAAATTCTCTTAACATTTTTTTAAGGAATACAGCGGCAACCTTTTTAGACATTTCTGAACCTATAGTGTATAGCAGATCATTAATAATATTTTCAATTAAAAAATTATCAAATAACTCGATTCTGTACTCATAACGAATCAATGAGTACCCATCAGAATAGACTAAATTTTTAGGTAAAAAATTAACTCAAATGAGCATTTGAGTAGTCCAACAGATATGAAAGCCGTCAACCCAAATCCTCGATTGGATAAAAGTGAGCGTGACATTTTTCATAACCTGCAAGAGAAGCTTCCTATGTTTCTCTTGCTTTTTGAAAAAAAATTACGGTAGGAGTCAGATTGGGGACTATGGTCTAACAATGTAATTTCTTAAAACAATTAATAATTTCTAATCAGTAAAAAGTTAATAATCATGATGAAACAAATTTTGAAATTTTCAATGGTATTCGCATTTGCAATGGCAGCATTTTTTACTTCTTGTGATAAAAGTACACTTACCACTCAAGAGGGCGTATTTGAATTCACAGATGAAGCCATGTTTACCCTACAAGAAAGTGGAAGTATTGGCCGGAAAGGATGTTTTGAATTAGTTTTCCCTATAACTATTGAGTTTCCAGACAGCACAACGGCAGATGTCAACGATTATGATGAATTACGAACAGCCATCAAAGAATGGAAAGAAGCTAATCCGGATGCACAGGAGAAACCAAATTTTGTATTCCCCATTGAAGTTATTTCAGAAGATGGCGAGGTCATTTCAGTGGCAAATAAAGCAGAATTATTTGAATTAAAAAAAGATTGTAAAGGTAATTTTAACCGCCCAAAAGGACACAAATGTAAGCCTTGTTTTGAGTTGGTATTCCCGCTCACCATTGAATTTCCTGATGGCACGACTCAAGAAGTAGCAGACCGTTCAGAACTAAAAACGACAATTAGAGAATGGAAACAAAACAATCAAGGTTCAGATGAGCGTCCAGCTATTGTTTTCCCAATTGATGTAGAAATGGAGGACGGAACAATTGTTCCTGTTAATAGCAAAGAAGAGTTGAAAGAATTGAGAGAGAGTTGCGGAGATGATTAATGTTCTCCATGAATTATTGGATAAAAAGAAAATGTTCATTTTTGCCTAAATGAATTAATAATGCCACACAATTTTTGTGTGGCATTTTTTATATGATGGGGTTAGAAATAAACGAATTGCTTGAATGTGAGACCATACCATCTTGATACAAGAAGAGAAGAGGGTTAAAATGAGTGCAAGGCTAACATGCCTCATAATGACGGATTTTGAACTAAAGGTACTAGATTTTTCCATTGCTACACTGGAAAAAAGCCCTCTAATAGGGGATAAAGAAAAGAAGCTCATTCAAATTTTTCGTGAAATTTTCAGCCTATGCTTTTTTAAGCTTGTTGTTGTTCTTTTGGCATTGCCCCAAAAGAACCAAAAAGTCTAGGTAAATCAAACTCCCTCCGGTCACACAGTGATTTACCCCGCCACCCGCCAAATTAGACAGGCTTCGGTACCTGTAATTAAATTTTGTTGAAAACAAATCATCTTTTATTCCCCATAAATTATCGACAACATATTGGTTTTGAGTTTTGCCTAAGGGCCTATTCTCATTAAAAAGACTTTACATAACCTTTCTTTCGTTTGTTAAACTCCATTCCAAAAGTGAGGATCAGTCTCTGTATCATGATATCATAATCCGCAATTATCTCACTGCCAAAATCATCGATAAATCGTTCTGTCCCGTCCGTTTTTTGCATATGGTAACCTAGAGTAAGAACAAATTTGCTCTTCTTTCGAGAAGAAAAATGCATACCTCCACCTGCCTGAAAATTAATTCCCCCATTAGGATTATTACTTCCAAAATTGGATTCATCATTTCTAGTCCCATAACCAACTCTTGAATAGATAAATGGACGCCTTTTCTTATTATTTATATAATAACGACCATAGATATATTGGCAACTAACCTGCGTATCAAACTCAAAGCCACTTACGACTGCCTGATTAAATTCAAATCCTATTCCAGCTCCTATCGCAAATCTTGGATTAAGGTAATAGCCAAACAAAAACGAAGTATGTGAAGAAATTCGGGATTCCTCCTCTACTGGAGCGAATCCTTCAAAATTCGTTGCGAGCCCAGGCTGAAAGAAAAAACCTCGCGTGACATGATATTTTCCATCACGATGTAGTTCAATATCTTTAGAATCCAAATATCGTTTTACTAGGTACTTAGAAAAATTTATTTCATTTCCATCAATCAATCTCACATTTAAACTTTCTCCCCTATCATTCAAAACTTCTCCGATGTAAACGGAACCATTGTGGAGATAAAAAATGGAATTATTTTGTTGGGCGGATAAGTCAAAAACGAGAATGGAAAGTAAAAAACTAATGGAGAGTACAATTTTGTAAGATGAATTCATTTGGAACTTAATTTTGGATGCTCAAAGCTGTGATGAAAGCTATTTACTAGGGAATAGGATAAGAAAGTAAATCGAGTAATCGATTCACTTTCTTATTCGACACAAAGTAAAAAGTCTACGGATTTAGGAATTAACTCATTCCTAATAATTAATTCTACTTTCCAATTGGAAATTCAAAGAGGCATCTAAAATATATTGTTCCAAACCAGTCGTACCCGCAATTAATATTAAATCTGTTCGAGTAGGATGTTCCAAAATATCATAAGCTTCAATATTGGAATCGTGTTTTATTTCTTTCAAATCCAAAGGATTGGTTGCATCAAAAATGGTCATGCCATTTGCTCCTTCCCCAACGAAAAGTAAATTACCGATAGCAGCCATTCCATAAGGACTTCTCATCTCAATTTCGTCCACTTGATTAGGATTCTGAAGATTTTCAATATCCAATACAATCAAAGCATTTGTATTGCCTGGGCACTCAGAAAAATCTCCTGTTCGTAAACTAACATAAACGGCATTCCCGGTTGGTAAAACAGGGTCGCATGAAGTCGCATGATTAAAATAATATTGACGCGATGGATTACTTGGATTAGAAGCATCATAAATTTCCATAGATGACCTCGACCCAATAAATAATTTATTTTGGTAAGGGAAGATTGTTTCCATTTCAACGCCTATCGACGCTTGGTGATTCACCACCTCAAAAGCAGCATCATCTCTTATAATATTTAAATCACTTCGACCAAGTATGTATACATGACCATCACTATAAGTCACTCTATTGATCGTTCCACTTGATTGATTACTGTTTCCAGCGAAAGAAGCAGGTACAGCAGAACGCGGAATGATATTTTGAGCAAAATCAAGATAAACCCAATCTCCTGTAGAGATTTCTTTATACAAATTACTATTTTGATTAACTTCTTTGGTTACTTGTTCATAGGTAAAGCCTAATAAAGTTTCTCCAGCAGCATTGGTCAATTCATTTGTGAATACATTCTCTGCCCGTCCTTCTAAGGTAACATTCAATGGGTCAGAAATATCTAATTTAACCACATCATAGTAACTTTCGGCATAGAGATAATTCCCTTTTACAAAAAATTCACGGTTACCAGGCACATTGATAAAATTCACTGTTTCAGGTGAAGATGAATTAGAATTATCAATCACATGAATACCTTTTTCTTCTTCGCCGATCAATATTATTTCTTCGGCAATGTAAATTTTTCCAGGGTTAATTATTGCTTGAGAGGTTGAATTGATGGGTCGCGATCTTACTTCATCAAGATCCCCGTAAATGGCAATAGCTTCATAATAAGTTACATTGAGTGTGCCGATATCTTCGGTACAAGCAATGAAAAAGAGAGGTAAAGAAAGCATTAAAAAATAGTGTACTTTTTTCATAAAAAATAGAGATTTTGTGGTGTAAGAGAGTCTATTAAAAAAAATTCTAGAATTACTTTTAATAAGACAAGATTGTATTTCTGTGAGGTTGGTTATGAAACCGAAAAACGAAATAGCGCCCCTAAAAAAAGAAAAAAGAAAATGAACCCAATACCAACTACCGTAAATATCTAGAGAAAAGAATCATAAATTTAATAAGGGATTTCATCGGTTATTTTTTTTGAAGACCCTAAATACAATCTAGACAGGAACGGGAATAAAAATCAGAAATTTCTTTTATCAACTCTTTTAACTTTACAGTATGTCTAAATTTTTACTTCCTAAAAACCAACGCTTTATGAACCTGCCTTTCAAATTATTGCGGTCATTTGCCTCGGCAAACTCCCTTAATAATTTATCGCCAGAACCAAAAATCATTGATTCTCAATTTGTAAAATTTTTAACCATACTCTTAATCACACACCTAACTTAATCATGTTTTCTTTAACTTTGCAAAAAAAATATCACATGAAACTATCATTATTAAATTTTTTAGTGCTTACGCTTTTGGTTTTTGCAGCTTGCAACAAAGGAGTTGATTTTGACAAGAATGAAAATGAAAAGGATGATTGGGAAGAGAAAGATTACGACGGTTACGATAAAGATTGTTTCGACTTTGTCTATCCTGTGACCTATATCATGCCTACAGGTTATGCGATTTCAGGTAATGAAGAGACCCTTTGGGCAGCCATTGAAACTTGGTATGAACAGCACCCTGATGCTAAAGAAGAGGCAACCTTGCAATTTCCTGTTGACATTATTTGGGGCGAAGACAAAATTCAAACCATCGCCAATACGGAAGAAATGGAAGCTGCTTGGAAAAAATGTGATGATAAAGAAAAAGAAAGCTGCTTTAAATTAGTTTATCCAGTGACTTACACTATGCCGGATGGTTCCTCTATTGCTGGCAACGCAGAAGAATTGAAAGCCGCTATCAAAGAATGGTATATCACACATGATTCAGCAGAAAAGCCAGTTTTAAATTATCCCGTTCAAATTGTTTTCCCTGATAATGATGTACCATTGACCATCAATAATGCAGAAGAAATGAGTGACCTAAAGAAAGAAAAATGTGATTATGATGATAAATGGGACGATGATAAAAAAGATTGCTTCAATTTAATGTATCCAGTGACTTTCACTATGCCGGATGGGTCAACAATCTCTGGAGATGATGAAGAAGCACTTTGGGCAGATATCAAATCTTGGTATGAAAGTCATGATTCAAAAGAAAAACCAACTTTGAATTATCCAGTTCAAATTGTTTTCCCTGATAATGATGTACCAATGACTATAAATAATGAAGAGGAAATGGAAAATGTAAAAAAAGATTGTTGATTGGGCAACTTGTGTTGTATAAAGATTAGCCTAAACGGTGAATGAGTTATAAATTCATTCACCGTTTTTTTATTGCCCCATTTTCTTTTCCTCAATTCATCATTTGGCCTACCTTTGCGCCTTCTATAAAAAAAAGCAAAATCCAATCTCCTATGATTCAGTTTTTTGGCACTCCATCCGAAAAAATATTTGCCGTTCAAGTCATTCAAGCTTTGACCGATGAAGACGCGCAAAAGCTCTCTTGGCTTTTTGGAAATCAACCACTCATAGAAAATAAAAAAATCGATTACACCTTTATCGGTCCTCGAGCAGCGATGATTACCCCATGGAGTACCAATGCCGTAGAGATCACTCAAAATATGGCAATTGAAGGGATTATCCGTATTGAGGAGTTTCATACTGTTTCGGCAAAAAATGAGAAATTTGATCCGATGCTTTCGCAAAAGTATGATGGACTAAATCAGGAGATATTTACCATAAATATAGATCCAGCGGCAATTATTGAAATTGAAGATATTGCCCAATTTGATAAAGAGGAAGGGTTATCCTTGAGCAAAGAGGAAATTCAATATTTGAATGAAGTTTCTGAAAGGATTGGGCGAAAATTAACAGATTCAGAAGTTTTTGGATTTTCTCAGGTAAACAGTGAGCATTGCCGACATAAAATATTCAATGGTACTTTTGTAATTGATGGGGAGGAAAAAGAAAGTTCCTTATTTCAATTAATTAAAAAAACATCCAAAGAGCATCCAAACGATATTGTTTCCGCTTATAAAGATAATGTAGCTTTCGTCAAAGGACCTACGCTCACACAATTCTCTCCAAAAAGTGCAGACAAACCTGATTTTTATGAAAAGAAAAACTTCAATTCAGTATTATCATTAAAAGCAGAAACCCATAATTTCCCGACGACGGTTGAGCCATTTAATGGGGCTGCGACAGGTTCTGGAGGTGAAATTCGAGACCGATTGGCAGGCGGCATTGGCTCCCTTCCATTAGCAGGAACAGCCGTTTATATGACTTCCTATTCTCGCTTAAATGAAAATCGTCCATGGGAACAAAAAATGGAAGAAAGAAAATGGCTTTATCAGACTCCATTGGATATTTTAATAAAAGCCTCCAATGGTGCATCTGACTTCGGGAATAAATTTGGACAACCCCTAATTGCTGGTTCATTATTGACATTTGAGCATGAAGAAGCTGACAGAAGATTAGGTTTTGATAAAGTCATTATGCTGGCAGGTGGAATCGGTTACGGAAAAGCGGAACAAGCATTAAAAAGCACACCAAAAAAAGGCGACAAAATTGTCGTCATGGGTGGTGATAATTATCGAATCGGAATGGGTGGTGCGGCAGTTTCGTCGGCAGATACGGGCGCGTTTAGTTCAGGAATTGAATTGAATGCCGTGCAACGTTCCAACCCCGAGATGCAAAAAAGAGTTGCCAATGCCATTCGAGGAGTCGTTGAAAGTCCCGAAAGTATTATTGTTTCAATTCACGACCACGGCGCAGGAGGACACTTGAATTGTTTGTCAGAGTTAGTCGAAGAAACGGGCGGAAAAATTGATCTCGCCAAACTCCCTGTTGGTGACCCTACCCTATCCGCGAAAGAAATAATCGGTAATGAATCGCAAGAAAGAATGGGCTTAGTTGTTTCGCCCGAAAACATAGAAACTTTAAAGAAAATTGCGGAAAGAGAACGTGCACCAATATACGAAGTTGGAGAAGTGACAGGCGATATGAGATTCACATTTGAATCTTCCAAAAATGGAGAAAAACCAATGGATTTGGGCTTGAATGATATGTTTGGAAGCTCTCCAAAAACCATCATGAATGATTCCAAAATTGAAGTATCTTATGATAAAATCACCTATCAAAATGAGCAAATAACCGAATATATTAAAGCTGTTTTGAGGTTGGAAGCAGTAGCGTGTAAAGATTGGTTGACTAATAAAGTTGACAGATGCGTCGGCGGTCTCGTCGCAAAACAACAATGCACTGGTTCTCTTCAATTGCCATTGAATAATTGCGGTGTAATGGCACTGGATTATGATGGAAAAAGTGGTTTGGCTACCTCAATTGGACATTCTCCGATTAGCGGTTTGATTGACCCCGTAGCCGGTTCTCGAAACTCAATCGCGGAAGCATTGACTAATATTGTGTGGGCACCTTTGCACAATGGTTTGAGTTCAATTTCCTTGTCTGCCAATTGGATGTGGCCTTGCCGAAACGAGGGCGAAGATGCTCGATTATATGAAGCAGTTGAGGCTATATCTAAATTTTCAATTGCTTTGGGAATCAATGTTCCAACGGGAAAAGATTCCCTTTCAATGAAGCAAAAATATCCTGATGGCGATGTAATTTCTCCAGGAACGGTAGTCATTTCGGCAGCAGGTCATTGTAGTGATATTACGAAAATTGTCGAGCCCGTTTTGCAAAAAAATGGCGGTTCAATTTATTATATCAATTTGTCAAAAGACAACTACGAATTGGGTGGTTCTTCTTTTGCACAAACACAAAATAAGATCGGAGAAAAAGCGCCTAACATTCAAGATTCGGATTATTTCAGCAATGCTTTTACGGCGATTCAATATTTAATCAAAAAGGATCTAATCGTCGCAGGACATGATATTTCTGCAGGCGGAATGTTAACGACTCTTTTGGAAATGTGCTTTTCCGATAATGATTTGGGCGCGAAGATTGACCTATCAAATTTGGGAGAAGGTGATTCAGTTAAATTATTATTCTCAGAAAATAGTGGTGTAATTTTTCAAGCAAAAAATGATTCAATTGAAGCCATTTTGAAAAACGCGAATATTGTTTTTCAAAAAATCGGAACGGTTCAAAATCAATCCATTCTAGAAATCAAAAATGGCGATCAAAATCACCGTTTTGACATCGCTGAATTAAGAGACGTATGGTATGAGACTTCTTATTTATTAGATCGTAACCAAACAGCTGGAAATTTACCAAAAGCTCGTTTTGACAATTATAAAACCCAACCCTTAACCTATAAATTCCCCGAACAATTCACTGGTGTAAGACCACAGCCTGACCTTTCCAAACCTAGACCAAAGGCTGCCGTTTTGCGTGAAAAAGGCAGTAATTCTGAGCGTGAATTAGCCCACGCCATGTATTTAGCAGGTTTTGATGTGAAAGATGTTCACATGACCGACTTGATTAGCGGTCGAGAGACTTTGGAGGACATTCAATTTTTAGGTGCTGTTGGAGGCTTTTCTAATTCCGATGTTTTGGGTTCTGCCAAAGGATGGGCTGGTGCTTTCTTGTACAATGAGAAAGCTAAAAAAGCCCTTGAACAATTCTTCTCTCGAGAGGATGTTTTATCCGTAGGCATTTGCAATGGTTGCCAACTTTGGGTAGAATTAAACCTTATCAATCCGGAGCATTCTAAGCAATCTAAAATGCTCCACAATGATTCTCTCAAGCACGAATCTGCATTCACTTCTGTCACCATTCCTGAAAATAATTCGGTGATGTTATCAAGTCTTGCGGGCACTCGACTGGGCATTTGGATTTCTCACGGAGAAGGTAAGTTTCATCTTCCACTCTCCGAAAAAGACTACAATATCGTCGCAAAATACGGTTACGATGGTTATCCTTCCAATCCTAATGGAAGTGACTATAATGCTGCTATGATTGCCAGTGCTGATGGTCGACATTTAGCGACCATGCCCCATATAGAACGTTCGATTTTTAAATGGAATTGGGCAAATTATCCAGAAGGAAGAGAAGATGATATTTCGCCTTGGATTGAGGCTTTTGTGAATGCAAGGCAGTGGTTGGAGGGAAAGAAAATATAAATTTTAATCTGGCAGTAGACCACCAGATTAAAAATAATGTTTCCAAAGAAATTTATGGTTTATCAGTAAAAAAATGGGTTAACCAAACTACCATGGCAAAAAAGAAATCAACAAAACCTAAAATGATGTGGGTCTATTCCCCAACCGCAACCAAAGCTCAAAAAGAAGCTATCTCCAGGCAATTTGAGCCACTCATCGAAGAGCTAAAGAAAAACATCAAACCCTTGCCCGAACCACAAGAATTCAATCAATGTGTTGATGTTTTCAGTAAATGGCGCGGCAATTATTTCTACATTATGCAGAAATACAAAACAGGCGAAGGAGGCATCAAAGATTATTTTGACATAGGGTTGGCTCGATTAGAATTTTATGGAGAGAATCGCTTCAATTTGGCGTTTTTCAGGCATACAGGAAAATGGGAGCCTATACATATGTATGAGGATATTTCTTTTGAGGAAGCAAAAAAAGCAATTTTGGAAGACCCGATGTTTCAGATGTTTTAGTGGTTGACTGTTTATGAGTTTTAAATATTGAGACACTTCAAGCCAAATTATACGTAAATTATAACCCCATCAACCCAACCTTAAATCTCATTAAATCTCCAATCGACTGCGCTCTCGTTTTTACTAATTCTGCTTTTTCACCCTCAAATAATTCATCTAGCGTTTCAAAAAGAAATCGCAGCCATAATTCAAAATGGATTTCTTTTAGCGGATATTGTTGACTCAATTTAATATGTGGAAGCATCGCATTTCCTCGATAATTGGCTGAATAAAACAAGATACTTTCCCAAAAATCACATATAATCGGAAGGTGGTGAGCTAAATCAATTTTCGCGACATCAACAAAGATGGGTCGCATAATAGGGTCGTCGAGTAACTTTTGATAAAACTGCTCAATCAATTGTTCAATATCTGTTCGATGACGAATATCTGTTTTCATACCGTAAAGGTAGCTCTACAAATACTTATTTTGTCAAAGTAAGGCAATGTAAAGGAGTTGGTTGGAAATAAATAGATCGCTATAAGTCCTTCTCAATTTTCCTCTAAGAAATCAAAATTGTAGGTTTGTGAAAGAAAAGAAAGTTCAATTGGAGAAAGTAGCGTCTGTATTGGGCTAATCATGATCCTATCGCACAAAAATATTACCATTTGAATTTATCCAATCACAACCGATAAATTCATAAATTGGTACCAGAATCAATAACCCAAACTAACATGCTAAAAAACGAACTCAAAATCCTTTTAGCTCAAGATGAGACAAGAGAGGTGCTTGAAACGCTTCTTTCTGAATCGAAAAAAGCTAGTGATCACGAATCCAACCAACAGTTGATCCTATTATCCGCTCGCCTCGAAAAACTAGAAAAAAGTCAACTAATCGGGACTCTTTCTACTGCTGAATTCAATGTTGAATCTGCAAAAATCAATCAGGGTTTATTAGCACTGGTTGATAAAATGCCATTTCAACCTTCGACCATTAAGGTAAAATCAAATACAAAGGAAAACGATTCAAAGGAAGGGTATCAATGGAAATACATCCTAATAATCATCGGCATTATAGGTATGTTAGGTCTGGCTGAAGTTTTAAATTTTATTGACATTATTCCATCCTCTTCTAATGAGACTGCTGAATTGACTATCTATGTACATGGATCGGGAGGCATTCAAGATTATGTGTTGGAGAATGAAGGCAAATTAATAGTTGATTTCTTGGGTAACCGAGTGGACGCTCAAGTTGGTGAAAATGGACGAACCGTTTTCAGTGAAACGCCATCCAAATTTATGGGTACGCTTTTACCTATTTCAATTCAGGCGGATGGATATGAAAGTGCCCATCCCGATAAGCAATACAAATGGGAAGGAAAACCGATTTATTATGAAGTACAAAAAGATTCGAAATCCCGGCAGATAAAAGGCATTGTAAAAAGTGAAGATGGTTCAGTCGGATTGGCAAATGTGCAAGTGATGATTCAAAATGAATTTTTGATAATGACTGATGATTTAGGCCGATTTACTCATACGATGGAAGAAAATCAAGTACAAGAAAAATATGATTTGAGTTTTCAAAAAGAAGGATATCAACCCAAAAGTGAATATTATTATCCTGGCTCTACCGCTGAATTTAGATTAAAACAGAAATCACTATGAAAAAATTGGTACTTATAATCAATCTGGCTTTTTTATCAACCCTTTGTATTGCTCAAAGTGGCGTTGTACGAGGCATTGTAAAGCTGCAAAATAGCGGTGCAAAACCTTTACCTAATGCTCAAATTAGTGCCTTTGGTGCAAGTCCTGTTTATTCAAACAGTAGTGGGATGTATGAAATGAATTTTAACTCAAAAAAGCCTGGAGCTACAGTTAGTTTGATGGTCAGTGCAGATGGTTATGAGGTGATAAATGAGAAAGAATTGGAGCACTGTGTGATTCGCCAAAACCCCGATGATTTGATTTTTATCATTATGGCAAAACAAGGTCAGCGCAACAAACAAGCCTTGGCTTATTACAATATAATCGTTGGTAATACGAATCAGAATTACGATAAAGAACTCAAAAACATCAATACTCGCCTCAACTCATTAGCAGCAGATGACTCGGAAAGAGATGTGTTGTTGACTCAGATTGACGAATTGCAAAAGGAAAAAGAAACACTCCTCAATCAGGCGGAAGAGTTGGCAAAACAATTGGCGACTGTTGACCTCGACCGTGCCTCTAATTTGGCAAATGAGGCCTACCAAAAATTTCAAAATGGGGATGTAAAAGCCGCTTTAACGGTTTTGGATGACGAGACTTTGGATAAGGATTTAAAAGATTCGAAAGCAGAACTGGAAAAGCTCAAAAAAAAGGTTGCAAAGGCAGACAGTGCCTTTACACAAAGCGTCGAAAATTATATGATAAAAGCCCGGTTTTGTATTACAGATGGACAATACAAGGCGGCTTACAAAAACTACCTTAAAGCAGTAGAAGCAGACAGTACCAACCTAGAAAACATTATTGAATTAGCAGATTTTTGTGATAACATACATGACCAAAAAAGAGCGATTCGTTTTTATGAACAAGCATACCATTTGACTACATCAACTGCAGCTAAGGCTCATTTATTAATAGAATTAGGTGTGCAGTATAGGTTTGAGGGAGATTATGAAAAAGCTGAAATGAATCATAAAAATGCCCTAACAACAGCTCTTCCTCTCATTAGAGATACATTGACCTACCTACCTATCGAAGCTAGAGTACAAAATGAATTAGCCATTCATTATCAAAACTTAAACGAACTAGAAAAGGCTAAATCCTGTTATTTGAAGGCATTTGAAATATATTCAATACTAGCAAAAAATAATCCTGAAGAATATGAAATTATTTTGGCTACTTCATTCTCTTACTTGTCAGGCACTTATTTTTCTTTAGGAGAAACAGAAAAGTCCATTGATTTAGGCTCAAAAGCTATTGATATTCTGAGTAGGCTTGCTGAAAAATCTGAATTTTACAAAATAAAACTTGCAGAGGCAAAAATGTCTTTAGGCAATATATACATGAGAATTAATTACATAGATAAAGCGCCAAAAGAGCTGTTGGGCGCCTATGAAATTTATCAAGGTTTAAGTGCCAATAATCCACGCCATTACGAGCCTGATTTAGTACGGATTCAAAGCAGTTTAGGAAATATGTATCGTAATTTACACAACTTTCCAAAGGCGGATAGTATTTTTTTACAAGCACTCGAAACAACTAAACGCCTAGCTGCTGAAAACCCAGTTCGTTTTGAACCTGAACTCACCAGAATATACACAAATTTGGCAGGTGTTCAACACTTTATGGGAAACTTAGAAAAAGAAGGAGAGTTACTTAACAAGGTATTAGAAATACGTAGAAGATTAGTCAAGAGAAACCCGCAAAGATTTAATTTGGACTTAGTTCGATCTCTAATTAATATGATCCATTTTAACAAGACGATGGCATTGGAAGAATTAGATTTAAAATATAAAGAGGAAGCCATGGATTTATTAAAAGAAACCAAGCTAGTTTTAGCCACCTTAGACTCAACTTTAGTCGACGTGCAAAAGAAAACTTATTCTTATCAATATTTCAAAGATTTTTTTTCTGATCTAACTGAAGATGATTTAAAGGCGGAGGCAGTTATAAATCAATGTAAAATCATCGAAAGCAAGCAATATAACTTGCAAAGTGCTTCAGAAACGGTGTCCAGTCAGAAAGAGATGACAACTCTAATTGAAGATGCTTTGATTAAATATCCAAACTATGAAAATCTGCGATCCTACGGTTCTGAAACTTACGGTAATTTAGGTTGGCTGTATATTCAAACTTCTCAATTTAAGGAAGCTGAAAAGGCGATTAGAAAAGGGATTGAAATGGATAAAGATAGTCAAAATGAATGGCTTTATGCCTTTTTAGCCCATGCCTTGCTATTTCAAGATAATTACCAAGCTGCCCAAAAAATATATTTAGAGATGAAAGATAAACCTGACATTAACGGGACTTATAAGAACGGTTTTTTGAGAGAGTTTGAACTTTTAGAAAACAATGGTGTAACGCATAAAGATGTAGCGAAAATTCGGGAGCTGCTCAAATGAGAAGAATCGGATGCTGAAGAAGCATCCGATTCTTTTATTAGTTCTCAATCAATTTTTCAGAATCTTAAAAACCTCCGTACCTACTTTTAAATAGTAAATATTTGCTCCTAACCCCGACAAATCAATCTCTTCATTACTAGATCGTAAGCTGCCTGTTAATAATGTTTCACCAATTGGAGAAATTACTTCATATTCTAATGCTCTTGAAAAATCTGATGTGATATTAATCGTAGAATGAGTCGGATTCGGATAGACATTTATTTGATTTTCGACTAGATCTTCTACGCTTGTTATTCCAATTTCACCGTTAATGTCAAATTGAGAAAAGAATCGCCAAATTTCTTCCGAGGCACTGAAGTCCATATTCGTTCCTGGTAATACTAATGCTGCACCAGGCCAAGTATGCCCACCTCCAGTTATTTTGAAATGTTCAACTGTAGCACCATTATCCCCACCTTCATAAACAATTTGCTCAGCAGTGCTAAGGTCGAGGATATTTATATCCGGTAGAACTGTTGTTGTTGGAGTAGTCGTAATATTGTTGAAATCAACCCAATATTCAATTACATCATTAATCGGTTTGGTCCAATTAGCCCCATTGTATGGTACAGTGGCATCAACAGTGCCATGTATTTGAAGCACCGGTGTAGGATGTTGGGGATTGCATGGATTAAAAGTTTCAGGAGTCATAGAACCGGTAACAGAAGCAACTGCCGCAATTCGATCACTCAATTGGCACGCCAATAAAAAACTCATAAAACCACCATTCGACATTCCTGTTGAGTAGACTCTATCCAAATTGATATTGTACTCCGCTGACATATAGTCTATCATTGCAGAAGTAAACCCTACATCATCCACTGTACTACCTGCAGTAAAACCACCCACATTAAAATGAGTGTTTCCATTGAATAATGTCCCTTCAGGATGAACAAGAATAAAACCTGCGGTATCTGCTATTGTCCTAAAATCACTATAAAACAGTTGTTGGCCTGCATTACTAGTGAAGCCATGAAAATTAAAAATCATTGGAACAGGTTCATTGCCCGTATAATTAGCGGGGAGATAGATGATAAACTCCCGTTCTATTCCATCATGCATTAAAGTAGCGTCAATGGTCTGTTGAGCAAAACCACTGAAAGTACACGACAAAAAGAAGAATAGTAAAAATGTATTTTTCATATTTGATATTTTTTGGTAAAAATAGGCATAAGATATCTTAACTTAAGTTAAGAAACATCAATTAACCCATCGAAAAGTCATCATCTTTACTTAAGGGACTTCGAAAATAACTACCTACGTATTTCGCTTGTCCTTTTTTCATTTCTATTCGTTAAAATTTTTGACCTTAGCGCTGCTAAGCTAAAAAATTTTGCCTCGATAAATGAAAAAATTCGGGCTGATTACTGTTTTGGTTTAAGGAATCATTTCTTAATTTTAAACCCAATGATCAATCAATCAAATTACACCATCAAACAAGCCGATCAATCAGCATTAGAGATGATGGTTCACTGGGCGGCTCAAGAAGGATGGAACCCTGGACTTTCTGATGTTGACTGTTTTTTCAACACTGATCAGAGTGGATTTTTTGTCGGTTACCTAAATGATGAGCCCATCTCTTGTATTTCAGCAGTCAGTTATGGGGAAGCATATTCTTTTATTGGATTTTACATTGTCAAGCCTGAATATCGCGGCAAAGGATATGGTATTCAAATTTGGAATAAAGCAATGGAGCATTTGAGCGCTGTACAAAATATCGGACTTGACGGTGTTGTCGCCCAACAAGAAAACTATAAAAAATCAGGCTTTATTCTAGCCTATCGAAATATACGATTCGAATATATTAAGGCGAGTGATTCTCACCAATATCACAATGAACAAATCAAAATCATTCAACAAGAAGATTTCCCTACCATATATGATTATGACCAGAAAATTTTCGGGCATTCACGTAAATCTTTTTTAAAACCTTGGCTAGTTCAATCCAATGGATTGGCTTTATCTTTTCAAAAAAACCATGAAATAAAAGGTTATGGCGTCATTCGGAAGTGTGAGATTGGATACAAAATTGGACCTCTTTTTTGCGAAGATAGACATATCGCTGAAGAACTTTTTTTATCTCTTTTGAATGCAGTAGAGAAAGGGGGAAAAATCTATTTGGATGTGCCTGAAATCAATGCATCCGCCTTACAATTAGCTACAAAATATGATATGCAAAAATCCTTTGAAACAGCTCGAATGTATACTAATCCGAATGTGGAATATCCAATTCATAAAGTATTTGGAGTCTCGACTTTTGAATTGGGATAAGTAAAAAATAATTTTTCATGAAAATGGCTGCCATATGTTCCAAACTGAATTCAATCATTTTTTTCAATCTTTTGCTTCTGATGAGTTAACCCTCTTTATGCGATTTGTGACAGCTTTAGGCTATCAGGAGTTTTTTCTATTGTTTTTACTCATTTTATTATTAGCGGTTGATTTCAAAAAAGCATTTATTTTATTTATGGTCTTACTTTGGACGGCAGGGATCACCTTCTTCCTTAAAGACTATTTTGATTTACCACGTCCCTTTCATGTAGACAATACCTTAGAATTATTGGATGGCAAGTTACCGGACGGAGCCACTTTCGAATTTTCAAAACGAGGCGCAAAAAGCTTTTGGGAAGTTTTGCCAGCTGATGTAGTCAAAGCTACACGTCAGTCAGAAGATGTAAAAAATGGGTTTCCTTCAGGTCATTCAAGCATTGCAATTGCCTTTTGGGGCGCATTGGCACTATTATATCGAAAAAGATGGATCAGCCTCATTGCCATTCTATTAATGGTTTTGATTCCTATTTCAAGAATTTATTTAGGTGTTCATTTTTTAGCGGATGTAATAAGTGGCGTCACCTTAGGCGCATTGATTTTAGGTGCTTTTTATCTTATTATTCTAAAACCCAATAAGCTCTCCTCTTTTTTAAAAACCGAAAAATACACTATCGGAGTCAATCCTTTGTCCCTTACACTTCTTCTCAGTCCATTCCTGTTCTTTCTTCTTTTACCTGAAGAGGTTTACATTTTGATAGCCTATATGTTAGGATTTGGTTTAGGTTTTTTGCTATTGGCTAGAAAAGGATTACCCAATGATCAAGCATCGTTTTTTCATAGACTCGGACGCATGATAGTTGGTGCTTTGGCTTTTTTAGTAGTTGGATTTATCTTTAAGCAAATTGGTTTGGAAGAGCATATTTGGATTTCCTTTATTAAAAATTTAGTGGCTGCTTTGGCATTGATATGGATTGGTACGGAGATTAGTATTCGCTTAGGGTTCTTTAAAAGAGTGAATAAGGAAGTAGTTTAAAATAAGGGAGGAGGAAAAATATAACCTACCCATTTTACTTTTTATTTTTCCTTTATGCTTCGTTAAAGATACTCGCCATACCTTTGGGTATGTCTGCGTCTTTTGCCTCGTCTAAAAAAAATAACTTCCTAAAATTTGGGGAGCTTATTTATTTCCTCCTCCCTTATTTCTTTATTTCGTATTTTGCTCAAATTATTAGCGCCAAAATTGTGTTTTATTGAAGCTTATAGATACAAATAATAACCAGGCAACCGACTTTTTATCAAAGCCTTTTACTCTTTTGGACGATTACAAAAGCAAATTGTTTTTGGTTGTTTTTTGTGGTGTTTTCTCTACGTTTTTTATCTTTTTTTACAACCCTTTCAATCTCCATCAAATAAAATATGACTCTGCTATTGGTAGATTATTATCTATCTGGAATGCCGGCATTTTAGGTACCCTAATCTTGAGTTTTACTCAATTTTTTTTGCGTCCTAAAATTAAATTAGACACCTTTACCAGAAGTCAGTTTCTATTTTGGGTTTTCTTTGAATTCACTTCTCTTTGTGTTGGTATTTACATCATTTTTGGAGAAAGAGAAGCTGATTTTTGGGGAGAGTTTTTTCTCATTGTTAGATACACCATTTCAGTGGCATTCCTCCCCTATTTTCTTGCTTGCTTATTGATCGCTGTAAAAAAGCTTTCGGAAAAAGTACAAAAAGAAGAAATACCTCCATCCGTTTCGAGCCGTCAACATTTATTCAAAGATGAAAATGGGAAAATCATGCTTGCCATTAATCCACAACAAATTCTCTTTCTAAAATCGGAAAATAACTATACCTCCATTCATTACCTCCAAAATGATAGAGTGGATAAAAAATTGATCCGAACTAATTTAAAAAAATTGGAAAGTGAGTTAGACCTCCCCTACCTTATTCGAATTCATCGCTCTTACATGGTCAATCTAAAAAACATTGTAAGTGTTCATCGCAAAAAAGGAGGCTTTCAAATACAGCTCGACCAATTGCCTGATAGGCTACTGAATGTATCCGAAACCTATAAAAATACTTTTGTTGCAAAAATAAAAAGGTAAAACTCTTTTCCAATTGGAACTCGGATAGAATAAATTCACCAATATGGGGTAAGTATTTTTTGTGCTTAATGAGGCAAAAAAAGTAGGCGATGCCTTAGCATCAGCGTGACTTTTTAACGAAATTAGGTAAAAAGAAGACAAGCTCAAATGGTAAATTTATTTTGTCCGAGTTCCTTTCACCCCAAATAGGCCTTTTTTACCCCATTTCTATTATTTATTCCTTACCTTTCTTACTCGGCTTTTATCTTCACTAATTCCTTTCATGTTTTATTATACTATTTATTTATCTAAAAAATAACAAAATGAAATTATCACCTTTCACAACAGGAATATTATCAGCCTTAATCCTACTCCTAGTTTCCTGTCAACCCGAAGTCAAAGGGCCGCAGACATTAGATCCTAATACTTTGGTCAAAGACTTTCAAAGACGATTGATTGAAGCCAAAGCCGGAGAACAAATTTTACTACCCGCAGGTACCTTTAATTTTAAAAGATCTATCTCTTTGAATGACATTCCAGATGTAACCATCAAAGGAGCTGGAAAGGGTAAAACCATTTTATCATTCAAAAGCCAAATCGAAGGCGCAGAAGGGATGTTAATTAAAAATGTGAAAGGCATTACATTGGAAGGCTTTACCATTGCCGATTCCAAAGGAGATGCAATAAAAGTACAGGGGTGCGAAAATGTGGTATTTCGCGATGTTGAAACCACTTGGACAAATGGGAAATTAGCGACTAATGGAGCTTATGGCTTATATCCTGTAAGTAGTAAAAATATTCTTTTGGAAAAATGCGAAGCTTCTTATGCAATGGATGCAGGCATTTACGTAGGTCAATCTCAAAATGTGGTCGTAAGAGATAATTATGTTCACCATAATGTAGCTGGATTAGAAATAGAAAACACCATTAATGGAGAAGTTTATAATAATGTTGCTAAGGAGAATACAGGTGGAATGTTGATTTTTGACATGCCTGATTTACCTCAGGCCAATGGGGATCGAATCAAATTTTACAATAATGTGATGGAAAATAATAACGGTGAAAACTTCGCTCCAAAAGGTATGGTCGTTAGTACAATTCCTCCTGGCTCTGGAATGATTATCATGTCTCATTCTAATATTGAAGCTTATAATAATACAATTACTAATCATAAGACTTTAGGAATCGCCGTCAACAGCTGGTTATTCACCGGAGTCCCATTCAAGTCAGAAGCTTTTGATCCTTTCTGCTCCAATATCAGTCTTCACGATAACATAATAAGCGGAAATGTTGGACCATGCGATAACACATCAGATTATGGTCAATTGCTTACTGCCATTGCAGGAGGAGAACCCGTTGATTTATTGACAGATGGTATTTTTAAACCTACGTCGATGGATGAAAATGGCAATCCAATTGGTTATTGTTTCAGAAATAATGGTACCGATATCAAGTTTCTCAACCTGAATGCAGGAATGGGAGGAGAGCCAGAACAAATTGCAAAAAACATGGATAATGATTTGAGCAAATTTGATTGTGAATTACCAGATTTCGATACGAGCGAGCACGATAAATGGTTGGCAGCAAAATAACCAATCGAAAGCAATGAATATTACTTTCCGTAAAGCCAGACCGGAAGATGCAGCGGCAGCGGTGCCTTTAATTTATGCTTCCGGTTCGGCTGCCTTTGAATATGTTTTTAAGGTTTCCACTGAAAAGGATGCAAAGGCTTTTTTAAAATATGCATTTGTGCGCCCAGGTTGTGAATTCAGTTTTACTAATCATACCTGTCTTGTATCCAATAATCAAGAAATCGTAGGTATTGGTTCAGCTTTTAGTAGTGATGTGACGACAGGATTCACTATTTCAGCAGTCAAATATATTTTTTCCTTTTATGGTTTTTGGAAAGGGATGAAAGTCCTTAAAAATGGATTAAATATTGAGAAAATTATTGCTCCACCAAAAGGGAATACGGAAGTTTTAGCTCATTTAGGAATACGCTCTGATTATAGAAATCAAGGGTTGGGTTCCAGATTAGTTGATTATTTTATCAAAGAGGCACAAAAGAAAGGAAGAACTACGGTTTCTTTGGATGTCTCTGTCGAAAATCCAAGAGCATTGGCACTCTATCAGCGTCTTGGTTTTAAAATAACAAAAGAAAATATTTCAAACTATAAAAACAAATTTTCCTACGTTGCTAATCATTATAAAATGCATAAAGACATTTAAGTAAGTTCTTGGACAGAATTAAGTTGCACTTAAATACTGCAACATCGCGCCAAAGGCGCCCGTTGCAGTAGAGGAGGCTTGGAGGGGAGTCCAAAACCACCATTTACTGGAGCGAGCCGCTTTGGGGCAATACTCCAGTAATCTATAACTTGATTTGATCCAAGCACTTAAACGATCCAAATGAACATACAATTATTTTGATCACCTGCTTACGTAGGAAGCAATGTTGAAAAGTCGATTCTTAAAATGAAAAAATTATTATTTATCTCCGTTTTACTAATTGGATCTGTAATTTTCATCAATAGTTGCCAATTAGGTCAGAAAGGAATTGCTATTCCAATGAAACCATTTGAAAAACTCTCCGAATATCAATTTTTCAAAGGTGATTTGGCAAATCTAGAGCCCAATGATCGGGTGATTCCTTATGATTTGAATTCCCCTTTATTTACTGACTATGCACATAAAGCAAGATTCGTTTGGATGCCCGAAGGAACGAGTGCCAACTATACTTCTGATGCAGTTTTAGACTTTCCAAAAGAGACCGTTTTAATAAAAAATTTCTATTACGAAAACGATGAGACGGATGTGGCAAAAGGTAGAAATATTATGGAAACTCGACTATTAATCAATCGTGGAGATGAATGGGAAGCGGTAGGCTATATTTGGAATAAAGAGCAAACAGAAGCAAATCTAGAAGTCATTGGTGATATTCAAGAAGTGAGTTGGGTCAACGAATTGGGCGCACCGCAAAATATTAATTATATTATTCCCAATAGGAATCAATGTAAGACCTGCCACCTTACAGGCAAAAAACAAATTCCAATCGGCCCAAAAGTGCGAAATTTGAACAAAATATATGCCTATGCGGATGGAGAAATGAATCAGCTAGAAAAATGGGCTTCTATTGGCTATTTGAATGGATATGATGATGATGCCAATCATCCAAAAGTAGCAACTTGGGACGATGAGACAAGTGGATCTTTACATGAGCGAGCAATGGCTTATCTAGACATTAACTGTGGTCATTGTCATAATAAAAATGGTTCTGCAAATACTTCTGGGCTGCACTTAATTGCGGACGCCAAAGCAGATATGTCTTTAGGTATTTATAAGGCAACCGTTTCGGCTGGAGCTGGTACTGGTGGACATACTTATTCAATTGTACCAGGTCACCCTGAGGAGTCCATTATGGTTTACCGGATGAACTCAACGAACCCTGGTGCGATGATGCCTGAATTGGGTCGTAGTTTAGTTCATCAAGAAGGCGTTGATTTAATTAGTGACTGGATAAAAAACCTTGAAGGAGATAAAGAAGGCGAGCATTCAACCAGCTTACAATAAAAGTATCGCTTTGAATAGTATTTTTACTAAAAGTAAGCACCTGAACTATATTATGCATAAGTAAGATTTCGGTCAGGTGTTTATGCCCATTAATATAAAAGCTCTATACAACAACCAACTGTCTAAACTAGAACTTGAACTAAATAGAATTATCAAAACAAAATTTACGAAAAATGAGAAACTTTTATTTCCTTTTCTTTTTCCTTTTCTCCTCTACCGCAATACTCGCCCAAAGTGCTTCAGGTACCGTGTCAGATGAAAATGGTGATCTACTAATTGGGGCTAGTATAATAATAAAAGGAACTTCTGTTGGAACGACTACAAATATGGAGGGAAATTTCGACCTAACATACAATGGTGATTTTCCATTTACGATTGTTGTTTCTTACGCTGGTTTCACTGCACAGGAAATTCTGATTATACAAACCACTAACAATTTATCAATTCAATTGGAAGAAGGCTTTGTATTTGGACAAGAGGTAGTCATATCTGCTTCTAGGCGGGCTGAGAAACTCCAAGAAGCTCCAGCAGCCGTTTCGGTTATTAGTGGGAAAGATATTGCTGCCTCAGGAGGAGCGATATCGCCAATTAGAGCTTTGATCAATACTCCGGGTGTAGAATTACAACAACAAACTGGTCAAAGAATAAATTTAGCCCTTCGAGGAAGTAGTGGTGTATTCTCCACGGATGTTTTCCCTATGTTAGACTATAGATCATTGATCTCACCAGGTGTAGAGTTTTTTGATTCTCAAAACTCACCGCTTAATAATATTGATATTGAGCGAATTGAGGTCGTATTAGGTCCTGGATCAGCACTATATGGACCAGATGTAACTTCGGGAGTTGTCCATTTTATTTCTAAGGACCCATTCAGGCATCCGGGTACGACGGTTGAATTAATTTATGGAGAAATGAATACTTTCAAAACTGCCATTCGGCATGCAGGACACAATAAAGAAGCTAATTTTGGATATAAAATTAATGCCCGATATGGAAGCGGTGATGATTTTGTATTGGATCCAGAGGATGAAGATGATGCGAAAGTTTTAACAAATTTTCAAGAAACGATAAGCAGAGGTTTTGTAACTGAGGCAGGATTCGTTGATCCTCAACAACAAGGAACTGAACTTTTCCCAGTTGGTCAAGTCCAAAATCCAGCATATTGGGCAGCAGCAGTAAATGGCTCATTGCATTTTAGACCAGGCGCAGAAACCGAAATTATTGGATCTGGAGGATGGAATGCAGGTAATTCGATTTTCTATAATGACCTCGGAGAAGGTTATAATCAATCCAATGAAATTTGGGGTCAAGCAAGATTAACGCACAAAGGCTTCTTTGCACAAACATATTATATTAAAAATGATGGCGGTGATGATTTAAATCCAGTGTATCTAAATAGAACAGGGCTCATTGTTCCTTTGGAAAGGACTCATTTTGAAGCACAAGGTCAATACAATTTCACGACTCCTTCGTTCTTTGATGCAGAGTGGACAACCGGTATAGACTTTAGAAATGCAACCGCCAATACAGAAAACCATGTTTATGGTCGAAATGAGGACGATGATGATTACAGAATTCTCGGAGGATATCTTCAAGGTAAATTAAAGTTTAGTGACAAACTAGACCTCTTTCTTGCAGGCAGATACGACACCTATAATTTCACAGATGAAACTACATTTTCGCCAAGGGCTGCCTTGGTCTATAAACCCAATCAAAATCATTCAATTCGATTGAGTTATAATAAAGCAGCCAATCCTATAGCGGCTTCTGATATCTACTTTGATTTACCTGTACAAACTACCCCAATTTTCAATGTTTGGAATATGGGCGGAATTCGTCCTCAAACATTTGACAACCCTATGATTACCTGGTTGATACCTGGTGTACCAGAAACACCTTTTGAAGCTGGTTTTCCTTTAGCCGCTGCTTATGGGGCAGTTACGCCTGATGTGATTGCAGGTATTGAGGCATTGGGAATGGCAGATCCAACTTTAGCACCATTAGTGCCTTTATTAATACAAATACTACAGGGGGGAGCTCCAAACGGATTCTCAAGTGGCATCGCAAGTACAGATTTAAATGGCGTGGAATTGCTCCCAGAGTCTTCTGAAACACAACTTATTTCACAAATCTCAGCTTTTGAAATAGGTTATAAAGGTTTGTTCTGGGAAAAATTCGCAGCTGGAGCAGATGTTTATTATTTCAGAAAAACAGCAGCTGGTGGATTCTCTCAGATTAGTCCCATCATCACGATGACCAGCCTTCCAGCTGATCTTGGAGCTGGTGTTCAATCTACCTTCCAACCACAAATCGAAGGTGCATTAATTCAAGCGGGTTTTGACCCAGCAGTTGCAGCAGCAACTGCTCAACAAGTTGGTGATTTATTGAATGGCGCATATACAGACGCAGGAAATGGATTTCTAGATGCATTGGCTGGAGCTGGTTTACCATTTCATGGTATTGTAGAATCTGACCAAGTGCCCAATACGGGTTTCCCTCAACTGGCATACGGATATCCAACACGAGACCCAGACGCTATTAGTGACGATTGGGGATTCGAGATTCATACTAAATATTACTTTTCAGAAGTGTTGACCACTTTTGCTAATTATACTTGGTTTAACCGCCCGACTGGAGAAGCAGGCGATTTGAACTTTCCTCAAAATAAAGTACGTGCAGGAGTAAGTTATGGCGGTGAAACAGGAATGAAAGGAAGTTTGGCTTACCAATGGGATCAGTCTTATACATCAAACAATTCAACTTTCCCAGGAAAGATCGACGCTAGAAATTTGGTTGATGTATCGGTAGGTTATGGCTTTAATAATGGCATTACAGTTGAAGCTTCTGCGACCAATTTACTTAATAATGAATTCAGAGCATTACCTGGTTTCCCCAAAATTGGCAGACGGGTAATTGGTAGAATTGTTTATGATTTTGGCGGGAAGGAATAAATAGAAAAAAGCCTAATCATTCAAAAAATTGGGAGGTGACAATAAGTTTGTCACCTCCCTTCATTTTTTGGCTTAAACATTATTCACACACACAATCAGAATTAACAACCCCTTCGTTTCCATCTGCATCTCTGCATACATCGCCAATATTTTGCCCCAAATCAGGACAATCGAAATCTTGACGCTCATCATCACAACGCGCAGTGATTGCTCTAAAATCTGCCTCATTTTCTAGTGTTAAGATCTCATCACCGATAATTATATCAACTGGAAATTGTATAGTTGGATGGGCAACTGCATCAGGATGAGCTTCATACCAAGCCCGAATCTGTGTACCAATTTCCTCTTCATTAGCTCCTATTATTGCTGAGCCATCAGGCATAATATAAGTAATTGGGTAAGAAAATTCGTAGCAATTTTCATGATCTTCATGACAACGCGCTTCGATTCTTCTCAAGTCCTCATGATTTTCAAGTGTAAGGATCGCTTCACCGATAATTACATCAACCGGGAATTCTAAAGTTGGACGAACTTCGGAATTAGGATTGTCCGCATACCAAGCTCGGATTGCTGCTCCGATTGACGCTTCATCATTTCCCGTTACCTTTGAACCATCAGGCAAAATGAAAGAAATGGGGTAAACGAATTCGTAACAATCCGTATGTTGTCGATCTAATTCTCCTCCCCTTTCTCTATTATCCTCAGGGCGGACATCATCATCTCCACCTGCACAAGAAGAAAAAGCTAATATTGCTATAATTAAAAAGCTATAAATTGAGTATTTCATATGATAAAAACTTTGACTATTTAATATTAATTGAAGGCATTTAGAGTTTGAATCCAATAACTTTGGCGAAATTATTTTCTCAAAGTTAATCATTCAAATTAAACTTAGTTCCTTACAAATTATTTCTTGCCCAAACGTGGCAAGAAATCGCTTTACAGGCTTACGGAATAAGGTTTCTGGATTCTGGTCGAAAATTAAAATTTTCTCTCAGGATTCAGAAAACCATCACCTGACCCCTGAAACCTATGCTACTGGCTACGCCAGATTAGGAATGAGAAATGGAAGGATAATAAACAAATGGGAAACATCAATCCGTAAATCACAATAAAATGAAACTGAAAAATTCGTTAATACTTAGGGACTTCGCAATTAATAACCTACACATTTCGCCTGTCCTTTTTCCTTTTCTCTTCGTTATTATTTTTGACCATAGCGCTGCTATGCTAAAAAACTTTGCCTCGACCAAAGAAAAAATAACTAGACCAAATTTGCGTAGTTTATTAATTGCGAAGTCCCTTATCTGTTTACTAATTATTTCCACAGATGTTTTCGCATTTGAGATAGGTCATACCTCAATAGAATTTTATGACAGTAGTAGGAATAGAAACATCGAAACCCAAATCTATTATCCTGCCGAAAATTCAGGTGAAAATGTCCCGATTGCTTCAGGGAATTTTCCGGTAATATTTTTTGGTCATGGATTTTTGATGAGTTGGGAATCTTACCAGAATTTTTGGACAGAATTAGTTCCAGATGGGTATATCCTTTGTTTTCCAACCACTGAAATGGGTATAAATACCAACCATGATAATTTCGGAATTGATTTAAGATTCTTAGCTACTCAAATGCAAGCTGAAAATGAAAACAGCAATTCACTGTTCTTTAATTCAATTGCTTCCAAAACTGGTTTAATGGGACATTCAATGGGAGGTGGTGCTTCTTTATTAGCCGCTGAAAATAATTTGGAAATCAATACGGTTATTAATTTTGCTGCTGCTGAAACTACCCCTTCTGCCATATCAGCTTCGTCCAATATTACTATCCCTACCCTTATCTTTTCAGGAGATGATGATTGTGTCACTCCTGCTAATGAAAATCAAGATTTGATTTATAATAATTTAGCCTCGGATTGCAAAACGCATATAAATATTATAGATGGTGGTCATTGTTATTTCGCTGATGATAATTTTACCTGCACTTTAGGTGAATCACTCTGCAATCCCAATCTCAATATTACTAGAGAAGAGCAACAGTCAATAACTTTCGATTTTTTAAAACTATGGCTGGATTATTCATTATATGAAAATCAAAACGCTTTTGTGGATTTTAATGATTCTTTACAAACTTCGCCTAGAATAAATTTCTCACAATTTTGCAATACCACTGGAGTGAAAAGTTTTATAAAACGTGATGAAATTAAGCTTTTTCCTAACCCGGTAGTCGATAATTTGAATCTTGTTTTACCAAAAGAGACGTCTCCTGGTTTACTCTTGATTTATAATATTTTCGGCGAAAAAACGAATCAATACCTAATCAATGAGAGCGAACCCCAAATCAATTTATCGAACCTTCCCAATGGAATTTATTTCATAGAATATGCTACAGATTCATCCAGCTATTCGGGTAAATTTATAAAAAATGGAAGTAGATAAAGAACTGAGAACTATGACCATTCAAGAAATCATTACTGAACTCAAAAAATTGGAAAATCCTGATAAGGTTGCTTTAAAGGAACAAAAATTTGGAGTTGTTTCGAACAACGCGCTTGGGATTTACCATAGTGATTTGAAAAAAATGGCTAAGAAAATTCCAAAAAATAATGAATTAGCGATCCAACTTTTTGATACCAATATTTATGAGGCTCGACTGTTATGCAGCAAAATTTTCAACCCCAAAAACTTGACCACATCATTAATGGAAAAATGGGTAAGCACTTTTGAAAATTGGGAAATTTGCGACTCCTTTTGCATGGGATTATTTGCCAAAAGTAAATTTGCTGTATCCAAATCTATAGAATGGACAAAAAGAACAAAAGAATTTGAAAAAAGAGCAGGATTCACCATAATTGCAGCTTATTGTATGGCAGATAAAACTTCTACAAATGAAATTTTTGAGCAATTTTTTCCTATTATTATTAGAGAGGCCACTGATGAAAGATTATATGTAAAGAAGGCTGTAAATTGGGCACTTAGAAATTTAGGAAAGCGAAATATAGATTTAAAGAAACTCGCCATTAATTGTAGCAATCAACTTTTAAAAATAGATAGTAAATCGGCTAAATGGATTGCCAAGGATACTTTAAAGGAATTGGAGAAACCGAATGTTCGAATGTCTGATTATCCGAGAGAAATATATAGAAAACCCCAATAAAGCTTGCCTAGAGGTCAATATGCATTAGGATAATAATGCTCCTCAAACAATAATTTGATATATCGCCTGTTAGTACAAAGATTTAGGATTTTCTCATAAAAATAAATTCATTCAAAAACCGTCCAAAAGTTTGAAAATCACTAAAACGGATTTTTATGAGAAAGCCCTTTACAATAATTTTAACATGTACATTTCAAAACCAAGATTTCTAACCGTCTTCGTTTTGAAACCACAAATATCCATATGAAAAAATTACTGCTGAATTTTATCATTACCTTCTCTTTTTTTATTTCATTTTCGAATTGCGATACAGAGGAGATACCAATCGATAATAAAGCTGATTTTGAAGCATATCTTCAAGATGAAATGGACTCGCAAAAAATACCAGCACTTTCCCTGCTAGTCTTTGAAAAAGACAATATTTTGTATGAAAATTATTTAGGGAAAACCAATATTGAACAAGATATTTCACTTGAAAATAATCATTTGTTTATGTTGGCATCCGTTTCAAAAATGGTTACAGGAACTGCGCTGATGCAATTGCAGGAAGGCGGGCTTTTTGCTTTGGACGATAAGATTAATGATTATCTTTCTTTCAATGTGCAAATCCCTAATTATACGACCGACGTAACTTTCCGAATGCTATTAACCCATACTTCTGGTATAGCAGATGGAAGTGCATTAGATGACCAATATTATTATGGAGAAGATAGTCCGGTTGCATTAGGAAATTTCTTGGAAAACTATCTTGTCCCTGCGGGAAGCTTCTATAATGTTAATGAAAATTTTCATGATTTTGAGCCGGGTACTCAACACGAATATTCTAATATTGGAACTGCCTTAATTGGTTTGTTGGTGGAACAAATATCGGGGATTGATTTTGATGATTATTGTAAGCAAAACATTTTCAATCCATTGGGAATGTCTAATACCTCATGGCGATTAGATGAAATTTCTCAGCCTATTGTTCAGCCTTACGATTATGTAAATGGTCAAAATGAATCAATCGATCATTATACTTTTACAGATTATCCAAATGGAGGGCTGCGGTCAACTGCAAGAGATATGTTTCTATTTTTGAGTGCTTTCGTTCGTGAGGGAAATGTTAATAATCATCAACTTTTAAATCCAACGACCGTCAACAATATGATCACTCCTCAAATTCCTTCCTTAGCAAATGACATGGGATTACATTTATTTCTTATGAATTCTGCGAATAACTTATGGGGACATGATGGAGGAGAACAAGGAGTCGCTACAATCATGGCTTTTAATCCGACAACAGGTATTGGCGCAATTATTTTGACAAATCAGGGAGAAGCTGATTTGGAGGAAATGCTGATTGAGGCTTATAAATTTGGATTAGCATTATAAAAGAAAGATAAATAGATGAAAACATTTCTTTCAAAAATACACAAAGTAAATAACCACATATTGGACGAATATATTTCTCATTGGTCAGAATATGCCGTGCCTAAAAAAAGTATAATGACGGCGGAGGGCGAAACGGAACGGTTTATTTATTACGTGCTTAAAGGCATTCAAAAATCTTATTACCTGAATGAAGGTAAGCAACACATTATTGCATTTGCCTATCCTCCGTCCTTTAGCGGAGTCCCTGAATCATTCTTTACTCAAACCCCTTCTAAGTATTTTTTGGAAACAATTACTGATTCCAAGTTCCTGAGACTTTCTTTTGAGAAACATCAACAATTAATGCAGGAACATAGAGAGATCGAAACCTTATTTCGTAAGACCACCGAGCTTTTTTTGATGGGGGTGATACAACGACAACATGAGCTAATGGCTTTTGATATAGAAACTCGATTCAAAACCTTCGTAAAAAGAAGTCCACATTTATTGAATATGGTTTCTCAAAAAGACCTTGCCTCTTACCTTCGAATGGATTCCACCAACTTTAGTAAACTGATCAATAAGATACCTATTTGAAATCTTGGTTTATACCAATAATCAGAAGAATTAAAGTGTTGAACTTTGCGGTATAATCAATACTCCAAACACATTAATTCTTTTAGTTATGAATTCAAAACTTCATATTCCGAACTGGCTCGATAGTTCCCTATACCCTTTTGAAAGCAATTATATTCAACTTAAAAAAGGCAATATGTATTATGTAGATGAAGGGAAAGGAGAAATTATCCTCTTCGTTCATGGAACGCCTGCATGGTCATTTTTGTACCGAGATTTCATCAAAGCATTATCCTCTAAATATCGGTGTATCGCGATTGACCATTTAGGTTTTGGTTTATCAGAAAAACCAAAATCATTTTCCGGAACTCCTCAAAGCCATGCAAAAAACCTAAGTGAGTTTATTCAAAACATGGATCTCCATAACATTACATTGGTAGTGCATGATTTTGGAGGTTCCATTGGCTTGGCTGCTGGAATTGAAAATTCAGATAGAATAAAGAAAGTAGTGCTTTTTAATACATGGATGTGGGAAACAAAACACGATAAAGGCATACAGAAAATTGACAAAACCATCAATAGTTGGTTAGGTAAATTCCTCTATTTGAATATGAATTTTTCACCAAAGGTTTTGCTAAAAAAAGGGTTCTCCGACAAAAAGTATTTGCCTAAAAAAGTCCATAACCAATATATAAAACCATTTCCTGATAAGGACTCTAGAAGACCATTGTTCAGTCTCGCAAAAGCACTAATCGGTTCATCGGATTGGTACGAAAGTCAATGGCAAAATTTAAACAAATTAGCTGATAAAGACTGGCTGATTCTATGGGGAACAAAGGATGAATTCATTACCACAAAATATTTAGAGAAATGGAAAAAACGGTTGCCTGCTGCCAAAATCAAAGAATTAGATTGTGGACACTTCGTTCAAGAAGAAAAGACGATAGAAGCTGTAACAGAAATTCGTAATTTCTTGAAAAATTAACTTCAAGAAATCACAAATTTCTATATTTTTCTTAATGTATACTATACCTTTTTTTCGTTTTTTCTCCTTTTTGACCTTATAAATGCCATTAGAGATTCAAATCGAGAGGTACTTGGTTTTCATGGCTAGTGCCTAAAAAAACCTTTGCCAAAGCAAAGGGAAAATCAAACGGGCGAATGAGGTAAAAATTGCAAGCAATTTTTACCTCATTCGCCTGCAAAAAAGAATTTTTTGCGGCGAAAGCAGCGATCTGAAAAGAAAAAAATTATCGACAACATGTTGGTTTTGAGATTAGCCTAAGTCTGATATGAATTTGCATTAAATACTTATTAAGCTTCTTTATCATAAAATTTCAATTTCCTTTTTAACCGTTCCATCATTTTCAATATTCGATTAGCTTTAGTATCATCCGTCTTTGCCTCATAAATCCAATCTAAATAAGCTTTTTGCTCCCCTTCTGTGAATGAAAGAAAAGTCTCAAATACTTTTGAAGGTTCATCCTGGAAGCAATCTACTATTTCGTCAGGGATTTTGATAGATGATTTATCCGCATAAAGGATAATATTGACATAATCACCTGCTTCTTTTTTGATCTTTTTACGAATCGCCGCCTTCACAGGCAAGAATAACCGCCCCTCCCCCATTGGCATTAATTTGTATTGTTTCAATTCATATCCATCTACAGATCCTTTCACTTTTACCCAGCCAAAAGGGTTCTTTTTATTTTGAAGTATTTCTGGAATTGCGGCATACGTCCACCCCCCTTTTCCAGGGAATTTTTGCAAAAGATAATCGCCGTTAACTAAAGGTGTTTCCATTTCATTATTTCGATATTTTTGGAAAAAGACAGCTATAAAGTACCTGATTAATTAGCTCGAATTACTTAGTAACAAACCACTTTCATTCAATTATCCCTTGCAAATTTCACTTGATTTCGAAGGGTATTTAACGCTCCCTGCCACTGTCCAATGGAAATAGCATCAACATGTTCCGCAGCCGCATCGATCGTTGCCTGTTGTATTTGCGTTTGCCACGCATCCAATTGCGCATTTACACTAGCTTCTGACATTGGGCCCTCTTTTAATTCGATGAGTTTCTGTCCATATATATCTTCAAACTTTGCCCAACCGCCCGTCAATTTATCACAAGCTGCTGATTTTTGTTGGAGCCCAAAAGATCCATAGTTGAAAGGTTGGCAATTATTACTAGTTTCTCCCCAATCATCCGCAATGGGAGTCACCGGATTTAAATTTGAAATGATATTTTCAAAAGCATTATCTAAATCCCAAGGAATCAGATGGAGTTGCTCATTATTCGGTTCTTCATACCAAAAATAATTGTGCGGAGAACAAGTATTACCTCCACAATACCAATGAAAAGCGCCATCGTCATTTCTAATCGTCCGGTCAACAACTGCATAGGAAATAATTTCGTCAATATTCATCCACTTTGAAATCACATTTTGAAGATCATTATCAGAAGTATTGGCGACTTCTTGAGCGAATGTTCGAATCAAATCTATGGAAGGGTTTTCATCTTCATTTGTCTTTAAAGCATTCAAATAAGTGAATGCAGAATGAGGGTTTCCATTCGAGTGAAGTGGCCAAACTTCTTTATATAAATTCCCTTTTCCATCGTCAAAATTATACCGTGTAAACCGCCCATCAATATGCTCAACCAAAGCATATAGACCTGAATATTGCCCATTTATCATTAACCGAGCATGTACCGAACGAGGTGCAGAAACACCCATTTTCCGGAATAACCAATAACCCAATCGATCTCTCATTTGTGAATCATCGAGATTCATAGAGTGAAATTGTAATTTCTTAAGTTTATAAAATTTCTCTTCTCTACCCTCCCAATTAATTTTAATTTTCATGGATAGTTTCGTACAAGTTTTATAACCGGATGGGTTTGACCAGTTATTACCGGATAGACAATTTACAAAAGCTCCAATGGAGCCTTTATATCTTATTCCAACAGGACTAATCGTATCGCCCTCAAAAACCAATGTACCTTCTATATATTCCTCAGCAACAGGGTTATTATCTAAAAATGCTAAATGCTCTTTTGGAAGCCAGAGTTCAAAAGTGTTTAACTTGGTTTGATCAAATATATAATCTGAATCTTCATTTAGATATTGTTCATTCCCTGTTGGAATAACTGTTTTAACTATCAAGTCAGGATCAACCCCGCCTCCCCCATTACCTGGGTTAATCACTGGATCATCTTCTTGACAACTAAAAATCATTAAAATAAGGAATAAAAGGACTACCGATTTATTCATGCCGAGAGTTTTTAACCTACTTTTCACAATCTAAGTAAGTGCTTGGACAATATTAGGTGCCATATTGCGCGCCGTCGCCTTCGGCTAGGCGCGCAAAGGAGGTTTGGAGGGCAGTTGAATTTAATAACCTGAAAATCAGGTTATTAAATTCAACTGCCCTCCAAGACCACCACTACTGCAACGGGCGCCTTTGGCGCGATGTTGCAATATTTAAGTGCTATTTAGTTCTGTCCAAGAACTTAACGAATAAAAAATAAGTCCGCCCATTTGAAATAGTAGATTTGGGGTTTTAGCAAGACAAAAAACACCCTCCTTTAGGGCTCATAGGTAAAACTCAAAACCAACTTATTGCCGATAATTTTTTGCTTGTTTGTTAAACCGAATGTTTAGGTTTTGGCATGAGCGAACAATTCTTTGAGGAATGTCCAATGAGAATTCAAGTGAGTGAACCGCAAAGCAGATAAGAAAGCAAATTCAACTGTGGGGCAGTGTTTAGTTTGTAAAGACTAATCCGCAATTATTTCTGTTGCATTAATTTTGTCAATAAATTCTCATTGGTCAAGGTTTTCATTGCTTCCTGAACCATTTCATCCTGTGAATTCCAAACTGCAAAGAATCCTTTATCATCAAATAAATGCTTCCCCATTCTTGCCTTCATAAATCGAGTAATCTGAGGTCTGATTTTCTTCCATTCCTCTATACTAACGTTACCCTTATCTATATCGATTGAGTTAAGATATTCATCTAAAAGTGAATTAGGAATTTGATATTTATCGACAAAATAATCGAAATCCATTTCACTAAAAGTACTTTTATTGGATTCCATATATCTATAAATGAAAGGTGGGATGTCGCGACGAAATTTCAAATATGCTTCTGACATCAAAGTGGAATCGAGCGGCACAAAAATATCTGGAGTAATACCGCCACCACCATAAACCACTCTTCCTCCCATTGTTTCAAACTGGGTACTGTCAATGACCGAAATACTATCTTTATCATATAATTCTCCACTTTCAAACCGATTTCTCATATCTCGGCTATAGGCATCTTTATCGTTATAACTTTTTTGAATACTTCTTCCAGAAGGCGTGTAATATCGAGCCACGGTCAAACGCAAGGCCGAACCATCACTCAAAGGGTATTGCTCTTGTACCAAACCCTTCCCAAATGACCGACGACCAATTAAAACACCTCTATCCCAATCTTGTACTGCACCTGCCAAAATTTCACTTGCAGAGGCAGAGCCCTCATCAATCAAAACAATTACTTCATCAATATGATAGAGGTTACGTCCAGTCGTTTCATAGTCATTTCTATGGACTGCCCGACCTTCTGTATAAACCATTAATTTCTCTTTATCATCAAATAATTGACTTAAGATATTAGTCGCTTCTTGCAGATAGCCCCCTGGATTTTGGCGTAAATCAATCACTAAATTCTTCATCTCTTTATTTTCCTCTTCCAAGCCATCTAGACCATCAATAAATTCCTGGTATGTAGTCGCACTGAAACGATTGATTTTTATAAAACCAGTTTCATCATCCAACATATAAGCAACATCCACACTATATACGGGAATCTTTCCTCGATTTATTGTGAAATGTTGGAGGGTATCTTGACCAAAACGCTTGACAGCAACCTCCACTTCGGAGCCTGTTTCTCCACGCAACAAATCCATAATATTTTCTGAGCCAAAATTGACACCTGCAACTAAGGTATCACTGATTTCGATAATTCGATCACCAGCCAAAATCCCTACAGTTTCAGAAGGTCCATCTTTGAGAGGTTTGACAACGACGATCGTATCATCAAGCATCATAAACTCGATACCGATTCCATCAAAACTCCCTTCAAGTTGTTCATTAACACCTGCTAATTGTTCTTTTGAAATATAATTGGAATGCGGATCAAGCTCATCCATGATTTGATCAATGGCTTGTTTGACAATTTTCTCTCGATCTACCTCATCTACATATTTTGCCTCTATATAACGAATCAATTCTTCAATTCTACCCTGCCCTAAAGAATTAGTTGGGTTGCCTGAATTGATAATTTGAACCTTTGTTGGAGCAGATTGCATTTTCACCCCGATTACCATACCCAATACCATGACCGTAGAAAGCATTAATGGTAACCAAATATTTATCCGCTTTTTTGTTTGATTTTCTTCTTCCAACATCTTAATATTTTCAATTTCTAATTATCCGTTTTGCTCTGAGACAAAAGTAAACAATAAGAGCATGTTTAAAAATTTTCTGAACTGAAAATCAATAGGTTATAGTTTTGGCAAAAAATCATCCAATGAATTTATCAGGATAAACGAGCGAAATAGTTTGAAGACAGGTTCATAAGGCATTGGTTTTCAACAAAGAAAAATTTAACCCGTTCTTACTCCATGATAATCCAATCCAATTCTAACTGAAAGGACTCCGCTTTTTTATTGGCAATCAAAAAGGTAATTTCTTCGAGTCCTACTACAGGGTAATTTGGCATATTCAAACGCCTTCCTCGGAAAGTAGGATACATGTCCTCAAGTGGTATCTCAATTGTTTCCCAAAGACCAGATGTCTCAAAATAATAGATATACGAATGCCGATCGTACCTATCTGTTTTTACTCTAAATTGATAACGCTTCCCATCCCCTTTTAACCGAATTTTACAAACCTTAAAATCACTAACCTCTCGCTGCTCAATGCGATATCTAATGGAAGAAAAACCACCATAATTTTCTAGTGAAACGTCGCCATAAAATAACCCATTTCCCTCTTCATTTATTTTAAAACGTCCATCTGAGCGTCCCCCCATCACGACATCATCCACCACATTCCAACCAGACAAATCACTTCCTCTAGCAAAATCAAATAATTGCATCGGTTCATTTACCATAAATAAAGACATTAGACTAAAGAGATAAAATATAATTTTCATAAGGGAGAAACAGGAAAAAAGTAGAATTGTTGATGGAGCAAACAATTCCTTTTCAATTATTTATAAATAGCTGAAACAATAGCCTCCTCTTGTTTTTGTTCGTAATTGCGAATGTTGTAAAAAACAATCGTCAAGCCAATAATAAATCCAAAAACTAGCCCTGATACAGCACCTAACAACATTCCTGATAGACGTCCAGTTTGGTCATCTGAAGTGAAATCTATGTAATGATTGAAGGTAGTAGCGTCTACTATGACGGAGCCAAGCGCTATAAAAACGCCAGCAATAAGCAGTGAAAAAAACAAAGATAAGATGATGTATCTCCAATTTCCTTTATAACTGTAATACAAACTTCCCATTATCACACAGATACTTCCAATCCCACCGGCAATAAGTATCTGTATACTCTTTATAGGCAATGCATAGAAATCCATAAATAATATCACGCCGACTAACCCATCTATTGCGCCAAAAACTACACCCCCAGAAATAGCTCCAAGCAAGATCGCTAGACCTTTGTTTAGTTCCTCAAACCGCATAAACCAGCTCATTCCGAAATGCATAAAACAGGTGGTGCCACCTACTAAAATAGTGAAGAAAATTATTCCTAAAAATAAGATTGGAAACCGCTTTTTCACTTCTTGATATAACTCAAAGTCTCCATAATATTCTTGGCGAGACAACTCAGAAATGGTATAGTCTTCTGATAATTCCCAACTTTCTCGAATTTCAGATTGAATGTATTCCATTGCTGGAATTGAATAGGAAACGGCAATAATAATTCCTGCTAATGCACCACCCAATAATCCCCCATAAAGGCCATTGTAAAAAGAAGGAATTAATTTAAATGGATTTATCTTAGGTTTTGAAAGAAAAATATTGACACCGAGAAATAAAATTATGGGAACGAGAGTGATATGATATAAAATGTTATTTGGAATATTCTTTCCAAAAATTAATAACATAATGTAGCCTATCACTGCAATAAAAAGGAAGGGTAATAGGATTTTTGATTTCTGGGTAGTCTTTTCTTTCGGTAAATTTTCAGCTGGGTTGTTTTGATCTATTTCATCCAATAAATTGAGGGCAGCTTTAACCATCTTATTCTTATCGATATTGACATCATCATACCTAATAATGCCTTCTCTAATGCCTTTCATCAAATTTCGATAACGATACACTTGAAAATCAATTTCATTATTGAATTTTTTATTCTCTGTAAATAGATCTCTCATTTGCTCAAATGCAAGTTCCAATTTATCATTCACGATTAATTCCCTAATCTCCGAAACACAGGAATTAATGGATTCACCATCTTTGATCATTGCCCTTTTTGGTTTCATTTCTTCCGAATTTACGCTGTTAATAAAAGCTCTTTACAAGCTCTTTCGCGCCCTCTTACTACCCGAGATCCAGTCAGAACCCCTCTTGTTTCTGTCACCACAGTCGCCTGTCCTTCATGCCCATTTTTTTCATAAAAAATTACCACCCAATCTTTGGTCTTATTCAATTGGTGAGCTCGTGCGGTATTAGAAAAAAGCGCTGTAAAATCCCAATCTTCTTTTTCGATATGGAGAATTGGGAGCCAAACAAGATTTCTAGGATTAAATCGGCGGGGAGCTATCTTTTTCAATTCACCAAAAAAAGATTTTTCGCGGTAAATACTATCTATTTCCAACAAAAGGGCAACAGAAGGTATCGTAATTTCCTTGTCTAATGCAGAGGTAACTTGTATAACTCTTCTATGTGCAAAACCACTCAATAGACCCGCTAAACTAACCCGAATGGCTTCAACTCTTTTGCGCCCAAATCCTGGAACTTTTGCAAGTTTTCCATTATGCGCAGCTTGCTCTAGTTCTTCGAGAGAATGAATATCCAGTTCACGAACAATGCGCTCTGCTAATTCCTTTCCGATACCGGGTATTTCTTCAAATAATTTTTCAGGACACACCTCCCCTTCCAATCTATTTAATAATTTAGATTTTCCTGTTTTTACATATTCGGAAATAAGACGTTCTAGACTTGTGCCGATTCCAGGAATTAAGTGCAAGGTTTTCTCCTTTCCAGACAGTACAATTTTTGATAGTTCATCTTGCCTTTCTCGAATGAGTTTGGAAGCATTTCGATATGCGCGGATTCGGTACTCATTGGCATGTTGAATCTCCAGTAAATCAGCAATTTCATCCATTAATTTTGCAATCTCTCTGTTAGTTGGTATGTGATAAGAATTAATCATCTATACAATTGATAATCAAATAATTACAGTTTTAAAGTTCCATTCTAATTTAAAAAAAAACGATGATTCTTCTCAACTAACCAAATGATTTTCATCAAGGATAATGATTCGTTTTCAGCTCAAAAAAACCAGTTTTACTAGCATTCAGACTAAGTAGTGATAGGACAAAAGATAATGGGTAAGATGATGGAATTACTAGTTACTCATTACTAGAATAAAGTCTATTGCTGAATTAATTCTACCATTTTAAAAGGTTTCCAAAGCGGCAAGACCTTAATTTTTCGATTTTTAGTAAGATTTTTTTGTTCAACAATCTCAAATGCCTTTACCAAATCACTACCGTACAACCAATTAAAAAGGACGTGGGTCGTTTTTAGACCTTTGGATAAAGGAATCGTAAAATCATCCCAATGAATCGGAACTAATACCTCTGGCTGAACGGCTTCGACAACATATTCTTGATAATTTTGATTATAAGTCTCATCCATTGACTCCAAACCAGCAATCGACAAAAATAAAATATCTGCCTTAAAATCTGGGATGACATCTTTTTTAAATCCTGCGCTACCTTGTACGGCAATTTTGGTGGAATCGTGTTCGATGAGTAGCGTATAACTGATGCCTTCTTTATAATCATAAATGGAAGCAGGCGGAACAATTGGTGCTTCAATGTCTTGGTTTAACAAAATGTCTCGTTGTGCTTTATCAGGATATTGCCAATGTTGAGAAGCGATAAAAGTAAGTTTAAATTTACCTAAAAAGATGGGTTCATTGAGTGGTGGAATTTGCATTTGTTCAGCCGCCAATCCGTAGCCTTTTCCGATGTTGATACTAGAGGAAGATCCTAGTAACTTCGCCCCAGTTAAATCGGCAACTAAACCTGCATCCATCGCATGATCAAAATGTGAATGCAATGGAATGATTGCATCCAATCGAGTAATATTTGCCCTTTTTAAATCTTCAATAACCCCTTCGCTATTGGGGCTGACTTCGCCGCCCAGTATTTCGTATGCCGAAGGGCGACTAAAGAACCCATCTGTCAAAATATGGGTTGTTCCATCGCTAAAAAGCAGATTGGTATTACCCAAAAATTGGACGCTCAGTTCATTGGACTTTGGAGACATGATGGGCTTCACCAAATATTTCGTCAATGCCTCAGGCTCTGGACGAATAGAAATTAGTATAAAAAAAAGAAGCGTTATGCCCCCAAAAAAGAAACCCAATATTTTTAGTCCATTTTTCATAATATGATTGTACTAATTTAGGCGCTTAAGCCCAGTCTGAAACCAACATGCTGGCGATTATCTTATCTTTTCAGATGGCTGCTCTCGTCGCAAAAAAAATCTTTTTTGCAAGCAAATGTATCAAGATTTAGTGTGGGACACCTGTTGACAATGGAGATTTTAACATGAGCGAACGATTCTTTGATGAATATCCATTAGACATTCAAGTGATTGAACCCCAATGTGGGTAGTGTTGCAAATTCAAAATTGAAGCCTGGATAATAAAAATTTATTACTGCAAAATAGAGGTTGTGCAATCTATAACTTGATTTTGTCCAAGCACTTACTAATTATTTTGATTTTTAGCTTGACATAAATGATTGTAAGAAAATATTATTTCTCAGCCTGTTTACCTGTAAAATAGGTAATGGCTTTACCATCGTATCGCCAAACTCCATCACCACTACCGACCCAAATATTGCCATCATTATCTTCTATAATCCCGAGTAGAGCAATCGCTCCCTTTACGCTAAAGATTGGAATAAGCGTCGGTTTTTCATCAAGCAATGTCTTTTCATCGTAGTAACTTAGCGTACCACTAGGCGAAGTCCATATATTTCCTTTTTTATCTTCATAAAGACAAATAGCACCTTCGGTGGAGAGTTGGGTAAACGAAGTCCCATCGTACCGCCAAATTCCACCTCCATTGTGCCAAATATTGCCATGACGATCTTCTATAAAATCCCACACATTAATAAAGGGATTGCCTTCGTCATCTTTAATTTCGGTGAAGGTTTTTCCATCATAAACACAGGCAGTTCCTCTCGTGCCAAACCACATGTTTCCTTTACTGTCTTCCATAATGCAACTGACATCATTATGAGTTAGACCATCTTTAGTAGAATAAATCTGAAAGGTTTTTCCGTCGTAACGACTTACCCCTCCTTGACCACCAATCCAAATATTGCCAGCCCTATCTTCATAAATACACATATTTCTTCTGTGCCCAAGACCGTCTTTTGTAGTAAAATGAGTCAAAGATTCTCTATCATGCAGGTACACACCAACTTGGTCGCTGACAATCCACATGTTTCCACTTGAATCTTCCATTACATCGAAGGCGTACCAAGTTTCCAATCCGTCTTCTTTGGGAAAATGAAAAAAGGACTTCCCATCGTATCGAACGATATCATCATAGGAGGCCATTAACAGATTTCCCTCTTTATCTAGCTTGACTTTTCGGGTAATTCGAGTAGGAGCATTTGGAGTATTTATGATATTAAAATGGGTAATCGAAGAGTTATTATCCAACGATTCACTTTGTATTTGGATGATGCTATCCTCTGACTGTTTATTTGGATTTTGTCCTCTGCAAGAAGCAAGTAAAGCGAATAATAAGGCGATGAATAAAGGAAAATATTTCATGTTTTCTTTTTTGTTAGGGAGCAGGAAATAAATAAGGTACCCAAATTTTGCACAGCTATTTTTTCTTTACTGGGTTTGCTTGATGCAGTAGCATCAAAGGCAAAAAACGCAGACATAGCTATAGGTATGGCGAGTATTTTTAACGAAAAATGAAGGAAAAAGAGCAAGTGAAATGGGTAGGTTATTTTTTTCCTACTCCCTTACATGGTGTGTCCATATGCATTATTTGTTATAATCCATTCCTTTACTACTGTTATCAACTGAACTCAACCATTTCAATAAATCAGCTTTCATTTCCCTTGCTATTTCAGGATGTTTTTTAATAATGTTTTCTTTTTCTGCTTTATCATTTAATAAATCGTACAGTTCATAAATTTCCTCTTTCTCGTGATTGATCAATTTAAATTGATTGGTCACCCAAGATACTTGCGGCTTACGAATGAATCCAATGGGAGTTCCTCTTTCCTTTTCATTACCTTTCAGTGCTTCCCAAATACTTATACCATCTATAGGGCGGCCATCGGGATATTCAATCTCCAGAATATCCATTATGGTGGGCAAATAATCACTTGTAACAGCGGGAAAATCGATCCTTCTACCTCCTTTCAAATTATTTTTCCATATCGCAAAAGCAGGGACTCTGATACCGCCTTCATAAAGGCTTCTTTTGCGTTCGCGAAAAACGCCTGCCCTACCTGGGGTTCGGTTTTCTGGTCCATTATCGCTACAAAAGAAAATAATGGTTTCTTCCTGAATTCCAGCTTCCCCCAACTTATTCCACAATCTTCCAATTTGTTCGTCTAAGGCAGTAATAGCTCCATAATACAGTTGTTTGTCCAAATTCATATTTCTATAATAGTTTCTATGAATACTATCACTAACCACAGGTAAATGAGGGGTATGAAACCATATTGTTGTAAAGAATGATTGGTCTTCTTTCAGCGCGTTTTCAATGAATGGGATTACTCTATCCAATAGGACACGTGCATTATTACCACTTAAATTGGCTAACTCTTTTTGATTGCTATTTGACCAATAAGCCGTACCATAATTTTTTATCGAATCATTTTGCTCTATTGCCTTCCAACCATACCGCTTACTTTCACCTTCGTTAAAGGAAGCAGGAAATACCATAGGATCGAATGTGGGTACTTTTGATTCAGTGCAAAAGAACCTATCATAACCATGTTCCGTTGGAATCGTATAGTCGTCAAGGAATGCTTCTCTACCTCCTCGATTTGCATCAATAACAGATTTGGTCAGTGTCCCTAAGTGCCATTTCCCGAAATGACCTGTAGCATATCCCTCCTTTTTAAGCATTTCGGGGATTGTAATCTCTTCCTCTCGCAGGTGCCCCTTATTGGCAAAGGGAATGTTTATTCTAAGAGGATTTCTTCCAGTAATGACACTAGCTCTTGTAGGTGAACATTCTGCAGAAGCTGAATAAAATCTATCGAAAATAACACCCTTTGACGCAAGCAAATCTAACCACGGCGTTTTAATTTCAGTATTCCCATTAAAACCTACATCAGACCACCCCTGGTCATCAGTCATGATTAAAATGATATTTGGTTGTTGAACAGATTTTTTACAGGAAGTAATAAAAACAACCAGTGGTATCAATAGCATTATTGGTAAATGATTCTTCATGAATTTCTTTTATCCGTTTTTTTGTTAGGTCATATCAGTTACGGCTTTTCCATCAAACTTCCACAAACCATTCCCTCCCCCAAACCAAATGTTATCTTTTTGATCCCCAATGATAAAAAGAATCCCAACAAAACTCTGACCTTCTTTTGTATAAAACTCAGTTAAAGTTTTTCCATTAAATCCAAACCAAATATTTCCTTCTCTATCTTTGAAACTACTCCCTTGGGACTCAATAGAAATTCGGATAGAATTAAATTTAAAGGTGATTGCCTTACCTCCTAAAACCTCGGGTTTACATAGTTATTATACTTGGATCCGAAGCGATAATTCAACCCAAAGTAAAAGAAATAGGTAAAATCAGTATCCAGTTGCTTGATTTGTAAAAGAATGTCCTCATCAGAAATAGCTGATTTGGCAATATTGATTCGGTCACTTACAAAAGAAGCAAAACCACCAAGATCAATACTCAATCCTTTAAAAATCTGCCATTCGATATTTGGATTGATATAAGCATTGAACAATGTAAAATCATGCAAATATTGTTGAACGCCAATGTCCAAAGAGACGTTACCCCATTTTTCAGTTTGGTTAAACTCAATGTCTAAACCATGACGCATTCGGACTTCAGACAACCTGTTCAAAATCGTTGTTTCAGTGTAATTATAATATTCTGGTCCTATTGAATAGTTGAAACTAAATCGGCGGGTACTCGCCTCAGAATAAGGAAAGAGATTGTATTCAATGGCTGGCTTAAGAGTCGTTGAAATATCTGTATTCTCAAAAGTCGTAGAGCCTGTTCGGGTATTAAGACCTACCGACCAATGGGGGGTTAAACTTTTGACATAGAGGAGTCGAAAATTATAACTTTTTTTGACAAAAGATTCATCACCCTCAGTTAATTTATAAGTCGATTTTTCAAAATTATAAAAGGTTGAAAACCGAATCTTATGCTTATCTGTAATCTTAGAAGCTGAAAAGCGTCCAGTCAAATCTACCCTGGAATAGGTCGACTCTCCATTCAACCAACTATTACCGCCAATGTTAAAAACCCAATTATTCCAAGGGTCATCTATTACGTTATTTTCTGCTTCTCCTTCTTCTATTTCAACATCATAAGTAATTTGGCTGATCATAGGTGTTTGAACCAAAAACTGGAGTAATCCCTTTTTTAGTTCGTTCACCAATTGTTCTCGTTCAATCGCATCAGTAGCATTGGGATCCGTGAAGTACTTGATGGTGTCTCTGATTGTAGCAAATTCTTTATTGCCTATAAATGCCAACTGAACTTCACGACCACCGGCTCCTGTGCTTTGGCGAGTCGCCAAAATATAAATATCTGCCATCTGGCGATCTTGCATATAATTGACAAAACGAATTTCCTGCTTGATGAAATTCCAATCGCAATTCATCTGGCAATCGATAAAAATATCAGGCCGATTTGTAAGGTTTTGAGTAAAGAGAATGGTATTTATTAGTAAGCTTAATAGTAAAGTCAGGCGTGTTTTCATTTTAGAATTTTAGATGTTATAAATTTTTCCCCTTAGTTTTTTATTTCTTTTCACTTAGTTCCTTCACTTTTTGAAGCCAGTTGTTCCAAACTATTATTTGATCTTCAAAATCTTCGCCATAAGGACCACATGCAATATGTAATTGAGTAGTATTGGTGTTTTTATTTTCCAGAATAAGGAATTTCTCTGCATAGTGATACCCATCAAAATTATAGTCAACCTGGATATATAAATTCTTCCAAGAGGCAGTTATTACTCCTGTAGTTACTACATTACCAGGTTCATATTTAAAATAAACTTTTGAGCCATTCTCCCAATCTGATTCTAAATAGGCATTTGCATCAAACATTTCTCCCAATACTTTTGCATAAGTTGGGCTAGTTATTACCTCCCAAATTATTTCTTTAGATGCATTGATTTCTAAATTATTAGAAACAAAAGGTGTCGCGCCTAATTTATTAATCTCCTCCTCTGAGCTAAAAGTTACTTCACTAAACCATGCGGAGCCATTCCCTCCATTTAAATAGCGAAAGCCCACAACTGTATCATTTTCAACCTCCACTACTTGAATAACAATAACTAATTCATTCTTTTTCGTGTAGTCAGAATAGTATCTCGCCAGCTTAGGCAGTTTCATATCTAAAGATCTGGCACTTGGTGATTTTATCGGATCAAAATACATAAGAGAAGTGCCATTCCTTGTTTCCTCCTCTGTAGGCAAACGACCTTGTACAACAGGTACCTTATCCAATTCTTGAATGTCGACAGGAGGAAACCCTCTTAAATTATCAGGACAAGACGACCCACCATAAGAGTGCTGGGTTTTATATTTTAATTTGAGCGGTTGTTCTACTTTTATTGAAGTTTCAATTTTGTTAATGGGATCATTCTTTTGATCACAAGATGAGAACCAAATGAAATTGATGATAAAAAGAGAAATGATTAGCTTATTAAACATTATCATTAGATTTTAAAAGAGAAACACACAGAACCTAATAGCCACAGCTCTTTAGGCGAGTACGTAACGAAGAGTGAAGACAAAAGACTAAGATTATGTTTGAATTTTGATTTTGGCGATTTTTCGGGAAATATCATTTTGCACAGCGTTATTTTTCTCCTCAAATTGCCCGCATTTGACTGCGAAAAATGCCTCCTTCAAAATGATATTTCCTCAAAAATTCATTCAAACGCAAATTCCAAACATACTCTAAGGAAGGGCTCAATCACCAAAGAAATTTCGACGAATATTTACCAGGTTGAGCACACAACTTTTCATATCTCCAATTAACAATACAAATTCCTGCTTTACTTTATTACCGTTAGCATATGCTGCCGGTATCCAACTTGGCATATTGCAAATGCTCTCCAATAATATTTTATCCGTTTTTTCATCTTCTGATGACCAGAAGACATGCGGATTGTTGACCAACCCATCTTCATCAATGGTAAATTTCACGGCATATAATTGGTGCTGGTTAAAAGAGGAAAGAGATACTTGATCCAAAATATTATCCTTTAAGTATTGCTTTAATTGCTGCTGCCCTCCAGGATATTGTGCCTCCTTTTCAGGATCGACGGTGAAGGAAAAACTAAATTCCTTAGGATCATTATGACTTAGCGTATTGTCAGGTATATAGCTTATTTCAACCGAAATGTCCGAGCCAAAATCAGCCTTAAGCATGAGGTCTTTTTGTTCTTGGCTCAAAAGGTCATTTTTGCCTACTGCTTTCTTTATTTCTCCATCATGGCTTGCAAAAACCTCAACTGAAATAAATTCTTTTACCCATGATGATTTATACAATCTATAGAGATGAGCTATACTATCGGCTTCACTTAATGTCGTTTTTGACATGGAAAGAGATGGATAGTTTGCATGCACATCACAGCTTAATTCAAACGGTAAAGTGTCTTGGGAAGAACCGAGATCAGGAAAAATAAAGAGAATGAAGAGAAAGACAGATAGCTTATTTTGAAAGTTTTTCATAGGACTGATTATTGCTGATTGTATTAAACTTTATGCAAAAAAAATGTCAGGAAAATCTTTTTAGTATAAAGTCTATTTATCTCTTAAAGTATTCGTGTGTTATTGAAAAGAGTACTAACACAAAAACACCTTAACACAATTCAAATGTAAGTGTAGAACACCCATTTATCACCCTAACAAATGTAAAATAGTGTTAATTGAGTGTAAAACTCTTTTAAAAAGATTTTAAACTAATAAATTTACAATATGACAATTAGACATTTCATATCAGCATTTCAAAAATTCCTTTTTATAATCTTTATAATTACGTTTTCAGTAATTGCCTATTCCAATACAGAAGAAGACATTTCCGAAAAGAGAATTGGCGTATCAATGAGGATGATAGGACATGAATTGTTGAAGTGTTGGGGAGATATAGAGTCGAGAGTTTTACCCATTGAAAAAATTGATGGGCAATACAAAATCTCTTTTGAATCTGAATTTGGAACTGACCCCGATGATCTAGCCTCAATTATTAATGCTGTTATTACAAAAACCAAAATTGCCACCCACTACTTTGTAGTAGTAGAGCAATGCGAAACGAAAGATGTCGTACATAGTTTTGAAATCAGAAATGCGGTTTACCCTGAGCCGATTGCCTGCGTGGGGAGAAGTTTACCAAAGGATTGTTATAACCTGTTAATTACCATTTTTGAAAATACTAATTCTGTTAATCATTTATTAGAACATTCCTCCTTAATTGCCTCTAAAACAGATCATGATACTCCGCTTAAATCAAGTTTATTAATGATCCCATTATTGTTCCTAATTGGTTTTATAGGCTATTTTATCAAGAAAAAGAACCCAGCCGATATAGACCCCAATTTGATTTTAATTGGAGCGTCTCAATTTGACAAAAAAAATAGTACGCTATCTTATAAAGATAAAACGGTTGGGCTATCTCACAAAGAAGCAAAGCTACTTTCTTTATTGCATACGGCTCCGAATGTACCTATAGAGCGCGAAGTAATTCTGCAAAGGGTTTGGGGTGACGATGGTGATTATATAGGAAGAACATTAGATGTTTTTATCTCAAAATTACGTAAGAAACTCGAAGCTGATGCAAGCGTGAAAATCGTTAATATTCGCGGCGTTGGTTATAAACTAGTAATGGAAGTGGCGAGGATAAGGTAGATTTATAATTGTATCGTGCCTCACCCCTTATAACCTGCAGAAACTGCCGTTTTAGTTTTTGTTATGGTCATTTTTCCGGAACGAGAAGAGATCCTAAATTCCACATCATATGGGACGCAGCTTGGTTCCAGTACAAACCATATCATACCAGATGCGTCAAAGTCTCCTTTTGTCAAAATATGGATGTTCTGTTTATAGGTTGTCTTTCCCCTTACAAATCTCACCAGGGTATTTAATATCGGGTCGATTTCTGGATAAGAGGCAGGAATTTCTGAAAGTGTTTTATCCGCAACAATATTACCGAAATCCTTGAATATAATATCAAAGTGACCATAAACGGAGTCTTGAGAATGAGGTGATACAATAAAGCTTCCATCAAATAAGTCTATCGTAACTGCTAAACTATACAAGTCATTTTCCATTTTTTCAATTTGAAATTTGAGATCAAAAAGGTCGTCATTTAGTTCGGACTTATCCTTTTTGACGGCTTGAGTAGATTGATGAGAAGGCGAATTGTCTGAATTGCATGCAAAACTCAGAAATACGATCAAAGAGGTTAGTAGACCAATCATAATAAAAGAATTTAAGTGTGTGAACCGCAACGCGAGTGGGTTTGCAAATTCAATGAAGTTTAACCAAAATATCCATAGTCTTTATTTTTTTCATCATTCTCTAACGTACACTTATGAAATCCACGCGCCTACGGCGCGAAAATTTCTTTTGGAGGGATCCTTTTGGTGAAAAAATCTTCGATTTTTTCACCAAAAGGATCCCTCCATATTATTCTTTCGCCCTCTTTGACGGCATTTTCCGCTAATTTCACAAAGTGTACAGTAAAGAATTTCATCAAAGAAAAATGAAAAAAAGCGCTATTTTGATAGGTAAATTTACCAAAAGAAATGTAGGGTAAATCAGATTCTCAGAGTTTAACAAATTTCTAATATACCTAGGCGAATTGAGGCTGGCAGTCGTTAATTTCTTCTTATTTTAAGCCTAAGTTTGTTAAAAAAACTGAGGGTTGATACGCTTTTCAATTACTGATGTCGTACCTAAAATGCTGCTTTTGATTTTTTTATACGACATCAATAACTGGAAAGCACATAATTTCAGGTTTTAAAGCTATTAGATTCTGTGCGTCTCTTGATTGAAAGTAAAATCCAATATTTATAGCATAAAATCTCATCAATCCGAAACATATTGAAAAGGGATAGTCCATTCTTTGGATTGATCTCCTATGTCCTTAATAATCTTAAGCGTATTTTTTCCTTTTTTCGCGTTTTCGAGGTTTACATAATTTATTAATCCAAATTGATTCGTTTTTGGCTTATTATATTTCTTAAAATCAGTCACAACCTTTTCTCCATTTAAGAAGACCTGATTATACGCACTATAACAATTTAAATACCAGGCTCGCTTCTCTCTATTTCGTTCTTTTCTGGTCTTCGTTTCATCTTTTATATATTCACCACATACGGATTTAACTTGTTGAAGCTCGTAACTGTAAACAGGGATAAACAATTGCATGACGCCGATATCCATAACGTCAGATTCTATTTGAGGTGTTAGCAAAAAATCTTCCTCATCCGATTCAGAGCCATAATATCCATGATATACTTTTGTTGCATCAAAGAAATATTCTTGATTGATCAAATAAGGAATTTTACTGTTTTTAAATTCAATCATGGTAAGAACAAAGCCAACTACAATAAATACAATGATAAGTTCAATAAGGGATTTTTTCTTTCTGAAGTTGGAAGCAAAAGTCATTGAAATTTGCATCAGATTTTTATACATCGGTCCTAATGCAATCATAGACCCCCAATTAGAGATTTGAAAATACCACAATTGGACAGTTCTATTTTGTTTATATCTTTCCAAATTTGCCACCACCCCCATTAGAATGGTAAGAGCCATAATGAACATCATTAAAAATAATGGAATCAGTAAAATGTAATGATTCAGATAATCTGACAACAAATTATAAAGTGATAAATAGAGGCAAGCAAATAGCGTCAAATAAAGATATAAAATCAGCATAAAAAAAGCGGCTGAAAATATTACGCTACAGAGTTCATCAACTTGATGTACTGTTTTCTTTAATTTAGGAAGAACCGACAGTATCTTTTTAGTAAATATTTCGGAATAGACACTATCTTCTAATCCATAGTCAGGAAAAACGGAATTAAGTCCAACTAATCCGACCCAATAGGCTCGGAGTGAAAAGTGAATCACAAACATGGTTGTCAGTATACTGATAGCGAGTAGACCACCAAAAACGATGGAGTAACCAATCAGATACTGACTAGGAGGAAGTAAATCAATAAAGAGATTTACCACCCAATCAACGATCGAAAAAAGTTTTAACGTACCAAAAATGGCTACTGCTGAAATTAATAATTCAGCTTCCCAACTTTCATCCTTTAACCTCTGTAACCAATTCTTGGAATCTTCATTTGATGTTTGCTCATTTGTTTCTAAATCTATTTCATTCATTCTTTATGGAGTTGCTTAAAGGTTTAGAGTGTGTTTGAATTTTGATTTTGGCGATTTTTCGGCAAATATCATTTTGCACAGCGTTATTTTTCTCCTCAAATTGCCCGCATTTGACTGCGAAAAATGCCTCCTTCAAAATGATATTTCCTCAAAAAATCACTCAAACACAAATTCCAAACATACTCTTAGAGAAGCTATGTGCATTCCAACTAAGAAATGAAAGGATTTATACCCACACTTAAACAATCATTGTACTTTAGTGACGAATCTAAAACGTTTTAGTACACCATTCCAGTAACAAACCAAATCTCCAATCCAGCTAAAGCTAATTGACTACTAAGAACGCTGTAAAAGGAAAGGTTATTCCTGCCAACACTCTATAGCTATCCTTTAATTTTGATGGGCAATCTATACAATACGGGAACTGGAGTACCATTTGCATTTTGCCCAGGTGTAAAACGAGGCATTTGTTGGATAATCTCTTTTGCTTTTCGAGCGAGTTTTGAATTATTCTCTTCCAAAACTGTCACCGCTCCAACTTTACCATTTTTTTCAATAATAAAGCCAACTAAAACCTTTCCATCTAACCGCACATTGGTATTTACAAGTCTTTTATAAACAAAAGCGCCAATTGCCTCTTCAGTACATTTATTTTGTTTGCTTTTCTTTCTCTTTTCACAATTTCTATAGAGGGGCTTCTGAGACACATTTGTGTAGCTGACCGAATCGTCTGTTTCCGGATTACTTGTTTCATTTTCAGCTTCTTTCCCATCGAGAGGATTAGAATTATTGGTTGTTGTATCACTTTCTTCTGGCTCAGGTTCGATGACTTTTGGCTCCAATTCCTCTTTATCTGGAGAAGAATTATCAGCATTACCAACTCTTTGTTGCTCAGGGCTAACAGACGAAGGATTCGTTGTTTCGGTATTTATTGATTGATCTTGATTATTAGGGATCTTTAATTGATCTAAAAGTTCCATTGCTTCAGACAGAAATTGGGAGTCAGGATTTTTCTCAATAAAATCCTGGATTTTGAGCGTGTCAGCAGATTCTTTAATCTCTTCCCATTTCAATTCCAACTCTTCCTTTGAAATTTCCTTTTTACCAAAATCAAATTTATTCATGAACCAAATGGAAGCTAAACCAATACCCAAAATAGCAATTATTGCGGGCAGATATTTCTTTATTTTCTTCCCTAATGTGTCTGTGTTGGATCCCGTTGAAGTCGGATTATTAGGAGTAGAAATGCCACCAGTCCCTTTAGCTCCTGATCCGGCAGCAGCCATAAGAAAAAAGCCTTTTGCTTCCTTTTCTTTGATTTGTCCTTCCTGTATATCGGGCTTTTCTGTAGTGATTTGTACAATTTCCCTTAGGACTTTGGTTTTGTTGATTTTTTCACCGTCAACTGCAATAATTACGGATATTTTCAGAATAAGGGGGTGCTTACCTGACTTTAAAGGAGTAACGTAAAAAGCCCAGGAAGTAGCTAAATCTTTTTCAATTATTTGTTCTGAATCATCATAGGTCTCAATTTTAAAGGCATCTCCTTTTCCATGACAAATTAATTCCACACCCATTACTTTAGATACTCGAATATCTTTAATGTCGCCTTCCGTTTCACCTACCTCTTTCAAAATGGTGGCTTCGTCAAAAGCAATCCAAACAGCGCATTCCGTTTCCTCATTCATTTGCATTTTTTGAGGAATACTGTATTTAACCTTACCAATTCGAGGATCACTTGATTCCTCCTTGTTAGGTTTCTCATAATCTTTTGCCGAAATCTGGTTTAGAAAATTTAGGATCCGATCCGTTAATTTGTTCAGTTCCCTATTTTCCTCATCAAAGGAAAGCGTACCTTTAATTTTATCTTCTTTGATTCGGTTATATCCCGTAATTAACAGAATTAACAAATCGTATTTTGGTGAATAACCAGGTATGTATTTCTTAACTTCATTCAGACATAGTTGAGTCTTGCCTGACGTTAAATATTCCTTTATTTGAGGTAAGTTTTCTGTGTAGTTTTGATAGTCTTTATTCATCCAACCTTATTTTTCAGTGATTTTCCAATGATGCCACTTTAGGATTTCTTTTTAAATTGAAGCTGTATATGTAACGCCTAAAGAATAACTTCGACATTTGCCTATGTATCTTTTGAACTTTTGCGGCGTTAAAAATACTCGCTGATGCCCTGCATCTCCTATGTTTTTTGCCTTGCTAAAATCCAAAATCTACTATTTCAAATTGGCAGACTTATTTTTTAGCCGTTACTAAGGTTTTTGTGAAGGGTTTTCTCAAAAAAATAAATTCGTTCAAAAACCGTCCGAAAATTTAAAAACCGCTAAAATTTACCTCAACCCTGAAAGGCGTTTTGGCAATTTTAAAACTTTCTCCCATAATGTAGGGGTAAAAAAGTTTGAAAATCACCAGAACGGATTTTTATGAGAAAATCCTAGGTTTCTATGTAAGAAAGATTGTAACCTTAAACAACTTAATTCATAAAATTCTGCCTAAAAATAATCAACCTTTCAAAATACTGTCATTTTTTGAATGAATACTTTTCAAGATTCGGCATTTAAGGGAGTAGGAAATAAATAACCTACCCTTTCACTTGCTATTTTTCCTTCATTTTTCGTTAAAAATACTCGCCATACCTATGGGTATGTCTGCGTTTTTTGACTCAACTGAAGAAAAAATAGTTGTGCAAAATTTGGGTACCTTATTTATTTCCTGCCCCCTAAGGTGAAAACTTAATTGATACTTCTAATTTTGCACAGATGAATAGCTCCATTTTGCAGAGGGAGATTATATTGAAATGAAAAATATTTTGTGATCATTTTCGTCAAAAACAAGGGATCTTGTTCGTGTGAAATTGAAAATTTTAACGAAGATAACGGAAATAAGAAATATACTGCTCGATCGTTTGTGTGTGAGAAGTGAGAATTATACTCGGTTTGTTATCAATCATTCTAAGCAAGATGTAATGATTACGAGAAAATGTTCAAAAAAAATGAATCAGTTGCCCAAACTCTTTTTAAAATAAAGCACTAAATAAGTACAGAAAAATAGGCGAAGTCGGTTGACTTCGCCTTTCTATTTTTTATTTTTTCTCCGGCAATGTAACCTTTTCTCTCCTTATGTTACTTTTAAAGTACAACACATTCAAAAAGATATGATCGAAAATACAAATCAAGCATTTTTAAGTTGGTATGAATCACATCACGATTCTTTCGTTCGATTTTGCAGTAGCAAAGCCTTTGGAATTATGGAAACAGAAGATTTGGTTCAAGAAGCCGTTTTGAAAACGCTGGAAGGTTTTGAACGCATACAAGATAAGACTAAAACATTGGGTTATATGATTGGCATTGTTCAAAATATTATCCGAAATCAACGGCGACGACAGAAATTTCAAGGCGACTGGGAAGAATTGGTTTTGGAAAAATTAGAAAGTAAAACGCTTAACCCTGAAGTTGCTTTGGATATTCAATTACTCTTAAAAAAATTGAATGAATTACCCGAAAAACAAAGTGAAGCGATCACTCTTTTTGAAATTAGTGGTTTTTCGATTCGAGAAATTGCAGCAATTCAAGATTCGACCGAGGGCGCTACGAAGACGAGAATCAGTCGAGGACGGCAAAACTTAAAAGAATTATTAAGTGAGAAACCTGGGACTATGTCCGTCTCTCAAAGATTGGCTGTTTATGCCTCAATTTTGTTTTAACGGTTTAGGCAATTATTAACCTAATTTAGAGTATAATAAAAAGATGAAACGACTCATTAATATAGAAAAGACCTTCTCAGAGATCAGAAAATTTCCTGTTGAAATCTCCTTCGACACAGTTGAAAAATGGGTGTCTCAACATTCAGCATTCAAACCAAAAAAACAATTGAATTCCAAAATATTTTTTTGGAATTGGTTCTCCAAAAATTAACACAAAATACTGACTGTCATAATATAACATTTTAAATCAACAATTAATTAGCGACTTAAAACAGTCACAATCAGAGTATGTTTGGAATTTGTGTTCGAGTGATTTTTTGAGGAAATATTATTTTGAAGGAGGCATTTTTCGCAGTCAAATGCGGGCAATTTGAGGAGAAAAATAACGCTGTGCAAAATGATATTTGCCGAAAAATCGCCAAAATCAAAATTCAAACATACTCTAATACAAAAAAAGAGTGCCCTTTTTGTATTGGGCACTCTCATAATGCTACGTCTGTTGTGTTGAAAAAATTCTTGTTTTTAGTCTTGTCTGTTAGTTTGAAAAAACATTAAAAAAAATTGAAAATATTATCTATTAATAAATATCAAATTCGACATTATGTTCTCAAAAAATGAATTCGCCAAATATGCCGTAAAACACCTTGGCATGAGTGGCATGCACCTCGAAAAGTACATCCAAAAGACACAAGGTATACGAGCCTTTACACCAACCGTCATTGAAGAACGGTCGATGAATATGGCATCCATGGACGTTTTCTCGCGTTTAATGATGGATCGGATAATATTTCTCGGTCTTGGCGTAACCGATTATGTAGCCAATGTTATCCAAGCGCAATTGCTTTTCTTAGATTCCACTGACCCGAAACGCGATGTCCAAGTGTATATCAATAGTCCCGGCGGTTCTGTTACAGCCGGATTGGGCATTTATGATACGATGCAATACATTTCGCCCGATGTGGCAACGATTTGTACAGGTATGGCAGCCTCTATGAGTGCCGTTTTATTATCCGCAGGTGCCAAAGGAAAACGAACCGCTTTGCCTCATAGCCGAGTGATGATTCATCAACCTTCAGGAGGCGCTCAAGGACAAGTTTCCGATATGGAAATCACCTACAAATTATTCAAAGATCTTCAAAAAGAACTTTATACGATCATGAGCAAACACATGAATCAGACCTATGAAAAAATAGTTGAAGATTGCGATCGTGATAATTGGTTCACCGCTCAAGAAGCTAAAATATATGGTGCCGTAGATGAGGTGTTAGAAGGCGTTTGACCCTATTCAGTTGGCAGTGAACAGTACTAACTGCCAACTGACTAAAACCCATCCATTCCTCCTCCATTATAGCCACCTCTATTTCCTCCACGCTTTTTCTTCTGATTGATTCGGTAATTCAGGGACATCGTAATTTGTCTTTGTCGCCATTGAAATTCCCCTTCACTAAAGAAGTCGTCTCCAAAATTAGTATACCTCCGTTTTCTTGAATTGAGTAAATCACGTACACTCAAAGTCAAGGTTCCGTTATTCTTCAAAATATCTTTACTAAATCCCAAATCCACATGATACATAGCGCGAGTGCGCCCTTGTGTGGTCTCCCTTGGAGCTCGATAGTTACCAGTCAACTGAAAATCTATACTCGTAAATACAGTCATTTTAGAAGTCAAACGACCATTCCAAGAAAAAGCATCGGCATATAAATCAAGCGTTTCGGTTTCAGAAACATAGGTTCCTTCCGTAATCGAGCAATAAAAATTCATATCTCCATTCATAGACCACCAATCAAAAGGCTTGTAAGAGTAATTAAACTCAAAACCCCATGAATCTCTAGTCGCTAAATTTTCAGGGCGTGTAGTCGTTGTATTGTCTTGTGCATTCCCAATTCTAATTCGTTGGATTACATCTTTAGTATGGCGATAATAAATAGCAGAACTCAAAGAACCTTTTTCCCAATATTTGATATGACTAATTTCATAAGAATCCGTAAATTCTGGATCTAAGTCTGGATTTCCGCTAAAGAAATTTCTATTGTCGCTAAAAGTAAAAAATGGGTTCAAATCCCAAAAACGAGGTCTTCTAATTCGTCGACTATAACTTGCTTGAAGCGCATTATTATTTGCCAATTCATATCCCAAAAATGCACTTGGAAACAAATTGAAATAATCGCGGGGATTAATTTCGTTCGTTTCCAACAATTCCGTCGTTACATCTGAATATTCAGCACGTACTCCAACTTGATAGGAAAACATGCCAAATTTATCGCCATATTGTGAATAAACGGCATGAATATTTTCATCATAAATAAAATCATTACTCAACCCTTCGATATCTTTCCAGACCGTATCATCAAATTCTTCAACTTTATAATCATTATCAATCGAGCGGAATGAACTTCGATACCCCAACTCAAATTTATTGTCTTTACTAAATGGCTTGACATAATCAATTTGGATAGACAATCGTCCATTACTCTCTTTATTTCTTGAACGTTGTAAAGAATCTGCCTTTCCTGTTGGTAAAAAATCAGCTTGATAATACTCTTCTCTGAAATCCGAACCTTCCTCCTCAACATCTTCTTCATATCGAACATCCGCTACTAATTCATGCCCTTTGCCTTCAAACAACCTCTTGAATGTCAGTGCATACTCTAAGTCTTGCTCTTCTTCAAATTCATCGTCCCTTCGAAGTGTTACTAATTTCAGATTATTCAAATCATTTAAATAATCTTTATAAACCAAATCTGTAAAATTATCTTCATCGCCTATTCTATAATTCAAGGCTGTAGTCAGAATATTTTTAGGATTAAAATAATAATCAGCGCCAAATCGGAAGTTTCCTGAAAGACCACCACGCTCCGTTTCTCTCCTTAAATCAGTAATATCTGTTCGATCAATAATTTCACCAGATGGCAATGTATCTTGATTGTAAAATTCTTGGTAAGAATAACCGTTTCCAGGACCATTTCTATAACGTACACCGATATTTGTAAACCAATTGAAGTTCTTCTTTCGATAGTTCAAATTGATAGCACCACCTAATTCTTGAGGCCGGCCAACTGATAAATCAAAGGAGCCATTTAAACCTTTACCTTCTTCTTTTTTCAAAACAATATTAATAATGCCTGCCATGCCCTCCGCTTCATATCTAGCAGAAGGATTGGTGATAACCTCTACTCGATCAATCAAATTGGCAGGTATAGACCGTAACCCATTTGCATTTCCATTTCGAACCGCCCCAGATGGCTTACCATTGATCAAAATTCTAACATTTCCACTTCCTCTAAGACTAACCCCACCCTCAATATCTACAGCAATAGAAGGTACATTATCTAATATATTCTCTGCTGTTCCTCCTCTATTTGCTAAGTCCTTACCTACATTAAATACCTTTTTATCTAGTGAAATTTGCATGAGGCTTTTTTCAGCTCTTACCTCTATTTCATTTAAAGTTTCTGCATCAGACATCATTGCAACTACCCCTAAATTCGCAACGTTATTTTTGTCAAAATTTACTTCCTCAATAGTGCGCGTTTTAAAACTAATGTAATCTACCTGGGCATAATAAGATCCTTTTTTTGTATCTAATTGAAAATTTCCCTTTTCATCAGAAATTCCTCCTGTGACCATCGAACTATCTTTCTTAGAAAAAACAGTAACCGTCGCAAACTCTAAAGGACTTTCATTATCTACATCTATAATTTGACCTTTTATAATAGCTGCTTCTTGGTCATTTCCACCTCCTTGTTTTCCTTGCCATTTGCTAGGGTTTTGTGCACTCAGCTCAAATACCAATGTCAGTAGAAAGAAAAAAATAAATGTTGAACGATTCTTCATGAAATTTTAAATTGAAAAAAGATGAATATTAAAATATCCTGCTGCAAATGTAGACATCGTAATCATGTAAACTCTATTTGAATTCTGAAGAGATTCTGATTTAAGATTTGCTTAACAGTTCTGATTTTCATCAATCTTTTATGGTTGGATCAGAATAGGTTGGAGTAACAGAATTAAGGAGATTTGGTTTTTGGTTTCTTATTTTCACAGATAAAATTATTGGATAAAAAGACTCTTTTATGGAATAAACCTAGCCTAAAAAGACAACGACAATGAGCTTCTATGTTAGAAGGTGGATTTTGTAATTAGGAAGGAGAGAAATGAGTTTTAGTACTGCCGAACGAATGAGTTGAACATTTGGACGGCTTGTTGTTTCGGCATTATTATGCTTTTTTTATTCTAAAATCAAAAATATCATTTCGTTGATAATGCCCTGTAACATCCAAGGTCATCTTTTCTCGAAAAACCTGTTGTAAATCGTCCATCTCATGAATCAAAACACCTTCAGTTTCATACTGAGGTTGAAGATCATAAAAACCATCAGGAGCGATGATGGCACTTCCTCCATTTAAGATCTGTTCATATGGATTATCCCTCAAAGCTGCTGGGATTTCAAGCTCAGGAGGAATATCTTTAACCCTCATAATCTGCCCTACCGCAATGACAAAACAGCGCCCTTCAAAAGCATAATGCCGGCTTGCAACCTGATGCATTTCATGAACAGCTGGCCAAAGTGCAATATGAATAATTTCACCAGAGTTGTGCATGGCTTGACGCGTCAAAGGCATCCAATGTTCCCAACAGATTAGTCCTCCTAACTTTCCAAAGGAAGTATCTACCGACTTTAATCCATTACCATTCCCCAATCCATAAAGCAATTTTTCTGTATAAGTAGGCATTAGCTTTTTATGGTGGTTGGCAAGTTGACCATCTTCCGAAAAGATTAATAAAGAATTATATAATGTACCAATAGCCATTCCAGTTCCAACCTTTTCATTCACGCCGATTACAATCGTTATCCTATACTTCCTGGCCCATTCTTCAAAAAATTTCGTTTCCTTCCCGGGCACTGTTATTGCATTTTGATACATCCTTAAAAAAACTTCCTTAGTTGGCTCATGCCCCCAAAGTGCAACATTCGGACAATGGTCAAGCCAAGCTGGATAACCACAAAGCCAACATTCACCAAATACAACTAGATTGGCTCCTTGATCAACGGCTTCATTGATTAAGATCTCAGCCTTTTCCATGCTTTGGGATAGATTCAAATAGACGGGACTTTCCTGAATAATCGCTACGCGAAGTGATTGGTGTTTCATTTTGGTCATGTTTGTTCTCTCAAGTGTATGAAAATCAGTTCTCTGCTCTCAGTCTTGAAAACTGTTAAGTAGAGACAGCGAAAACTGAATTCAAAATTGATATCTAAAGGGAAAACTTAAAAAACGTGCGAGCAATTTGGGACGAGCAATAATAATTCCTTATTCTCCCAAAAATAGGATATTTTTTTGAAAATATTAATAGAGATTTTTCATCTATAAAAAAAGTTGGTTTTTGGTGATACTTTTGCCGTTAATTAATCCCTAGGGAAATTCCTCTATTTTCCTTCATCAAATTGTTCAACTTTGTCATTATGAAGCGACTTTTTCTTTTGTTTTTTTGCACTTTTTATGCTTTTTCACAAGCCAATGCACAGGCTGGCTGTACCGACCCACAAGCCAACAACTTTGATGAAGATGCGCTCCAAAATGATGGGTCATGTACCTACAGTGCAACCAATTATGAAGCGGAAGAGATTACCGAAATTCCAAGTCCATTGACAGAACCATCTGGTCTGGCTTTTTTTGATGGCAAATTATGGACACATCTTGACAGTGGAAATGAAGACAAAATTTTCCAAATTGACACTCTTACAGGAGAGATTTTGCATACGGTAATCATCGTCGGAGGGGACAACATTGACTGGGAAGAATTAGCAGAAGATGAGACGTATCTTTATATCGGAGATTTTGGAAACAACCCAGGCAATAGAACAGATTTAAGAATTTTTCGAATAGAAAAATCACAGCTTTCTCAAAATGCAGCAACCGTCGAAACCATTGAATTTTCGTATAGTGATCAAACAGATTTTTCCTTGGCACCTAATATGAACAATTACGATTGTGAAGCATTTTTTGAACACAATGACAGCTTACATTTATTTTCAAAAAACTGGGTAGATTTCCAGACTCGACATTATGTTTTACCTAAGACCCCAGGGACTCATATTGCCGATTTAAGAGACTCTTTTTTAGTGCTTGGACAAGTCACCGCAGCCGATATAACGAATGAGGGCGAAATAGCTCTTTTAGGTTATAACATTGTGACTAGTCAAGCTTTCATGTGGCTATTATTTGACTATCAAGGAACTGATTTTTTCTCAGGTAATAAGCGGAAAATTGGACTAGGAAATGTATTGAACATTAGTCAGCCTGAAGGCTTGGTTTTTAGTCAAGGTAAAACTGGTTTTATTTGCGCTGAAAACATCTCTATTTTTCCTCAAAAGCTATTGAAATTTAGCATTATGGACTGGGTTACCAATGAGCCAAATGGGGTTTTTGACCTACCAAAACACACCCTAGACTTTTCTGTTTTTCCTAATCCATTCGCTGATAATTTTAATATAAAACTGGATGTACCCCAAAAAGGGCACTATAAAATCTCATTAATAGATAGTTTGGGAAAAACATTGAAAACCAATATGTTACTTTTTCAACAAGGGGAACAAGAAATATTTTTCAATACTTATGATTTGCAATTAGCAAAAGGGAATTATTTCATTCAAATATCTAATGAAGAAAATTTTGGAGGAAAGGTCATTTTTAAAAATTAGGATAAGTAAGTTCTTGGACAGAATTAAGTTGCACTTAAATACTGCAACATCGCGCCAAAGGCGCCCGTTGCAGTAGAGGAGGCTTGGAGGGGAGTCAAATTTAAAAAGCTGACTTTTCAGCTTTTTAAATTGGACTCCCCTCCAAAACCACCATTTACTGGAGCGAGGGGTTGTGTAAAAAGTCCATTTTAGTATATTATTAAAACAATAAACAATGTAAATTTTGCTGAAAATCAATTTTTAATAAAATTTAATAATTATTAATTGATTCCGTTTTCGACTTTTTACACAACCCCAATGCTCCAGTAATCTATAACTTGATTTTGTCTAAGCATTAATTAAGTGTTCAAAACAGCCTCAAAACATAAAAAAAACGTAATCCTAAAGACAGATAAAACTTAACACATCTTCTGTATGCCACCCACTCCGGGAAAAATAGTCCTAATAAAATAGACATTTTAATCAAACAAACTTAAATTCTGGGCACCCGAACAGTACGAAAACACTACTCTATCGAACTGCCGTTTGTCCATCAAACAAAGAACATTATGAAGAAATTCACCACGATTTTCTCGGCTGTTGCATTTCTATGCACCTTCGCCAATGCCCAATTTGTGAATACACCACCAGCTTCAAAAAAAGCTGCCGTTACGGAATATATTGGTTTATCCAAAATACATATTAGCTATCATCGCCCCGGTGTCAAAGGCAGAGAAGGGAAAGTTTACGGCAACCCGAATCTAGTTCCTTATGATGGTCAACCAACTCCATGGAGGGCAGGTGCCAATGATAATACAATTATGTACTTTGGAGACGATGTTCAAATTAATGGGCAAGACTTACCGGCGGGCAAGTATGGTTTTCATATTATTCCTCGTGAAAGTGGAGATTGGACGTTGATTTTTTCAAATAATAATTGGTCTTGGGGGAGTTATGCCTATGATGAAGCTGAAGATGCACTTCGAGTCAATGCTAAAGCTAGTGATTGTGATCATGTAGAATGGTTAACTTATGAATTTATCAACCAAACAGATAACTCAGCTGACATTCGATTGAGTTGGGAAAGCAAAAGCGTAACTTTCTCTGTTTCAACAGATTTGCATGCCACTACCATGAAGCATATCGAATCTGAGATCGAACATTTGAAGGGGTTTTCATGGCAAGGACTAAATTCTGCCGCTCAATTTGCTATGAATGACGAAAGTACATTGGAAAAAGCATTGGGCTGGGCAGATCAAGCTTCTGGTAATGGTTTTGGCGCACAAAAGAACTTCCAGACCCTTTCTACTAAAGCCCAAATTTTAGATAAAATGGGTAAGTCGGACGAAGCAAAAACCATTATGGAAAAGGCGCTAGCATTAGGAAGCATTACCGATTTACATTTTTATGCCCGTTCACTCATTCAAGCCAAAAAACCAAAAGAAGCACTGGAAATTTTTGAAATGAATGCCAAGAAAAACCCAGATGATAATTTTACTATTTTTGTTGGCTTAGCACGTGGGAATATGGCAATAGAGAACTACGAATCAGCCGCTAAATATTTCAAAAAAGCCGCTCCAAATGCCCCTCAAGGGCAAGAACAAGCTTATATGGATTTGGCAAAACAATGCGAGCAAAAAATGACGAAAGGAGATTGATTATTCCTATTAATTTGGTAGTGGTGATTCGGTATTTGATAAAATTAATACCGAATCACCAATCGAGAGTTTTTTACACAGCGAATATCTGATCAAAGTTTTGAAAAGACTTGAATTCAACTGCATTCCCGCTTGGATCTAAGAAAAACATAGTGGCTTGTTCACCAACCTCACCTTTGAATCTCACATAAGGTTCGATAATAAAATCAATCCCATGATTTTTCAATTTTTCGGCTAACGCTTCCCATTCCTTCATTTTTAAAATGGCTCCGAAATGTTTAACAGGCACGTTTTTTCCATCCACATGATTGGCGACGTGATCAGCATCTTTTTCATCTACTAGATGAGCTGTGATTTGATTGCCCCAGAAGTTAAAATCTATCCATCGATCAGAAGTACGTCCTACTCCACAACCGAGGAGGTTTTCGTAAAAATCACGGGTCTTTTTTAGATCCGTTACAGGAAAAGCCAAATGAAAGGGTTGCATCTTTTAATGTGATTTGTTGTTTTGCTATTCTGAGTCATTCAAATAATCTGTTAGAGTTACTATTCCATGATCACCTAGTACATTCAGAATAAATGCATTGATAAAAATATTTTAAGGTAATGGTACATCAATCACAGAATTGACCACCATATCTGGTTCAAAAGCAAATTTGGTTAAATCCTCTTTTTTAGAGACGCCCGTTAATGTTAGGACAGTACTATAACCCACTTGAATCCCCCCTAAAATATCTGTATCCATGGTATCCCCAATCATCGTCGTCTCTGCGGTAGATAAGCCTAGTGCTTTTCTCGCTTGACGCATCATGACCGGACTTGGTTTGCCGACAGAAAATGCTTTTATACCCGTAGCTTCTTCAATCATGGATACTACCGCTTTAATTCCCAAATTGACCCAACCTGCTCTTTTCGGAGAAGGATCTAGGTTTGTTGCAATTAGTTTGGCACCTCCCAAAATCATGTCCACTGCGTTATTAACCATTTCTAGTGTAAAATTTCGTCCCTCTCCGACCACTACAAAATCAGGATCATTTAGTACTAAGGAATATCCATTCTTATGCAAAGAAGTTAATAACCCACCTTCGCCAAGTACATAAGCGGTACCATGAGGTTTTTGCCATGCTAAAAACCTAGCAGTTGCCATGGCACTTGTAAAAACATGATCTTCACTTACATCAATATCTAGTCCAGCCAATTTATTGACAACATCTCGACGACTTCGCTGGCTATTATTCGTCAAAAACATAAAAGGGATCTTCTTTTCTTTTAATTTATTAATGAACTTGTCAGCACCTGGGATAAGGTCTTTCCCACTGTAAATAACACCATCCATGTCTATCAGAAATCCTTTGGGCATAATATTGATTTTAAGTTGTAAGTTAGTTAGGCATAAAATAAAGGGCAAATTATCCATTTTTAATAAAAAAAATGAAACTCATCCACAATAATCAAAAAATTTACTTTGAAAGGAGACCATATTACTCATCATTAACGAGACAGCTTTGAAAGACCACCCAATTTTCCGAAATTCGCGCTCAAATTGAACTAAAGCCAAGATTATTGATTTTGAATTACGTCAAATTGTATTTTAAAAGTCGAAAACTAAAAGATGAGTAAGAACGGAAAAGTTTTAGTAGCCATGAGTGGCGGAATCGATAGTACAGTAACAGCTATGATGTTGCATGAGCAGGGGTATGAAGTGATTGGAATAACCATGAAAACATGGGATTATGCCAACTCAGGAGGCTCTACCAAAGAAACCGGATGCTGTAGCCTAGACTCTATAAATGATGCTCGAAAGGTTGCTGTGGATATGGGTTTTCACCACTTCATTTTTGATATTCGGGAAGAGTTTGGAGATTATGTAATCGACAATTTTGTGGATGAATATATCGCTGGACGAACTCCAAATCCCTGTGTTTTATGCAATACGCACATCAAATGGTCTGCAATGATAAAACGCGCGGATGCTTTGGATTGTGAATTTATTGCAACGGGGCATTATGCAATTCAAAAAGAATTGAATGGTCGAAAGTTTGTCCAAAAAGCAGTCGATTCAAAGAAAGATCAGTCTTATGTTTTGTGGGGTCTTAATCAAGAATGTTTAAGTAGAAGTATGTTTCCATTGGGTCCTTATACTAAACCACAAGTTCGTCAAATGGCTTATGATTGGGGTTATCATGAATTATCAAAAAAAGGAGAGAGTTACGAAATCTGCTTTGTGCCAGACAACGATTATCGAGGCTTTTTGAAACGCCGTGTGGATGGATTAGAGGAAAGAGTAGATGGAGGTAATTTTGTCAATACGGCAGGTGAAATTATTGGTCAACATAGAGGTTATCCTTTTTATACCATTGGACAAAGAAAAGGGCTCGGAATGGCTTTTGGTCATCCGATGTATGTAACTGAAATTCAACCTGATACAAATACAGTGGTTTTAGGTGTAGAAGAAGATTTGATAAGAAATGGAATGTTAGTATCCAAAGTCAATTTGATGAAATATGCTGAAATTCCAGATGGCTTTGAAGCTGTTACCGCTGTTCGTTATCAAGATAATGGTGCGCTGAGTGTTTTAAGTAATTTAGGAGATCAAATCAATGTCGAATTTTTAGCCAATGTAAAAGGGGTCGCTCCTGGTCAATCCGCCGTATTTTATGAAGGAGATGATGTAGTGGGTGGTGGAATTATCTATGGTAGCTTTCGTTAATCATGCTCAAATTGTATGGGTGGTTCAGTATTACTGAAATCAAATCACCCATATAATAGACTTTATTCCAAAAGTATTATTGAGATAGAAGTTTTGGAATAAAGTCTAATGAAACCGGCAAATTGTGAATATGAAATCTTCATTTTTATTTATAGGCATTTCTATCTTGACGATTCTTATTGCTTTTTCTTGTAAAAAGCTAGAGGATCCTTTCAAAATTGAAAATGTAGGGGAAGATTATTTTCCTCTTTCCGTTGGCAAGTATATAGAATATGAAGTCGATTCGATGGTCTATTCCCTGCTTACCGATTCCTTAATTTCAGAAACAAAGACTTATGTACGGGAGGAAATTGTGGATACCTTATTGGATAATTTGGGAAATACTTTATTCAAGGTAGAAAGATTTACAAAAAAGGATAGCATCAGTCAATGGGAAATTTCAAAGGTATTGACCCAAGCCATGTATGATAATCAAGCTTTTAGGACAGAAGATAACTTAAAGTATATTCCTTTGGTTTTTCCAATTCGAGAAAATAAAAGCTGGAATGGCAATGTATTTATTGATGTTTTTCAATCTATTTCGGTTAACGGTGAACCTGTGGAGATTTTCAAAGAATGGAGTTCACATCGAATGAGAAATATTGACTCACCTGAAACTATTGGTACTTTCGATTTTGAAAATGTTTTATCGGTCACAGCATCTAATTCAAGTAATAACAATTTAGAACAAAGACTCTGGACAGAAAAGTATGTTAAAGGCATTGGATTGGTTTACAGAGAATTATGGATATTAGACACCCAATGTGAAAGCTGTTGTGGAAATGACCTCGCCGTATGTGATGCCTTACCTTGGGAAGAAAAAGCCGAGAAAGGATTTATATTAAAACAAGTAATTACAGATCATAACTAGTACACTAGGGTTGTTACTAAATAAGAATTGTATATATGAATTTGTTATTTAGAAACAAGTCTACTGTAAAGAAAATTGAGAATCTATCACTCGGAACCCTAATGCATGAGAAAACTAACGCCTATAAAATCTTACCAATTGGAGCGCCGATTACAAATGTTGGGCAGCGAAGATTTTTATGGGCGAGAGGTTTTAGAAGTTGGTGTCTTTAAAGGCGATCATCTAAAATTAGTGGCTCAAAAAAAGCCCGATGCCCTTTTTGGGGTTGCCGATTCTAATCAAGATTTCGACTCTGCACAACGAGAATTGGAGGGATTAGAAGTGAGTTTAGGAAAAATAAAAGGCAAACTCCTCCCCTTTCCTCGCCAATCTTTCCATTCGGTTTTTTCAGTTACTTTTTTTCAATATATAACAGACAAAAAAAGGTTTGAAAAATTATTTGAAGAAGCATGCCGTGCTTCCGATAATCAACTGATCATCATAGAATTAACGGAAGAAAGCAAAGAGAGCATGAATGGCGTAATTGCTCGAACAGTGAAAGAATACACCAGGTTAGCGAAAAAGAATGAGTTCAAACTTATCCGTATTGAATATATAAATGCTGCGATCAGCCTGAAATTTTCTAATTTTATAAGTCAAACATTTGGGGATAATAATAGACCTTCAGACACCTCCATCCAATTGCAAAAATTATCTTTGCCTTTTACAAAAATTTTAGACTCCTTTTTTCCCGAAAATAGGCATCTGACCAAGATGGTTTTTGAAAGAGAAAAAGAGGAGTTATATTAATAGAATTTAACTTGTCACCAGAACTTGCCCGTCTTTTTTATCGAGAATTGCTCAAAATTGAAGCGCAATTCATTCCATCCTTAAAGGAAAAAATCAAAGCTCTTTTTGATTTATTGCAATTAGTTTTTATTGAAGCAACCAAACAAGAACGCATTCAATTCACTACCTTATTCTCTAGAATCGCTTATGTGACTCATAAGTTTGACTTTGATAAAAGATTACAGTTTTGGATTCATGCTTTTCGGAAATCCGCCGGTAAAAAAGACACTGAAAAAACCTATGATTTAGGGCTTCATGTGGTTGCTTTTTCGATTCAACAAATTTTTGGAGGGGAGATTCTAGATGAATTAAATAATATTATAAAAGAGGATTTTGATTTTAAATATTCAGAATCAAAAACCAAAGCGTTTTTACCTAAGGTGAGAGTTGTGGCATTAGCGGATAACGAACAGCACAATCAGCTCATTGTCAAAGATATCAATCGTCCCGAGTTGACCATTCGAGTCCGGTATAATATTGCTCACCGAAATGAAAATTTCAATCCTTCCATATTAGAAATCAGGAATACATTTGGTTTTCCAGTCAGTTTGAACTTACTCGATGTCAAGGTAGATGAAAAGGGCATTTATCACCCTAGGGCTTTTGTCATTGAACCTGATTATTTGATGGATGTTTCGGCAGTTTCCGAATGCTTTAAAGAATTTGGTACAGCTCCTGTCATGTATTTGATTAAGAAATTTTTGCCGATAGACCCGAATAAATATTTGATGATCGGAAACATTGCTAATTTCTTTTTAGATGAATTATTATCCAATCCTGAGGCGACTTTTCAAGAGACTTTTCCAAAAGTTTTCAGGTTAAATCCACTGGCTTTTGTGTTGTTTGAAAATGCGGTGGTGCGAGAAATTATGCAAAAATCGCAAAAACACTTTGTGAACTTAAAAAGATTGGTTCATCAAGAGTTAGAGAAATTTCAAATTCAAAAGGAAGGATGTTATCTCGAACCTTCTTTTTATTCTGAGACCTATGGTTTGCAAGGGCGGTTAGATGTTTTTTATCCAAATGGAAAAGATTCAGCCATTATTGAATTGAAGAGTGGATCTGCTTACATGCCCAACCAATATGGCATTTCGCAAAATCATTTTACCCAGACTTTATTATATGATTTAATTGTAAAAGCTGTTTTTGAAGAAGAGACTTTATCCACGAATTATATTCTTTATTCTGGTTTGGATAACCGCAATTTGAGATATGCACCTGTGGTAAAAGCACAACAATTTGAGGCGATTCAATTGAGAAATATTTTGGTGGCTTATGAACGAAAAATGTGTCAAAAGGAATCAGAATTACTACCTAAAATCCAAACGAATCGATACCCACAATTAAAAGGATTTCTTGCAAGAGACATTGCTACTTTTGAGAAAGTTTTCTGGGGCATGAATGAGCTTGAAAAAGCCTATTTTGAATCTTTCACTGCCTTTATTGCTCGCGAACATCAACTCGCCAAAACAGGCATTCATGGACATAAAAAAGCCAATGGATTAGCCAATCTTTGGCTCAACTCTTTTGAAGAAAAAAATGAGAGTTTCGAAATCGCAAGTCATTTACAAATAATTGATAATCAATCTCATACTGGTGATCCGATCCTTACTTTTAGTCGAACAAAAGATACTAACCCGCTCGCCAATTTCAGAAAAGGAGATATTGCGGTTTTGTATCCCAAATCTGATTCAAAAGAAGCAGTTTTAAGAAGTCAAATCTTTAAAGGAAGTCTCATTGAAATCACTCCTGAATTGATACGTTTTCGACTTCGATATTCTCAATTTAACACAGCAATTTTTTCCGAATTTGATTATTGGAATTTGGAGCATGACATGATGGATATGGGTTTTACGGGGATGTACCGGGGGCTTTTCAAATTTGCAAAGAGTCCGACTCGAAAAAAGGAATTATTGCTCACTACTACCCTACCCTCAAAACCTGAAAAAATTGAAGTTGACAGGGTTCCTGAATTGACTGATGAGCAAAACGATATTCTAAAAAAAGCAGTTTCGGCTAAAGACTATTTCCTACTCTGGGGTCCTCCTGGCACCGGAAAAACCAGCAAAATGCTCAAAAATATTGTGCAGTGGCTAATGAATGAGACGAAGGAGAATTTGTTGGTGCTTGCTTATACGAATCGGGCAGTGGACGAGATCTGTGAAGCTATTTTTAATTGTCAGTTCACGTCCCCAGTTCCTGAAGGAGAGAATAGCTTTCTGAGAATTGGTTCTAAATATTCAACAGGAGATCGTTTTCAACATACATTACTTTCCGAGCAATTAAAGGCTATTTCGAATAGAAAAGAATTGAAAGCCCTTTTGGAAAGTTATCGAATTTTTGTGAGTACCGTTGCTTCTTTTTCAAATCGGACGGAATTATTGAACCTGAAGAAATTTGATCGAGTGATTATTGATGAAGCATCACAGATTTTAGAACCACATTTGGTAGGCTTATTACCTAATTTTGAACGATTCATCTTGGTGGGTGATCATCAACAATTGCCTGCAGTTGTCGTTCAAGATAAGGACCAATCAATTATTGAAAATGAGGATTTGAAGGCTATTGGATTGAATAACTTACGAAATTCTTTCTTTGAAAGATTGTATAAAAGATGCCAAGAAAAAAATTGGCATTGGGCTTATGCGAAACTAAGCCATCAGGGTCGAATGCATGAACAAATTATGCACTTCCCTAATGAATATTTCTATGGAGGATTTTTGAATACCCTGCCTGATTCGATTGAATATTCAAAAGTTCAAAAAGAAGCCCTCTCAAATAATCTTCTTGAAAATCCAACCGATTTAGAAAAAACAATTTCTGAAAATCGGTTAATTTTTATTCCAACCAAAATAGATTCGAATAGTTTGACTCAAAAAACGAATGAATATGAAGCGCAAATGGTTGGCAAAATTGTGTCTATATTCAAAAATATATATTTCCGAAAAGAAACTGTTTTTTCAAAAAATAGTATTGGAGTTATCACCCCTTACCGTGCACAAATCGCTCAAATTCAGGAAGTGTTACATACCAAGGAAATCAATTCTAAATTGATCACTATTGATACTGTCGAGCGTTACCAAGGAGGAGCAAGAGATATTATTATCCTTTCTCTTTGCACAAACTCGGAGCGGCAAATGGATTCCTTGGTTTCGCTTTCGGAAGAGGGGGTTGACAGAAAGTTAAATGTAGCATTAACGAGAGCAAGGCAACAAGTTATTATTTTGGGAAACCCAAGCGTTTTAAAAACGAATGAGATTTATCGGAAATTGATGGAAGTTTGCCAATCCATAAGTCACTAAAAGAACTCTTCCTTTAAGAGTATGTTTGAATTTTGATTTTGGCGATTTTTCGCCAAATATCATATTGAACAGCGTTATTTTTCTCCTCAAATTGCCCGCATTTGACTGCGAAAAATGCCTCCTTCAATATAATATTTCCTCAAAAAATCACTCAAACGCAAATTCCAAACATACTCTAAGTTAGGAATGGGACAACAATAAAATATACATCTTGACTTGCCCTTTTCCCTTTAGAATCTTTAGAAAAAACGTATTCAAGCCTTTATCCAACTCAACAACCCGATTTTCAGAAACTGTCGAAAATTATTTGAAATTCAGGCCGGGTTACCCTAGCGAATTTATCGATTTTATGACCCGAAACTTAGGCTTAAATTCAAATTCTATCATTGCCGATATTGGCTCAGGTACAGGAAAACTGACCCAATTATTTTTAGAAAACGGGAATAAGGTTTTTGGAATTGAGCCGAATTTAGAAATGCGGCGAGCTGCTGAAAAACTATTCGAAAACCAATCCATTTTTCATAGTTTGGATGGAACGGCGGAGACAACAAATCTCTATAATCAATGCGTCAATTTCATCACCGCTGCTCAAGCTTTTCATTGGTTTGATATTCCAAAAACGAAAAGAGAGTTTCGAAGAATATTGAAAAAAGATGGCTTGGTTCTATTGATTTGGAATAAAAGGTTAGATTCTATGTCGGATTTCATGCATGGCTATAATGATTTTTTAGAGAACTATTCTACTGAGTTACAATCCATTAATTTAGAAGAGTCGCCAATAAAGAGAGCATGAATCATTTCTTTGGCAAGGATAATTTTCACTCCAAATCAATTGAGCACTATCAACATTTTGATTTTAATGGCGTTTTAGGTCGCTATTTATCTTGCTCATATGCTGATCAAAATGATCATCCAAACTATCAAGTAATGTTTGATTTTTTGAAGTCACTTTTTGAGAATCATCAAGAAGGTGGCAAGGTAAAAATGTGGTATGAGATGGTAGTTTATTATGGGAGATTGTAATTTTTCTAGACTATTTCTAACCATTGATATTTTCTTATCTTTAGGTGTCTAATCTTTATCAAATTGGAGACGAAAACTACCTTTATAGAAATTTATTTAACCGCTCAGAAAAAAAGAAAATCAAGCTTAAACAGAAAAACATCAAACACCCTAATTTACAAGGTTAAATATTCAATAGTCTGAAAACAATTTATACATACCTGTTGCTTTTCCTTGCCTTGTTGCAATTCTCAACTTTAACTGCTCAAGACAATCATGTCATTGTGGATAGAGTCCCTTTTGTTGATTGTAAACAACAAACAATTAATCAGTTCTTTCAAGATACGACAGGCTTGATGTGGTTATTGGGACAGGGACAATGGTATACTTCCAATGGTGAAAAAGTGATCAAAGTTCCAATGCCCTTCAAAAATGATTCTATTAGATTCATGAATACCACCAAAGTTTTAGATGGTTGGGAAAACCTATATTTTCCAGGAGATAGTGTCAGAGTTTATAATCCTTATAGCCGCAAGATTATCCAATCTATTGGGATGGATGAAAATAGCAATGCGAACTGGAAGCATGTCTATTTTTTTAACATCACACCAACGACAGATGGGACAATTTGGGCAACTTGTGCTCCAATTATCGGAAATGGTTACCGAATAGGAAACGATTTTGCCATTATGGTATCTCATAATGGCGCACCCTTTAGACATACAAAAAAAGAGATATTTGGGAGTTCACTTACTAAGTATTTAGCGGTTAGAGGAGATCAAATTTTTGTAACCATCCGAGATACCTTGTTACAATATGATATTGACGGAAATCTTAAGAAAACTTATGCCTTTCCGAAAATAAATAAGTACCCAAAGATTGTCAACTTTCTATACAATACGGATGAACCTGTTGAGCTTTTTCATTATATCCAAAATCGGGAATCTAAAAAGCTAACAAGAGCAATCTATTCTTTAAAACCCAATTCCTCTAAATTAGAACATATCGATCTTCCAGGCTTGCCCCCAGAAGAGTTGGGCACAGAACGCCTAGATAAAACAGGAGAAGATTTTTGGTTATTGGGATCAAAAATGTCAGTATATCACTTCGTTCCAGGTAAAGAAAAAGCGTTTAATTTTTCCAAATATGTTCTAGAACAACATCCGGAAGTCAATTATTATCATGATGATGCTTACAAAGTTTATCAGGATAATACTGGAACCCTTTGGTTTTCAACGCAGAACAGAGGCATTTTTAAATTTTCAAGCACTAAAGAGCCTTTTAAACGCTATCTAGGAAATAAAAAAGCTTATTCATTTTGTGCCTCTAATTCCTGTGTCATTCGCGGGATTACGGAGGATGATCAAGGCAATATTTATTTCTGCTATGAGTTTGGTGTCCAAAAATTAGATATTCAAACTGGAGAGTTAAGTGAGGTTAAATTGAATCTACCCGAGAACCTAAAATCGGTCTATAGCCTGACTTATTTCAATGACAAACTCTATTTGGATGAACTGGAAATTGATCTTCAGACTGGAAATGTCGTTCCAATTATTCCAGGACTCAACAATCACCACGTTACCCATTTAATTGATAAAAAAACAGGACAGATGTGGATAGCAGATGCAGGGGAAATACTAGTTAGAAGACAACCTATCCAATTATATCAGTATGATTTAAATACAAAAGATTTAAAGGAATTTACTCGACTCGAACCAAAGGCTAGAAACGATTTGAATCAAGTAAGTCAGATTTATTTAAGTCCGACTACTAAAACACTTTTTGTGGCAACCATTGCAACTGGAGTTTATGAATTGAATTTAGATGGGACAATTGTTCAAAACATTACTGGTAATGATCCAGTTCGATCCATCACAAGATCACTTTCTTTTTATGAGGATAGTAATCAGCAGCTTTGGATCGGTCACGAAGAGGGATTGAGCCGATTGAATTTGAAAACAAAAGAATTTACAGAAGTCCCCTATCATTCGACTGATCCTTTGGCAAAAAGAGCTATTTATTCCATTCAAACTCAAAATGAAACCTATTGTTGGTTAGGGACTTCGTCGGGGTTATATCGATTAAATGTGGAGACTGGTGAAATGCGAAACTTTAAAATGTTTCCTCGCCAATCTGTTATGGAATTTAACCGACTATCCAGCCATCAAGACCAACAAGGTAATTTGTATTTTGGCTCAATGGAGGGACTTTATGTTTTTGATCCAGATCAATTGACCAAAGACGCTAGATTTGACGAAACATTTCCTATTCAATTATTGCGGGTTTCTCATTTTGATGTAAAACAGGATACTATTCTTCACACTTACCCTGATTCGGAGACTTCTACAACTTTTGAAGTATATCCTCGCCATCGGTTTATCAGATTTGATGTATTTGCCCCTGACTATAGAGATACTGAAAAAAATCAGTATTCATGGTGGTTGGAAAATTATGATTCTCGATGGTCAAAGCTAAGTACTTCTAATACCATTCAATATGACAATCTTCCACCAGGAAATTACACCTTACATGTAAAGGGTGGAATTTCAGCAGATTATTATCAAAGCTCTGAAAGACAATTTCAAATCGTCGTACATCAAGTTTGGTACAAAACAGGTTGGGCATATGCGGTGTATTTGACTTTGTTTTTAGGGCTGGTTTATTTGATTTATCAATACCAGATCAGACAACAACTTGAAAAAGCAGAGGCAAAGCGATTAAAGGAAATGGATAGTTTGAAGACACGCCTTTACACCAATATCACTCACGAATTCAGAACACCATTGACGGTCATAATGGGTATGGTTGACAATATTCGTGGCCATCAAAACGAGAAGAAGCTCATCAGTCGAAATAGTGAAAACCTGCTTCGATTGGTCAATCAATTGCTCGATTTGTCCAAACTGGATTCTGGTACCATGAAACTGGACCTTATTCAGGCAGATATCATCAATTATTTGCAATACCTAACAGAGTCCTTTTACTCTATGGCAGAGGAAAAAAAGGTTAGACTGATGTTTTACCCAGAAATCAAGGAATTGCAAATGGATTTTGATGAGGTAAAAATTCAACATATTGTCTATAATTTATTATCCAATGCCATTAAATTTTCAAATGCTGGAGACAAGGTGGTTTTGCATACAACTGAGGCTGATAAGAATGGTCAACTTTATTTAAAACTTAAAGTCACCGACACCGGTATTGGGATTTCAGAAAACGATCTTGAAAATATATTCGATCGATTTTATCAGGCAGATGGATCGAGTACTCGTAAAGGAGAAGGTACGGGCATAGGATTGGCATTGACCAAAGAATTGATTGGCATAATGGGTGGGACAATATCAGTTCAAAGTCAATTGGGTGAAGGGACGGAGTTTATGATTTTATTACCGATACACAGAAATGCGGATACCCCCCAAATGGAAATGGAATTAGCACCTTCGAAGAAGATGGAACAAGAGTTGGTGCTTGAACACCCAGTTGAAAAAAGAGAAAATGGCTTTACTTTCAAGGATAAACCCCAACTGTTGATCATTGAAGACAATCGAGATGTCACCACTTATTTGACAACTTTATTGAATGCCGATTATGAGATTTTAACGGCTTCAAATGGTAAGGCAGGTGTCGAAAAAGCGCTGGAAACCATTCCCGATATTGTTATAAGTGATGTTATGATGCCTGAAATGGACGGTTACGAAGTTTCCCAAACTTTAAAAAATGATGAACGAACGAGTCATATCCCTATCATTTTGCTAACTGCAAAGGCAGCCGTTGACGATCGAATCGAAGGTTTGGGAATGGGAGCGGATGCATTTCTGACGAAACCATTCAACAAAAAAGAATTATTTGTTCGGTTGGAACAATTAATTAAGCTTCGACAAAAACTGCAAGAGCAGTATAACTCATTCAAAATACAATTTAGTGCTAAACCTTCCTTAGATGAAGCCTTTATTCAAAAATTAGTCGATGCAGTAGAAGCTCGTTTGGATGACCCTGATTTTGGAGTTGTTCATCTATGCAGAGCTGCTAATTTGAGTAATATGCAAGTCAATCGCAAACTCAAAGCTTTGACAGGCAAAACACCCTCTCGGTTTATCCGTTCGATTCGCTTACACAAAGCCAAAGAATTGCTTAAAACTACTGATTTGAATATTTCTGAAATCGCTTATGAGGTCGGTTTTAGCGACCCAAATTACTTTTCCCGTTCGTTTTCTGAAGAATTTGGACATTCGCCCAATGTTATTCGTAAATAACTAACTATCAGTGCGTTATTCTGCCTTTTTCTTTTTCAATGTTAAATAAGTCCTACTATTTTTTCATCAATGTGAAATAGATGAATCCTTATGTGAAATGTGTGAATGAGCTCAACTCGCATATCCTGCATCTTTGTATCGTTCAAAAGAATTACGCCTTGTTTTTTCAGGAAAAAAAAATTCAAATCATGAAAACATTATTGAAAAGTCTAATCTGTTTTACTCTAGTATCATTTTTTATGTTGAGTAGTGCACCAATAAGCTATGCACAAAAATGGACTTCAACAAAGGTTTTATTAAAAAACAAGTATCGAAAAAACAGCTTCATAAAAGTTGAAAATGACAAGTTATCAACTGGTTCTATTGATGGAAATTCTTCAACTGGACGCTGGGTTATTGAATTTGTTCAAAACACGGAATTTTTCCGAATTAAAAAAGAAGGAACTGATAAATACCTCCATTTGGAAAATGAATCTCTGGAATGCTCCAATGTACCTGCTGGATACTGGACTTCTCATTGGAAGAGAATCAAAGCAGGAAATGGCTTCTATCGAATCGAAAACAGATACAGAAAAGGACAAGTCTTAAATATGGAAAAAGGTCCATTAGAAGCGAGTGGTGTACCCGCAGGTTACTGGACCTCGCATTGGGAATTTCAGCCAGCTTATTTACCCTTAGTTATTCATGTTGACAATAACTCTGATGATGTTGTTGAAAGTATGAGTGAGCAACCAAACCTACCACACTACTCTATTCGTTTTTCTTTATCAACTGCCAAAAGTGTCAAAGATTGGAAAGGATTAAAAGTATTCAATAAAGAAGGTCAAGAAGTTTGCCTATTACAAACAATTGGTGATAATCATGAACCAACCACCAGCCGAAACTTCAATCCAGGTGAATTTGGGAGTAAAATAAAAGTAGAATTCTGGAAAGCAAAAGCTTTTGGAGTTAATACCCATGTGGGTACTACCTATCTTAATAATCACTCAGACGAACTCCGTGGAATGGAAATTCTGTATAAATGGATGGATGAATAACAAATTGATTTCGTGGTCATTTACCGTCACCTAAGTCCAATAATCTTTAATAATCCTATTCCAAAATTACTTTTTTGACTAAGAGTATATTTAAATTTTACCTTCCTGAGAACCAAAACTTTATGAACCTGACTGCAAATTAACTCACTCCATTATCCCGATAAATTCTTTCGTTAATTTTTTGTCAGAACCATAATCTATTGATCCTCATTTCGATAAATTTTTAATCATGCTTTAAACGGGGAGACTGTCTTGAAATATCTATCTATAAACTTTAATAGTGATTTCAAAACAGTCTCCCACAATAAAAATTCATATCATGAAAACAATTCTTCTATCAATCAAACCTATAAATCATATTATAAGATTAAGTTTTATTGTACTATGTATTACCTTATTCTTCCATCAAAACTTAATAGCAAAACACATTAATCCTAGCGAAGCAATTATCGTAGCCAAGCACTTTTATCAATCAACCGAAAAGGGAGCTTCAATTGCTGAACACCTCCAACTAACACCTGTATATGGAATCAATGGATATAATTTAAGCCTAGAATCAGAACTGATCCATATTTTTAATGTCAATGAATCAGACGGTTTTGTATTGGTAGCAGGAGATGACGCAATCATTCCAATTTTGGGTTATGCTGAAAAGGGCAGTTTTGATCCCGAAAACTTACCAGTTAACTTGGCAAAATGGTTGGATAGCTATCAACGTGAAGTTAGGTTTGCGATTGACAACAAAGTACAAGCTACCAGCGATATTAAAGATCATTGGGAAGTCTTAAAAAATGGGACATTACCAAATCATGAAAGTGGAGACGGTGTATTGCCTCTTTTGACCACAACCTGGAATCAATCACCTTATTATAATGATGATTGTCCTGGTGGATCAGTCACTGGTTGTGTGGCTACAGCTATGGCGCAAGTTATGAATTATTGGGAGTATCCAATTCGGGGATCAGGGTATCATGCCTATTTTGAATTAGGCTATGGTGTTCTAACTGCCAATTATTTTACGACTTATTATCAATGGTGGAATATGCCAGATAATGTGACTAGCCCAAATGAATCGGTAGCAGAGTTAATGTATCAATGTGGGGTCTCAGTTGAAATGGATTATAATCCTACAAGTAGTGGTGCCAATCCTTCAAAAATAAAAAATGCCTTAGAATCTTTCTTTGGATATGACCCGGCAATGCAATTCCTTTATAAAGAGGATTATTCAAGTGCCACTTGGAACTCCTTAATGGTAACAGAGTTAGATGCTAGCCGACCTATTTTCTATGGGGGGTATTCTTCAAGTACTGGTCATGGGTTTGTCTGTGATGGCTATATGCCTTTTTTGTCTGATAATGAACACTTCCACATAAATTGGGGATGGGGAGGTGCCTTTGATGGGTATTTCGCGTTAAATGCCCTCACACCAAATGGAACTGGAACAGGCGGGGGCAATTCTAATGATGGGTATAATTCTGACCAAGTCGCTATTATTGGCATTCAACCAAATCCTAATGATCCTCCAAGCCTTGAGTTGGTTGGTGAGCCACTTGTTACTGATACCATTTTTGAATACGGAAAAAACTACTCTGTTATAGGAAATGTAAGAAATACAGGGTTAAATACTTTTAACGGAAAGATAGCAGCAGCGGTTTATACAAGACATGACGATTCCTTTATAGCCTATTTGGATTCTACGGATGTATCCATTGTAGGTCCTGGGGGTATTGGTATTGGAAATTATTCTGATCAAATATCACTATTACCAGGGTTTTATTATATTTCCTATGTGTATAAGGCTGAAAATAGTGACAATTGGGTGCAGATAGAAAGCTCTCCTACAGGTGACAATAGAACAGACATTATTGTCCTTGATATTACTGGAGGGAATCAAATACTTTGGCTGTTTGAAGAACCGTCCAGTAACACCCTAGGAGTACATCAAAATGCGGCTTTTACCGTTTCTGCTACATTGGGGAATCTGACAACTGTCCCCTCTTGGAGTGGTGAAGTGGCTGCAGAATTATATAATCTAGATTTTGAATTCGTGCAAACCATTGATAAAATTTCAAATATTACCATAGATTTCGCTAATACGGACTACTCTGTTATGTTCACAAGTTTTGGTGTAAATGTTCCACCAGGTGCTTACCTGATTGCTCTTAGAGCAAAAAGGAATAATAGTACGGAATGGGCTTTCCCATTGGCCTTAGAAGATGTTTCATCAACTGCCCCATTCAATATATTGCCTTCGCCATTAAACGCAGATGCCTATGAACCCAATAATAGCCTTTCTGATGCATACCCATTAGGGGTATCTTTTACAAATGACAATGCGACATTAAATACCCAAGGATCCAATATGCATGATCCTGAAGATTATGACTTTTATAAAATAGATTTACCTGCTGGTTATGATTATGAAATCACTCCAAGAGTACATGATTCCTATCATTCGGGCAACGGTCAATCCTATACGAATGATGTACGATTTCTGTATGCCATCAATGACGATCCTTTCTCCAATTCATGGGATGATATCCCATCACCCGCTTCCTTTACTGTGATTGGTGACAATACTGTTTATTTTAGAGTAAACCCCTATTACCTGGGGACTCTGGGTACTTATTTACTCGATGTTCAAATTACTCGAACCCCTTCTACTAGTGTTAATGACCTTTTTGAGGAAGAGCATTTAAGGGTTTATCCAAATCCAGTAGATTCCTATTTAATGGTGGATTTTTCTAACATGGCTAATAAGCCAAATAGGGTTAATCTTTATAAAACAAATGGTCAGTTAGTTTATTCTCAGAATGTTTATAATGAATGGAATAACCAAATTAATACAAGTGAATTGAATGATGGAATTTATTTCCTTTCAATATTCACTGAAACCGGAAATATTAGCAAAAAAATAAAAATTAGCCATTGATTAAGCCAAGCGCATTAGGAAGATGGCTTTGCAACGAATAAATAACATGTGATTTCGAAATAAAATCAGGACAAGAATTGGAATTGGATATCATAAAGTATCCAATTCCACTATTTTCCTTAATGCTTTGCCCCCTCCTTAATCAAATGAGGAAACTTAGACTGAAATTTTTTCAATCTTGGAACTGAAATCGCCTGAATATATCGGTGATTTGGGTGCTTTTTTTCATAGGTCCTCCTGAATAGCTTGAAGTAGATTACGCAACTCCTTCTACACGTTCCTCAAAAGAATTAACAACCTGTTATTCAACTACTTATACTTCAAATTAACAAGCATACTACCCATAATCAAAAGCATTCCTAAAAATGCTAAAATCGTATAACTTTCCCCAAACCAAATCAATCCAATAATTAAAGAGTAAACCAACTCCATATATTTAATAGGCGCCATTCGGCTTGCCGATTCCATTTGAAAGGCTTGAGTCATGGTCAGCTGTCCATAATAACCGAGGGAACCGATAATGATTAGCAATACCCACTCAAAAAGTGTAGGGTTTGTCCAAACAGGGATCATTGCTATGCCTGCAAGGACTCCTGCCGTCAACATATAATAATTGACAATCACGAGCGGATGTTCTTCTGTTCCAATTTTTCTGATAATCACATAAACAAATCCACCAGCAATCGCTCCGATTATACCTAAGATTAATTGTATGGTATCAATTCTCGTATCAAAACCTTTCAATAAAATCAAACCAATAAAGGCAATGAAAAATAAAAGCCATTGAATATTTCGTATTCTTTCTTTTAACCAAAATACAGCAATAATCGCTGTGAAAACTGGTGACAAATATTTTATCGAAACTGCTGCCCCAAAGGGCATCTTTTGAATGGTAAGGAAAAAAAGTACCATTCCAATAATACCTGTTACCGTCCGCCACCAAACCCAATAGGAATTTTTGGCTTTGAAAGGAACACCATTACGAACCATAAACCCCATTGCCAAAAAAGCAGTAATAATGGCGCGAAAAAATACAACCTCAAAAACGTGAATGTGAGAAAGTGCTTTTATTAAGGTTTGCATGACAGCAAAGGTGAGCGTCGATAAAAGCATTAGGCGAATGCCTGGAGTTATTATCCTTGAAGATGATTTTGATTTAGGTTCTTGAATGATCTAAGTTTTATTAATTAGGCTTGTTATCTCAACTTGCCTTGATAAGAAACTCATCCTAAATCGATAAAGAAAAGATAGGATGAACTATGGAATGGGACAACAATAAAATATACATCTTGACTTATCCTCCCATTCCTATGAACATACAAAACTATAAATTAATAAACTTACACCAGCTTTATGAAAAGGGATTGTTACCTAATTCCGAAACTTAAATTAATGCTTCCAATAAAAGCAGTTAAGTCGGTACTTCGATTGTAGTAAGCCGTTCTGAATTCTAATGACTTCAATTGCAAAATCTTCTCTTTCCGCCACTTAAACCTAGCCAATCCATAAACAGGGAATATTTTAACCCCCATACCTATTTTATAACTACTTAAATCAGACAAATCATAATCGAAAGTATAAAATTGTCCCGACAATGTATGTTCCGCAAAAGGGGCAAAATAATCCGCCTCATTTTGCGTATGATACCGATAAAACGGAGAAAGGGTCAACCAGTCCGTAACTTTTAGCGGAATTTCTAAGCTTAATGTATGGGCTTTGATCCCCCAATCATCGAAATAATAGCGGTAATAAGATCGGACAACTAAGAAATCTGTCAGGTAATAATTAAGGCGCATTCCAATTGGAATTTTCAGACGTGTATCTGGCAATTTTTCAACCTTAGCCAACGATTGATTTTTAAAATAAACTCTGTGAAATGGAGTAGACAATAGACCATCCATATAAATGGCTTCACCCGAAATTGAGAATTGCATTCGCTGATTGATTACTTGCGAAAAAGAAGCTTGAAGGTTGTAAGAACCTCTGGAAGCAGAAGGTATATTAGTTGTAGAACGCTATTCAACAGGGATAAATAATTCCCAATTATCTCTAAATAATTGAGCATTTAGGTTGAGTTCGCTATTTCCTTCATTGAATTCTTTGGCATGTGCAAAACCGACCGAAACCGATTTATAATCATATTCAGTTGATGCATTCAATTTTGCAGTATAAGTTTCGCCCTTCCGAAGGTTTTTCCGAGACTAACTGACCGTTCCATAAAGTCTTAAATCATGACTTGAAGCAGAAGATTCTTCAAAATCAATTTTATCGGTAGAAGCAGAAGAATAAAGATCTCCACCAACCGTAAAAGAAACCGAATTAATACTGTCCAGTGGGACATTGACGACCAATACATTTACAATATCCATCAATTCTTCAGAGCCAATACCACCCGTAACAGCGGCATTATTACCATCTTGTTGGTAATAACTTGATAAAAAATCTATCGTCGTTTCTTTTTCATTGCCTTTCATTTGGTATTCGCTATTCTGCGTAAATACCTGAAAACTTACATATAGTAAAAATGATATTAATCCAAATTGGGTCTTCATTTTATTCATTTTTCAATCAAAATTGAGTGATTAATTACAGCCACATCCGCCACCAACTTTTCCGCCATTGGCTCCTGCAGCACCCTCTCTATAAGCTTCAAAATTGATTTCAAATTGTTCACATTTTTTCGCGGCAAGTTCCATTTCACTATCATTTAAGTACATCTTTTGATAGGCTTTTACGGAAACACAAGCGTTTATTTGTATGCCTACAAATAGCATTCACAGAAATCGAAATAGTTTTTTCATTAGAAATAATTGAGTTTTAAATTTTCAGAAGTTAAGATTTCGTCCTCATCAGTCACAATCAAACATTCAATATTTTTCAATTGATTGACTAAATTCAACCCTTTTTCTTTTCCCAATACAAAAACCGAAGTTGCCAATGCATCCGCTAGTTCAGCATCTGGGCAAACCAAAGTGACACTCTTAATTCCTGTCGTAGGATAACCAGTACGAGGATCAATTATGTGTGCATATCGTATATCATCAAAAACTACATATCTTTCATAATCGCCCGAAGTGACCACCGCCAAATCATTAATTTGAAGATAACCCAATGCCACCTCTTTATCTTTTGGATTGGTAATATTTATCAGCCATCCTTCTTGCTGAACACTTTTTCCCCATGTAATTAAATCTCCACTTGCATTCACCACTCCACCATGAACTCCCTGCATTTCTTGCATTAATGATTTTGCCCGATTGGCAGCATACCCTTTGCCAATAGCCCCAAAACCGATTTTCATACCCTTTTCTTTGAGAAAAACAGTCTGTTCTTCTTTATGCAATAAAATGTTTTTCCAATTGATTTTAGACTTTGCTTTTGTTATAGATTCTTGTGAAGGCATGACAGTCATGGAACCATCAAATTTCCAAATCCTGTCCATCGAAGCGAAAGAAATATCAAATGCACCACTCGTCAGCCCAGACACTTTTTTTGCTCGAAAAATCAAGTCGTATAATTCTTTATCTACCTTGACCGGTAGGATGCCTGCCTGTTGATTGATTTTACTTGTCTGGGAGTTTTTATCCCAAGAGGAAATGAGCGTCTCAATGCGCTCAATCTCTCCAATACCTACATTGATGGCATCTCAAGCCAATTGTTCATTTTCGGCAACCGCTGTAAGTTCAAATCGACTGCCCATCAATTTGAGTACTTTTTTTTGAGAGACTAATGGTGAGTCTTGCGCGGAAGTAAATAGACTTCCAAAAAGTAAGAAGAGGAATAGAATAATTCTCATAGAGTAAATTTAAGTAACGAGCAAAGAATAGGTTTGCCATTTGGAGATAAAGATTTTGTTCTAATATTAGGCATTTTCTGAAGGAATAGCCAAGCTATTGCTGAGGGAAATAACGACCTATTAGAATAAAAGATTATCGGTGAAATGATGAAGTTATTCTTTACTGGTTATTAAGGCGTCATATCAGCCATGAGTTCTTTGACAAACTTCTTGGGACTTTGCCCCCAATATTTAGGATTTCCAATGACATTCTCCTCTGAATCAATCAATAAAAGATAAGGTAAGTAGCCAGATTTATTGTATTGCTCAGACAGGGCTTCGTTGTGCGCTGTTTGGTCTTTGGATAGTCTGTTTTTCTTTTTGGCAGGAAAGTCCAAATACAAAATAACTACCTCTTCGCTCCCCCAAGTCTTAAATTTCTTAGCGTCTAATATGTCCTTTTTAAAACGCTTACAAGGTCTACACCAATCAGAACCTGCAAAAACCATCAAGATATCTTTTTCATTTGCCGCTGCATATTCTTTGGCGACTTCCAAATTTGTAAACCAAGTTAAATTCTGCTCTTCTTGAGCAGTAATCTGCCCTAGCAATGCCATGAGGAAAAAGGCAATCATTATGTTTTTCATAATTTTAATTTTGTGAAGAGGAATCGAGAAGTGTAGATTGATTACGTATATATTACCCCCAATATTTTAATATTACTGTTAATAATTCCTTATGATTCAATTTATTTTCAGAAGTACTTGATATCCATTTCTGTATTGTCCATACGATAAAATAACTTAGGCAGGTTGCCAATAGAAAAATAATTGAAAAATTCCAGAGTGAATTCTCAGGTATTTGATATTAATCTCAAATCACCTCACCAACGTTACATCCCCTTTTTTCAACTCAATTAGTCCATCCAAATATTCCAATTCTGCATACCAAACAAAAACGGCTGGGTTCATTCGTTCTCCATTAAACTTTCCATTCCACCCCAAATCAGGATCATTGGTATAGCCTCCAAGGGATTCAAAGACCAAATTCCCCCAGCGATCGAATATAAGCAAAGTATTAATTTTGACTAGGCTTTTGCTGTATATATAAAACAAATCATTGATCCCATCACTATTGGGGCTAAATGCATTTGGGATATAAATATTCCGGTTTTTTTCTACAAAAATCATTATCGAATCAACGGCAATACAGCCTTCTTCCGTTTCGATTGTCAAGGTATATTGGACATCAAAAAGAGGTTGTGCATTTGGTGATAAACAATCTAAGCAGTCTAAAGAATTCTCCAATGGATCAAGCCATTGATAATCAATATTTCCCACTCCGGCTATCGTCGGTGTTATTTTAACCGTTTCTCCTAGGTCAATCGTAATATCAGGTGGAAGTATCACGCCAACTTCTAAGTCAGAGACAAATGTATTATCAAAAACAGTTTCGCATCCGCTATTAACGGTCACATTATAATCTCCTCCTTGCATAACCTCAATACTTGAAGAAGTGGCTCCATTACTCCATTCATAAGTCAAACCATTGTATTCTCCTGCGTCCAAAATGACGGTTTCTCCAGAACAGATTTGAATAGAATCACTGCCTAATTCAACAAAAAGTGGAATTACTTCCAATAAGGTGGAATCTTCTACTTGAAGTGTTTTAGGGTTATCCGACAAGGTAAATTCACCCAATGAAAGCGGCAAATTGCTCAAAATGGCCTGATTTTTCAATATGCCTTCTACATTCTCCTCAATATAAACTTTGACTTGTAATTGATTGATTCCTAATGGTACCGTCATATCAGTGATCGATAATTGGTTGGTTCCAATGCCATCAACATTCCCTCCAAAAGGATTATTGACAATCTCCACGATGGTAAGCCCAAGAGGCATTTCATCAAAAAAATCAATACCAGTCCGTTCTTGACCAGAGACGTTCGAAATTTCAAAAGTGTAAATAACTTCGGTGCATGGAAAAGCTAATTCAGGCTCTACTGTTTTTTGCAATTTAATGGTAAAAGGGCAAGAGCATCCATCTTTTTCGGTCGCAACAGGCCCTGTACTTTCCAATGTTACAGCTCCAGTTACTTTGTTAATACTATAAAATTGAGTGGCTAAATTGGTTGTCGAGGGATTGCCATAAGCAAACAAGTTTCCAAAGGCATCAAAAAATAAGGCTCCAACATCATCAACCACATTCGTTGAAGGAAATTGAGTTGCATTTACTGCCCCAGTTTGGGCATCGAAAGTAACTAAACGGTTACCCGCTGAATCAAAACCGTACAGATCACCCGTTAGTGGATCAAAAGCAATATCTGTACATAAAACATTTCCGCCGTTGATATTTAACACTTGCGTAATGGGATAATTGGGATCATTCAAATCGACAAATTCTAAGGTTTTACTAAAAAAACCACCACCTCCTCCTGCCCCAATAAAGACCATAAAATTTCCATCGGGCGTAATATCCGCCCCGTAATAGCCTAAACTATTATTGAGTGCTAAATTTCCAATTGGGAAACTGGCCCCTGTCGCATCAATTTGATAAAATTCGAAACTAGTTGGGTCAATGGAATAAATCAAATTATCAATGAATCTATACCCGATCGCATTCATTCTATCCGAAGTTTGGTTTGCTAAAGGATTGAAATTGATCGCACCAGATATTTCGTCTACATTGATACTATAAATTTGGCTAGGATTGCCATTGAGCGCAATCGTCACGTAAAAATCACCGTCACAGATAAAGGGTTCTTGGGCCCATGAATTAATGGAAACAAAAAAAATGATAAAGAAAGCTGATATTTTATTTTTGAGGTACATTGATTTATTACTTTCAAAGTATTTATATGGGATTCAAAAATAGACTTGAAAAACTTCGAAGTCCATTTTATTTGATTTTTATTTTGCAATATGTGAACGGTTTTTTGTTTTCTTGTGGTTTGAACCTAAAAGTTGCCTCGGATTAATCAAAAAAACTGCATTTCACATGAAGCTATTTATCCTATTCGGCCCCTCCGCCTCAGGCAAAATGACGGTGGGGCAAGAGCTCGCTATACTAACCGACCTCAAACTGTTTCACAATCATACCTCCATAGAATGGGTACTTCAATTCTTTGACTTTGATGAACCAGGCTTCAAATATTTAAATAGTTTGTTAAGAGTAGAGACGTTTAAAACCATTGCGAAAAGTGATTTAAAGGGGCTGATTTTTACCTTCGTTTGGGCTTTGGATTTACCAGAAGAAGATAAATATGTGGACAATTTGATACAGACATTTAGAAAGGAAAAACCTAATACCGAAGTATATTTTGTAGAATTAGAAGCGGATTTACAAGTACGGTTAAAGCGAAATAGACATGAGCATCGCCTTAAACATAAACCTTCAAAAAGAGACTTGAAACGTTCGGAAGAGGTGTTTTTACATTTTGAAGAAAACTATCGATTTAATACTCGTGAAGGAGAATTTAAACGTCAAAATTATTTGAAGATTAAGAATGATAATGTGACTCCTAAAGCAGCTGCCAAAATGATCGTGGAGTATTTTAAAGTTTAATATCTTCCTCCTTTGACACAAAATTTCAGTACATAAAAAACTGTTTATCAATCACTTAACCTATCTACTAAACTTCAACATGGCAATATCCATAAATAGGTTGTAATTTTGCACCCCTAATTTGGGTATCGAGGCGTTGAAAAGACTTTGACCGACCATGAACCCAATAACTTTTATAATATCTAGATAATGGCTAAGCAAAAGAAAGATAAAAATCAACAGCAAAAAGCTGTAAGAAAAGAAGCTACCTTAAGTTTAAAAGAAAAAAGAGCTTTGAAAAAAGCTAAAAAAGCAGAAAAGAAACGAGGAGAATAAGAACGGATTGCTGATTCTTTTCTCAATCTACTACTGCTAGCGTTCAAATCAAATTTTATCGTTTTTATTGACTGGTACATAGACTACGGGTGGGATTTTTATGTATAAAATTAAATATTGATAGCTCTCGAACTATCACCTCCTAGGAATGCGGAAGTTATTCGTAAACCTTTACTAAATAAGCAGTTTCCCGACAATTCTCACCGAACCTTATCAATTCTAATCCTATCTTCTTTTAAAACACATCATAAAAACAGTAATTTGGAATTCTAAAAAATTAAACCTTACACATCTAGCAAGAAAATACTAAAGTTTAATCATTATTTTGATTGCCAATTTCGAAAATCGACTTCTATGAAAGCACAATTACAATTCATTTCAATCCTTTCGTTTCTTTCTTTCACTGCTTTTTCACAAAACATGACTCAACTATCCAATTGGGATCCAGCTGGCATTCCAGGATATAATGATGTATGGGGATATGTAGACTGTGCCGGTGACGAATACGCTATTATCGGTTCTCGAGAAAAAGTACATTTTATCGATATTTCAACCCCTTCTGCCCCAACGGAAGTTGCCGCCTTCATAGGAGGACAAAATACAACATGGAGAGATATCAAAACTTATGGGAAGTATGCTTATTCCGTTTGTGATGCTTGCACAGAAGGTTTGATGATTTACGACCTAAGCAATCTCCCCAATACGGTTTCTTTAGTTTATCAATCAAATACCCTTTTCAACGGTGCCCATAATATTTTTATTGATGAGCCGAATGCTCGTTTGTATGCTGTAGGAACAAATGCTCAAAGTAATGGAGTATTAATTCTGGATCTTTCGACAACTCCAGATACACCAACCGTTTTATCAAGTGTCGCATTAGCAGGAGGTTATATTCATGATATATATGTAAACAACCATATTGGCTACGCCTCAAGTGGAAATGATGGTTTATATGTTTTTGATTTTACAAATGCCTCAAGCCCTGTTCTTTTAGGAACGCTAGATGGTTATCCAGAAGAGGGATACAACCATGCAGGATGGTTACACCCGAATGGAAATGATTTTGTTTTTGCTGATGAAACACATGATAAATCAGTAAAATTGGTAGATGCAAGTGATATAACAGATATGCAGGTCGTTGGACTTTTCAAATCAACATTGCTTGCTCCCGCTCATACAAATAGTATTGCGCATAACCCTTTCGTTCGAGATGATTATGCTATTGTCTCTTATTATCATGATGGTCTTCAAATTTGGGATATTTCTGATGCCAATAATATTACCCATGAAGCCGGTTTTGACACCAATACCAACCATAGTAATTATAGTGGTTATAAAGGATGTTGGGGTGCTTATCCCTTCTTGCCGAGTGGCAATATTCTAGCTTCTGACGGTGAAAATGGGCTCTATGTTTTGCAACCGACTACGATAACATTCAACTCGATACCTCTACCGGTCACACCTACTGCCACTGTTACCCCTGCTGGACCAATTTCCATTTGCGATGGTTCTCCTATTACACTAAATGCCCCCACTGGTTATCAATTATATACGTGGTATAATGGCGCAAATGTCGTTGGAAATCTCGACTCGTTAGTTGTTACAACTAGTGGAAGCTACCATGTTGTTATTTGTGATGGACCCTGTACAGCTGCCTCTTCCACTGTTAATGTTTCCATCGCAACCACCCCTATTGTCACTTTGAATGTTCCTACGATTAATACTATTTGTGAGGGGAATACGATTACTTTTTCGGTGCCTCCAGGAGCAGATACTTACCAATGGTATCATGACAATAATCCAGTTGGTACAAATAGCAATTCATTTGATGCTTCTTTGGAAGGCGTATATTATGTTACGGCGTCTAACGGTAATTGTAGTGCCGATTCTGAGGAGGTATATTTAGAAGTAAATCCATCTCCTGGCGCCGATCTGAATGTTAGTGGTCCAGTTGATATATGCGAAGGCAATGTTTTGCACATTTTTACAACCGCCGTTGCCAGTACCTATACTTGGTATAAAGATGGAAATATATATGCTCAAGGCGTCACAGAAATTTTCGTCACTGATCCTGGAGTTTATTACCTCGAAACAAGCAATGGAACCTGCACGAGTACCTCAAACACGGTGATTGTATCTTTGAATTTGGGACCAAATGTCGATTTAAATGTACCCTTATATAATGAGTTGTGTGATGGACAAGTTTTGGTTATTCAGGTTGCCGCAGGGGCTGATACTTATGAATGGATAAAAGATGGAACGACCGTAGTTGGAACCAGTAATTCCCTTACGGTAACGGAATCAGGTGACTATTATGTGATTGCCAATAAAAATAATTGTGAAGCAACTTCTGAGACGGTCACTGTCGAGGTTATTGATTATCCTGATGTCAGTTTGAATGTTCCAACTTTTAATCAAATCTGTGATGGGGAATCTATTTTAATTGAAGTACCTTCCGGAGCTGATTCTTATGAATGGTATTGGGATAATATTTTACAACCTCAAACTGGAAATACCTATTTAGCCACCGCAGGCGGGGATTATTATGTCATTGCAGCTAATGGCAATTGTACCTCAACTTCAGCAATCGTAACTGTTGAACTTGATTTTTACCCAAATGTCACCCTTAATGTGCCTTCCTTAAATGAAATTTGTGAAGATGAAGATTTGACCCTTTCAGTGGCTGCTGGAGCAGATTCGTATGAATGGTTTTTAAATAATACTTCACTCGGTCTATTCACGAATGCTATCCTAGTAAATACCGCTGGAAACTATCATGTAGTAGCTGCAAATGGGAATTGTTCTGCTACTTCGGTTCAAACAACAGTTGCCATTGTTCCCACTCCAATTATTACTCTAAATGTGCCCTCTTATAATGAAATCTGTGAAGATGAGACATTCACAATCATAGCAAACTCAACTGGTACAACCATTCAGTGGTTCCTCGACGGGACTTTACTTCCTGAGACCTCTAATATTTTAGTCACTTCAGAATCAGGTAATTATTATGCAATTGCAGCTAATGGAAACTGTACAGAAATTTCTGAAACAGTGGTTTTGAATGTGATTGATTTTCCTGATGTCACTCTTAACGCTCCTTTGTTTAATGAAATTTGCGAAAATCAACAAATCATCCTTTCTATACCTGCTGGCGCTGATTCTTATGAATGGTTTGAAAGTGGTAATTCTATGGGGATTTTCACCAATTCTATCATTGTCAATCAAGCTGGTTTTTATAACGTAGTCGCTGAAAATACTGGTTGTTCTCTGTCCTCCGCAAGTGTAGAGGTCCAAGTCCTCTCTTATCCCGATGTCACCATTACCTCACCTCTCTTTTTACAAGTTTGCGATGGTGAATCCGAAAACATTTCTGTGCCCGCTGGCGCTGAAGAATATGAATGGTATTTGGATAATGTGCCTTTGAATATTAACGCCAATACAATCACCATCACGAGTCCTGGAAACTATCACGTCATTGCGGCTAACGGTGATTGTGAAGCAACTTCCGAA
>JANSWP010000081.1 GCA_024743405.1 Bacteroidota bacterium
ATACCTTTGGGTATGTCTGTGTTTTTTGCCTCAACTGAAGAAAAATTAGCTGTGCAAAATTTGGGTATCTTATTTATTCCCTGCTCCCTAACCTATCAGTTTTTCTCTGGTATATTTTATGGAAGAGGAATCGTTTTATGTTTTAAAAATATGCTCTATCAATAATGGAGTATTATTTCTCGCCGTCTCTTAACATTGTAATTGCATGCACTATTGTTTTTTTACATTTTATCTGTTTTTCTTTACCACGCAAAAAGAAATGTGCTAAACTCCCTTCTAAAACAAGTAAGGAATAAAATGAAATGTGCAAACTGCCAATTTGAAAGTTCTTTCAATTTTCTTGGAATTAGGTGAACTGGAAAAAGGATTTGAGAATAAATTTATCAAAAATATAACTCTATCATTTAATAAACTAAATATCCAAACATGGGTAATCAAAATCTTCCAAAAAAAACGCGGGAAATCCATTCTAATCACTTCGATTCCACTATTTGGAATGATTTCCATTTCGCGATGATGACATCATCATTTCGACTTACGGAAAATCTGGAACAACTTGGATGCAACAAATCGTATCTCAACTAATTTTTAATGGGGAAACAGGCTTGCCAGTGGCAGATATGTCACCATGGATAGATTTGAGAGTTCCACCAATTCCAGTAAAAATGGGAATGGTCGAGGCACAAACCCATCGTCGATTTCTAAAAACACACTTACCCGTAGATGCATTAAACTTTTCTCCCAAAGCCAAATACATTTATATGGCGCGTGACGGAAGAGACGTACTTTGGAGCTTGCACAATCATCATAGTACAGCGAATGAAGGATGATATGATGCTTTGAATAATACACCTAGCTTGATCGGTCCGCCAATTGGAAAACCGGAAGGAGATATCAAGGAGTATTTTCACAATTGGCTGAATAATGACGGATATCCGTTTTGGTCTATGTGGGAAAATGTCAAATCTTGGTGGGAAATTAGTGAGTTACCTAATGTTCATTTTGTACATTTTGTCAATATGAAAAAGGACATGGCAGGTGAGATTCGAAAAGTCGCGGCATTTTTAGATATTCCAATTGATGAATCAAAATGGGAGGATATTTTGGAACATTGTAGTTTTAATTACATGAAAGAAAATGCCACAGCAAGTGTTCCCTTAGGTGGAATTTTTTGGGAAGGCGGCGCGAAAACTTTCATTCATAAAGGCAAAAACGGTAGATGGAGAGATGTTTTATCTGAGGAAGAATCACAAAATTATGAGCGAATTGCCGAAGAAAAATTAGGAACTGCCTGTGCCCATTGGTTGAAAACAGGAGAAATGATATAACAGTTGTCGGTTGTTATTTTGTCAGTTCTCTGTTTAGGCAACTGACAACCGACAGCTGATGACCGACAACTTACACAAAATGCACGGACTCAAATTAACGCTTCTCCTACTTAGTATGCTCACCATGATGGCAGCCGCTTGCTCCAAGCCTTCCAGACATTGCACTCGAATTTCGAGATTTCCCGCAGGTCGAATTGCTTTCCAAACTCATTTTGTCTATTCCGGCCTTAATGATTGCTATAATTGCGCCTTTCGCAGGTAGATATATCGACAAATTTGGACGAATTAAATTACTTTATGTTGGTTTGATTGGTTTTGCTGTCAGCGGAGCTTCTGTGTATTTTTTGGAGAATCTTTACCTAATTCTTTTCAGTCGAGTATTATTAGGAATGAGTATTGGTATCATTATGACGATTGCCGTGACACTTGTTGGTGATTATTTCGAAGGGGAAGCCCATCAAAAATTTATTGGTTATCAGTCTGCTTTTATTGGTTTGTCGGGTGTGTTTTTTATGAGCTTGGGAGGGTTTTTAGCTACGATGCATTGGCGCGTGCCTTTTCTGGTTTATTTGTTTTCACTCTTGTTGATACCAATGAGTTTTTTCTTTTTAAAAGAACCTAATTCAGCTTCCGCCTATTCCTCGAATCATTCCAGTTCTCCAAATCAATTATTAAAAGTGCTCTTTCCTGTTGGAACACTTTTTATGCTGCTGTTTTATCTTTTTCCAACACAATTGCCTTTTTTGTTAAAATCCATTGGCATTATCGATCCTTCTTATTCGGGTAATACACTAGCAATCAATGCTTTGGGTATGGTTTGTTCCTCCTTTTTTTATTCGAAAATAAAAAAGAGATTATCCTTTCTTCAAGTCGCAGGGGCCGGATTAATAATGATGGGTATGGGGTATTTTTTTACGGGAAATACATTGAATTTTGAAATGCTCTTAGCAGCCGTTTTTGTTGCAGGCTTAGGTTTAGGTTTGTTTATTGCCAATCTTAGTTTTTGGGTTTTAGAGTTGAGTCCTGCTCAAGTCAGAGGAAAAAATATGGGCATTTTAACTGCCTGTTTGTTTTTAGGTCAATTCATTTCTCCAATAATTGCTCACCCCGTTGTGAAAATGACCAATTTATCATTCTTATTTATTAGTTCTCTTTTTGTGATAGGATTAATAGGCATTAGTTTAGTAGCTGCAATGAGGGCATTAAAGAATAAAATTAGGGAATAGGTTATTTAATCTCTTTTCTCTCAGTTATTCTTTAGGCGTTACTTACATCCTAAATACCCCAAATGACTTACTTCCTTTGATCTCTTGATTATAAACAACCGCTAAACAAAAGCCTAAATAATTCCGCGTTTCGCGAGGATCAATTACGCCGTCATCCCAAACCTGAGAAGTTGAAAACCATGAACTTGACGAGCGATTAATGTCTTTTATTAAAGCGTCTTTGAAAGCCTTTCCTTTTTCTTCATCGTATTCTTTTCCTTGCGCCTTGGACGAAGCTCTCTGTACCATTTCCATCGTGCCTGCTAATTGCTCCGCACCCATTACAGCAATTTTAGACTGAGGATAGGTAAATAAAAATCGAGGTTCAAAAGCCCGACCATTCATGCCATAATTTCCAGCACCATAACTATTTCCAACTAATAGTGAAATAGTGGGCAAACCACAACTCGTCACAGCATGTATTAAATTAGAGCCATGCTTAATAATTCCGCCTTCTTCATATTCTTTTCCAACCATGAAGCCAGTTGTATTTTGTAAATAGATTAGGGGGATATTATTACGGGCACAGAGTTGAATAAACTGGCAGGCTTTATTGGCGGATTCAGAAAAAATGACACCATTATTTCCTAGAATACCAATTGGATATCCATGAATATCAGCCCAACCACAAACCATTGTCGTTCCATATTCTGGTTTAAATTCATCAAATTCGGAACCGTCCACTACCCGAATAATCAATTCCCTAATATCAAAAGGTGTTTTTGGATCGGGCGGAATAACACCCAAAATCTCTTCGGAATCAAAAAGTGGTTCTTTGATTTTAGATGGAGGAATTAAATGTGGTTTGGTCGTCGCCACTCTTTTCATTAGCATCCTTGCAATACGAATACCATCTAACTCACCTTCCGCCAAATAATCAGAAACACCAGAAACGCGACTGTGCATTTCCGCGCCTCCCAAACTTTCATCGTCTGTCACTTCTCCTGTGGCCATTTTGACCAAAGGGGGGCCTGCCAAGAAAACTTTAGCTTTCTTTTTTACAAAAACCGTAAAATCAGACATGCCAGGGACATAGGCGCCACCAGCTGTTGCATTGCCAAAAACGACTGAAATTGTTGCCAACCCTTCTTTTGACCGTCGAGCTAATTCACGAAACTGTGAGCCACCATTATTGAATATTTTGGATTGATCCGGTAAGAATGCGCCTCCACTTTCAACCAAACTAATGGAAGGCAGTTTGTTTTCTAAAATGATTTCATTAAAACGCATAGATTTTTTCAGGGTTGCTTCATCTGTTGAACCGCCTTTTCGGCTACCAACATTTGCTGAAATAGCACAAAGTTTTCCAGAGACCAACCCAACTCCACAAACAGTCGTACCACCCGCCCCGAAGCCACTTGAGCCCAACATCCCAGAAAGCGGACACAACTCTAAAAAGGGACTATCTTGATCTAATAACAATTCAATTCGTTCGCGGGCTAATAATTTCCCACGTTTTCTAGTGCGTTCTATATGAATCGGTTTACCCTGGAATCGACTTTCTTTCATATGTTTTTCCAATAAGGAAATCCACTTTTGCATACCCTCTTTATTGGTCTTAAAAATTTGGGAATTCGGATTTATATTTGATTTCACGGTTGTTTATTTGGTAAATATTCGAATACTCGCCCAAAAAACAAAAAAGGAGGAAGAGTTCAAAAGTAAACGATCATAGACTTTTAAGAAACCTTCTAAATTTTATCAGCAATAATCTTCAGAACATGCTTATTTACACCTAAACCAAAATGGCTTCCTCTTACTTCTACGTTTTGGTGCAATTCATCTTCTATTTTCTCCATACATCCTTGCCAAGGCACAATGCCATCCTTTTTGGAATAAATAGCCGTAGTAGGTATAGGGGCAGGAGTCGATAAATTTTCAATCATGTCTAAGTATTCTATTTCAATGTTTTTCCCATTGATCAAATCATAAAGCCACGAGGCGTTATTCTTTTCGTCTACCCCATTAAAAGGAGAACCTAATGTGAAGAGTTGTCGAATCAAGTGGGGATTCTTTTTCGCTAATTCACGAGCATAGATTCCGCCTAAACTCCATCCGATAAGGGTTATTTTTTGATGATTTCTTTTATATATTTCATTCAGCTTTCTAGATAGAAGTTCGACTTGGCTTAATCTTCCATAATTCCGTCCTAGCCCCCAATCTACTGCTTGATAACCTATTCGATTTAAGAACTTCCGTAAGGGACGGGTAGAGGTGGGACTGGCAAGGAAGCCGGGAATCACAAAAACAATATGGCCATCTCCTGGCTTTTTAGGCTGGTATCTTTTTAAGAAGGGAATAGAAATGATCCACTCCCAAATCGAACGGATTAGTTCTGTGAAGTACAAAAAAAGCGAAGGTCTTTTCATGATAATTCTTTAGGGAATTAAAAACTCATTATTCATTTCTCGCTCCAAGAGCTAAAAACAAAAAAAGCTGAGGCACCATAGTGACACCTCAGCTCAGAGTATAATACTTAAAACCTTAATTAATTTTTAGAAAATAACTCTCGGAATCTAACAACACTTTTCACCATTTGCCCTTTCACTGATTCTAAAGTATCAAATACAATATCTTGTTGTTTATCAGCTAACTTCAAGCCACCTTTAATCGCTTTCTCAGCTACGCCTTGCCACTCTTTTCCATTTACTAAAGTTGTTTCAACTAAACTTTCTGTTACTTCTAAAGCACCTGTGTTCAAGTTTTTTGCGGTTGCTTTAACTTGATTCAAGCCTTTGTTTAGATCAAAGTCTTTGATGTCTTCAATATAAGTTTTAGCTGTTTCAGTAGCTTTGTTAGTCCATTCTTTTCCGATAGTTACTACATCTTCTACAACGGCAGAAGCTGTTTCCATAACTTGTGCATTAACGTTTTTTGCAGTTTCCTGCACTTTTTCGAAAGTTTCTGTTAATTCTACTTTCTTTGCTGTTGCTTTAACTTTTTTAGTTGCCATTATTTTGGATTTAATATTTTTTTAAATAATTGATAGCACAAATGTAAAATCATCGAGTTACAGATGAGTTACACTTATTTTTTCACTGCTTTCCCAGCTTTCAATTCAGCTTGTAAAGCTTTCAATTCTTCCATTTTTCCTGCTGATGCTAATGTTGCTTGTTTTGCCCAAGTTGTTGGAACATGCATTTTATAACGTGGACCAGCAGCTTCTAAAATTGCTTTAACTGAAGCTGGCGTTGCTTTGGCTAATTGGTCGAAAGTAAAGATCCCACCTTCATTCAAGATAGTTTCCAACTTAGGTCCGATACCTTCGATAACTTTCAAATTAGATTTGGTAACGTTTTTTTTTGAGATAGCCTTTTTTGGTGTAACTTTTTTAGTTGACTTAACTGTTGCATCTGCTTTTGCAACTTTTTTAGCAACTTTATCGACTCTCGTTTTTGCATCCAAATTCTCAACTGCTTTTTTCGCTGTTGTTGGAGCTGCCTTCTTGGCTGGTTTATTTTTTGGAAAATCGAAAGTGAATAGTTTTCGGAATCTTTTGTTTCCTTTCAAAATTTGACCCTTTACACCTTCTAAGGTATCAAACGTCAAGTCTTGTTGCTCATTTAAAAGAATGGTACCATTTTTAATCGCTTTTGCAAGAATTTTTTGCCATTCTGTTCCTGTCGCAATAGTTTCTTCTACCAAACTATCAGTGAAAACAGCTGCTTTCTTATTCATTTCAGTGACAGTTGCTTTGATGTTTTCAATTCGAGTTACTTTATTTTTCTTAACTGTTTTAGTTGCCATTATTATTTTGATTTTGGTTTAATTTCTTTTTGACGACGCAAAAGTAAAATAGCGGAGTTACAGATGAGTTACAGATTTTTAGTTAGGAATTTTTGATTGGAAGGAAATCGTAGGTTTTTGAAGAAAATACACTTTAGGCTCTCTAAAGGAATGGGAACTTCAGTGGCTCAAATTAGAGTGGTATTTTCACTTAGTAACGCCTAAAGAATAACTCCGACATTTGCCGATGTATCTTTTGAACTTTTACGGCGTTAAAAATACTCACCGATGCCCTGTACCCTGCGCTGGCTTGTGCCAGAAGGTACAAAGGCGAACGCAAAAAGTATTTTTAGCCTTACTAAAATCCAAAATCTACTATTTCAAATTGGCGGACTTATTTTTTAGCCGTTACTTAGAAGTGATTTTTTCATACAACTTCTTCGTCTCTGGTAGAGGCTCCACTCCAAATTCTTCTTCCAAAATTTCCTCGCATTGTCTATAGGTTTTAATTGCCATTGGGCGGTTTCCTTTTTCAAAATAGGCGGCCATTTGAATTCGATATGCGTCTTCCCAAGCAGAATCAATTTGCAAGGCCTTTTGTGCCAAACGAATGCACTCAGGTGGGTTCTCTTCTATTAATAATTCCCCTAAAGTGATAATGGCATTTAAGATCAAGACTTGGATGCGTTCCCTTTCTGCACTTGACCAATCTTCATATAAACGGTTTGGTAGGTATACGCCGTGGTATAAATTGACAGCTTCACGGTAAGCTTTTATAGCAATTTCAGGGTTTTCAGAGAGGGCAATATTACCTAGTTCGATAAAGTCTTCTACTGCTTGAACATCTATCCAAACTTCAGGTAGATTCAATTGATAAGTTACACCTTGCCTTAAGATAAACCGAGCCTCAGTTCTGCTTTTTCGATTCGGTTCTAGGCTTTTGTTAATGCCGTGAAGGGCAACTTTGAAATTTTGATCGCTCGATTCTTCCCACAACCGATCAACGATTTGCTCTTTGTGCAACCCCCTTCGATGTCTGGCCGTTACAAAAAATTGAAATAATTGAATCGTTTTATCGCGCCCCCATTCTTTTGCGGATATCGGTTCATCGTTCCGCCAAACTTGAAACCCACCTAATGTTTGAACCTGGATTTCCGCAGTTTCCTTTTGTTCGATTAACGTTGATATTTTTTGTTCGAGTTCGTTCATTATAATCGCCAATTTTTATTGGCAGATTTAAATACGGGTGTTTTAAACTAATTTAAAAACTAGTGTCTATTTAGAAAGTCCCTCTACTTTTTCATTTAGATCTTCTAACGTTTTGGACATTTTAGACATCATTTCTACTAGATGGTGATAATCAGACTTACTCGCAGTCCGCCACTCATCAATCTCCAATTTTTGTCCAATTTTTTCCTCGATTTTGTGTCCAATCGCATCTTGAACTTGATTAATTTGACTTTGTATTTGCGCAACTTGTTTTTTCGGATCTTTTAAGGTGTCAATTACCATTCGAGGTGCATCAAAAGCCATTTTTTTCCATAAATCAAAACTCTTTGACAAAATTCCTTTTTGCTCTTCCGGAGATTTGTCTTCCATGGCTTGAATCGTCAAATCTGCCAATTTCGTTTGTATAAATTTAGCGACATCCTCAAATTCTGAAAAACGCTTATCTTCATCACTCTGAACATGCCGAATATGTCCACGCCACTGGACTTCTGGTCCTCCATCCGTATTTTCGAATATTTTTTGTGTAAATCGGAGCACAAAGGATGCTGTTTCGTCTTTTTTTGCAGCCATAATATAGTTTTTACAAAAAGGAAATTAATTTTGAATCCTGTAAAAGTAAAACTTCAAAGTTACAATAGAGTTACAAATCGAAAAGTGAGGGAAAATTTTTCAACGCCTTCCTATTAGATTTACTCAAAAAAATAGTTGATCGTGATCGGAAAAATATTGAAAGACATACAAAACCCAAAAATTGAGTCTATCACAGGAATGGATGCGACTTTTTTATATACAGAAACGCCAACGACTCCAATGCATGTTGGAAGTGTAGCAATTATAGAAGGAGATTTAAAATTTGAAGCATTCCGCGAAAATCTAAAAAACCGGATTCATTTAATTCCGAAAATGCGAAAAAGATTGGTTTTTGTGCCGATGAGTGTTGATTATCCATATTGGGTAGACGATCCGAATTTTGACATTGACATGCACCTTCAACATATTGCCCTTCCAAAACCAGGTGGTTGGAAAGAATTGCGAGCTACAGCCTCTATGATTTTTAGTAATCATTTGAATCATAATCGACCGCTTTGGTCCTTTACTTTTGTAGAAGGGCTAGATAATATTAAGCAAGTTCCAAAAGGGTCGGTTGCGATAATATCGAAAATGCATCATGTCGCCGTTGATGGAATGGCAGGACAAGGAATTATGAGTTTGTTATTTGACATGACAGCAGAACCTCGAAAAATTGAAAAACCAAAACCTTTCCGTCCAAAACCTATTCCGAATGAGTTGGCGATGGTAATGAAAAGCACTTTGAGTTTTGCTCAAAATCCATTAAAATTTCCGAAGTTAATTTCGGAGGCAATTTCAGCAACGGTTAAGACTGGAATGTTTTCGCGAATGAAAGGCGCAGACTTACCAACAGCACCATTTTCTGCACCTAATACTCCTTTAAACGGATTGGTTGCGAGTCGTCGAAAATGGAATACGGTTATTTTATCCTTAGCAAGGATTAAGGCGTTGAAAAATATTATGGGTACCACGATGAACGATATAATGTTGGCGATTTGTGCAGGGGCATTGCGACGATATTTATTGGAAAAAGGTCAATTGCCCCCCAAACCGTTGGTTGCAATGGTTCCCATTTCGACTCGTACAAAAACGGAAAAGACAGATATAAACGCTGGAAATCAAGTATCGTCGATGCTTATCCAATTAGCTACGAATGTTGAAAATCCAATCGAACGGTTGGAAGTTATTCATGAAAATACGATTCGGGGTAAGACTTATAACGGCGCAATTGGTGCGAAAACACTTTCACAAATGGCGGAAGTAGTACCTTTTGGAGTCGCTAATCAAGCGGCAAGATTATATTCAAGATTTCATATCTCGGAACTGCATAATCCAGTTTTTAACCTCACCATTACCAATGTTCCGGGCCCTCAATTTCCTATTTATTTGGGAGGACATAAGATGTACACTATAATGGGTATGGCACCGATTATTGACGGTATGGGTCTGATTATCACTATTTTGAGTTATAATGGAATGGTGACTGTTAGTTCAACATCAGATATGAACTCAATGCCTGATTTAGATGATTTTTCTGTTTACTTAAGGGAATCGGCAAATGAGCTAGAAGAGCTTATTTTAAAAATTGGAAAGGAGAAAAAGCAGAAAAATGAACCCATCAAAAAAGAAGCTGAATCGAATATTCTATTTGAGCATATAAGAAAATACCTCAAAGAAAATCCTGAGGTTGTTCAACCCAATAGTGGTCTATTTCAATTTCATATAACCGGTGATGCCGATACTTTTTGGCGATTGGATTTAAATAAAAAACCAGCGGTTATTCGTCGAAATAAAGTTAAAACTCCTGAGGTTACTTTTTCTATTGCAGATGAGCATTTAATGAAGGTTGCAAAGGGAGAATTGGATTTACAAACAGCATTTGTACAAGGACGTTTAAAGCTTGACGGCGATATGGCAAAAGCGATGTCTCTTGGCGATATTTTAAAAAATATGCCTAAAATGGAATTTTAATTTTTTGAGTTTAGCAACGACTTCTTATTCCGTCGTCACTTAACTTAATTTATGATATCCATATGTCAAAGAACATCTGTCAAGAAGAAATCTTCAAATCTGTTTTCGTCGAACAGGCCAAAGGGCTGCGGAATTTCCTTTATTACAAAACTGGAAACCTTCAACAAGCAGAGGATTTAGTTCAAGATGCCTTTGCCAAACTATGGGAAAATTGTGCAAAAGTCATTTTTGATAAAGCACGGTCATTTCTTTTTACCGTTGCCAATAATCTTTTTTTAAATCAGGTTGAACACAAAAAAATTGTGCTCAAATTTGAAAATAGAGGACATTCACAACGATCTGATTTAACGCCTCAGTTTTTGATGGAAGAAGAAGAGTTTCGAAAACGATTGGAAGAAGGCATTTCGAATTTACCCGAAGGTCAACGAGTTGTTTTTTTGATGAATCGAATTGACAAGAAGAAATATCGCGAGATTGCGGAAGAGTTGAACATCAGTGTCAAAGCGGTCGAAAAACGAATGCATAAAGCATTGGTTGCTTTACGGAAGATTTCGAAAAAAGTATAATTTCTTTGTCATTTTGAGCGCAGCGAAGAATCTATTTATTGGAAGCTACGCCAGATTCCTCGCTGCGTTCAAAATGACAAGGAAAGTAGGGTTTTAAATCATAAGGTTGTTTTATAATAAAGCAAATACCTATGCCCGTTAATGAAAAAGATACAAAATATGCTCGGTGGCTAAACGGCAATCTCAGTCCAGAAGAATTGGAAGCTCTCCAATCAAGTGGCGAGCAAGAAGATTTGGAAAAAATTATCCGAATCGTCGATGATATTGACTTGCCAGAATATGATGTCGAATCAGCCTATTCACAATTCAAGTCCAATCGTCCCCAAAAAACTTCGAAAGTTCGAACCTTGAATACCCGCTGGGTGATGGGAATTGCTGCCAGTGTTTTATTAATTATTGCAGCGATCTTTTTATTAAGAAATCAACCAAAATTACTTGAAGCTGCCAATCAAACTAACCAAACTTTCGCTTTTTCGGATGGCTCAGCTGTCATTTTGAATGACGGTTCGAATATTCAATTTGATGAAAAAAAATGGGCAGAAAATCGAGTAGTAGAATTGACTGGCGAGGCATTTTTTAGTGTTGAATCGGGTGGCTCATTTTTAGTCAAAACAAAGAACGGAACGGTTGAAGTTTTGGGTACTCAATTTAATGTTCGATCTTGGGGTGATAAACTTTATGTCGAATGTTATGAAGGGAAAGTTCGAGTCAAAGACGGCAATGAATCTTCAGAATTGACTCGGAACCAGTCAGTTAGTATAGTAGATGGACAGATGACCGAAAGTGAAATTATTCACCAAAAACCACTTTGGTCTACGGGTGCCTCCCGATTTTATAATGAAAGTTTAAACGAAGTTTTTGCCGAATTAGAAAGACAATTTGATATTAAAGTCAATGGCCAAAATATAAATCGGACTTTTGAGGGTGTCTTTACGCACAGTGATTTGGAAACAGCCCTTCGCGAAATTTGCCAACCTTTAGGATTGAAATTCACAATATTGGAGGACAGAAAAAGCGTTTCAATTTCCGAATAATGTTTTATCTAATACAACCTAGAATTTTTGGAATTTATGACCGACTTACGGAGGTTTTCCGTTACTCAAATATTGGATTGGTACACATCTGGGAATACGTCTAATTTGGCGGGTAGCCGTTTGTTTACAAGGAGCAGATTAAACAAATTAGCTTTCTTTACTTCTTTTTTTGGCAATGCAAAAAGGAAGAAACAGGTTAAGAAGGATAAAGGCAAATTTATTTTTTCTATAATTTTAGTTAGCTGTTACTTTTCAGTCTTTTCTCAAAACTTCAATCCAACCTTCACTCAATCCTCACTCCCCGAAGTCCTCAAAGAAATCGAAAAAACAACAACCTTAGCCTTCAATTACGACCCCGAAAAACTTGCCGAATATTCTTTCTCGGGCAAATTGAATTTAAGTCGCCCCAATCTATTTTTAAGAGAATTATTATATCAAACCCCATTTACCTTTGAATTAACTGATAGCGCTATTCTCCTCTTTTTAGAAGAGCCTAAAACTTACCGAATTTGCGGATACTTGAAAGAAGGTGATACTAAAGAATCTCTTCCTTTTGCCAATGTTTTTTCCGAAAATCAGGTCAACGGCGCACAATCCAACGACGCTGGTTTTTTTGATTTTAGCTTTACGACTTATAAAAACCAACTTATTACGATCAGTTATATCGGTTATGAATCACAGACTTTTATGGCTCAGGAATTCAATCAAAATACCTGTTTGGATATTTTTTTAAAATTGGATGAAGACCTTTTAGGAAGCGAAATTATTGTGACCGATTACCTTTTGACGGGTATTGACGAAGGGGAAGAATATGGTTCGGTCAATATCAACTTTAATCAACTATCGAATACCCATACAAATATTGAGCAGGATATTTTGAAAACAGTGCAATTGATTCCAGGTATTACGAGCATTGACGAAAGTGCAACTAACATTCAGATTAGAGGAGGAACATCTGACCAAAACTTGATTCTTTGGGAAGGTGCGACGCTATATGACCCTGGACATTTTTTTGGGATGATTTCGGCTGTAAATCCTTTTGTAGTGGAGGAAGTTAAGGTTTTTAAAGGTGTTTTTGATCCAATATATGATAATCGTGTTGGTGGTATTATAGATATGTCATTGACAGATTCTGTGGCTCAAAAATTTCATGGCGGCATTGGGACAACTTTTTCAGAAGCCCATGCTTTTTTGGAAATTCCAATTGTCAAAAATCGCCTATCCATTTTGGCTTCGGGCAGAAACACATTGAATAAACTCTGGCAAACACCCACACTTTCAAAGTACTCTGTCAAAGTTTTTCAAGAATCAAAAGTGAGTGAAATTGAAGAATCCGAAACTACTCAAGTATTGGATTTTTATGATTGGAATGCGAAGATCTTGTTTCGACCGATTGACCAAATTTTAATTAAAGGCGGCTTTTTTGAAAGTTCGAATCAATACAATTTTGATATCCCATTTTTTGATGATGATTTTAATTCTATTGATAAAGTTGATTTTCGGTCAAAAGCAATGAATTTGTCATCCGAAATCGAATTTTCGAAAAAATGGAAAACGAATTTAAGCTATACCCAATCGGAATACAGGAATGATTATCAATTTTCACTAATCGAAAATGAAACGGAAGGTGTCATCGAATTCAATCATGTTTTTAATGATATTAAAGACCAAACATTTTCCCTGTCGAATCAACTGAAACTTGACCCTAATTTGAGTTTCGGGTTCGGCTATGATTACAACAAAAAATTGGTCAGTTTTAATATTGAGTATGAGTCCGAATTTGAAGAGAATTTCAATGATTTCAATTTTGCCAAAGGGCATTTCCATAATCTTTTCACCTCTTTTCAATTTCAAAAAGAACAATTTCAACTCAATGGTGGCTTACGATTGACTTATTATAAAGAGACAGAGGATTTAAACTATTCTCCACGAATTAACAGTCAATTTGCCCTGAATAAAGTTTTGAAATTTAAATTTTCTGCTGGCATCCTTCAACAATATATCAGTCAATTGCGAGAATTTGGGGACAATGAGTTGGGCATTGATAATCCTGTTTGGGTACTCAATGAATCCGAATCCGAAGATTTTCAGGAAGCCAAAAAGATTTCGGGTGGCTTGGTTTTTCGAAAAGATGGCTGGCTGTTAGATATGGAAGGTTATTTTAATAAAACAGAAGGTTTGAACACGATTAATCCTTTATTTGGTAAAGGAGTGGAAGTGCCTGATTTTGCATTTGGAAGTTCGATGGCAAAAGGAGTTGATTTTTTGATTAAAAAACGGTGGGGCGGTTTTCATTCTTGGATGAATTATGCATTGAGTAAAGTTGAATTTAATTTCCCCGAAATAACAGAAAATTCTTTTCCTGCCTCTAATGACCTCCGCCATAATTTGAGTTTTATCAACAGTTTTAATTGGAAAGAGTGGAATTTTTCAGTCAGTTATCAATATCGTACCGGGCTTCGATTATCAGAACCTGTTGAAGTTATGGTAGAGATTGACAATGATACTGGTGACACTTATTATGAGATTCTTTATGAGGATTTGAACGCTCAAAAATTGAATAATTATAGTCGCTTGGATGTAGGTATTTCCTATAAAAAAGTCTTTGATTCAGGTATGAAAACTGAATTTGCTTTTTCCTTAATTAACCTTCTTAATCGCGAAAATATCTTTAGTCGGAACTACGGGTTAGGTGATTTTAATGAAGATGATGTACCTGAATTATTTTCTACGGACAAATTCATGTTGAAACGAACGCCGCAGGTTTTGATTCGATTTTGGTGGTAGTTGAAGTATTAAGAATAAATCCTAGTCATTGCAAAATAAGTCCTAATCATAATTTTTTTCTTTTAAAATCTTCCCAAAACCCTTGTCAATAAAGGGTTGTTCTGCTTTTTAAAATAAGTCCTACTCAACGAAATATAATTGAAGCCCTTTTCTTCAATCCAGCCTCACCTTTGCAAAGTCAATCGATAAGAAATGAATTTTTAAAAACAAACCTTAAAAAGTTATGATTTCAATACCTTTTTTAAAACGACTTGAAAACAAAATTCAACTCAAAGAGTATTGTGCAATGTATCTCCGGTGTTCTGGTCTGCCTATACCAGAACGATACCTTCAAAACCCCAACAATAGGGTATATGCTATCCAATATAACAATGAAATGATTGGAGGTTTCATTCTTGGTAAAGGGCAGTCTTTACGAACGCTGGAGGTTTTTGCGCGACCTGAAGACCGTTTACGACTATATGAAAGCTTAGGAGAGACGAGTGAATTTACTGAAATAACCTGTTTTTGGATAGCTCCTAAATATCGAAAGCATACCTCTTTAAATACATTCACTTGGCTTTCTTTAGCATATACTTTACGTCGTTTCTCTAATCCAAAAATCTTATTTGGAACCTGTTCTGCTTCTTTAGCAAGACTTTATGGCGTTACCCCAAAGTCTCAATTAATTCATAAAGATTTTGTGAACGGGAAACGGACTTTCATTTTTCAATCAGAGCGAAAAGTGAGTGTAAAAGGCTTCCTAGAAATACTTAGGTTCAAATTTAATAGAACTGCAAAAATTCATCGTAAGCGACAGGGAAACCCTTTACGGCGTGCGGTGTAAGCCAAATAACTGCTATCATTTACAAAATAAATGCAGGTACTTCTTGTAACACTATAGCATTTTTGTGGAATACAAGTCTGAACCTATAATATTAATAATCTGCCGAGAATTCTTAAAGAACCAAATGAAAGTTACTTAAGACTCCTTTTAAAACATTTTAAGAGTATGTCTAAAAATTTCACAAACTGAGAATCAATGATATATGGTTCAGGCGATAAATTATTAAGGGAGTTTGCCGAGGCAAATGACCGCAATAATTTGAAGGCAGGTTCATAAAGCGTTGGTTTTTAGGAAGTAAAAATTTAGCATACTCTAAATTGAATATTTACCAAGATGAAGACACAACCTGTTTTATTCAAAATGGCTGTTTTAACAGCGCTGTTTTTTACTGTTATTTTGGGAAATAAACTACATGCACAAGAAGAAGCACCTACCATTTATTTTGAGATTACAAAGATCAAAAAGCTGACTGATGATTTTCAAGATGTTCATGAAGAATTGGCGAAGCCGTTTATTCAAGAACGTATCAAAGCCGGTAATCAATTAGCACATGCTTTATTTAGAGTGTATTCGCCTTATTCAGATGATGCGAACTATGATTATATCATGATGGATGTATTTGGAGATTTCAATCACCTTAATATGGGAAAAGAGGTGATGGGAAAAATGGCTTATTCGATTTTTCCAAATGCGAATATCCCCAAAATGATTGATCGATGGAATGAAGCTGTACATACAGCTAGTTCAGAAGTATTCTTAGTTCGCGATGAAGCTTTCCCTGGCTCAAAAGGTGGAAGTGACAAAATACCAAAATTTGTACAAGTTAACCACATGAAAGTTTCAGAAGCTAATAGCGGAAACTATTCAAAAATGGAGAGTGAAATTTTTAAGCCTATTCACCAAGCAAGAGCAAAGGAAGGTAATTTACATGATTGGATATTAGCACAACGAATAATGCCTTATGGTTCAGATTGGGATAATAATTTCCTAACTTTTGATATATATTCTGAATGGGGTGATATGGCAGGAGGAGGAATGGGAGATTTATTCTCCAAGGTACATCCTGATGAAAACCCCAATGATATATGGGATAAAATGGCTACTCTCCGAGATTTACGTCGTGTCGAAACTTGGGAGTTAATTGCTGTTATTGATAAACCTACTCCTGAAGTAACTTATGAAACTTTAAAAGAAGGAACAGGTACATATCCAATGTTAGGTCAAGAGGTGGCTTTTGAAGGAACTATGTTGGATATGGATGGAAATGTATTGTTCCGAACTAGTGAATTAGGTTTTGATTTTCATTATGTAGTCGGAGAAAACATGTATGACCGTTATTTTGAGAAAGGATTGAAAAAAGCGAAAAAAGGAGGTATTTTCAAAATGTCTATTTCTGCTAGTATACAAGATAAAATGACTAAAAATATATCAGGTGGACAGGATGCCGTCATGCAAATTGAATTGAAAGATATCGCTAAACCTCAACCGAATGGCGCTAAATTATTGAAAGAATCCATTATTGAAGATGGTTTAGCTGCAGGTAAAGCTTTATACAAAAAATTAAAATCCAATAATCCAGAGGGCTACACTTTCCGAGAGGGTGACATGAATAGTTTGGGCTATATGTTGATAAAAGAAGGTCATAATGATGCTGCCATTTATGTTTTTGAATTGAATCAGAAAAACCATCCAAAATCGTGGAATGCTTGTGACAGTTTAGCAGATGGCTATAAAGCAGCAGGCGATTATGCTCAAGCTAAGCATTGTTATGAAATGGCATTGAAGATCAAGCCTGATTTTAAATCGGCGAAGGATAAATTGGCACAGCTCTAGGGGTAGTAGTCAAGTTTTTGTCTAACACTTAAGTGTTTTATGCCATTTTGAGGCTTGCTGAAGAAATCTGGTGATAACATTATTTACTAGGTTCGTTACTTCATTCAAAAGGATGAAATACAAAAATCATAACAAAATGAAAAAATATATCATAGGTACACTAGCAGGTGGTTTGACACTTTTTCTCGCAGGTGTTTTAATTTATGCGCTTTTATTACCTAACCCAGAATTTGCCAATGGGCCAGCTGCAGAAGCGGCTATCAAATCATCTCCTAATGTTATTTCCATTGTTATGGGAGAATTGGTACTTGGCTTTTTACTTACTTATATTTTCCATAAATGGGCTTCTATTAGTACAGTATCAGGTGGTGCAAAAGCAGGTGCATTGATTGGTGGTTTAATTGCACTTGGCTTTAATCTTCTTGTTTTTGGAACGACTGAGTTAATGACCGTTGAAGGTTATTTCTATAATGCTTTTACTTGGGTGATTCGATGGGCACTTGCTGGTGCGGTAGTTGGATTGATCTTAGGGAAGGTGAAAGATTAGCATACTGAATTTTATGGGGGTAAGACTTTCCAAAGTATTGATATTTGGAAAGTCTTACCATTTTACGAACTTTGAAAAAACAAAAAAATTGTCTTGAGAAAAAGCGCTACATATCTTCTTCCTTTCTTAATGCTTCTGAGCATTTCCCATACCTCCTTTGCGCAACAATACTATACTTACGAACTTGTCAATATAGAAGAACGCGCCAACTTTGGTTCTGTCCAAAGCCTTTATCAAGATAGCACGGGTATTATTTGGTTGGGACATTTAGGTAGAGGCTTGGAGTTTTACAATGGGAAAAAAATTGAGCGGTTTCATTTGGAGAATGAAGGTGCTTTTGCGGATAAATTGGAAGTCTTTGTGGAGTATAAAGGACTACTGTATTTGAATTATGGAGATGAGGTAAAGGTTTTTAATCCGATAACACAGGAATTGACAGATTCGATTTCAATTGGAGTGGAACTGCCAGAAAAAGGGGAGATAAGCTTGATGAGAGTTGACTCTTCAGGGGATATTTGGGCAATTTATGAATTCAAAAAAACAGATGTTGAAAACCCACAGACCTTTTATTATTTATTGAAATCAACTCAAAATGAGCCTTTCCAAAAAGTCTTTGACGAGAAAACAGAAACTAAAGGTGAGCCGATAATTAAGTTACTAAATGACCATATTCTCATAAAGAATACAGAAGGTATCGTAAAATTGAATAGTGAAGGAAAAATCTTCAAAACCTATAACTTACCAAAATTTAACTTGATTGATATTCATCAGGAAAACTGTTCGACAGACGAAACAGGAAAGGTTTGGTTGGCAAGAGGGTGGAATGAATATCATGGGGAATTTGAAAATTCATTAGGAGTATTTTATTTGGATACTTACACTAGTGAGGTCACCTTATTAGACTCTTATGGGTTGAATCGTTTTTTTTCAGCTACAACTTTTTACGGGAGAAGATCGCTTGATTTTCTAAAAAAAATAGGAGACTATTTATTCATAAGTGGACTTCGAGTTAACCTAAAAACGAGAGCGGTAGATTATTTAAAAAAGGAGTCGATAAAACTTGGGAAATACCATTTGATAGGAGATGAAAAGGATATTTATGTGGATGAATCAGGTGTTATTTATGTGGTGCATAGTTTTGGGTTTGGTAAATATGTACCTCAGCCTGATGTTTTTGAAATAATTCCGATTATTACCACACGGGGGTTTGTAGAAGATGAAAAAGGATTTATTTACGGTGGACTGACCTATCACTATAAAGGAGGTGGCTTTTATCGTTATGACCCAGCAACAAATGAGGCTATTAAAATAACTTCTACCATTCAATGGTATTCAGGGGTTTATCACGATGGGAAAATTCACGGTTCTAGATCTTCTGTTGTTGACTTAACGTCTAATAGGTTATCTAATGTTAAAGAAGAGCACCTAAAAGTATTTAGGGATATATCGACGATTAGTAATATAAAGGTCGGGAAAGATGAACTATGGAAAACCTCGTGGGGCTTCGATAAGATTTTGGTTTTCGATTTAAATTCCTATGCTTTTAAGAAAAGTATCCCAATACCTGCATTAACTGATGTGTACACGGAAATTAATGATTTTTATGTGCGCCCATCGGATGGAACTGTTTGGATGGGGACTCAAGGGAAAGGACTTTTTGTGTTTTCTCCAGAAGGAAAAGAAATTCATCATTTTACAATAACAAAAGAAAGTTTGATTTCCCTCAGGAATAGCAATGTATCTTCATTTTATGAGGATAAGGAGCGAAATATGTGGATCGGTCATGGCTCTGGAATTAGTAAAATCAATGTAGATTTCTCTAGCATTCAGCATTTTGTAATTGATGAAGAAAGACCAGATTTTTATTTGGTTTACGGGATTTTGCCAGAAGACGATGACCGGTTTTTATGGTTGAGTACGAATAAAGGGATTTTTCGATTTGACAGTGAAACAAGGATGTTTATGGATTTTCCTCTAAATCCAACAGTGATGGATAAAGAATATAACCGTACCTCCTACCATAAATCCAAAAATGGGCGGATGTATTTGGGAGGTGAAAATCCAACTCAAAATATTGCGTTTTATCCCAATGAGGTGATTAGTTTTTATGAAAACACGAAATCCGCAAGAGCTAAAATTACAATTGATCAGTTTTCAAAATACGACCGAAAAACCGAAAAAATTATCCAACAAAAGGAGAAACTTCAAATTTTAAGTGAGATTGTTTTAAACCCTGGAGACCGTTATTTTAATTTAGAATTTTTATTGGCAGACTATCGCAGCCCTAAGGATAATTATTATAGCTTTTATTTAGAGGGATACGAAAAAGAATGGAGTAAACCTCAAAGAAATGGTAATAAAGTTCGATATGAAAACCTACCTCCTGGTGATTATATTTTAAAAATGCGAGGTGCATTGATGCGCCAAAACTTACCCCTTAATGAACGTCAAATTAAAATCACCGTTTTGCCTTATTGGTATCAGACTTTGTTAGCGAAATTATTATTAGGGTTTGTGCTGGCTGCAGGTTTTTATGGATTTTATCATTTCCAAATGAGAAGACAATTGGAATTGCAAGAGTCAATTCGATTACGAGATTTAGACAATTTGAAAACACGATTATATACTAATATAACACACGAATTTCGAACGCCTTTGACAATCATCATGGGCATGAATGACAACATCAAAGGTTTTGACCAAGAACGGAACCTGATAAAGCGAAATACCAAGAATCTATTGCGTTTAATCAATCAATTATTGGATTTATCTAAGTTGGACTCAGGGACTTTGAAAATGGATGCGGTACAGGGCGAAATTGTTGGCTATTTACAATATTTGACGGAGTCTTTTTATTCGATGGCTTCCGATAAGAAAGTAAACTTGAGTTTTAAATCAAATTTAAAGCCTATAGACATTGACTTTGACGAAGTCAAAATTCAGCATATTATTTATAATTTATTATCCAATGCCATAAAATTCACGCGCCCAGGAGGAAAAGTTGTCTTGGAAGTTAAAGAAATCCAATACAAAAATTTAACTCATCTCCAAATTACCGTTAAGGACACAGGTGTCGGAATTGAGCAAGAAAATTTGCCGCATATTTTTGATCGCTTTTACCAAGTGGAAAGATCTAACTCGAAAAATGGAGCGAAGACTTTTGGTGGTACTGGTATCGGATTAGCGTTAACTAAAGAATTAGTGGAATTGATGGGGGGTAGTATATTTGCGAAAAGCGAAATTGGTTGGGGGACAGAATTCAAAGTTTTACTTCCTAAGCTAAAAGGGATTCACACGCCAAAGATGAATGCTGTTTTAGAAACAATCACCTATTCTCAGAATGATTTAGTGCCAGATTTTGAATCCTTGCCTAAAAAACCTGACCAAATCGTCGGAAATAAACCTCAAGTTTTAGTCGTCGAAGATAATGCTGGCGTAGTCACTTATATTCGATCTCTTCTCCAAAATGATTATCACATCCAAGTTGCCATCAATGGGCAAGAGGGCATTGACATGGCATTAGAACACATTCCCGATCTAATCATTTCAGATGTCATGATGCCCGAAAAGAATGGCTACGAAGTATGTGCTACACTCAAAAATGACGAACGTACAAGTCATATTCCGATAATTATGTTGACTGCTAAAGCAGACATTACTTCTAAAATAGAAGGTATTGAGATGGGAGCAGAGGCTTATTTGTCCAAGCCATTTGAAAAGATGGAATTATTGACTCGTGTTAGAAAGCTACTAGAATTAAGAAAAAATCTTCAAGCTAGATATAGCAATGGGAATCTACAAATTGAGGCGGAACCCAATGCAATTAAACTTCCAACCATTGAAAATCGATTTTTGCAAAAACTTCAAACAGCTGTTGAAGATCGATTAAATGATAGTGAACTATCCATTCCGGAACTTTGTAAAGCTGTTCATTTGAGTCATACTCAATTATATCGAAAATTAAAGGCTTTAACAGGCAAAACGCCTTCCCAATTCATCCGAACTGTTCGCTTGAATAAAGCAATGATACTAATCAAAGAATCTGACTTAAACATTTCAGAAATTGCTTATGATGTAGGCTTTAGTGATCCGAATTATTTTGCTCGAATGTTTAAGCAGGAGTTTGGGAAGTCCGCTAGTGAGGTGAGAAATATTGTATAAATGTGCTCCACAATTAGTTTAAGAGATTGGTTTTCTTGCAAAACAGTCAAATATATCTACCATTCCGAAACCTAAGTTGGTTTGAAACATTTGGATAATATTGATATTAATGTTTTAGCTGAGGAGAGATAATAAATTTTCCAAATTTCCAATATTTGGAGAATCTCCTTTCCTTTGAAATTTCGTATTTCGTGAATCTAAAATCGTAATTACACTTATGTTTTTTAAACAATTCGGAGGGAAAGTAACCAAGCAATTATTAGAACGATATCAGCAATCATCAAATTGGGAAAATGGTTGTTTCCAAAATTTGGAGCATACGGAGTTGGCGGCAAGTTTGTTGAAAATTCCGAACATAATTTATAAGCAACTTAATCAGAGTAGAGAGAAAGAACCTAGCCAACCATTGCCTGTATTACCTTTTAATAAGGCTGAGTTTCTAGGTTCAGCCCCTAATTCCAAATTTATTTGGTACGGTCATTCGGCATTGTTGATGCGTATGAATAATCAGAATATCTTAATTGACCCGATGTTGGGTTTTAATACGACTCCAATTGCACCTATGGCGACGAAACGATTTTCGGAAAATACCATAGACTTCATTGATGATTTTCCTGAAATTGATTTGTTGCTTTTGACTCATGACCATTATGATCATTTAGATTATTCGAGTATTCAAAAATTGAAGAATAAGACAAAGCAGTATTTTGTGGCTTTGGGTATAAAACGACATTTGGTGAGTTGGGGTGTGGAATCGAATTTAATTGAGGAATTTGATTGGTGGGATTCTAAAGGGTTCGAAAGTATTAAAATAACGTTTACGCCGACTCGACATTTTTCAGGGCGTGGTTTGACAGACCGCCAAAAATGTCTTTGGGGCGGTTGGGCATTGAAAACGGCAAAGGAAAATATTTGGTTTAGCGGCGATGGTGGCTACGGAAAACATTTCAAAGAGATTGGCAAGCAATTGGGCCCTTTTGATTTTGCATTCATGGAATGTGGTCAATACAATTATGATTGGCATGACATTCATCTATTTCCTGAAGAAAGTGTGCAAGCAGCCATTGATGCTAATACAAAAAAAGTAATGCCTGTTCATTGGGGAGGGTTTGCATTATCTTATCAACATACCTGGAGGGAGCCAGTTGAAGATTTTGTTAAGGCGGCTTCGGATAATAATTTGGATTTTGTGATACCGCAGTTAGGACAAATTTTTGATTCTGAATCTTCATTTCAAGAGAATTGGTGGAGAAGTAAACCCATTTGACAAATTTTCAAACTCCCTAATCCACCAAGCACTTAACTCTGCAGAAAAAATGAGTGAAATTGCTTATGATTTAGGATCTGAGTATTCCTGATATTTTGGTAAAATGTTTACATCGAAAACTAGGGTGAGTCCGAGTGAGTGCCGAAGAATGAATTGAAAAAGGCGACATCTGAGCAAGATGCCGCCAACAGTTTATATGATTATGGTTGTCAAATAACCTAGTTTGAAAACTTTACAATCCTGTCCTGAATTAAACTTCGATTCTTTTCTGTAATGCCAGTTAATAGATAAATACCGTCTGCCAAATTGGATAAATCAAGTGTTGTTTGATTAAATCCTTTTGCAATTATCATTTGATTTGTTTGGACAATTTTTCCATTAATATCCGTAATTGAATAATCCAAGACATCTTCTTTTTCGCTTAGAATTTGGAAAGTGATTTGCCTTTTTGTCGGATTAGGAAAGACTTTATATTTTGATTGTAAATGTTGAGCTTCAACAGTATTTGTGGTTGGTTCAAAATCTTCTTCCGTATAAAAATAGAATGGCTCACTCCACAAAATTTCATCGTCACACAGAATTCCGATAATCAATTCATAATTTGAAAATGGCTCTAAATTTTCAATGAAAATTTCGGGCTCGAAAACTTCAATTATTTCTCTTTGAGGATCATTTTCTATACCATATTCAACTATATAAGACTCAATATCTTCTATGCCTTCCCACATGAAAAAAGCTTCTTCTTCGCCAATCCATTCTTCCCAGGTTTCTTCCACGGCAAAACAAGTTTCTTCTGGTTCAGTTACGAAACTGCTGATTTCTGACCAGACAATTTCATCGTCACACTCCACACCAATTCGAAAATCATAAAAAGTGTCAGGTGATAAGTCTTCCAAAAATGCCTCAAAGTCTTCGGTTTCAAATTCAATTATATCACCGTCCTCTTCCTGATATTGAACAATGAAAATGATTTCCTCGTCGTCGTCAATTTCATATTCCCAAAAGAGGAACGCTTCGTAAGCCGAAACCTCTTCAACGAAAATTTCTTCTACTTGAGCACAATCTCCACCACCACCTGGAGGAGGTGTTCCCGAAGTATTGTCGGGCAATAGATTGAATTTGATTTCGGCAATGCCTGCACAAGTTGGGTCGCCGTGATTACTAATGGCACTTACCAAAATATATTGTGCTTCAATGCCTATTAAATCGGGTCCTGAAAATCCGCTATAAACCGCATCGCCTGACGCTTTTGGGAAATTCATCTCTCCCCAATTAGTCCATTCTTGCCCGTCTGTTGAATGGTCTATTTTTACCAAATTAAATCCCTGATTTAATTTCGAAGGGTCATTTGAATTCCAAACCCAAGTTTTGGATAATTTTCGAACGGCCCCGAAATCGTATTGAATCCAGTGGGTATTCCCATATTCGGATTTTGGGTTTTGAGAAGTTTCACAAGAAGCCCAAGTGTCGAGCCAGATACTCGCATCGGCATCGAAACACTGGGCATATGATTGATTGACTATAAACAAGTTTAGAAGAAGGATATATATTATATGTTTCATTTTTTGATTTTTTATAAAATTTGGCAATTCCCTTACTCACCCCCCCCAGCTGCTAAAGGGGAGCTGGGGGTGAGCGCAGATTAAACATTCATAAAACCCAAAGGCGGCGCACTCGATAGGGTATTATAAAAATTTCCAATATTCGGAAATAACATGACCAAATCGGATTTCGATACGCCATACCACAGAGCCAATTCTGCGAAATATTCATCCGTTGAGATTTGAGGAATTAGAACGCCACCCCCGATTTCCAAGTCACTGTTTAGAGCCAAAGTTGGGTATGACCCATAAACCTCTTTTCCGTTTACTTTTCCACCCATAACTAGGGTGTTTCCACCCCAAGCGTGGTCAGTTCCATTTCCATTGGATGTCAATGTTCGAGCAAAATCGGAGGTAGTAAAAGTGGTCACACAATCTTCCAAATTGAGTTCAACCAAAGCGGCTTGGAATTCACTCATCGCTTTACTCAAAATGCCGAGCATTTGGTTTTGATTGTTCAATAATTCATCGTGGTGATCCCAGCCGTCGAAACGGACAAAGAAAGTTTGTCTTTTTGCACCGAGTTGGTCACGGACTTTCATCGTTCGAGCGACCATTTTCAAACTTTGCGATAAATCGGAACCAGAGAAAGTGGTCGTCAAATTGGAATTGCCGACGGCTGCACTAAATAATTCATGTGTATTTTGGCTTGCCTCAATAACACCTGCATAAGTCTCTTTGAAAACATCTTGATATTGTTTTTCCATCAAACTTTTGACCGCGCCCGTTCGAATTTGGTCAAAAGTTGAAGTGCCATTAAATCCTTGGATTCCGACACTTCCGTTTCCAGTTGGTAGAATGGCGTATTCGGCGCTATTTTGTCCTAATTGAAAAACATTTTTTCCCGAAAGGGAGATGTTCATAGAAATATCTTGATTGGTATTTGCGGACTGAACCATGTCCGCCAATCGTCCTGCCCAACCTGTGGGAGAGGCGGTTTGAGGAACGGATGTTTGCCATTGTTGGTCTTGGTCAGCGTGCGAAAACAATCCAAATGGCAAACTCGAACCGTTATTGTAATTCGCTTTTGTAGTTGGCTGAACCAATGTTCCGACGTTACACACGACTGCTAATTTCCCAGCATCGAATAATGGTTTTAACTCTGGCATCGCAGGGTGTAACCCTAATTCTTTTTCATTGTAATTGATTGGGTTCAATTTCAATAAAGAATTTTGTGGTAATGCCTGATTGGAACGAGTGTTTGCATATTCATTGTAATGCGAATTGTCAGTCGGAACTAACATGTTGTAGGAGTCATTTCCACCTCCAAGCATGATACAAACCAAGGCACGATAGTCGTCATTTACAGCCGAATTGGCTATGGATGCTGCACTCATGGATTGTAAATTGAAAAGGGTCGAAAAGAATGTGGTTGAGCCGATTGCTGCACAGCTAAAAGTGCCGATAAAATTCCGACGGCTGTATTTTTTTTGTTTTTGCATGGTTGTTTTTTTGTTGTAGAGGAAACTCTGGTGGTTGCCCGATATGTGATTGATTTTTGAAGTTTTCTCTGCTTTGACTTGGGACAACCACAAGGGATTGCCTGTTTGCAGGCTTCAATTCAAATAGAAATGCTATTTCAAAATCGCATAATCAGGAGAAATCAAAATCAGATATAAAGCCATTTTCAATTTATCTTCATCATTATCCAATTGATTTATCGCATCCGAAATAATCGTTTTGGTATCTTCTTTGATCAAGCCGTTAGCTATTAGGATATTCAAATAATCAATCAAGGCTTTTGAGTCATTTATCAAACTCATCGGCTCTGAATAATCCATGTAGTGAATATCTTCTCCAAAGTCTGGTTCTTCCACACAATTATCATATAAATATTGGCGAGCAACGGAGCGCGTGTTGACTTCATTGATGAGACCAATAGCATTAGTCGCATTTAGAATTTGAAACTCAGGGGCAATCATATAATTCTGTCCAATTGGTCCTTGTGGGCTGTATTCGGGTAAAAAGAAATTGAATACACTCGGTGCTTTTAGAGGACTTTGACCAGTACTTGTATAAGGGCAAAACATTTCGGTTACGAAATCGCCATTTTCATTTGGTGACAATTGAAATGCTTTTAGGAAGTTCATATATCGGACAAGAGGTTCTCGTAATTTTCCAAAAGTATAATCAGGTGTAGGTTCGCACGTTCGGGCTTCAGGATGAAGTAAAATTGCAGTAATCACTTTTTGGAAATTATTTGGTTCAGAAGGATTAAAAGCAGCCGCGACCTCTTGAACATAATTACCGCTCGGATTTGAAGTCGTCAAGAACTTAATTAAGGATTTTGAAATAAACGGGGCAGTATTCTGATGATTTGCAAGGTGTGAAATAGTTTGATTAAAATCTTGCATTCCCGATTGATTGGCGGGCAAAACGACTCCATTTAATAAGTGTTTTTCGCTAGTGTCGTGGAAATTTTCGTACATTTTCATTGGAGTGACTACGGCAGCAACAATATCGTCTTCTTCAAATTCTCCAAAAACACCATTTGGTGTCCCACTTCCTAATCCTGTAAAAACTTGTGCAAACTCTTTAATATCGGCATTAGAATAAGTAGGAATAAATTGCCCATTTGCGTCATACTTTCGAGTGCCATTCGGGTTCAATTCCCATAATCCAATACTGAATAATTGCATGATTTCGCGGGCATAATTTTCGTCCGGATGAATATTATTCACAAGGTCTTCTTTGGGATTATTGAAATGAGAAAGGAATAACCCCATTGAGGTACTTAAGCTCACATCTGTTAGAAGATTTTGATAATTTCCAAAACTGTTTTGTCCTAAGATATCATAAAAATTGCCTAACAATTGTCCAAAATCCTCAAATAAATCAGTGTTGTCATTAATAACATAAATTTCGCTTAAAACGAATGCCATTCTTTGTCTCAAAAGATCTGGTGAAACGATATTATTAGTCATCCAAACTGAACGAAACAACGGTGACCATATGCCGCCGCCTGCTTCATATTCACCATATAAAGTGGCTTGATTGACCATTTCTTCAACCACCGATATTTGAGGTAATTGAAATTGCTCTTCCAACCAAGCTTCATAACCCATAGCTGCAGTCATTTCGATAGTCGAATAATCTGCCCCAAAACTGGCTTGTGCTAAAAACCGGGAAGCATCTTTGAGTTGGTCTTGATTTGAAATGGGGAATCCGTCAACAGTTTTTTTGCCATCGGAATTCGAAGTAGTAACGGTGACTAAATTGTCATGTCCCGCGCCAATAAAATCTAAATGCGGCATTTGAGAAAGAAGTACATTTTGAACTCCAAAAAGGAAAAGCAGTAGGATTGATTTTTCCATAAACTTGATTTTTTATGTTAAAAAATACTTGGTTTATGAATGAAACAGGGGAGTTTTATTTTACCCTACCTAATTACTCAAGAAATAATTTATCCCGGCTCCGCTTCTGACTCCATTGGTCGGGGAATCAAACCTCGAAAAGCAATTCTAACAGAATTGCCATCATGGACGACTCTATAAACTTCTTCTGAAATCGGCATTTCATTAATAATATCATTGTGATATTATCCTTGTCCTAATTTATATCCTACTGACCGATTCCGACTCAAAGGGCTAATGCACGTCGCCACCAAATCTCCCATCTCTGTTAAGCCACCAAAGGTTTCGGATTTTCCACCTATTGCCACACCTAAATGGGTCAATTACACGAATCTAAGTATGGGCAACTTTGCAATTGCTCATAAAATGTTGTTTCTTGTTGCAAGGTGTGGGTGTGCACATCGTCTTTTTAAGTTCGAAAAATTCCAATTTACGACTTTTGAGCATGCACATTTTATTATAAGAAAACCCTTAATTATGGTGAAATGTAAGGTAATAAAGAGAATGATTCTTTTAATATTATGTCTATATTCTGCTCCTTTATTTAGTAATCAAGTCCCTTTTGTTGTTAGCGAAGAAAAGGACGTTTATGATTTAGTTTCCCATATTTATGTATGGAAAGATCATTCAAAGAATGCCAAAATCAGTGACATTATTTCTCCTGCTTTTCAATCAAATTTTCAACCATACGCGCCTCCTCTTCCTGACAGGTTGGGAGTTTATTGGGGAAAATTGATGATAAAAAATGACTTACCAGTACCCCAAATTTTAGATGATTGGTATATGAGAAGTGGAGAGGGTAGCTTTATCGAAGTATATTTTGTGAATGAATTAGGGCGGCTAATTGATGTCAAAAAAACAGGAGAGCTGGTTCCCGGCTCTAAAAAAGAGCAGGGTGTGCGAAAAAAATCTAATTCCGAAAGAATTTTGTTCACTCATTTAGAAAATGAAACCCTGACCTTGTTTATAAGGTTACAAAAAGTAAATGCTCATCGTCCTCAATTCCATCCATTCGAATTGTATCCAAAAGACCCTTTTAGATCTGATGAACACCTCAAAAGAAAAAGTCAATACGACTTGTTTTTTGGTTTTATGATTACGATGATTGTCTTTAGTTTTCTACTTTATTTTGCCACTTTTGACATACCATTTTTATATTATTTCCTTTTTCTTTTGGGTTGTTCCATCTTTTCATTGAGTGAATTTGGTATGCTTCGCGATGTAGAAGTGTTTCTAGAAGATCCCTTTTGGCGATATCCTTTTTTACATCTCGCCTTGACAATCATGGATTTGGGGTTCCTTTATTTCATCCGGACATTTCTTGAATTACCTCGAATATTACCTATGTGGGATAATATTTTAAAATGGTTGATTATATTTAGAGTAATCATCTTCCTGAGTTTACTCGCCATGTATTTACCTACTTTAAATGAAGTGATTCCAGATCAAATAACGGTTTATTATATTGGGATAGAATATCTATGTATTACGGCATTGATGGTGATATTAAGTATTAAAAAGGAGAAACCAGCGTATTTACTTTTGATTGCCACCTGTCTAGTGGTTTTCGGTGTATTTACAAATGGTATTTCCATATTATTTTTAACAGGGCTAAAAAATACGATTACTCAATTGTCTTTAGTTGCGATAAATTTCTGTTTCGCCTTAGGTTTGGCTTTTCGAATGAGAAAGATGTTTAAAGAAAAACTAGAAGGGGCCTATCTATTGAATCAGCGCTTGACCCAATTAGACAAACTTAAAGACCAGTTTTTGGCCAATACTTCCCATGAACTTAGGACTCCTTTACATGGAATCATTGGTCTGTCGGAATCACTCAAGGACGGAATTGCAGGGCATTTACCAGCCAAGGCAATTGAGAACCTAAACATGATTATATTCTCGGGCAAACGACTAGCTGCATTAGTAAATGATATCCTTGACTTTTCTAAACTAAAAACTCATGAAATTGAACTAAAGCTAGATCCAATTAACCTTGACTCAATAGTCGACGTTGTAATAAAATTAAGTGAGCCATTAGTCAAAGGAAAAAACATTCAATTACAGAATGAAATACCTAAAGATTTATCACTTATTCTAGCAGATGAAAATCGCCTACAACAAATTCTACTCAACTTAGTAGGTAATTCTATCAAATTTACAGAGCAAGGCTCCATTAAAATAACAGCAAAAGAACAAGCCAATTGGATGGAAGTATCTATTATCGATACGGGTGTTGGTATCTCAAAAGGTAAGCTTCTTCACATTTTTGAATCATTTGAACAAGCAGATGCTACCACTCAACGAACATATGGTGGTGCAGGTCTGGGACTCACCATTTCTAGGCAGTTGGTAGAACTTCATGGCGGACAAATCAGTGTTCAATCAGAAGAGAACATAGGCAGCACTTTTTCATTTACAGTGCCTTTAGCTACAGGAAACGCTGTCGTGATACCTAGTGAAAAAATAGTGTCCCAGAGAACTAATACTATTGAAAACATTAATCTCCAAACATCAAAGCCTTTTGAACAAGTAAGTTCAACAGAATCCAACTTTCATATTCTTATAGTTGATGATGATCCAGTTAATCAACAAGTACTCAGTAATTATCTTTCGTTAGACGGATTCCTACTGACTCAAGTGATGAATGGTAAAGATGCGTTAGCTGCCGTTGAAAGTAAAAAGAAATTTGACCTAGTCTTACTCGACGTAATGATGCCCGGAATGTCAGGTTATGAAGTATGCAAAGAAATAAGGGAGACTTATTTGCCTAGTGAATTACCAGTACTCATGATCACCGCGAAAAATCAAGTGACAGATCTAGTTGAGGCATTCGATATTCAAGCTAACGACTACTTGGTAAAACCAATTTCTAAGTGGGAGTTATTGGCCAGACTAAAGATACATCTTAATTTACTGCATATCAATCAATCTTATAGCCGCTTTGTGCCTAAGGAATTCTTTAAGGTATTGGGCAAGGGTAATATTCTAGATGTGAAATTGGGTGACCAGGTGGAAGAAGATATAACTGTTTTCTTTTCAGACATTCGTTCTTATACCACCTTGTCAGAATCGATGACTGTTACAGAAAACTTTAAATTCCTCAATGCTTATCTAAAGCGGATAGTGCCAATCATTAACTCGAACGAGGGCATGGTTCATCAATTTTTAGGGGATGGCATCATGGCACTTTTTCTTGGAAAAACAGAAGATGCGATAAATGCGGCGATTGCCAACCAGAGATTAATGCATGAATACAATTTAAAAAGATCTAAGCGAGGACGCATTCCAATAGCATTAGGGATTGGTTTACATACAGGTTCTCTGATGCTTGGAATAATAGGCAATGAAAACCGTATGAGTACAGGTGTCGTTTCAGATACGGTCAATACGGCTTCCAGAATAGAAGGATTAACCAAACATTTTGGGGTTTCGATACTCCTCAGTGAAGATAGTTTCGATCGACTAGAAAGGCCGGATTCATTTGATTATCGATTTATTGGTATAGTGCAGGTGAAAGGCAAAAAGAATGCTTTGGGCGTGTATGAGTTTTTTGGTGGCGATAAGGAATCTATAATTGAGCTGAAAACAAAAACTAAAAAGGATTTTGATACAGGATTACAGCAATATTTTAATAAAAACTTCAAAGAGGCTTTATTTTATTTTAGCAGTGTAATTAAACTCAACCCTAAAGATTCCGTAGCTCAACTGTATCAAAAAAGGGCATCTGAATACTTAGCAAATGGAGTGGAAGAGGACTGGATAGGCATTGAAGTAATGATGCAAAAATAGATGTTATCGAAGAAGGTCTTTTCGATAAAAAGTTTCTTCGATGACATCACCATTATGGACATTTTTTCGGGAAAACCCTTCCTGTAAGAAATGGAATTCTCTTTTGAAAAAAAAGTGGTATTTAATCTTTCCAATCCAAATGATTACCCCGGCTCTGCTTCCGAGCCCATTGGTCGGCGAATCAAGCCTCGAAAAGCATCTCTAACAGAATTGCCATCATGGACGACTTTATAAACTTCTTCTGAAATCGGCATTTCGACATTATACTCTCGCGCTAATTCCATCACGACACTACAACTCTTCACTCCTTCTGCAACCATTGACATTTCATTAATAATATCATCTAGTTTTTGCCCTTGTCCTAATTTAAATCCTACGGATCGATTACGACTCAAAGGGCTAATACATGTCGCTACCAAATCACCCATTCCTGCCAAGCCTGCAAATGTTTCAGGTCTACCGCCCATTGCGACACCTAGTCGAGTTAATTCGGCTAATCCACGTGTGATCACTGCTGAACGAGTATTGTCTCCAGCACCAGCACCATCTCCCATTCCAGCAGCGATTGCAATAATGTTTTTAAGAGCGCCGCCCAATTCACAACCCACTACATCGTCATTGGTATATACGCGAAAAAAACCTGTTCGAAACACTTTTTGTAGCTCATTAGCTATGGTATCATCCACCATAGCAATTACACTAGCAGCTGCCTGTCCTGCAATAATTTCGCGAGATAAATTGGGTCCGGTCAAAACACCTGCTGGATGTCCAGGTTTTATGGTTTCAATGATTTCAGTCATTCGCATTTTTGTACCTCTTTCCAAACCTTTCGCTAAACTAACAATTGGAACCCATGGACGAATATGAGTCTTGGCATCTTCTAATACTTGCCTAAAACTTTGTGCAGGAACTCCCATAATAATGACATCCGCATCTTGAATCGCCTCTTTGATAGAGGTAGTCGCTTGAAGCGTTTTTGTCAAATCCGCGCCTGGTAAATACTTTTCGTTTCGGTGATTTTTATTGATGTCATCAACTGTTTTTTGGCTTCTTGCCCACATTTTAGTAGGGGCATTTTGAGCCGTTAAAGAGGCAACCGTTGTGCCCCATGAACCACCTCCAAGTAAACCTATTTTTAAATTCATATTCTTTTTTTTAAAATCAGCTTTATTAACGGCTAAAAAATAAGTCCGCCAATTTGAAATAGTAGATTTTGGATTTTAGTAAGGCAAAAATACTTTTTGCGTTCGCCTTTGTACCTTCTGGCACAAGCCAGCGCAGGATGCAGGGCATCGGGGAGTATTTTTAACGCCGCAAAAGTTCAAAAAAT
>JANSWP010000123.1 GCA_024743405.1 Bacteroidota bacterium
CTATTGATTATGTCGAAAGGGAAAAGTTGGATACTGTTCAGGCATATACTCAGGCTTTGAAAAAGATGTTTGCTTTCAATGAGCAATTATTCCAAGATTATCCAAATTTAAAGTTGGAAGAGATGGAAAGCGGAAAGAAAATATTAGTTCGTTGGGGACAATTGTATGATGTGGAACAATTATTCGAACATGCGATTGTCCATATTTTGAGACATCGACGGCAGATTGAGCGATTTTTATTAAAACTGAGATAGTGAAATTGTTAGACGACAGAAAACGAAGTATTTCCCAATTCTTCTACTTCTGAAGTTACTTTCATTCCTTTTTTCAAGTACATGGCAGGTGTAGCTGCCCCTGCCATAATATAGGAACCAATCGGAAGTTTCAAGCCATATTGACTAGCTAATCGGGTTGCTGCAACAACTGATTCCCATGGGTTGTCCAAAATTGCTGCTGATGATCCTGATTGAACGACTTCGCCATCAAATGCAAGCGTAATCTTCAATCTGTCTAAATTATCCGGTGGTTTTTGCCAGGTTCCGATAACTAAACCCGCAGAGGAGCAGTTGTCAGCAATTACATCTTCTAATGAGAATTTGAAGTTTTCATATCTGGAATCAATGATTTCTATTGCGCTAGTAACGCCAACAACATGATCCTTGGCTTCTTCTAAGGTAAGAGCGCGATCAATTCTTTTACCAACTAAAAAGCAAATTTCAGGCTCAGCGCGAGGGTGGATATATTTATCTAAAAGTAATTCTCCTCCATTTTTAATTAACATTCTATCGGTCAAAACACCCCAAATCATATCATGGACACCCATTTGTTCCATTTTGGCTTTACTTGTAAAGCCCATTTTGATACCAATGAATTTTTCACCTCGATTGTACCGACGAGTGATAGAGGCAGCTTGGATTTCATAAGCTTGTTGCTCTGTAAAAGATTGTGTCAAACTTAATTGTTCTGTAGATTTTGCATTACGAGCTGCGTCGTCTAATATCTGGGCAAGGTGTTGAATATTCATGCCCAAAATTAGGAATTATTTTATTAATCCATCGATGATTTTTATAATTAGCCTTGAGACGTATAGTTATCCTTTTCGTATAAAAAACAACAAACCTTTCGACATTTTCTATTTTTGCCCTTCAATCAAAATGAAATTATGTTTCAATCACCCGAGATAGGACAAGAAGTATTTTATACAATTAGAACTTCCGAAATAGATAATAAAAAAGTCGCGACGGTACCTGCATTATTGAGGTTGATGCACGAAGCCGCAATGGAGAATGTACTTAGAATCAAGCTTTCAGTTTGGGATTTGGAACCTCATGGTATTTCGTGGGTACTGATTCGAAAAACACTAAAAATTAATCGACTACCCAAGTTGAGAGAAAGAGTTCGAATCGTTACTTATCCAGTTAGCTTTGAAAAGTTTTTCACTTTCAGGGATTATAGAGTTTATGATGAATCGGGTGAGATGATTGCTTCGGCTACTTCCCATTGGTTATTGATGGATACAAAAACTCGAAGGATGACTCGAATTCCGGTCTTCATTATGGAATATCAGGAAAAGATGCCGGCTAAAGAAACTTGCCTTCCGATGGAAAAATCTAAAATGCCAAAGTTCGAGAATGCTGATTTTTCAAAGACTTTTAATGTTGGCTGGCATGACTTGGACTTCAATAATCACTTAAGTAATGTGATTTATCTTCAGTGGATATTGGAAGCTTTGGAAGATGATATTTTGAAAAATAAAAGACCTGTTGAGATTGAATTATTGTATAAAATTGAAGGCGTTTGGAAAGATGAAATATCTTCAGAAATTCAAGTCCTGGATGATGGGAGTTTTTTGCATCGATTGGTTCGGGTTTCAGATGGTAAAGAATTAGCTTTTGCTCAAAGTAAATGGAGTTAAAAGGTCTGAGTTTCGTTAATAATTACCATTGTATTCATTAGCGAAACTTAGGTCGTTTTAAATCAAAATAATTCGCTTAAGGGAGGAGGAAAAATAACAAGAAAAATGGGTAGGTTATCTTTTTCCTCCTCCCTTATTTGACCAAATTCAGTCTTAATTTAGCAAACTTCAGGTCGTTCTCCAATGCCTGAAGCTTTCCATAATTCATCCAATCTTTTCTCATAAAAATCGAGTAATAATTTAGTGATATTCAACTCAATTTGGATGCTGCGATATTCGCCACCTTTTTCTTCTTTTGGATGTTCATAAGCCCCTATTTTGATAGGGACTTCCATGAATTCCAGTTGGTTTTTGACTGTCCATGCTCGTGCAATACCTAACTCCATATTACTTTTTAAAGAATTCGTAATCTCTCTTTCGGTCAATGAAGAAAGCGTATCACCATCTACAAAATGGGTAAATTCAGTGCCTTCAGGAATATCCAAAGAGTTTTTATACCGTGCTCCTCGGAAGACATTTCCGTCGGTGTGTCCCTCTAAATAAATGAAAAATTCTTCCTTACATCTCAAACCTTCTTCACAATATTTTTGGAGAACTTCGGTATCCACCCACGTCGCAATTTTCTTATAATATTCAGGATCCCCCATTTTGGCGAGGTCAATATCTTGACACAAGTATGCGGTAATAATGTATTGAACGCCAATGTAGTCCAGTGGCATGTATTCGACTGTTGTTTCACAAGGCAATTCTTCAGAATTTAAGTCACCATACATGATTTTCGCAGCTTCCGGACCAAATCGTTCACGTTCCGCATGAGTTTCGGCACGAGCTTGTACAACAAGTTCCCACCATCGACAGTCCCAGATTTTGATGCGTAATCGCAACACTCGACATGCTAATTCTTCATCTAATTCAAGATTTTTTTGCCGAACTAAATCATCGATTTTGTCTAAGTATGCTTGTCCTTCTTCACAAGTGTTAAACCAACCACGGATCGTCCAAGACTTAATAGTGTGAATATCATCACAGTAAAATTCTGAAAGTTGGAAAGGTTTTAAAAGTGTATCTTCATTTGTAATGAATTCACTCCAAAGTGTTTCCAACGTTGCGGCTTCCATTTTATACTGATTCATTCGCGCAGCCAATTTATTAACTTTTGCGATAGTCGTTGCGTCCAATTCTGGATTGTGTTTTTCTCGAACTTCCGCGATTTTTCCCAGCATTTCTTCCCCGATTTCGCATGAATTAGTCATTCCATCTATAACATATGCACGAACCAAAGCTTCCTGATTACAATATTGGTAGCCGTATTTTTTTTCTCCAACTAATTTTTCAGTTGGCAAAAACTCTTTCCAAGCTTTATTTAAAGCAGTCAAATTCCCTTCATTTTTTGCGACCTCTCCTTCTAACCATTCGATTTTTGCAACCAAATTCGCATCCAAGTCATGACTATTTGAAACTTGGAGATTTTTTACTTTTTTCAGCATTATTGCACCTTTACCGCAAATGTCAGCTGCCCCGCGCAACAAATATTCTTTCATGTTTGGAATTGAATAACATTCAATCAAAGGAATTTGAGTGTCATACCCGTCGGATTCTCCCGTTTCCAAAAACTTTTTCCAAGCCCGACCAAGTTTTGGCAATTCTTGAAAAATCAATTTCATTTTGGCTGTTTCTTCAGGTAAGCCTTCAATCGAAGAAGCATCCAAAGAGGTCTTTTCAACCAATTTTAAAACGCGGTTTTCAAATTTATCCTTCGCATTTTTGATGTCCGCTTTACAATAATATTGGTGCGCCATCATGTACGAAAACTTTGCTAATGTACCTTTCTCACAAACGGTTTCGGCCTCCGAAACTGCTTCTAATTCTTCCAAACTGATGTTTTTGGTTCTCATAAATCGCTTCCACATATGCTCTACTTTATGGTAAGCTTTCAGTTTGATTTCCAAATCTTCGAACTTCTCCTTATAGCCAGGGATGGTTTTATAGACTTCCTCTCCGATGCCTCGAATTTCCTTCATTAAACTTTCTGAGTCGCCCAGTCTGCTTTGACAGAAATTAGAATTCGCGTACATCAAACAATATTTCGAATAATCGATTTTATCCCCTTCGTTCGGTTTCGTTAATTCACTCGTATTCGAAATTTTATTATTAGTTAAGAATTCTTGCCAGGTCTCTTCGAAGTTGACAAATTGAGCATTGGCAGTACTAGAGAAGAAAATTAAACCTAAAAATAGGCTGCTTAAAAGGTGGAAATATTGCTTCATGTATTGTGATTAATTTGTAATATTTATAAAGTGAAATATTAATTTATAGGGTTAAGAGGTTTAGGTGACTATCATTTGCATAAAAAAGGGGTATTAAGACTTAAAAAGGCAAATTTACTACAAAGTAAATTTAGGAGGATGTAAACCAGCGTCTATAAAAACCTGTCTTTGATTTATTAGACGAAAACGATTTAAAAGAAGAGTGTCAATAGTTGCGCGTCCAATTGAAGTTAAACCAATGATTAGTGTATAATCTTTATTCCAGACAAAATGCGATTTCCAATCGTCATTCCTAGGGTTGTAAAGTGGAGCTAGCAAACCGGTTTCAATATCAAATCCAAACATTTTATTGTATTTATGTTTGTTGCAACCATGACAAGAAAGTGCTAGATTGGTTACTTCATTTGTACCTTTTTTACTAATAGGAATAATGTGTTCGATTGCGAAAGTAGATGAAGAGTATTGGTCTAAATTAAAGCAATATTCGCATTTGAAATCAGCTCTTTCAAAAACTAAATCTCTAATTTCCTTGGAAATATATAATCTACTCATTGGGTCGAGAAAAAGCTTTTAAGTCATGTGCGAGTTGTTGGAAAGAGATTTTTCGTAAAAGGGATAACTCATTTAAGGCTTTTATTTTTTCGGTATCAAATTCTTCAATTTTTTCTGCATAAGCTTCCATTTCAGAAATCTCGCTTTTGGATAAAGTTTCCAGTTCCATTTTCGATTTTAATTCCTCATAACGAGCTAAAAAGGCTTTTGGTAGTTTTTGATTGATAATGTTTAACAAAAATGATTCTCTGTCTTTAGGAGATTCATTTTTTCTTTTGGAAAGAAGTTGAGTGATTTTTTCGGAAATCCGATTTAATTCTTCTGTACTCAAAAAATCAAAATAATTTAGAAGATCATTGACTGTGAAAGGAAGTTTTATATTAAAAGGGCCCATTAGATTATTTTTAGTCAACAAATATAGTTTGATTGTCTAGAACTGTCAAATCTCTGCCGCCAACCGTGAGCCCTGATCTATCGCCCGTTTTGCATCCAATTCTTTTGCCTCATCTGCTCCACCAATCAAATGAACCGAAATACCTTTTTCCTTCAAGGGTTCAAATAATTCTCTCAAAGGATTCTGACCCGCACAAATTATCACATTATCAACTGGTAAAGTTTTCATTTCACCTTCATGAATAAGGTGTAAGCCAGCGTCGTCAATTTTTTGGTATTGAACTTCGCCGAGCATTTTGACATTTTTCATTCGAAGGCTAGAACGGTGAATCCAACCTGTTGTTTTGCCTAAATTGCCACCATGTTTTCCTTTTGAGCGTTTTAATAAATAAATTTCTCGAGCCGAAGGTTCCGGTTCTGGTTTTTGTAGTGCGCCCGGAATTGTGTAATTGTCATCGACGCCCCATTCTTTTTTGAACAATTCATTGTCCATACTCGGAGAAGTACCATGATGTGCTAAATATTCGGCAACATCAAAGCCAATCCCTCCTGCTCCGATAATTGCAACTGATTTTCCAACTTCTTTTTTATGGTAAAGCACATCAATATAACTTAATGCTTTTGGGTGGTTTTCACCTTCGATTCCAGGATTTCGAGGAGAAATACCTGTTGCCAAAATCACCTCATTAAAACCATTTTCAGAAAGCGTTTTAGTATCTGCCTTTGTGTTTAAATGAAGGTTCACGCCCGTCAATTCGATCTGCTTTTGGTAATACCTCAATGTCTCATGAAATTCTTCTTTCCCTGGTATTTCTTTTGCCATATTGAATTGACCGCCAATTTGGTTGGAGGCTTCATACAAATGAACTTCATGTCCTCTTTGTGCAGCGGTCGTGGAAAAAGCAAGTCCAGCAGGGCCTGCGCCAACAACCGCAATCTTCTTTTTATTTTGAGTCGGCAAATAATTCAATTCTGTTTCATGACAAGCCCTTGGATTAACCAAACAAGAAGATATTTTTCGAGAAAAAGTATGATCTAAACAAGCCTGATTACAGGCAATACAAGTGTTGATCTCGTCTCTTCGTCCCAATCTTGCTTTTTTGACTAAATGAGAATCTGCCAAGAAAGGGCGTGCCATGGAAACCATATCTGCGCAGCCATCGGCAAGAATTTCTTCCGCGATTTCAGGCATATTTATTCGGTTGGTGGCAATCAAAGGGATGCTCACATTACCCATCATCTTTTTTGTCACCCACGCAAAACCGCCTCTCGGAACCATCGTTCCAATGGTCGGAATTCGCGCTTCATGCCAACCAATTCCAGTATTTATAATGGTCGCGCCTGCTTTTTCAATTTCTTGAGCGAGCTGAACAATTTCTTCCCATGTACTTCCATCGGGCACTAAATCTAACATGGAGAGTCGATAAATAATGATGAAATTTTCGCCGACTCTTTTTCGAATTCCTTTGACAATTTCCAATGGAAAACGTATTCGATTTTCATAAGTGCCACCCCATTCGTCTATTCTTTGATTCGTCCTTTTGGCAATAAATTCATTGATTAAATAGCCTTCCGAACCCATTACTTCTACACCGTCATAACCTGCTTCTTTGGCTAATTCCGCACACCTGATATAGGCATTTATTGTTCGACGAATGCCACGTCCTGACATTTTCCATGGTGTAAATGGTGTAATGGGTGATTTTATCTTCGAAGGTGCTACGGATAAAGGATGATACCCATATCGTCCCGAATGCAAGATTTGCATGGCGATTTTTCCATCTTCTGCATGCACCGCATCCGTGATAATTTTATGTTTTTTAGCTTCACTACGATTGGTCAATTTGGCAGACATAGGACCGACCCAGCCTTCGATATTTGGAGCAATTCCTCCAGTAACGATTAAACCAACTTCTCCTTCCGCTCGCTCGGCAAAATATTTGGCAAGTCTTTGATAGCCATTTTTTGCTTCTTCAAGTCCTGTGTGCATAGAGCCCATAAGGACACGGTTTTTTAAGGTAGTAAAGCCAAGGTCAAGTGGAGAAAGTAAATGTGGATATAGTTCGGACATAATGCGAGAGTTCAGCGTTCATTGTATAAAGTTCAGCGTTACTTTGTACAATGAACTATTCGTTTTGAAAACTACAAAGTTATTATTTCGAATGATAAATTCTTATTCTAATTTGTCAATGCAAATTGGTTAGGGAATTGGTGAAAAATACATTAGATAAGGTTACTGTTCATCCTTCACACACCGACAAGATAAAGCATCTTTCTTATTATATTGATCGATGAATATCTTGCCAGAATCTGCTGTTTTTGCAAAACCAACAATGAAAGCAGTTTTTGAAGTAGAGGAAGGTGTACTTCCTGTCCAAAAATAGCCATACTCTCCTTTTTTTTGTGAACTACCTCCTTCTGTACGATAACCATTTAATTCGGCGTCAAAATTACTGTTTCCTCCACTAATTAAGGTTTCATAACTTGATACTGGATCCCCTTCTACTTTGGTGTTGTTTCGGTCAACTTGATCTACATAACCACCAGTATTCTTCAATAATTTAATCCATTCATCTTTAGTGGCTAAATGCCATCCCTTTGGACAAACAGTTTTAGCTTCCTCCCAGGTATATAGTCGACCTAGTTGTTCGCAATTATTTGTATTGTCTCCAAAACACCATGATCCGGGTGTTTTATATTTAAAATTTTCTGTTATCCAAACTCGTCCTTTGATTTTTGCTATTTTGTATATTTTTCTGTCACGCGGGTCTTCAACCTTAGTAGGTGGCTCCGGGTTGGGAGGAGGTGGATTTTCTATAGTTACATCATCCGGATTTTCTTGATCAGGATCTTCTGTTGTGTTTTCTTCATCTGAGTTATCGGGGGGTGTAGGTTCTTCAGTTTTCGTTGTGTCTTTCTTGTTTTCCAATGTATCCAGAGGTAAAGATGTAGGATCTTCTACAGGTTTTACTTCTTTTGTTAGTTCCTCAATTTTCTCCTTAGCAGTCACTAAATGCGGATTTTCATCTCCTTCATATTTATCGGCATATTTTTCATAAGATTCCAAGGAGTTTTGCCATTTCGCAATATACCAATCAGCCTCTTGAGGGGCAGCCATATAATAAATACCACTTGAAGCCATTACAAAAATGAGTCCCATCGCAAATGTTTTGGCGATTTGGGGGGAAACTATTTTGCGTGAATTAGAACTAGAACCCTTTGATCCTTGTCCTTTCGAAGGAACCATTACAGCTCCTTGTGCTAATAGAAGGTCTTCGTCCAATTGTTTTTCTTGGGGTTCTTCCTTAACCTCTTCTGTGACAATAACTATGGACTCTTCTATTATACGTTCTCGTACTCTCACTTTCCCATCCACTTCGAGCATTAAAGAAACTTTAATTGCTAATGTATGCTCTCCCATCTGTAAGGGCTTTACAAAATAATGCCATTCAGTATTGTCGTCTTTATCAATCAATTGGACAGCATTTTCATTGACCATTCGAACTTCAAACGCATCGGGGTTTAGAGAACTGTCAATGACCACTTTCATATAATCAGAAATACGAATGTCCGCACGAACCTGAGTGTCTGTATCAATTTCCAAACCTTTCACTAATGTGGCTTTATCAAAGGAAATACGGACTAAACACCGGCTTTCTTTTCCCAATTGCATCTTTTGGGGGACCTTATACAAAAGATGACCTTTTTTGATGGTATTGTCCTCAGATAGATTTGATTTTTGAATGTTTGGATCAAAATCACTTTCTTCGATTAGGTTGATTAATTCAAATAGTCGAGCAGAAATACTTGCTTCTCCTTCCATTTTTTTCTCTACACTGAGACCGGAGATAATTTGAATCTTGAGTTCATCATAATCTTTTATTAATTCTAAAAGTGCCTCATATTTTGGAGAGTTCTCAGGGATGAGATTTTGCAAAGATTTGATGACATGGTTAATACCTTGTTCTGGCAATTCCTCTTTTAATCTTTCTTTAATTTCGGCAAGATTCTTCATCAGTTGACAGTATGGTTTTGTCTTTTGAAAAGTTAAATATCAACATTTTTGATTTAATTGACCTAATGGACTTTACATTTTCTAAATATTTGAAAATCAATAAATTGACCAAAGGTTTAATGTGAGCTGATGATAGAACGAATTTTAGTTGTTTTGAAAAACTAGCTACAAAAAAGCCATAAAGAATTTTCAAAATCCTTTATGGCTTAAATAAATCTACCCTATTAAAAGGTTTTTACCAACCCGGGACAATGTTCAATCCAAATACGCCTCCTTTTTGTGCACCTTCATGTAAAGGAAATGCATAATAAGGCTCTAAAATAAAAGCTCCAAAAACATTGACTCGCAAAGAGGCACCTACACTCAAAAGTGGTTCAGGCTGCAATAAATTATCGTTTTTAAATTCGTCAAAACTACTCCACGCCATACCCGCATCTGCAAAGAGGGCAAGTTCAGAGAAGAAGACTTTCGACTTAATCATACTCAATCTTTCGGGGCCAGTAAATGGCAATCTAATTTCAAAATTAGAGACTAATATTTTTGAGCCTTGCAATTGTTGGAACAGGTTTCCATCCTGAATACTTCCAAATTCATAACCACGCACATACCAAGGGTAGCCAATGTAATTGGTAAATAACGCATCTGAATTCGCATCTTTTCCATAGCGGCCAGTATGCATAGCACGAAATGCAAAACTCACAGGTTTGGTGTAAATATATTTTCGAAAATCAGCAGTCAAATCGAAATAATTAAAATCGCCAAAAGTTCGTCCTATGTCCAAACGGTAACGATGACCCGCTAGGGGAGAAGCGATTCCGAAATACGAATTGTCTCCAACAAGCGCGATATTCGTTGAAGCTAACCTTCCTTTAAAGAGGTTCAAGCCTAATTCTTCCGGCTTTAATTTCTCTCTATTTCGCTCCAAAAATATCCCTGTATTTGCTTCGTAATAAAGATCTGTCAATATAACTTGATTAGCGTAAGAGGACAATGAAAGACCTCCTTCGAGACGTAAAGTTTTGGAAATCGGTAATTGGGCCAGAACACTCAACTGCTCTCGGAAAGTCCGGAGGGTAGTATATTGCTCGTGAATGGCGGTGATCGTTTCACCGTTATCCAATTGATAATTGATCAATTCTTGTCCGAAATAATCTCTTCTCAAAGGCGTATGCGATAAACCAACACCCCAATAAACTCTTCCTTTTTTATTCAAGTAATTAACGGTACCACCGAAGTCTTGAATTTCACCATTCAAAAAAATACTTGAATAAATTTGGTGCTGACCGAGCATGTCTCCAAAAAGTAGATCTATCCCACCTTGCAATCCGGACTGGGTTCCAAAATTTTGACTCACCCCTACACCAACTCCTGCGCCACCGCCGATATAGTCCAATTTGAACTTAGGTTGATAATTGACTGATTTCGTTTCAGTTTTTGCTAAGGATTGATAATTTTGATTGATAGCATTCAAATTATTATCCACCAAACTATTTGCATTTTTATTGACTTTTGGCAAAGTAGCTGCGGTAAAATCTATGCTATTAGGAGAGACTTCTTTATTCAAAAAATCTTCCGGCTTGGCTCGATAGATATTATAGCCATTTTCAAAATAATGGGTGAATAACATCCGATTTCGCTTCGCTTTTGTTGAAGTCGAAATGGCAGGAGCATAGTGGGTAATACCACTCACCCCTGTCATGAAATCAGTTAATTGGAATACCTTTCCAGAAGTCGTTTCGTATTTATATAGGTTCCTGAAACCATCGCGATTCGAAAGGAAAATGATGTTGTTTTCATTATTGAAAATTGGATTCAAATTGTCAGCAGAATAAAAAATATCTAATTGATTGATCTCACCTGATTCGATCTCTAACGTTGCCAAATTGAAAGTCCACTTCCCATTATTCATACCTCTTTCGAGACTTAATTGATCGCTTGAATAAACGATTTGGCTGCCATCTTTTGACCAATTAATATGTAATTCCGAAGCACGATCATTAGTCAATTGAGTTACTTTTTTCGAATTTACTTTTACAGAATAAATATCTACCTGACCATCTACTAAACCCGAAACAGCGATAGATTTTCCGTCTGGTGACCAACTAGGATTACTAAATGCGGGAACACCTTTTATTTCAAATTCTTCCAACGTTTTGCCGGTTTGAGCCTCTTTTATGACTAAAATATTTTGTCCTTTTCGGACGGCAACGAAAGCGAATTTTTTACTATTTGGAGACCAGGTTCCTGCTGATTCGATATAATTAAAATCATCTAAATGCCCATCTTTTGTAGTACTTGCTACTTTTCGAAGAATTTCTCCCGTCACAGCATTTGCCAAAAAGAGGTCAATACTGAACAGGTTCTTTTCTGAAAGGAAAATTACATATTTACCATTTGGGCTCAATACGGGTGCAATATTTAGATTACCCGCATTTTCTTTTGAAATGAGTTTTCTACCAACGAAATTTTCCTTTTCATGGGGCATTATTGAACTATAATGTCTCTTTATAGTATTTTCCCAAAGCTTGGAAAATTCCTTTAAGTCAGAGGTGAAATGTTGTTTTATTGCAGCTTCCAAACCATATTTCGCAGTCGCCATAAAGAACGGTTCGATGATCTCATCACCCTTTATACCGGTCACGAATGCCCAAAAAGCCTGTCCCCATCGATATGGGAAATATTTTGGATTACTCAACTTTTTTATTGACGGTACATCATCATTCAAAACGGCGTCCCGCATCCACATAGAAGTATGTGCATCCACTCGACCGACCGACATATATTCTGCCAACCCTTCAATCATCCAAAGTGGTAAATTGGATAAATTTTTCATGTTTGTCGAATCGCCTCGCAAAATCATGTTGTATTGAAAAGCATGAACCAACTCATGTCCAAGGACGTGATGGGTTTGTTGATTAGACATCGCCAAAGGCATAATGACTCGATTCTTAAACCCTTCGGTTACTCCACCAGTGCCGATACCCACACTACCAGAAATGGTATTGGTTTGCTGAAAATCTGCATGGTTGTTATAGAGTATGATTGGATTTTTACCATTTATCGTATCATCTAAGATACCTTCATGTAGGTGATGCCAATGTTCACTATGTCCCGCGAAGTCTTCCAGAATTTCTTTGTTCTTTAAATAATGATACACTTCAAAATTGGGCGTTTGGAGGACTTCGAAATCGAATTTTTCATATTGAGGCTTATTTCTTCCGAAGTATTGAGCGCTCATTTGTGATACTAGAAAAAGACTGAGAAGAATACTGGTTAGGGATTTCGCAATTAATAAACTACGCAAATTTGGCGTAGTAGTTTTTTCATTTATCGAGGCAATTTTTTTTAGCATAGCAGCGCTACGGTCAAAAATTTTAACGAAGAGAAATGAAAAAGGAACAAGCGAAATACGTAGGTTATTATTTTCGAAGTCCCTTAAGGCAATTTTTGTTTTTTTCATAGCTGAAAGAGGTTTGATTAGCGTAACTTGTCAAACTCCTAATTATTCAAAAGATATGCTTTTTACCATGTGTATATTCGTAGGGCAAGTCGAATAAATTCAACTAATTCGGGTACAAGCAAAAGGCTACTCATCCTTTAACTGTCAGGAGTTAGATCAATAATGTAATAACTGAGAGGAATAGGGAATCTTTTAGGAACTTGGAGAAAATGAATTGTACACTTTATTTTCTCCAAGTTCCTTAGTATCGCAGCGAATCATAAAACCGTAACTTTTTTATCTTTCTGTCACTATTATAGTCACCCAATTAACTGTTTTACCCCCAGTTGTCAGTATGTTAAGGCGGTTAAAATTTCATTAAAATTTTCGTGTACTTTCGCGATAATTTCGTTGACAAAAAGCATTGAGTATTATGATTCAAATCACTAACAAATTTTTGTTACTCCTACTTTTATTCATTTCTAATTTTCTTTTTTCTCAAAATGAATCTTTCCAAACTTCTTTTGAGAAAAATTCTAATTCTACTCCTACCTACGAGGAGGTCATAGCTTTTTATAAAGATTTAGCAAAAGAATATGACGAATTAGAACTTCAAGAATGGGGGATGACGGATGCAGGCTACCCTTTGCATACAGTCGTACTTTCTTTAGATAAAGTCTTCGATCCAGTTTCTATAAAAGATAAAAACAAACGAGTATTTTTTATTAATAATGCCATCCATCCTGGAGAACCATGTGGGGTAGATGCGACCATGATGTTGTTTCGAGATATCTTGCAGGGTACTGATTTACAAAGCGTTGTAAAGGATGTTGTACTGGTGGCTATTCCGATCTACAACATTGGTGGCGCTTTAAATCGAGGAAGTTTTAGTCGAACGAACCAAAATGGACCAGAGGCTTATGGTTTTCGAGGAAATGCCAAAAATTTAGACTTAAACCGTGATTTTATTAAATGTGACTCCAAAAACGCACAAACCTTTAATCAGGTTTTTACCTATTGGCAGCCTGATGTTTTTGTGGATAACCATACTTCAAATGGTGCAGATTATCAATACACCATGACTTTGATTGCGACTCAAAAAGATAAACTGGATCCCCATCTTTCTGAATATATGAATGGAGAAATGTTACCGCGATTGTATAAAGAGATGGCGGCGAAAAAATGGGAAATGACACCTTATGTGAATGTTCGAAATACTCCTGATGAAGGTATTGCTGCATTTTTAGACCTACCCAGATATTCTTCTGGGTATGCCGCATTACACAATTGTCTTTCTTTTACCTCGGAGGCGCATATGTTAAAGCCTTATAAAAATCGAGTATTAGGTACTTATGCCTTAATGGAATCTTTAATTGAGACAATACATGATGATTCGGAGAAGATTGCAAGTGCTCGTAAAAAGTCCATTCAAAATACGATGGAGAAAGATAGTTTTGATTTGAATTGGGCACTCAACATGGAGCAGAAAGAAACCTTTCTTTTCAAAGGATATGAGGCAAAATATAAACCGAGTATGGTGACGGGTTTGGACAGGCTTTGGTATGATCACGATGCGCCTTATGAAAAAGAGATTCCTTTTTTTAATACTTACAAAACGACAGCAAAAGTCTCAAAACCAGTTGCTTATATTTTGCCGAAAGCCTATGTAGATGTGATTGAAAGATTGAATTGGAATGGTGTAAGCATTCAGAAATTATCAGAAGATAAAATCGTCGAAGCAGAATTTTATTACATCAAAGATTTCAAAACGCGTAATGCTTATGAAGGGCATTATTTACACTCCAAAGTTGAAGTTGAGAAAGAGACGATGAATTGGCAATATTACAAAGGGGATTATGTGATTTTTGTCAATCAGCCGAGCAATCGCTATTTAGTAGAAACTTTAGAGCCACAAGGGGCAGATTCCTATTTTGCTTGGAATTTTTTCGAAGGTATTTTGCAGCAGAAGGAGTATTTTTCATCCTACGTTTTTGAAGATTTGGCAACTGAATATTTAGATAAAAACCCAGATTTAAAACGCCGTTTGGCTGCCAAACGAGCCGAAGATGAGAAATTTGCAAAATCGGCTTGGCGGCAGTTAGAGTTTGTGTATCAAAATTCACCGCATTATGAACGCACCCACCGGTTGTATCCTGTGGCGCGCATAGTGAAGGATTTGAATTTGCCTGTCGAGTAATCTTGATTGTTATTTGTTATACCTTCGTGGCGAAAATTGCAAACTGCAAACTGATTTTATGCACGATATAGAACCACATTACCGCTGGCGAGACCGATATATTGCTTCGGAAGATAAACAAAATCCCTTTTTTGGGAGGACGTATGATGAGTTTATGTTTACTCAAAAAATATACAATTATTATATCCATCCACAATGGGATAATTTTGGTTCGGCGACGCTTTATATAAAGATTTTGTTTGTGGATTATGAAAAAAGTTTCGCTATTTTTGAAATGATGGGAGAATGGAATGACGCTATTCAAAATGATATTATGTTTTTGAAACGCGATGTGGCGGATGAATTAACACAAAAAGGAATTAGTAAATTTATAATCATATGTGAGAATGTCCTCAATTTTCATGGTTCAGATGAATTGTATTATGAAGAATGGTTTGAGGATGTAAATGAAGAAAGCGGTTGGATTTGTTTTTTGAATTTATTTGATCATGTGGAGCAAGAAATGCGTGATATGCGGATTCACCATTATGCAAGTTTTGGCGGGTATTTGAATGGTGTAAATTGGCGGACGCTAGCTCCTAAGGGTGTGTTCAAGTTAGTCGAACAAATGCTTTCTGAAGAAAATCGAAAATATTTACCAATAGATGAGTGAAACAAAACATTATTCTGGTTTCGTCAATATTATCGGCCGCCCAAATGTGGGGAAAAGCACTTTAATGAATGCTTTGGTCGGCGAGCGGATGTCTATTATTACTAACAAGCCACAGACTACTCGACACCGAATTATCGGTATCCTCAGTGGCGATGATTTTCAGATTATTTTTTCTGATACACCGGGGATTATCAACAATCCTTCTTACAAAATGCAGGAAGCAATGAATGCTTTTGTAAACACCACTTTTGAAGATTCGGATGTCATGCTTTTTGTAGTAGATGCGAAAGAAAATTATGAGGAGGATGACCCAATTATTGAAAAAATTAAAAAGGTAGATGCGCCTAAGTTTTTGATAATTAATAAGATAGACCTAGTTGATTCGGAACGGGTGGTAGCATTAATTCAGTGGTGGAACGATAAAATTGATTTTAAAGAAACGGTTCCAATTGCGGCACTAGAGAAAAAAAATACGGATACGGTATTTAGATTGATTCGTGAAAACCTGCCTGAAGGTCCTGCATTCTATCCAAAGGATCAATTGACTGATCGACCTGAAAGGTTTTTTGTGAGCGAAATTATTAGAGAGAAAATTCTTGAACAATACCACCAAGAAATTCCCTACTCGACAGAAGTGAGTATCGAATCTTTTGTAGAAACAAAGACAAATGCAGGCGAGCCTCTAGTTCGAATCGAAGCAGTAATTTATGTTATGCGAAAATCTCAAAAACCTATTTTAATTGGTAAAGGAGGCGCTTCAATAAAACGAGTAGGTATGGAAGCTCGAAAATCTATGGAAAAATGGCTTGAACAAAAGGTATTTTTGGAGATGCATGTCAAAGTACGTGATAACTGGCGCGATGATGAGCAAATGTTGAATCGGTTTGGCTATCAATAAGAATGCTTACTCTTGTCATTCTTAACCTGGCAGAGTGCCATAGGAGTCAGGAGTCAGGTATGAGGGTTTTCTGAGACCTGAGAGAAAATTTTAATTTTTGACCTGACATCTGACACCTGATTATGAAAGGTTTTAAAGGGATTTTTTGCCACAAAAACGCAAGAAATAACTTGAAAGAAACTAGATTTTCTTTGACTTCGTAATAAAAGACCGTCGCCTAAAGCGACGGGAAAACTAAGCCGTCAAATCCATGTTTCTTCTTTTTTCCATGATGAAAAAATAAGCAAAAAAATCTAGGCTGTGGATATTTAGGCTAAAATTCAACGCCCTCCCACAAACGACC
>JANSWP010000139.1 GCA_024743405.1 Bacteroidota bacterium
AATTTTGATCAAAATTGATATCTAATTCATTAAAGTCTTTTTGAAAATAATCAGACATGTAATACCCCTTAGCCTTCAATTCCTCCGACAATACCCTCCCGTCATCCCTAATGTCAAAATAAGCCTTTCCTCCACCGACGAAATAATCGATCTCGGTATTTAAAAAATCGGTAGCAATTTCTTCGTACATTTTTCTCAATTTCTGATGAGCAATAAATGACGCAGGAGTAGCATGAACAATACTAGATGTAGAAACCAAGCCGGTTGCTAAACCATACTCTTCTGCCTCTTCCAAAATCGTCTTTACTGGGATGGTATCCGGGTTTACGCCAATCGCTCCATTATAGGTTTTTATACCACTTGCAAAGGCCGTAGCCCCTGCCGCCGAATCAGTTATCAACTTATCACTGGAATAAGATTTATGTAGTCCGACCATTGGAAATTGCTCGAGGTTGAGCTTGTTCCCATTCATATACATTCCAGCTGTGATTTGGGTAATCCCCATACCATCTCCTATCATCAAAATAATATTTTTAGGATGCTTTTTTATCTTTATTTCTGGAAGAACATAGGAGTCAGGATTATTATTGGGCTTTGGATTGCATGCAAAAAGCCCAATAATTAAGAGTAACAGAAAAGTATTTTTCATAATAATTTATGATTCTTATGACAATGTAATTAGGAGATATATTTTGTTTAATGATGTTAGTTTCTTTCAAGTTATTTCTTGCGTTATTGTGGCAAAAAAACCTTTAAAACCTTTCAGAATCAGGTGTCAGATGTCAGGTCAAAAATTAAAATTTTCGTTCAGGTGTCAGAAAAATCCTCATACCTGACTCCTGACCCCTATGGTACTGGCTTTGCCAGGTTAGGAGTAGGAAACAAATATCCTACCTAGTTCACTTGCTCTTTTTCCTTCATTTTTCGTTAAAAATACTCACCCTACCTACGAGTATGTCTGCGTTTTTTGACTCGACTGAATAAAAAATAGCTATGCAAAATTTGGGTACCTTATTTATTTCCTACTCCCTTATGCAGACTATTTCATATGAAAAAGGTCACCTTCGCTAAAAGAAATCAGGTCATAGCCTGGTGCTAAAAGGAGTTATTTATTCAAGTTAAAATAAATCGCTTTCCTGGGATCATTCGAACCATACCTTTCAATTCCATTTCCAAAAGAATAGAAGCTAATTTTGAATGATCTATTTTAGTGTCTATTGACAATTTATCAATATCTGCCTCTTCTTCATTTTGAAGTAAATCAATAATCTTCGTTTCTTCATCGGTCAAAGGAACAAAAAGTTTAGCTTGTCTACCTATATTTTCTTCCTCTCCCATATCCCAATTTAAAGTTTGTACAATATCAGATGCGTTTTCAACCAATTGTGCCTTTCCTTCTTTAATCAAGATATTGCATCCTTTTGCCATCTTGTCTTTCACTCTCCCCGGGACTGCAAATACAGGTTTATGATAAGAATGCGCCATTCGAGCCGTTATCATCGATCCCCCTTTTTTAGCGGTTTCGACCACGACCAAACCATCGCATAGACCTGCTACAATCCGATTTCTCATTGGAAAATTTTCACGGTCAGGCATCACATTACTAGTAAATTCAGTCAATAACCCTCCATTTTCAACCATCTCATAAGCTACCTTTTGATGTTGAGGCGGATAAATTCGAGCTAAGCCATTGCCCATTACTCCTATTGTTTGAAGCCCCATTTCAACACTTTTTCGGTGTGCAGTTACATCAATTCCATAGGCAAGACCACTTACAACCAGCGGTTGATAAGGTGCTAATTCTGAAACCAATTCCTCACATATAGCGGTGCCGTAGGAAGAAGGTTTACGAGTTCCTACAATTCCAATAATACGATGGTGATTGAGATCAGCAGTTCCTTTATAGAAAAGCATTAAAGGGCAATCATGGTAATGTTTTAATCGCTGTGGATAATCCTTATCTAAATAAAAAATGGGACGAATTTCGTGTTTCTCAATAAATTCAGCCTCCATCTCTGCCTCTAACAAAACATTCTGGCTAACAATCTCTTGTGCAGTAGACTCGCCTATTCCAGGCACCTTCATTAATGCTTTTTTTGAGGATTTAAATACAGCCTCCGCCCCACCGGAATAACTAATCAAATTTTTTGCTGTAATTGCACCAACACGATGTATTTTTGTGAGTGCGATTTTATAAAGTAGATCTGTCATTTATTGTTTTCTAATGAAAATGGTAAAATTTTACTGAAATTTCTACTTTTGAAAAAAGAAGCCAAAAATCAGGATTATGGCACAGAATAAAAAAGGTTTATTACCAAAAGTTGAAATGTTTATTATTGCGCTACTATTAATAGTAGCAATTGTCATTATTGGGAAAAAGTGTAAAAGTATGGAATCTAGGTTTGAACAACCAGAAAAACCCGTTTCAGAAACTACATCATTTCCGGTTGACACCGCCTCAATTGACACTTTAGTCGCTGTTGATCCCAATAAAAAGGTAACCCCATTCAATCCCTGGGAATACTCACGTTTATATGTGACGATTAATGACTTAAACATGAGAAAATCTCCAGAGTTAGATGGTGACTTGATTACTAAACTTTCTCTTTTTGAAGAAGTTTTCTTTCTAAATGAAGTCACTGATTCGACTCAAAAAATAAATTTAGGGAAGGAAATTGCAGATGAACCCTGGGTGAAAATTAAAACCAAAAAAGGAAAAGAAGGTTGGGTTTATGGTGCAGGCGTCAATTATTATAAGAAAAAACGAGGTGGCGTTATGGAATAACCCACCGAATTCAAAACGTGAAATTGTATCAAGCATTAGAAAAATGACGAATAAAATATTCCAAATTTTAATATTAATTATTTTCCCTGTCCTTTTGACGGCACAAAAGAATGTGAGTTTCGAAGCATTTTGTGATGCCAAAAAAGTTGTTATTGGCAATTATTTTGAAGTCAACTTCACCTTAAAGAATGCCGATGGAAAAAATTTCACTCCTCCTTCATTTAATGGTTTTGATATCTTGTCTGGCCCAAGTTCCAGCGTAAGTACTCAAATTATCAATGGTGTTATGTCTCGTCAAATGGGCTATTCTTATACATTAATGCCCCAAAAGGTTGGAAAATTTACAATAGGCAGTGCGACCATAAAAGTCAATGGCAAAACACTAAAAACTAACCCTTTAAAAATGGAAGTGGTAAAAGGGAGAACCAATGCTGCTCCTGGATCCAACAATGGAGGTGCTCAAGTATATATTCAAGCAGAACCTAGTGCAACAGAAGCCAGAATTGGTCAACAAATCCTTCTTGATTATAAGTTATATACCACTGTTAATATCGATAGCTATTTCCCAATGGAAGAATCCAATTATGATGGTTTTTTCTCTCAAGAGATCAAACGGATTAATTCACAAGTATTAAGAGAAGTCGTAGATGGTGTGCAATACACTACAAAAATATTAAAGCGCGTCGCACTCTATCCCCAACAAGCGGGGGTATTGAAGATCGATCCTATTAAAATAAGGTTAGAAATGATAACTGGGAAAACCCAAAATTATGGCTTTTTTTCTCGAAATAAAACCACCCCTGTAGTCGCTCGAACAACGCCTGTTGAGATTAACGTCCGCCCATTTTCGAATGATGTTCCAGCATCCTTTGATGGAGCAGTTGGTTTGTATTCTTTTCAATCTAGTATTGAAAATCAGATCATTAGCACTGATGATGCCGTAAGAATAAAAGTGCTAATCAATGGAAATGGAGACATAAAACGCTTACAAGCTCCGCCATTAAATTTACCATTAGATAGTTTTGATGTATACGATTCGAAGGTTTTGGATGAGCGAATTTTTGAAAATCAAGGCGAGATTAATGGTCGAAAAATGTTTGAACTGGTAGCCTTGCCCAAATATCCTGGTAAATATGTCATTCAACCTGAATTCACTTATTACGATACCGATTCCCTAAAATTTATAACCTTAAAATCTCCTCCCTTTAAAATTGCTGTCCGTCAAGGAACAGGGCTTACCAATTCTATTGCTTCATCACCGCAAAATGATAACTTAAGTGAAGATATCCGATTTATAAAAATGGATACGAAATTGCGCAAAAAAAGCAGTGCTTTCTTTGGATCGACCACTTTTTGGATACTCTCCATTTTACCTTTTATTATCTTGGGAGGTGCATTTACATATAAACAAATACTGGAGAAACGCAATAATCTTGATATAGGACTACTCAAAAGTCGCCGTGCCAATAAACTAGCCTTACTGCGGCTAAAAACTGCCAAAAAATTCTTAGATGCTAATGAGCATAAGTCCTTTTATGATGAAATTTCACGTGCTTCCTTAGGGTATGTTTGCGATAAATTAAGCATACCCGTCTCCGAATTAACGAAGGATAATGTCCGTGGCAAACTAGATTTTCTAAAGGTAAGTACTGAAAATATTGATCGTTTCATGAAAATTATCCAAACAGCAGAAATGGCACTTTTTGCAGGCATGGATAATTCAGCAGCCATGACAGAAACTTATGATAATGCCATTAACGTTATTGCGGGAATTGAGGAAGAAATTGGAAGTTAAATTTCCCATTCCTTACTGGTTCGATAAACCACCCCTTTAAATACGGCTACTACTTCAGTCTCTCTTTTCACAATGACCCGATAAACACCAATTTTATTGCTTTTTGATTCTTCTTCTGCAAAAGCTGTTAATACATCTCCTTCTTTTAAAGCTACCGTATGCGAAATGGAAGTCTCAACAGAAACTGTTTTACGTCCATGAGAATTACAAGCAAAAGCTAATGCGCTGTCAGCCAAAGAATAGGTAATACCTCCATGTGCAATACCAAATCCATTTAACATTTCCTTTCTTATTGTCAGTCTCAGTATTGATTTTCCTGCATCTTCCTCTAATCGTTCAATACCTAACCATTGGCTATAATAGTCCTTTCTAAACATTTGATCTACGACCTTTTTGGCAAGTTCTTTTGATGTCATTATTGTTGAATTTAAAGAAGATAAGTAAGAGCTTAGACAAAATCAAGTTATAGATTACTGGAGCATTGCCGCAGAGCGGCTCGCTCCAGTAAATGGTGGTTTTGGAGGGGAGTCCGATTTAAAAAGCTGAAAGTCAGCTTTTTAAATCGGACTCCCCTCCAAGCCTCCTTTACTGCAACGGGCACCTTTGGTGCGATGTTGCAGTAAATTAAGTTTGAGTCATTTATGTCCATACCCTGTACACAGGAACTAATCTACCATTCTCCAGGAAAGCCCAAAACGAAGTCCCCCTCTAGTCCAACCAAATGGAAGGGCATAATCAGTCGTTTGGTAATTATATTTTTCATTGAATACAGGCATCCAATTTTCTGCTTTTAAAAAGAAGCGAAGCTTACTTATTTTGAAACTAAAAAATACATCTACAAGTGGCGTAATAGGTAACTCTTCGTTGTTCTGAATATGGAATTGCCCAATTAATGGATTGTAGGTATCTGCTTGATATGCAGTTGCAAATCGAACATCAAAACCCAACCTCGCCAACATCACCTTTTTAAATATTCTACCTTCAATAAAGAGGCTATGTTTTGAGTAAACATCCGGAAGCCTAATGACGTTTTCAGAAATATTTTGGAAGACAAGCAAGTTATTAAAAGAAATGGGACCAAATTTAAAACCCTTTCTAACCATCAATTGAAGTATATTGATTGCTGTACCGTGTTGTCGTACGGTCGAAGCCGTATCAAAATATATATAATTGGTAATCAACTGATTGCGCACAGTTGCCGAAAATTTAAATCTTGGTAACGAGTAAGTACCCCCAATGCTGGTTTCCAAGGTTCTATTAAAATCATTTTCCCAAATTTGTCTTTGAGAGACATAAAATCGATGCTGTATTAAGGAAGGTGAATATAATTGATTGATCACATCAATTTGTAAAAGACCAATCTTTTTAAGGTCCAAAACCAAATCTCCGCTAAACCGAAAATCACCCGCATTATTTAGCAATCCTAAATGGGCATATGTTCTAACTTTTAATCTTTCGCTAGGATTAAAATCTACCTTTCCAGTTAAAAACAAATTCTGATAAGTACTAGTATCTATTGGTTCTTGATCTATAAAATTCAATCGATGTACTAGTCCAACTTCGACCAAATCATTTTGACGACGGACTCCAGAAGTATCTTTTTCTCCTAATTTAAAAGTTTGCAGTTTAAAGGTATTTTCTACCTCCTTGAACTCAATAAAATTTCGAACGCCCCTAAAATCAGTCAACTTTTCGGCATAAAAAAGAGAATCATCCGTGACATCATCATCATAAAACTTGTAACGACCTGACGTATATTTAAACTGATGATAAATCGTAAAAGCTCTTTTCCCAGGCGGGAAAGGGTCAAATTCTCGTTTAGCATTGGGTGGTTTAGCTCCGATTTGTCCCCCAGAAAATCCACCTTTCGCAAATGGGGGTCTGCCTGATGGAGGCGGAATTCCTTTACCCAAATTCGTTTTTGGAGCTTGATTTATGGGAGGTATCGTATCAGATTTTATCAATTTCAGGCTATCAACAATCGACGAATCATAGTTGATTTTTTGTAAAGAATCTAGACTAGAATTAGCTAAAGAATCTAATTTTGGTCGCAATACAGAATCTTGTAAAGCGGCGATTGAAGGGTCAATTTCTGGAGTTTTTGATTTCTTTTGCCCTCGATTTAAGTAAAAATATTGACGATAAGCAATTTCATTCTTTAAGAAACTAGTTTTAGCATCATCCAAATTTATATCAACCTGAAAGGGAGGTAAAATAGTGTCTTGTGGCTCAATCACACCACCGTTATCTTCATGAAATATTTTATTATGGATAAAGGTGACATAACTATCATATCGACCACTTGGCGCATGATACCAAAACCCAAAAGCAGAAGCAGCATGCCGAGCCTTTTGATGATCATAGGATCCAACATTGTTAATTCGCGTATGGTCAACAACGAAATTGAGCCCTTCATCAAAATTTCGACTAAATTTCACTGAAAAGAATAAGTCATTTTGAGTAGGTCCCTGTGAAAAAGCGGCATTCGTATAAGCTTGTTCAATCTTATAAAAGGGTATATCATTTGTTGTTTTTTGATAAAGATCAAATTGATGAAACCCTAAGTCAAATCCACGCCTGTACTTTGGTTCATAAACTAAAGGACGGTGTGCGGAACCTAAGTTTCCTAAATGAGCATAATCGTACACCCGCTGCCGTATAGGATCAAATTGCTGAAATTCATTCAAAATACTATCCTGAAAGGGAAATATCAAAGAGGGGTTGTCTCCATAGAAATAGTAAATATTTGTCGAATCTACGGCTCGTTTTTGTTGACCACCACCACTGCCTCCTGATCCAAATCCCCCAGTACCAAAGCCACCACCACTGCCACCACCTCCTCTTTGCCCAAACTGAGCAAAAGCAACCAAAGGCAGCATGCATAAGAATATAAATAAATATTTGATTTGATTTCTGATCATAATTATCTCAACGCTACGGTCAAATTTAAAACTTCAAAATTTGCCTTTTTTTAACGTGAGCAAAGAAAAGAAAAAAGCGGAAAAGATAAGGAAGTTCAGGAGTTTGAGTTTAGCATTGTTAATTAATACCAAGGTATGGTAATACTCCCCAAACATTTCAAATTAGCTGGGCTCGATGCCCAACTAATTTGATTAAAAGATTTTCAAACTATTTCTGAATAATCACCTTTTGGGTCAATACATTATCTTCAGAAATCAACTTCATAAAATAAACGCCATTTGATAAATCACTCAAATCTATAGAAAGAGAATTACTCGATTTAACTAGTTCATTCCTAATCAATTGAGTTCCATTTAAGGTGAGTAATTCAACCTGAACATTCATTTCTAAGGCTTGTTCAAATCTAATATTTAAAACCTCATCTGTTGGATTTGGAAATAAAAAAAAAGAATTTCCATTAATCTCTGAAATGGAACTGGTGAATTCGGTAGTAAATGCAAAAATTTCAGAGAAAGAATCACCACAATCATTGGTCGTAGATACTCTCCAATAATATGTTTGATTTTCATTCAAGTCTCCTAGCAATTGAAAGTTAGTATTTGGTGTTGTAGTTTGGAAGATAATAGCCCCATCAAAATTTGCATTATCGGAAGCGATAGCAATTCTGTAGTTTGTTGCATTATCTACTTCAGCCCATTCGAAATAAGGCTTTAGTACAACCTCCTCACTTTGATCTGCTGGCGTATTCAATGTCGAAGCGTCATTAATAGATTCAACCTCCATATCAAGATTAGCTTGCGCTTCATTGTCTCCGTCAGAAGCCATAATCCCTAAACTAAAAGATCCTGTTTCATCCAAGTTTGAAATCGTTACCTTAACAATACTACCTGGCATTGCAGGATTCTCACTAAAGATCACCGAAGCATTAGCAGGGGCACCTGTTAACGCTAAATCTACTGGATTTTCAAAACTAGCACTGACCTCTATATCAAAAGATACATCATCGTTTGTGCAACCATTCACCCAACTCGTTTCTGGTTTTACTGAATAACTTTTGCCAAATGGATCAACGATAAAAAGCCCGTTATTCATATCAGAAACCAATACAATTCCTGAAGGCAAAAGCGGATACACCCCCCATGAGCCTTGAAAGAAGCTGTCATTAACACCATCAAAAGTATCGAAATAGGAGAAGCGAACAGGATTGGCTGGATCCGAAATATCAAATATTTGAACCCCATCATAATAGTAAGAAACATACAAATAATCTCCTCTCACAATCGCATTGTGAACGATCTGGTTATCAGTTGATTCCGCACTAAACAGGTTCACTACTGACATATCACTAGGGTCACTCACATCCACTACTTTTATATCCATTCCATGTGTTTCATCACACATATAGTAGTGCTGTTGATCATCTGCCAACCATCCCGAATGATTATATCCTTTCTGTGGATAGTCTGTCAATATTCCCAATAAAACTGGGTCAGTAGGGTTAGAAAAATCAATCAGGTAAAATCCTTGATTTCCACAATTGACAAAACCTAAATGATTTCTGACATAAATATCATGGACATTAGGCAAAGAGAAAGGAGTATTTTGTGTAAAAGCAGCTAATAAAGTAGGTTCTTCTGGATTTGCTAAGGATATCAATTTGAGACTATTTCCTCCATTTCCACCACACGAGTACAATACCGCATTCACAGAGTCAACATAGATATTATGTGACCTTGTGAGTAATTCATTAGAATCATAGACCAATTCCACAGAATTGGGTAAATCATGCATTGCGATCACTTGAAGGGAACTTGGTCCTTCGTCGGCAACAGTATATAGGTATCCATTATAGCTATGGTAATCTCTGTGAACCAATTGATTACCTGTCGCAGCTCCCATTACAAAACCAACTTCAGTTGGATTCTTCGGGTCAGATAAATCAATAAAATGCACCCCTTCTGTAGAACCGAACACCGCAAATTCTTGACCATTTTGAACGGTCCCCCAAACATCATTATAACGGCTGTCAAGCCAAGAAGTCGGGGTAATATTATCATCTGACCAGTGTCCTAAAAGTTCAGCTTCGAATGCTTGTCCAAAGGAAAAAATCGGGATAAAAAATAAAGAAGCAAGCAGATATTGTTTCATTAAATGAATTTTTTGCATTTTAAAATAAAAGATAAAGATGAGACTTTTTTGATGAAGTTCCTGTCAGTTAGGTTGCAAGAAGATTTAACTACACCTATGGCTTGTCTAAATTTCAACTTACTAATAATTAATATAAAAAGATCATAGGGGACTTCGCAAATAATAACCTACACATTTCGCTTGACCTTCTTCCTTTTCTCTTCGTTAAAATTTTTGACCATAGCGCTGCTGTGCTAAAAAACTTTGCCTCAATAAATGAAAAAATTACTACGCCAAATTTGCGTAGATTATTAATTGCGAAGTCCATAGATTTAAAAACCCAACCTTTTTATAGTCTTAACGGGTCTAACCTATTAGACTTTAAAAATTTAAAAAAATACGCTTATGAAAAAGTTATTTCTCGTTTTCCTTTTTATCGCTCCTTTTGTAATGATCGATAGTATTGCTCAAAATCAATCTAAACTAAAAATTGACGTTACTTTTGGCTTCCAAGAACATGACAAACGATTTTGGGGAAATGATTTCTTTCAAGAAGAACAAAATGACTGGGGGACTTATCAGTTAGGTATAAATTTGAACAGAAACATTCTCCAAAAAGGTAAATTTTCAATAACTGCAGGATTGGGATTAGGACAAGAAGTTAGAAACTACCAACAACCTTTTGATCATTGTTTTGACAATCCTAATAGTCCTTGTGATGAAGCGCTAAGGTGGATAGAAAACTACCAAATTTATTTATTTCAAGCACCTATACAATTGAACTATAATGCTTGGTCTAATTTTGATTTTGGGCTATTAATTTTAACTCAATTTGATTATTTCAAACAAGTCAAAAGCGGAAATATAAAAGTATCCGACTTTAATGTAGACCTCTACTCCATTGAATTTTCGCCAACTATTGGAACCAATATTGGTCGGTGGAATATTAACTTAGGCTACCGTTTATTCCAATTCAAAACCATTGATAAGGTCTTTTTATATGGCAATAACTTTTTAACCAATGAACCAGATTACTTAGACAAGACGTTCGATACTTTTAATCCA
>JANSWP010000013.1 GCA_024743405.1 Bacteroidota bacterium
GCTTTTTCGGTTATCCTTTTGAGGAAAGCTGAAAAAGCTCCAAAAAAACTTTAGACAACTTCATTTAGTACCAAAGAAGAAAAAAAAGTTTCAATTGAAAATTTGGAATCTATATTATTTATGTACCAACAAGTTCCATTTCATGCAATGGTAGTAGGCATTTATAATGTATTAATCATCACCAACTTTCTTTTGGGGAACTATCAGAAGGTTGATGATTTATATCGGAGGTTTAAAAGAGTTACAAAAGACAAAGTGGTTAACCTGGAAGATGTATTGTTAATAAATGGTTTTTATTATGCCTCCAAGTGGCTCGAGACAAGAAGGTCTCAATATTTACAAAAATTGAGTCATGTTCGGGCACAAGCTTCGAAAGAGGATTTAATTGGGGTTGTAAAAACATTGGATGCATTGTCATTAAATAACCAAGTAATAGCCTAAGGGAGGAGTAAATAAATAACCTACTCATTTTACTTGCTCTTTTGCCTTCATTTTTCGTTAAAAATACTTTTTGGCTATGCCTTTGTGCCACCGGCACAAGCAATCCCAGATACCTTTGGGTATGTCTGTGTTTTTTGTCTCAACTGAAGAAAAATTAGCTGTGCAAAATTTGGGTACCTCATTTGTTCCCTGCTCCCTAACTTGATTTTTTTACAGGTTTTATTAATCCAATCAGATTTTATATAGATCAAACTGTTTCTATTTTTCAATTGAAAAATTCAGTGGACAATATGACACATTAATTAATGATGTTATTTGTTGATAATTGATTGTCAGCTAATAAGTGGGTTTTTAAATAATTATTTTAGTTAGTTTTTTCTGTTTTTCATCTTTGTGTTAGTTTGATACCCATCAAAAAAATCTTCTTTTTTTATTACGGGTGTCATTCATAAGATCAGATTTAAGGTTAATTTTTTTATCCATGCCTTACCTTTATTTTAGGAAGATTAAAGACCTTTTTTTATTAAAGGCTACTTTTTAAGGTTTGGATGCATCCCCTTTTTTCCTAAACAAATGAAACATTTTTCTATAATTCACTTGAGTTGTCCCCCTTTTACTATGAATTACTTTTAGGCATTTTTTAAACAAGTTCTTATTCAAATTCATGAATAGGCATTATTAGTACCTATCTGAAAGAAATTCTGGTCGATCAATCATCTCTGTTCTTACTTTATCATCACTATCAATAATGTCGAAAAAGGAATGCACATACTTAAGCATTGATTTTTTTTCGTGTCGATTTAGATAAGGGAACTCTTTAATTAGAGTTGAAATTTCTGCACGTTTATTTTTATACTCGCTCATTACTTCCATCAGCTCTTCCTCAGGTTTGTCATTTCCTAGAAAAAATCTCTGTCTTACATTCTTCAAAGGAGTCCATGAATTAGGAGTAGCATAGGGTGCATTGACTAAACCGGAAAAATCGAAATCAAAAGGAACAGGGATTATTTTCCCTTTGGGGGTTTTTAAGAGTTGAATGTTGTGGCAGGTTGTGGGTATCCAATCAGTATTACCAATCATATATTGGAAAGCTTGGAAACGTGTATATTCTTTGGAAGAATAATTATTGTTTCCAATTCCAATGGTATCCAGTATTTCTACATCTAATCTTTTGGCAAGTTCCTCTTCATCTTCAACTAAAAAAGCCTTTTGAACTTGGTATTTTTTGCCTTTAGATGAATCGATAAGTTTTAAGTCAACTATTTGAACATTAAAACTGTAATCTGATATCAGATTAAATAGTTTGTAAACTAAAAACTCTTTGTAAACAAGCTGTTGAAAATCAGTATCATTCTGTTTACAGTTTAGTACAAGTTTTAATTCATTGGCTTTTTTAAATCCTGTCTTTTTTAAATCCTTTTTTGAAAGTTTAATCTTTATTGGTGGGATATCGCATAGTCGGCACCGAAATTTGCCTCTAGTCCTGATTTGGGCCTCGTTCTGCCAAAGTGGGGTCTTGGACTTTTTGTTTTCTAATAAAGTGACTAGGGCATCTTGATATGCTCTTTTATACCTGTGCTTCTTGAAGAAGGTAAAGTCAGCGTTAATTTGAATAAAGGAATTTTCTTTTTCATAAATAAGGTTAAAAAGAGTTTCTTTTGACTTTTCATTACCAATGGGTACTTGACCCCATAAATGATAAGATTGACCGAACAAGAGGAAGCACAAGAGGAAAAAAAGTAGAATTGGATTTTTTTTCATTTCTTTAGAATAATTACATTTTCATATAAGCAATTTACTGCAACATCGCGCCAAATACGGCCGTTGCAGTAATGGTGATTCGACTGCCCTCCAAACCTTCTTAGCGCGACTAGCCGTAGGCGATGGCGAGCAATATGGCACTTAATTTTTACCATTCTATAAAATTTCTCAAGGTTTTACTTTTGCTCATATTTTACTACTCCTCCAACCATAGACATGATAATTTCGGTATCCATAATTTCGTCATCTGGGCATTTTGACAAATCTTTTGAAAGCACCACTATATCGGCTAATTTTCCAATCTCCAGGGATCCTTTATTCTCCTCTTCAAAAGCGGCAAAAGCATTTCCCAAAGTATAGGAATAAATAGCCTCATCGCGTGTCATCTTTTGTTCAGGATAGAATTCCATGCCCGAATCAACTCTTTTCCGAGTCACAGAAGCATAGAAACTTTCAATTGGGTCTACATCTTCAACAGGAGCATCTGTGCCATTAGTCACTAAAACGCCTGCATCTATTAATGATCGCCAAGGATAAGCGCCATATTTTGCCCGTTCTTCTCCCAATCTTTTAACTACATATGGGGCATCAGACGTACAATGAATGCCTTGCATAGAAGCAATCACACTCAGTTCTTTAAATCGAGGTATATCAGCGGTATCTAAATGTTGGGCGTGTTCAATTCGCCATCTTAAATTCTTTTTTTCAGGTACAGTTTTGAATGCTTCCTCATAGATATCCAACGTCATTCGGTTACCACGATCACCAATTGCATGCACGCAATATTGTAGGTCATTCTCCAAACATAATCCAGCAATATTTTTTAACTCTTCGATTGGGCTAACATTTTGACCTTCAAATTCTGCTTTATCTGAATAAGGTTTTAACATCCATGCGCCAAAGGAGCCTAATGCCCCATCAATTGCTGCTTTTATAGCTCGGCAAGTAAAGAAATTATTGCCAGCATCAATAATTGGAAGCCCATCCATTTTATCCTTCATTTCGTTGTAGGGTCTTCGAATCATTGCCCATAATCTAATGTCTAATTCCCCATCCTCTGCCATTTTCGTGTATCGTTCAACCTCTTCAAATGAAGAACCTGCATCTTGAAAAGAAGTTACCCCTTTCGACAGGCATTCTTGCTCAGCAAGAGAAATGCCCTCATACCATCGGGCCGTTTTTTCTTCTTCAGAAAGTGTGGCTAAGTATTCATTGTAGGCACTATAGATAGTACCCATAGCTCTTTCTTCAAACATCCCAATCGCCTCTCCAGAAGCATCTCGAACAATTTCTCCTCCCGTTGGATTTGGGGTTTCCAAAGAAATACCTGCAGCAGCCATCGCTGCTTTATTTGCAAAAACGCCATGACCACTGGCATGGCGCAAAATGACTGGATTATTAGGTGTAACCTCACTTAGTAGATCATGATATGGATAACCCATTACATTTTTTTCAGGTGTTTTATCCCATTTTTCCTGGTGCCAACCACGACCAGTAATCCATTCTCCTGGGTTTGCGGTTTTGGCTTTTTCTGCTACCATTTCAACGATTTCTTCCCAATTTTTTGACCGTAGAAAATTCAAATTCAATAACATATCACCTAAGCCTGAGAAATGGGCATGTCCTTCAATAAATCCTGGCATGGCAAATTGACCATTTAAATCAATCACAGTTGTCTGTTCCCCTTTATATTTTTCTATTTCGAGATTATCTCCTAGGGCAAGTATTCGATTATTTTTTATGGCAATGGCTTGAACTGTTTTTTGAGCTTCATTAACGGTATAGATATTACCATTGGTAAGAATTTGATCAGCTGTTTCTTTTGGCTGACACGAAAAGAAAACCGATAATAAGAGGACTAATAATAGTTGGTATTTCATATCACTTCGTTGATTTAACTTCTCCAAAAATCTATTATAATTGGAAAAGCGATTTTATGATTTGGATAAATTTATTTTTTTGGTAAATATTTTTTTGCTATCAAATTTAGTAATAGAAGCACACTTACAAAAAGCCCAATTCGTCCAATCAGATCTCCATATCGCACATAAAAAGTCATTTCATTATTGAATTTTATGGTTCCCCTTACACTGCCTTCGATACCATATTCAGTCGGTTGAGAAATATCTCCTCTTTGATTGATAAAACAAGAGGTTCCCATATTTGCTGATCTTGCGACACTTCTACGCGTTTCAATTGCTCTAAGAGATGCATACTTTAAGTGTTGTTTATGTCCAGCGGAATTGTCCCACCATCCATCATTTGTAATAATAAAAATGGCTTCTGCACCATCTCGGATAAACCCTGTGTGATAATCGCCATAAACACTTTCGTAACAAATAACAGGTGCGACTTTCCCACTTGAACTTTCGAAAGCCATTCTTTCTGGTTGGCTTCCATGCCCAGCTACAGAACCTCCCAAGTGATCTAAAAGTGGTGTCACGAAGGAAAATATTTTTCTATAGGGTGTCATTTCAGCACCTGGAACGAGCTTAGATTTTATATAAAGAGGTAGATTATTTTGGGATTTTTCTAATTGAATGGCTGCATTTCTTTCTTCATAAAAGATGGTTTGACCATTTCTTGTTTGTTCTCTGACTGCTGGGGAATGGGACTCATTTTCTTTAAAAATATGGTACGCAATTATCCCCGTAACAATTTTCAAATTAGGATAGTCATTGAATAAAGTTCTAAGAGCTCGTATGTCTGATTCATTATTTATTAACCGATCATCGTAATGCCAAAAGCTGGTTTCGGGAAAAACTAAATACTCGGTTTTTTCAGTCAATTTTTCTTTTGAGAGTCGTAAGAAACGACGTTGGCGTTCCTGTTTTGGTGCACGAAATTTTTCATAATGAGCCTCGTAATTTGGTTGAACTACTACGACTTCTACATCTCGCCCGTTGTCTTCATGATTGAAATACATAGCCCAACTTATAAAAATAGGGACGATTGCAAAAAGCTTTACCTTAATCCAATCTACTCGATATTTATTGATGTAGTCCATTGGCTTTACGGACCAATTTGCTTTTTCAAATAGTTTAAATATCAATATGTTGGTAGCCAAAATCCAAAACGTTCCACCAGGCACTCCCGTAAATTCATACCATTGAATCCAACTTGGAAATTCTGCAAAAGCGTTGCCGAGATTGAGCCATGTCCATGATATTTCCCATCGTAAATGAATGTATTCAAATGCTAACCAATAAAATATCAAAGAAGCATAGCCGAATTTTGGTAATTGCCTTTTTGTCCAAACAAATAGCATAAAAGGGATAGCCATAAAAAAGGCATTCAACCAAATGGCAATGAAGGAAGCAAAAAATGCGGTATTGGCTACCCACCAGGTGGTTAAAATATTCCAGGTTACGAAGCTGTGGTAAGCGAATTTGAAAATCCCCTTTTTCACATTATCATTAACTCCGGCAGCAATTTCTTTCTCTATTTTTAATAATGGGACAAAAGCTGCAAAAATGAAAAATGTCATTGGAATTGGAGGGAATGAAACAGATAGTAAAACACCGCTAAGTGTTGCTAAACCTAAATGTCGCCAACCATTTTTCGTATATTTTTTTTGGAAAAGGATAAGATAAAAAGCCCAAAGAGAAACTAAAAAGAAAAATGGCCAATGAGCCCATAATTCTTCATTTGCTGCCATATCGTATAAAAGGTAGCCGATTCCTAATATCGTAATGCCAAGAATCGAAAGAATAGTAGCTTGTACAGATTTATTCACAAAGAAGATTTTATTTTAGGATTTTAATAAAATAAGTGCTTAGCCCAGCTACAGACTTATTTTTTAAAGTTTATCAAAGAGAAAAGAGCTAGTCAAGATGTTCTTTTTATAGCTCTTTAGTTCCTCAAGTGGAAAAATAGGATTTTTTTAAGAAGAGAGACGATTTTTAAAAATCTTTCAAATGAGATTTGCAATTTGTTAACTCAAAAAAAGTGTTTTTGTAATTTCGCCCAAAATCAAATACAACCAAAGATGAGCAAATTGACAAACTTTCAAAAAGAAATACTCGAGGGGATTCCAGAAAATTTACCATCTCCCAAACCATATGATAAAGATGTTTCTCATGCCCCTAAAAGAGTGATCGATCACCTCCTCTCACAAAAGGAAAAACAACTTGCCCTAAAAAATGCTTTGCGCTATTTTGACGCACAACATCATACAGTTTTAGCACCCGAATTTGCAGCAGAATTGGCAAAATATGGGCGTATTTATATGTATCGTTTTCGTCCAGATTATAAAATGTATGCTCGCCCAATTGACGAATATCCTCATCAATCTAAACAGGCAGCGGCGATTATGTTAATGATTCAAAATAATTTGGATAATGTTGTTGCAAAACATCCGCATGAATTAATCACTTATGGCGGAAATGGGGCAGTTTTTCAAAATTGGGCGCAATATCTTTTAACGATGAAATACCTTGCTCAAATGACTGATGAGCAAACTTTGGTGATGTATTCTGGTCATCCATTGGGCGTTTTTCCAAGTCATAAAGATGCTCCAAGAGTGGTCGTGACGAATGGAATGATGATTCCAAACTATAGTTCTAAAGATGATTGGAATAAATACAATGCGCTCGGCGTGACTCAATATGGACAAATGACGGCGGGTTCGTTTATGTACATCGGACCTCAAGGAATTGTGCATGGGACAACGATTACCTTATTGAATGCTGGTCGTAAGATGAATTTAGGAAGTCTTGATTTACGGGGGAAAGTGTATGTGACTTCTGGTTTAGGTGGTATGAGTGGGGCACAGGCATTGGCAGGTTTGATTACAAGGGCAGTTTCGGTATTAGCGGAGGTGGATTTGAATGCGATTGAGCAAAGAATTACAGACGGATATATTTTGCGTGAAAATGTTTTTTCGGACTTAGACAAATTGATTGCTCGATTGGAAGAAGGGCGTAACAATGAAGAAGGTGTTGCCTTGATTTATGCCGGAAATATTGTTGATTTATGGGAACGATTGGTTAAGAAAAATGTGAAAATTGAATTAGGTTCTGACCAAACAAGCCTTCATAATATTGACGATTTAGGATATTGTCCATGTGGTTATACTTTTGAAGAGGCGCAAGAATTATTATCAAAAAACAAGGTGAAATTCATGGCAGAAATCCGTTCAACACTGAAAAGACATGTTGAAGCCATTAATACAATGTCAGAACGGGGCATGTATTTTTGGGATTACGGAAATGCATTTTTATTGGAAGCGGGTAATGCAGGTGCTGACATTTGGAAAAATAAGGAAGAGGCAACTTACAAATACCCTAGTTATGTAGAGGATATCATGGGGCCTATGTGTTTTGATTATGGATTTGGACCATTTCGATGGGTATGTGCTTCTGGTAAAAAGGAGGATCTGGATAAAACGGACGAAATCGCGGCAAAGGTTTTGGAAAAGATTTATGAAACAGCCCCTGAAGAAATCAAAGGTCAGCTTAATGACAACATCATTTGGATAAAAAGTGCGGACCAAAATATTCCAATCGTTGGTTCAAAATCACGAATTTTATACGCCGATGCCGAAGGTCGAGTCAAAATCGCGAAAGCATTTAATGATGCCATCAAAAGTGGTGAATTATCTGCACCCGTTGTCTTAGGGCGTGATCACCATGATGTTTCGGGTACAGATTCGCCTTATCGAGAGACTTCGAATATTTATGACGGGTCAAGATTTACGGCAGATATGGCTGTTCAAAATGTAATTGGTGATAGTTTTCGTGGGGCAACTTGGGTGAGTTTGCATAACGGAGGTGGAGTTGGTTGGGGAGAAGTGATTAATGGTGGATTTGGGATGATGCTAGATGGCTCAGATGACTCAGAAAGAAGGTTGAAGTCAATGTTATTTTGGGATGTAAATAACGGCATCGCAAGAAGAAGTTGGGCCAGAAATGAGGAGGCGATTTTTGCGGCAAAACGAGAAATGGAACGAACGGAAGGGTTAGTGATTACTTTGCCAAATTTTGCTGAGGATGATTTGATTGAAAAGGCGTTTGAAAATGAGGAATAAATTAAAAAAATAGAGGCTGATTCACATTCTATCATAATGCGAATCAGCTTCAAAATTTATTAATTTCGTGAAACGATTACCTTTTTACTTACAGATAAATTCTTTTGTTTAATCATTACATAATAAGTTCCTGCTGGTTGATTACCTAAATCAATGCTTCCAGAATAATTTCCAGAAAAATTACCTAAATCATTTCTGAAAACTAATACCCCTCGATTATCAAAAATCCGGATGGCGGTTGCACCTTCCTCTGGCAAATCGAATTTTAAATTGAATAAACCTTGTGTCGGATTTGGAAAAATATTCAATTGTTCAATGCTTAAATTTTGGACAGTTGGCATTTTGATTCCTAGTTCTTCTTCCATTTTTTGGGCATCCTCCTTTGGCATATCTTCCATGTCAATGTCCATATCAGAAATTACTTTTTCTACCTCTGGCGTTTCATTAAGGGCTAGTGCAATGGGTGTATTATCCGTTTTATTTTTGTTATGTTGGGGATTATTTTTTGTCGTGGCAAGTGATTTTATTGGTAGTGTCGCTGTATTTTCTTGACTATCTCGATAATAGGCTACCTTGATTAATTCACCAACCTCTCGGTTATCAATTGCTGCACTGATATCGTGCCAATCAATCATAGGAATATCATCAATTTTTGTAATAATATCATCATCTTGAAGCCCTAAGTCTTCGGCAGTTGAATTCTTGACAATATCGACACTTACTCCATTCACTCCAGATGGATTTTTAGAATGATTGGCTTCAATACCTAAAAACGGATCTTCATTACTGTCTTTGGATCTGTGTTGAGCATCTTGAGAGTTGCCAAATGTGACCCGATTTTTTAATTCTTTACCATTTCGAGTATAATAAATGGTTGCCTGATCACCAACCTTGTATTGCTTCATAATATTACTGAAATGAAAATCATCTTTTAGTTCATATTCATCTACTTTAGTAATGTAATCAAATCGTTGGAAGCCTTCTTTTTCTGCTGTTGTATTCCCAATTATGTTTGTTATATAAGCTCCATAAGGTTGATCTAAACCTAATTTTTTTGCTTTATTTTTTGAAATAGGATTTGATTGAATCCCAAACATAGCAGTGCCTTGGTGACTTTGAGCAACCGTTAATTGGGAAACGAAGACAATCAAACTGAGGACTAGTATTAAATTTTTCATTAGTGGTTTTTTAAAAGAAAAAAAGGCCTCGAAACCTGTGAAAGGGCTTCGAGGAACCAGTTTTTCACATATTATTAATCAAAAACAAAAAGTGTAGAATGAATGGTGGTTAGGACTATAAGAGGTTGAATTATTTAGGTAAAACAACAGAATCAATAACATGAATGACGCCATTTGCTCCTTTCAAATCTGTAGCAATAACGGTTGATCTGTTTCCGTTTTCATCTTTCAAAATTACTTTCCCATCTTCAATACTGGCATTTATTTTTCCGCCTTGAACGGTTGTTAAATCAACCATCCCGTTATTATCTTTAATAGTTTTGACTACAGTATTCGCATCAAAATTGCCAGCAATAACATGGTAAGTTAGGATGCTCGTTAATTGACCTTTGTTTTCTGGTTTCAATAAGGTCGTAACTGTCCCTTCAGGTAATTTATCAAAAGCAGCATTGGTTGGAGCGAATACAGTAAATGGACCATCACTTTTTAAAGTTTCAACTAATCCAGCAGCTTTTACAGCAGCTACCAAAGTTGTATGATCTTTAGAACTAATTGCGATATCTACTACATCAGGTTTTGATGATTGAGATACTTTCGTTGCTTTGGCTTTACTGCTTTGGCATTGAGCATTTAATGAAGTGGCTGTGAAAAAGAGCGCTAAACAAGCGATACTTAACATGATTACTTTTTTCATAAGTCTAATACTTTTTTTGGTTAGAAAAATTAAAATTCATGTCAGTTACGAGGCAATCAAGCGTTTGGATTTTTCTTTTGTAGTTTTTTTAAAAAAAATCTTTTTTTGCTTCCAATTAATAGTTCCTAAACACAAAGAATGTTCTTTATTCAAAAGCGATTTACAAACTCATTTATATCAAATGCTGTATTTTTATAAACATTTATTTCAATACCCTGTTACGAAAAGCATATTGAAATAACCATTCTTCAATTAAAATAACTATGCGTGAAAGCCATAGAAAAAGAAATAATTAAACTTTTACATGTAAAGGATAGAATTGGGCTTGAACTGGTCTATGATAATTATGCTGCGGCATTTTATGGTATTGCTTTAAAAGTTGTCAAATCAGAAGCTTTAGCCCAGGATGTTGTTCAGGAATCGATGATAAAGATTTGGAAAAACGGAGATAAGTATGATGAGAAAAAAGGTACTATTTTTAATTGGATGTTAAACATCGTTCGAAGAACTGCGATAGATAAAACCCGATCTCCTAATTTTAGACCGAAGGGAAGAATCCAAACGCTTGATCCAACCGTATATGAAAATACATGGAGATCTCAATTAAATACAGATGTAGTCGGTTTACAGGATATGGTAAATAACCTAGAGGAACGCTATAGAGTTATTATTGAGATGGCATATTTTCAAGGTTATACTCAAAAAGAAATAGAAAAGGAATTAGATATTCCAATAGGAACCGTGAAGTCAAGAATAAGGATTGCTTTAAGAGAATTGAGGAAGTCATTCAATCTCCAAATTGCAATTTCTATAATTCTTGCCATTGGTATTATGCTAAGTTCAAAGCTCTAAGCTCTATTCGGCATATGGTTTCCCAATGACCAACTTATTTTTTCACTCTTACGAAGAGAAATAATTTAAAACAAGGAGGCATTTATTTTAATGACCTCAAATTTGATAAATTTAATATGGATAAAGAAAAGTTTCTGTCATCCGGACTTATTGACCTTTATGTTTTAGGACTGGCTTCTGAGGAAGACGCAGAGATTGTCAATCAATATGCTGAGGCCTATCCTGATATTAAGTCAATGATTACTTCGCTAAATGTATCATTAGAACAATACGCGCGAGCTAATTCAGTGGATCCCCCACCTGCATTAAGGGAAAAAACTTTCGGGGAACTAGATCAGATTATCGCTAATAATAGTATAGGCAGTAAAAAAAGAGACGAAGAATATTCAAATAATCCTAATGTTCCTAAAGCAGCCTCAGAGAGCAGATCCTCCGTGTCAAATTTAGGAATCGGTGTTGGAGCTTTACTAATAATTGGATTAAGTTTTGGAATGTTTCATTTTAATAATAAATATGATAAAAGCCTTTTACAAGTATCAGAATTAAATAATCAATTGGCTGAATGTGAGGAAAATGCGGCTATCATTGACAATAACAATCAAATATTTGCTGCTCAAAATGAGTTTTTGCGCAATGAAAGGACTGTACATATCCAACTAAATGGTACACCAAATGCACCAAATGCTTTTGCAGTAGCTTATTGGAATGAGGAAGAAGAATATGCTTATTTAAATATCTTAGATTTACCTCAACCAAATGCTGATAAACAATATCAACTTTGGGCTGATGTGGAGGGTGAAATGATAAATATGGGAATTTTAGATTATGAGAAAGAAAAATTGATAAAAATTCCACGAATCGCTCATGCGGAGTCTCTAAATGTTACTTTAGAAAATTTAGGCGGCGCAGAAGCACCAAATGTTTCTCAGATCTTCATGAGCGGAAAAGTATAATACAATAGTTGAAAATTATTTTTTTACTGTCGGCGTGGATTCTTTTTTTCCACGCCGACATTTTTCTTTTATCTTATTAGTGTAACATCTCCTTTAAACAACTCCACTGACCCATCTATAAATTCAATTTCAGCAAACCAAACCAGTACTTGTGCGTTCATTTTTTCGCCTCTAAATTTACCGTTCCAACCAAATTTTGGATCATTTGGATCAAAATCACGAAATTCAAAAACCGTTTCGCCCCAGCGATTAAATCCTAAAAATGACTTAATTTTAGAGACATTATTATCGGCTGCGTAAATCATAAAGACATCATTGATGCCGTCACTATTCGGTGAAAAGGCGTTTGGAATATACACCCGAGCATCTTTATCCACCAAAATTGTCACATTCCCAGTTGTTTCGCATTCTTCTTGTGTTCTAATTATTACTTGATATGCTGTATTAGAGGTGGGTGAAATAACTGGATTTAAACAGTTATCACAACTCAGTCCTTCCGAAGGAAGCCATTGAATGGAAGAAATTTCTGATTCGTCAAAATTCAAATCCACATTTACCTGGTAGGTCTCTCCAAGTTGTAATTGTACTTCTGTCTCCATAATTAAAACGGGATCAAGACCAGCAGGAATAAATATTTGTTCGAAAAATTCACATCCTTTTGAATCTTTCACAATAATGGAATAAGTCCCAGGTGTAAGGTTTTGACCTATATTATTTGCTGAAAAAGTTGCTCCATTATCAAAGGAATATTCATAGGGTGGAGTGCCATCCATTACGTTGGTAATGGTGATTTCACCTAATTCATCGATACATGGTGGTTCTCTTGATTCTAATTCTCCCAGTGGAAGATTTTCAATAACAGGGACGGTCGATTCGTCAGTACATCCATTATCAAGATTCGTAACAATTAAAGTATAGTCTCCCAATCCATTTACAATTGGGGTTTCTGTATTTTGACCAGAAATAATGGTTCCGTTAGTTGAAACCCATGAAAAATCAATATTGGTGCTTGTTGATGTTACACTACCTATTAAATACGCTTCACCTGTTTCGCAATTGATTTCTGCTGGATTACCTGCGCTTGCTATGGGGTCTTGAATATCTTGCGTCACGTTTACATCATCTGACTCATCGCAACCATTGTCCTCATTCATGACATCCAGTGTATAGGTTCCTGGACCTGTAATAACTGGTTGGAGGGTTGTTTGTCCACTTGTGATTATTCCATTTTGTGTTGACCACAAATATGAAAATTGAGGACCTTGACTAGAGCCTAAACCATCTAAATTCAATTGTTGTTCTTCACAATTCAATTCGCCTTCTACACTTGCATCTGCGATCGGAGGCGTTACATCTTCCTCGATATCAACGTTTTGACTGGCGGAACATCCGTTTTCGTTATTTATTAAAGTTAATGTATAGGTTCCTGGATCGTCAATTTGAGGATTCAACGTATTGGCGCCAGTAAGGATATTTCCGTTGGAAGTCGTCCATTGAATATTAAAGTTTTCAGAACTAGTAGAGTTCGTTGCATCCAAATCCAATGTCAGAAACGTACAGGTCAATATGCTTGTAGCCTCGATTTGAGGTTGTGGACTATCAGTATCTTCAGGTACAACAATTTGTTCGGTGACAGTGCAATCAGCACTTTGAGGATTGACAATAGACAAAATATAAGTACCGTTTGCGTCAACGATTGGATTTAACGTATTGGCACCAGTAAGGATATTTCCATCAGAAGTTGACCATTGAATATTAAATAAACTCAAATCGACGCCAGTCACTGTTGAATTCAATTCCACACTTAAAACATTACAAGTCAAAGTATCTGGAAAATTAATAGAAACTTGTGGAAGCGTACTCAGTTCTTCTACTTCAGTAGTTGATGTTGCAGTACAGCCGTTATCTATATTAGTGACGAGTAGGGAGTAAATTCCACCTTCGTCAACGATTGGGTTTAAGGTATTATCGCCTGATAGAATATTTCCATCGATAGTTGTCCAGAGGTAAACAATATTTGTTCCAACGGATGAGAGTGCACCGTCAAGCGTAGCCTCAGGGTCTACACAACTTACTGAATCATCCGCACCGGCGTCAGCATTTGGGGAAAGGATATCTTGATCAACAAGGATCTGTGATTCAGCCGTACAACCATTGTTTGAGTCTGTTATCAGAACGGAGTAAGTCCCTGGTTCATTGATATTTGGCATTTCTGTATTGTTGCCTGAAAGGATGTTTCCATCTAATGTTGTCCATTCATAAACTAAATCATTTCCGCCAATTCCTTCTGAAATTAAATTGATGTCTAAAGTTTCACAAGTCAATAATTGTGGAGGTTCGATAGTTGCTGTTAGAATCGAAATATCTTCTTGAACGGCGATCGGTTGATTGCTTTCACAACCATTTTGAGTGTTTAAAATAGTCAAGTTATAGGTTCCCACCTCTCCTACAGATGGAGTCAAAGTTTGATCTCCACTCAAAATAATTCCATCGGTTGTTGTCCATTGAATTTGATAATCTATTCCAGAAATCGATCCCGAAGCATCAATATTTACAATTGTATCGATACAGGAGATTAAATCTGGGGTGGCAATAAGAATCGGTGGTGAAATAATATCTTGATCGATGAAAACTTCATCCGTTTCGGTACATCCATTAAACGTATTCGTTATCGTTAGTGTATAATTTCCAGGTTGTCCAATGGTTGGGTTTGGTGTATTAAATCCTGAAAGAAGTTCTCCATCCGTCGTTTCCCACGAATAAATAACGGGCGCATTTCCAGAACCCATTCCTGATAGTTCTAAAGTCGTAATTGAGCAAGTTAGAAGATCATTTACGCCAGCATCTGCTGTTGGAATTTCAATATCTTGAATCACGTCAATGTCTAGACTTTCAGAACATCCATTGCTCACATTGATCAAATTTAGGGTGTAAGTCCCTGGGGCGTTTATTTCTGGATTTAAGGATTGATCACCTGAAACTATTGTTCCATTTGAGGTAGTCCATGAAATTTGAAAATTAGTCTCATCACCTGAATTGGAAGCATCTAAAATCAATGATTCTGTGCTACAAGTCAAGGTGTCTGGTAGGCCAATTTGGGGATTCGGTGGTGTCAAATCTTCTGTGATTAATACATTCTCAGTGGTAGAGCAGCCATTATTAGTGTTAAAGATGGTCAACGTATAAGTACCGATTTGGTCAATATTTGGCGTTAAATTATCGCTTCCAGAAATAATATTTCCATCCACAGTTTGCCAAGTGGTGGTAATTCCTGCCCCATTATCCGAATTTGAAGCATCAATTACGATATTTTGATCTGCACAAGTCAATGGATTTAAGGTGGCAATTTCGATATTAGGCAAATTGTCATCTTGTAAAATTGTCATTGAGTCAATTGCTAGACATCCATTTTGAGTATTGATTACTGTCAAGTTATAATTACCAGCAATACTGACATTTGGACTTTGTTCATTTGATATGACCATGCCGTTTGCATCCGTCCAGCTATATTCAAAAACACTACCTATACTTGATTGACTACCATCTAAAGTCACAGAAGGTACCGTGCATAATATAGTTAAATCTCCTCCAGCTTCCGCAACTGGGTCTTCAATGTCTTGAGCTACATTGACGGTTGCCGCAGCAGTGCAACCATTGAATTCATTCACCAAATTTAAAGTGTAATCACCCGGCATATCCACCTCCACACTCAGTGTATCTGTATCTGAAATAATATTTCCATTAGGTGTTTGCCAGGTGATATTGTAATCAAAAATACTACCTGAGTTTTCAGCATTTAAGATAATAGAGAGGTCGTCACAATCTAGTGTGTCAGGGAAAATAATCTCTGCAATTGGATTAATTGTATCTTGATTGACCGTGACTTGTTGGCTTGTTTCACAATTATTTGTTGTATTAAATATTGTCAAAACATAAGTTCCAGGCGCATCAATTTGAGGTGTTAAAGTAGAGTCACCCGATAGGATATTTCCATTGGTTGTTTGCCATGAAACTTGAAGATCAGTACCAGAATCAGAATTGGAAGCATCCAAAACGAATTCCAAATTTCCACAAGTTAAAGTGTCTGCTACTTCAATTTCCACATTTGGTGCATTCAAATCTTGCTCTATTATTAGGGTGTCACTAGCCTGACATTCACTTATTTCATTGTAGATTGTCAAAATATAAGTCCCTGGAAATTCGACATTTGGAGATAAAGTATTTTCGGCAAGGGTATCCCCATTTTCATTTATCCACACATTGATATATGGATTACCTGAACTCGAGGATGTCCCATTTAATTGAATAAAATCAATATCACAAGTTAAAATTTCATCATCACCAGCTATTGCTAGAGGAACATCTAGATCTTCATTTACAATAATCGTTTCGGCTATTTCGCATCCATTGACCAAATTAATTAATGTCAAAACATATTCACCTGGAGCGTCCGCAGTTGTATTCAGGGTATTGGTATTTCCAGTGATGTTTCCGTTTTGAGTTGTCCAAAAGATATCTAAATCACTCACATTGATATTTGTAGAAGCATTTAAATCAGAATCTGAATTGGCACAATTTAATAAATCGGCATCCGCAATTGTTAAATCCGGTGGTAGGTTGTCTTCTGTGACGATAATATTTTGACTGGAACTGCAATTACTCAAAACATTGGTAATAGTCAAAGTATAGGTACCACCTGTATTTACTATAGGGCTTAAACTATTTTGGCCAGATTCAAAGCTCCCATCCGTAGTTATCCATTCAAATTGAAAATCATTTCCTTGGTCGGAATTAGAGGCATCAATAGTGATACTTGGTGTTGTGCAAGTAACATCCTCAACAGCACCGACCTCAATAACTGGTAGATCTGTATCTTGGTTAATGATCACAAAATCTGCAGCAGTGCAACCATTATTGGTATTGATGACTGTTAAAGTGTAGGTACCTGCTGTTCCAACTGTTGGTGTTTGCGTACCTGTAGCGACCGTATTTCCATTAAGGTCAGTCCATATATAATCAAATTCAGGTCCTGTACTTGATAACGTACCATCAAGCGTTAAATTTGGTTGGGTACAACCTAAAGTTTGATCATCGCCTGCTTCTGCATCTGGATAGTTGAAATTTTCATCGATAGTAACAGAAGCCTCATCGGTACATCCATTTATGCTATTGGTAATGGTGAAAATGTAGGTGCCTGTTTGATCAATGACCGGTGTCAACGTGTTAGAACCACTGACGATATTACCATCCATAGTAGACCAGGTAAAAGAAAAATTTCCGGGACTCGAAGACTGAGAAGCATCCAATAAGAGCGTCTCATTATCACAATTCAAAGTTTCCGCAGGAGATAAAACAGCAATTGGAGGGTCAACGTCTCCGCTGACATTGACCGTCATATCATTTGAACAACCATTGAATGGATTGATGATAAAAAGCGTATAAGAACCTGGTGCATTGATAGTTGGAATTAATGTGTTTTCACCACTTACAAAACTACCTCCTATGGTTGTCCAAAAGATGGTGTAATTTGGATTATAGTCTGAGTTAGAACCGTCTAAAGGCATTTCACCATTAAAAGCATAACAATCTAAAAATGGAGGATCGACTATTTCAATATAAGGAGGCGTATTGTCCTCCGTTACGGTAACTTGATCTTCAGCCGTACAGCCATTATTGGTATTTGTTACCAAAATGGTATAGGTTCCACCAGCGTCAATTGATGGTGTTTGGGTATTTGCACCAAAAACTATATTTCCATCAATCGTTGACCATTGATAAGTAATCCCTGGGCCACTACTAGATCCGCCACCATTTAAAAACGGCGTAACATTTACGCAATCCATTATTTGGTCATTTCCTGCATTTGCTGTGGGTAAGGTGGTATCTTCTAAAACCGTTATAGAGGCTTCGTCTAAGCAGCCATTATCTTGATTTATCAAAGTCAAGGTATATGTGCCAGCCCCATTTACTGTTGGTGTTAAAGAATTATTACCACTGAGAATATTACCATTAATCGTTGTCCAATCTATGGTGGTATTATTACCTATTAAAACAGAATTACTAGCATCTACAGTGACGGTTGGGTTATTACAATCGATTTGATTGGCCGGAAAAATATCGGCATCTGGTGTCGCTAAATTTTCACCAATAGTAACGGATGCCTCATCGCTGCAACCATTATTAGTATTGGTAATAGTTAAGGTATAGGTTCCACCAGCATTCACAGTAGGGGTAAGTGTTCCTTGTCCGCTAAATAATCCGGGACCACTCCAGCTAATATTGAATCCGGGACCAGAAGATGACCCAGTTCCAGATAAGTTGATTAAGGGTGTGAAGCAAGTAACTTCTCCACCTCCAAAAGCCATGACTATTGGTTGTTCTAAATCCTCCGTTACCATCACTTCATCTGTATCAGAACAGCCATTATTAGTATTGATAATTGTCAGCGTGTAGGTGCCAGGCTCATCTACTGTTGGAGTGAGTGTATTCGCGCCAAAAACGATATTTCCGTCATTTGTTGTCCAATTAATGTTATAACCAGGGCCACTATTTGAACCATTTCCATTGAGGATAACAGAGTTAGGATTGAAACAATTTAATACCTCATCTGCGCCTGCATTTACATTTGGTGGTGAAAAATCTTCTACAACTGTTATGGTGGCGCTTGAAGTACATCCGTTATCATTATCTGTAACATTAATCGTGTAGGTGCCTGATGCATTCACGGTAGGCATAAGGGTGTTTCCACCACTAATAATTCCTGGTCCCGACCAATTAAAAGTAGAGTTGGAATTACCAGACCCTGTTCCGTCTAATGTGACTGCTGAATTATTGCAATCCAATTGAGGAGGAATGGCAATAGTCGCTGGAGGAGGGGTCGTGTTTTCTGGAACGTTTATCGTCGCTTCAGCAGTACAACCATTTTGAGTATTGACTACGTTTAAAGTATAACTTCCCCCTGCATTAATGGTAGGGGTTAAAGTATTCCCACCACTAACAATCCCTGGGCCCGACCAATTAAAGGTATGAGGAGGCCCAGTCGAGGAACCTGTTCCATCAAGCGTGATATTTGGAATAGCACAGGTGACTTCTTCTGGAGGAGCGATGACAGCAGTAGGTTCATTCAAATCTTCAGTTACGGTAACACTATCCTCTGCTGTACAACCATTCTCATCATTGGTGACTACAACCGTATAGGTTCCTGGCTCATCGACGGTAGGATTCATCGTATTTCCGCCTGAAACTATATTCCCATTGGGTGTGGACCAGTTTATTGTAAATGAATTTCCACCTGAGACACTACCATTAATATTGACACTCGAACTATTACAGTCAATGAGTTGTGGAGGACCAGCATCAACAATAGGAGGATTAGTATCCTGTCCGATAGTTACGGAGGCCGTATTCGTACACCCATTATTCCCGTCTGTCACTTCAATGGTATACGTCCCAGGTTGATCAATTGTTGGCATGAGTGTATTCCCACCAGACACAATATTCCCTCCACCAGAAGTTGTCCAAACAAAAGTGCTATTTCCATTTCCTGAACCTGATCCGTCAATAACTAGAGTAGCGTTATTACAATCTAATTGACCAGGAGTGGTCACACTTGCAGGAGGAGGAGTGATATCTTGACTAACTTGGACGCTTTCTTCTGCCGTACATCCATTGTCCGAGTTTGTAATTGTTAATGTATAATTTCCAGGTCCATCGACTGTTGGCATGAGTGTATTTCCTCCACTAATTATGCTGCCGCCTGACCAGTTATAGGTGAAATTTGGTCCAGTATCCGATCCAGTAGCATCAATCGTAACAGTGGTAACATCACAATTAAGTTGTTCAGGAGGAAGAATGACAATATTAGGAGGAGTGATATCTTCCGAAACGGTGACCATATCTTCTGCTGTGCATCCGTTTTGACTATTGGTTAAAGTCACAGTATAAGTTCCTGGGCCATCAACAGTAATGGTTGGAGTGCCTTGACCTGAAACTATAGAAGGTCCTGACCAATTATATTGGTTCCCATTCGAAGATCCAGAGGCATCAATGGTCGTAGTGGTGAAATTACAATCTAAATTATCTGGAGGTGAAATATCAATGGTTGGAGGGGTGTTATTTTCTGTAACAGTAAAAGAGGTATTATCCGTACAGGTTGTTCCATTCTGAGTGTAGGAAACTTCTAGTTCATAGGTTCCTCCCATATCGATATCAATGGTAGATCCAGTATTAGATCCGACAATATTACCATCTGAAGTTGTCCAATTATAGGTGATTCCAGAGGGTGTCGAGCCCGAGCCATCTAAGGTTATAATACCTCCATTATTGCATGTTAATAAATTATCTCCAGTTATTTGGGATGTAACATCTATGACTATTAAATCTAATTTTACAATACTATCACAGCCTTCACTAGTCAATAAATTATCTGAGTAACTTCCTGAGGTACAATAGGTACTCGTACCTACTGTGAAGCAATCCCCATCACAAACGGATTCCGCCAATAAAGTTTCAGCTTCAGGGTTTACGATTATTGAAATACACGAATTGGTGGCATTTGAGAAGCATAGATTTTCTACATCAACACATAGCTGTGCCGTTCCTGGTCCACCATTCCATGTTATGGCAGCTGTTTCCGTCCCAGATGTATCTACAAATCCAATGGAAGGGGTCAATGTCCAATTATATTGTGTGGCGCCAGTTACAGGGTTTACAGTATAATTACTAACATCGTTTTCACATACTGTAGTGGGCCCATTTATGGCTCCGGGAGGACTCGGCGGGTTTCCTACTGTTGAACCAATTAATACATTTACATCAAAATCACAAACATCTCCGGCACAACCATCAACTACAAAATAATACACTTGGCCCACAACATATTGGTCGGAATAAAGCGTAAAAGTATTAGTAGTACAACTGCACTGCACATCCATAACTGAAGAATTGGAGCCACTACAGTTTGAATAAATTCCAGCTTGTAAACCTTGATTATTCCCATTGTTGGTACAATTGCTTGGCACAACTTCAATCTCAATGGTTGTAGAGTTCGCAATAAATGCAAACCACTCATCATTATTTAATTGGAAAGGCCAATTACAGCCAGGAAAAATTTGTGCGGTATTTGAATTATTTATGGTTGTGCAATATCCATCCAAACTATCGCAAAGAATGGGAGCATTTATGCAATTGTTTGCTGGCTCGGGGAACCCAACAGGTGGACACTGAGCCGAAAGATTTAGATAAAAAATAAGTACTAATAGGCAAGTGAGTAATAGTTGTATTGCTGCTCTCATGTGTAAGAATTTAACTGTTAAATATATTATTCCAACCTTCAGACAATTTGAAATAGAGACTTCTCTATTAAGACAACTGACCTAACTGAAAATAGCATATTGTGTTCAATTTTTTTGTGATTTTTAGTTCAACTAGACGGATCTTTATTTATCGATCTTTACCTTTCTTTTCAAGTCTAGAAAATGTGAATAATATGTCTTTTATTTTTTATGGAAAAAGAAAAAAATGAACTTGGTGATAATTAGAGACTTTTCAATTAATAACCTACACATTTCGCCTGTCCTTTTCCCTTTTCTCTTCGTTAAAATTTTTGACCATAGCACAGCTCTGCTAAAAAAAATGCCTCGACCAAAGAAAAAATAAACAGACCAAATTTGTATAGTTTTTTAATTGCGAAGTCTCTTAGTGGAATGATTGCCATCTGGTTTTAGTTAGTGAAAAGAGCGATTTAATGAAAAAAGATAGAACAACACTTTAAAATTGATTTGATTTTTTGGGGCATCAGGATTCTCTATTCTGATATCGTGATTTTTTGAGTAATGATTTTTTCCGTTGTTGTTATTTTTAAGAAATATATCCCAACGGGGATCGATTGAAAAACTAGTTCAATAGATTCATTTGTTTTCATTTGTTGGAAAAAATTTTCCATCGAATATCCAGTTGAATTGAATAACTCTATACGATGAATGACCTGATTTTTTGATTCAATCCAAATGTTACGGTTGGCTGGGTTAGGGTAAATTTTCAATTTCGAAAATTCTTCATTTTGCGTGAAATTAATGATATCATCATTTAGTATAGTGATATCAATCGTGTCAGCGAAGACAATGGTTTCGGATAATGTATCATTTAATAGTTTAACATCTTCAAGCCATATTTGTGTTTCAATACTTGGCTCTTGTAACCCAACAACATGATCTTCAATTACAATGAAAAAATTACCTAAAGCTCCAAAACCATTGACATTTCCATTGTTTTTTCGGGTTATGCCTACATCGACTCGTCCGCTCACAGGATCTTGGATGAAAAAGTCCACTGTTTCAATATCAGAACCTATCCAACTATTATTATCAAGTAAAAAACTTCCGCCTCCGAAATTTGGGCTAAAAATGGTAGGATCATAAACAACGGTAAAAGCGAGTCCAAAAAAATCATTAATAGGTAGTGCTTCTGTACCAAGATTAACGCTTAAAACAATAGGGTTCCCTTCAATAACTTGGGAGGTATTTGAAGTAAGAAAGAGTGGTTGATTAATTCCTTCAATTCCTTGATTGAATACATCTGTAGTGACTACATTGTGCGTTTTATTATAGTTTAAAATAATTGGAAAAGCATCCTCAAATTCAACTTCTCCGTCTCCATCACAATCTCCAAAAGCATGATTGACCCCATTTGGAAAATTATTTGGCCATAAATCCATCAGGTTTTTGTTTTCCCATTGAGTGCCCTGTTGACCTGGTTGTCTCGCTGGTCCTTTATCATTATAAACGGAGCCGTACCATAATAAATCGACATTATTAGTGATCCCATTATTATTTACATCTCCAGGCCAAATTTGAGCTGATGAGACGATACTCAAGCCACAAAAATAAAGGCATATAGAAATTCTAAGAAAATTCATTTATCAAAATTTATTAAGGTAGGTTGGTTTTATTCAACTACACTTACCTCCAGTTTACAAAACCTAATAAATACTAACCCATCTAAGCAAAGTAATTTGCCAATTTCGAAAATACAAATTTGAGTTAATAATGAGGCTACAGTTTAGATAAGAAATCAATTTTTTTTTTGAATAAAAATGGTTTAATTTTTTGAATACGTTTGATAAGAATTTGATAATTAATTAATTGTGGTTTTTTTACCGAGATAAAAAACGGAAAAAGTCAAAAAAAAAATGACTTTATTTTTAAGTAGATTCCATAAAAAATGCCATTATTGTCAAAAATTGAACAATGGAGAAAAGTAAACTAATCCAAGTGTTAAAAACATTTAGCACTTCTGAATTACGGGAATTTAAAGATTTTGTAGCATCGCCTTTTTTTAATAAAAACCAAGAGTTAATTCTTTTTTATGGATACATTAAAAAAAATGCTCCTTCGTTCTCCTTGAAAAAAATAAAAAAAGAGGTAGTATACCAAACTGTTTTTCCAAATCAAAATTATGATGAAAAGCACCTAAAATACTTAATGAGTTTCTTATTGAAATTGGCTGAAGAATTCATTGGATTGAAAAAATATCAATCCAATAAGATCAGATTAAAATACAATATTTTAGAGGCCTGCATTGATCGGAAATTAGATAAGAGTTATGCAGATATTTACCGAAAAGCTACCAAAGAGTTAGAAAATCATCCATACCGAGATACCAATTTCTATTTTGAAAAACATTTATTAGCGGAGGTAGGAAATCGTTATTTAGGGAAAAAGAATGTTCGAAAATTTAATGAAAAATTACGGGAAATTGCAGACAATTTTGACTTTTATTATTTGGGTAAAAAGCTCAAATTAACTTGCGAAATGCTAAATCAAAAGAAGTTTTTGTCTGGCGATTATCATTCCAATATGTTAGAGGAACTTCAAAATTATTTGCAAAAGTTTCCTTATGAAGATGTACCAATAATTACGGTTTATTTAACTATTTTAAAAACTTTGACTCACGAAGATAATATCGCACATTTTGAAAAGTTGAAATCAGATTTAAATACCTATTCTAACCTTTTTGAAGTGGAGGAAATGAAACAAATTTATATTCATACGATTAATTATTGCATTCGAAAAATCCGGCAAAAAGAGGAGCGTTTTGTTGAAGAAGCCCTGAATTTATATATGAATGGAATCGAAACTAAGTTGCTTTTTGAAGGAGACTTTCTTTCTCCTTGGACTTATAATAATATAATTAAATTAGGTCTTCGATTAGGTCGATATGACTGGACAGAAACCGCCATAAAAACTTATCATACAGCTTTGGAAGAGCCCTTTAGAGACAGTGCTTTTAATTATAGTCTTGCAGATTTATACTATCATAAACAAGACTTCAATAAAGCACTTTTACATCTTCGAGAAGTCGAATATTCAGATATTTTTTTTGCGCTTGATGCGAAAGTGATGTTATTGAAAATTTATTTTGAAAAATCAGAGAAAGAAGCACTTCATTCATTAATTATTTCTTTTAAAACCTATCTTAAACGCAATAAACTAATCTCGAATACCATGCGTGAAACTTACCTAAATTTTACCATCCTCCTCGCTCAATTAGATAAGAATCAATTTCATCCAATTACGGATTTAAAAGAAAAGATAATAAACTCAGAGTTGTTGGTGGATAGAAAATGGTTGTTAGAACAGTTGAAGGTATAGGAATTCGATTTTTTAATGAAGGGGTATAAGAAATTCCTAACAACATTTAAACAAGCTGTTGTTTTACTTTTATTATTTTTAGTCAATTACCATTTATGAAACCACTTGCAGAAAGAATGCGCCCTACGATTTTGGATGAATATATTGGTCAGAATCACCTTGTTGGCAAAGGGGCTGTTTTGAGACAAGCCATCGACTCAGGAAAAATCCCTTCATTTATTTTATGGGGACCTCCAGGTGTTGGAAAGACTACATTGGCGAGTATTATTGCGAATCAGTTAGAAAGACCTTTTTATACTTTAAGTGCCATCAATTCGGGTGTGAAAGATATCCGAGAAACTATAGAGAAAGCGAAAAAACAACAGTTCTTTAACCGCCCTAATCCAATCCTTTTTATTGATGAGATTCATCGTTTTTCCAAATCTCAACAAGACTCTCTTTTAGGTGCTGTTGAAAAAGGGATCATTACCTTAATAGGGGCGACTACAGAAAATCCTTCATTTGAGGTTATTTCTGCGTTACTTTCTCGAAGCCAAGTCTATGTTTTGCAGCCATTAGCGAAAGCTGAATTAATTAAAATGGTAGATACAGCGATTGAAAAGGATGAGTACCTAGCCAAACTCGATATCGAGATTAAAGAATATGACGCCTTATTAAAATATTCAGGCGGAGATGGACGAAAGCTATATAATATTTTAGAATTAGTGACCAATTATGGCGAAAAGGAAGAAAAATTGGTCATTACAAATGATTCAGTGACTCAAAAAATTCAACAAAATATTGCATCTTATGACAAAGGAGGGGAGCAACATTATGACATAGCATCAGCCTTTATAAAATCCATTAGAGGAAGTGACCCCAATGCAACTGTTTATTGGTTGGCTAGAATGATTGAAGGAGGAGAGGATATTAAGTTTATTGCACGTCGAATGGTTATTTCGGCATCAGAGGATATTGGATTGGCCAATCCAAACGCTTTATTGATGGCAACGACAGCCTTTCAGGCGGCACAAATGATAGGTTTACCAGAAGCAAGAATTATTCTTTCACAAGCTGCTATTTACCTTGCGACTTCACCTAAAAGTAATACTTCCTATATGGCAATAAGAAAAGCTCAGAAGGCTGTCAGGGAATCTGGGAGTTTATCGGTTCCTTTGGCTATTCGAAATGCACCCACAAAGTTGATGAAAGATTTAGATTATGGGAAGAATTACCAATATGCTCATGATTTTGAAAATAATTTTGTGTCATTAGAATTTATGCCAGAAGAAATAAAAGGCACTAAATTTTGGGAACCAGGAAAGAACACAACTGAGGAAAAAATTAGACAAAAGATGAAAGGGTTTTGGAAAGAGAAGTATAATTATTGAAGATTTTAATAATAGTTTCTTTTTTTTATAAGAAAAAATTTAAAGGGTCATTAAACCTAGGATAGTTTTATAAGTCTACTTCTCAAATTTTTTAAATCCCCTTCTGATCAAGAATCCTCATAAAATGAGTAATTTAATTTTGTATGAGAACTTAAACAACCCCGAATGCTAAATTTAAAATATATTTGTAAATCATAAACTAAATCCGAAAATATGGATAGGAGAACAACCCTTACAACGCTTTTTGGGCGAAATCAAAAGTCTTCTACAGAGAATATCACTCAAGCACTTTCAACATCAAGTATGACCGAAATGACGGTCAATTCTGGACTTGAACCGTATCTAGGCCCTTTCGAATTCGAACAGGCAGCGCATCTTTTGCGACGTTCCACTTTTGGTCCAACTTATGCTCAAATTAAGGCCTCTAAGGATCAAGGATTAGAAGCGACGGTAAATCAGTTATTTGAATTCAAACCTTCACCTGAACCGCCAATTAATTATTCATCTCAAAATGATCCAAATGTTGCAATTGGTGAAACTTGGATCAATGCGCCCTATTCCACAACCGTCAATTTGTTAGCTTATCGAAACCAGTCTTTAAGAGCTTGGACGATTGGAAATATGATTAATGAAGGCACTTCGATTCAAGAAAAAATGGTTCTTTTTTGGCATAATCATTTTGTGACAGCAGAGGTAAATGATCCAAAATTCAGGTATAAGAATATAGAATTATTTAGGGAGTTTGCATGGGGTGATTTTAAAGAATTGACGAAAAGGGTAACTGTTGATCCAACTATGCTTCGATATTTAAACGGTAGACAAAATACAGCTGTTTCCCCCAATGAAAATTATGCTCGAGAGTTGTTGGAGCTCTTTACTATTGGAAAAGGGGAGGCAGTAGGACAAGGTGATTATACAAATTATACAGAGGATGATGTCGTTCAAATGGCAAGGGTACTTACTGGATGGCAGGATGTAGGTTTTGGTACTATTAATCCTGACCTAGAGGTGGGGTCAATTTTCCGACCAAATAGGCACGATAATGAGGCAAAAGTTCTTTCTCATCGATTTGATAATCAGGTGATTACTGATATGGGAGCAAATGAATATGCTCACTTAATTGATATCATTTTTGAAAAAGATGAAGTGGCTCGATTTATTTCTAGAAAGCTTTATCGATGGTTTGTTTATTACGTCATTAATGATGATATCGAAGCGAATATTATTGAGCCCATGGCCCAAATTCTAATACAAAATGATTACAATATTCAGCCAGCGTTAGAAGCTTTATTAAGTAGTGAACACTTTTTCGATATGCTGAATGTAGGACCAATGATTAAAAATCCGATTGATTTTTTAATGTCGACTTTAAAGCAAACAGAGGTGGAATTTCCTAATAATGTTCTTTTAGCAAATCGTTTTTGGTGGCAAATATTCCGGGTTTTACCTGCGATGCAAATGGAGTATTACAATCCTCCTAGTGTAGCTGGTTGGAAAGCTTATTATCAGGAACCTATGTTTTATCGGATGTGGATAAATTCTACCACGCTTCCATTGCGTCAGCAATTATCAAACTTAATGTTATTTGACGGAGTTGTACAGGGTGATTTTCAAATAATTATTGAACCATTAGAATTAGTAGAATCATTAGATGATCCTTTCGATCCTAATAATCTAATTAAGGAATTTGGTAATCTATTTTTTCCTAATTCAGTAACTGATGATCAAGTGGATATTTTAAAAGAAATACTAATACCTGGTTTGCCAGACTTTGAATGGACGGTTGAATATGGAAATTACATAGCTGACCCAACTAATGAGGACAAGAAAGTGGCGGTAGAAAATAAACTTAAATTTCTTTTGCAAGGCATGATGAGTATGCCTGAATTTTATTTGAGTTAGTAATGGTAAAACAATAACTACGTCGTTTTGTGAATGGCTCTTTTGGTGGTATACTTCGTTAAAAAGCCTCGCTGAAGCGCTGCTTCATCTGCATTTTTTGCCTCGTCTATCACCAAAATATCTTATTCAAATACGGGAACTTATTATTTCACCATTACTTAGGGACTTCGCTGGAAAAAAAATTTGAAATCGTAAAGCTAATTTTTGTTCAAGTACTTACTCAAAATTAATCTTACAAAAATGAAAAGACGTAATTTTATAAAAGCCACTTCTGCCGCCATGACACTTCCTATTTTAGTCAATGGAATGGGCGTACAGGCAATCGCAAAATCTTCTCTTTTTTCTTCGTTAAATGATGATTCAGATAGAGTTTTAGTGCTGATTCAATTAAATGGAGGAAATGATGGTCTGAATATGATTGTTCCATTGGATCAATATGATAAATTGGCAAATGCTCGAAGTAATATATTAATTCCTGAATCTAGCCTGTTGGATGTCAATGACTTAGTTGGGTTTCATCCAGCAATGACAGGATTGAAATCTTTGCATGACGATGGAAATTTGACCATTGTCCAAAGTGTAGGGTATGCTAATCAAAACCGTTCTCATTTTCGGTCTACAGATATTTGGAATACAGCTTCAGAAGCCAATGAGTTTTTGACAACTGGGTGGTTAGGAAGATTTTTTAATGAGGATCATCCAACTTTTCCTGAAAACTATCCGAACGATGATTATCAAGATCCATTTGCGATTACTATCGGGTCTTTAGTCTCAGAAACTTGCCAAGGAATTGGGGGGAATTATAGTTTAGCGATTAACGATCCATTTAATTTGAATCCTTTAGCAAGCGTTGGTATCGATGAAGTACCAGATACCCCATATGGCGAAGAATTGACTTTTTTGAGAACATCCATTGAGCAAACAAATGCTTATTCGGAGGTCATTGGAGATGCAGCGACTTTAGGGAATACGATGGCAACCTATCCAGATGGTAATCGCCTAGGGGAACAACTACGAAATGTTGCAACATTGATTTCTGGTGGATTGAAAACCAAAGTTTACATCGTGAGTTTGGGAGGATTTGATACACATGCCAATCAGACAGTAGATGGTAACCCTTTAAATGGAGCACATGCTGATCTATTAAACATATTAAGTGATGCAATCACAGCATTTCAAAATGATTTGAAATTATTGGGATTAGAAGAACGCGTAATGGGAATGACTTTTTCTGAATTTGGTCGTCGAATTCGTTCTAATGCAAGCTTTGGTACGGATCATGGAGATGCTGCACCATTATTGGTTTTTGGGAATTGTATTAATCCAGGTTTCATAGGAGAAAACCCAGAAATACCTGACAGCCCAGGTGTCCAGGATGGGGTAGCAATGCAACATGATTTTCGAGATGTTTATGGTTCGGTACTGGTTGATTGGTTTGAGGTAGAAGAAGAAAAAGTAAAAGACTTATTGTACGCTGATTTTCAATATATTTCAATCCTAGACCCATGTGGAGGGACTATAACACCCAATGATTGGCCTAACACCCCAAGTCCATATAATCCAAACAAGTATTCCATAGTAATCGACCATGGAAATTTCCCAAATCCATTTAGAGAAAGAACCAATATTGAATTTGAACTAGAAAAAGAGGGATTTGTGGGATTAAGTGTTTTTAACGGGAGTGGTCAAAAAATCGTGGATTTAGTCCATAAAACCCTGTATGCCGGTAAACACCAAGTGAAATTTGATGCTTCAACTTTGCCTCCGGGCAATTATTATTATCACATTCAAACAGCTGGGGCGCAACGTACGAAGTTGATGGTGAAAGTTAGGTGAAAAACCTTAGATTCATCCAGTCTAAAAATTGCCTTCAAGGATCACTATTCCTGCAATACGTGCCAAAGGCACGATATTGCAGGAATAAATGGAATTCGTTTGTGACAAATTAGTATTCAATAGGTTAGCCACAAGAAAAACAGATGATTTAATGCTTTACAAATCGCTTTATAGCCTGTTTTTCTCCGTCAAAAATCTTCAAAAAATAAACTCCACTTACCAATTCAGTAGTATTCAATTCATAAGTTTCATTAGTTCTCATTTGAATAGGCTCCTTATTCATGGTTTGACCAATTGAATTCACTATAACTAATTGATAGTCAGCTGCTGTTTGAGAAGAAAATTTAACGAATAAATTTTGGGAAGTAGGATTTGGAAAAATAGAAATTTGACTTTCTAAAAGAGTGTTTTGCGTACTTGAAATAATTATTTCTACTTCATTTGAAACTGCAGAACAGCCATTTTCATCTATGGTAATAATACTATATATCCCACTTTCGGTAGCTACATAGGTCTGCTCATTTGCCTGAAGGATTTCGAACCCATTTAAAAGCCAATGATATTCAGTTGCTGGTGTTGAAGATAATGTATCACCATCAGCAAAAATCTCTGGCAGAATCGGATCAAAAAATAGTACTTTTTGAATAGCTGAAATATTAGAGCATTGACCATCAAAAACTAGAACCTGAAAATCACCTCCGTCCTCAACTGAGATTCCAGACTCATCGCCATCTGAAACTACTATTTGATTTTGAAACCAAACATAATTTTCATAACCACCAGTCGCCTCAATGTTTGCTTCTTCACCACTACAATAAAGCGTGTCTTTAACGAAAATTTCAATTTCAGGTAATGGTAACTCAGCTACTTCAACAAGAGAAGAGGTATCAGCGCAAGACAACCCATTTGGAGTCATATTTGAGGCAATACCATAATAATTACCTAATGCAGGAACTAGTAGTGTATTTGCCTCTTCATCATCAAGTATCATATCATTTAAGAACCAGCTATAATTACTTGCTTGTCCTTCTATCGCGAATATTATAGTCGCAGAATCTCCTTTGCAATAAACCGGTTCACCATTTATATATACTTCTCCATCTGGATATTCTGTTACTGTCACATTTATTGTTTCAAATGTGGTCATGCAATCGGAGTTAGTGGCAACCAAATGATAATCACCAGTAATACTTGTAATTATTGAATTTCCAGCTTCTTCAATTAAGGAATCATTTAAATACCATTCGTAGTTGTCTGCTTGGTCAAAGGCAGAGATAATTATATTTTCTCCTTCACATAAATCAGGGTTCCCAGAAATAATTAAGCTGTCATCAGGAAATTGAGTTACTTCCAAAAATATAGATTCCGAACTTGAAACACAATTGCCATTTCTTGCAGTCGCGTAATATTCGCCTGATTGTGAGATAGTTACAGAATCAGTACCTTCCTCTAAAACAGAATCAAAATAAAACCAAGCATAATCTTCAGCTTGATCTTGGATACTCAAAATGACTGTTTCACCCTCACAAATTTTTAAATCAGAAGGTGCAGTGATGGTAGCATCAGGATAGGTCAAAATAGATAGTTCGATAGGCTCCGATTCCGCATTACAATAATCATTTTTAGCAATTAATTGATAGGTTCCTAATTCTTTAATGACTAAATTTTGATTGCCTTCGGAAACTAAATTCCCATCTAAGTACCATTGATATTTTTCGGCACCTGCTTTTGCCATTAGACTCAATGAGTCTCCTTCACACAATTCAATTTTTCCAGAAATATCCAAAGATGCATCAGGTGAAGTAGTGGGAAAGATAGGTTCAAAATTGATACTGTCTGCTGAAAAGACGAATAACCCACGTTGGACATCAGAAACTAATATTCGCTCGGAGGGTAAAAAAGGATAAACACCCCAGCAACCCCTGAAGCCATTGTAATTAGTATTGTTGGGTTCAGTATCATACCAGGCAACTTGTTGAACATTACTAGGATCGGAGAAATCGAAGATTGAAAATCCGTCATGGTAATAGGAAGAAATCACATAATTATCCCGGATAAATGGATTATGAGCAATACTCCCTGTATCAGGTTCCAATAATTTTGATCGAAATAAATCGGTAACTTGAATGTCCGAAAGATCCGAAACATCGGTCATTTTTAGGCTTCTATTATGGGTTTCATCCGCGAAAACTAAATTATTGCCATCCTCGGATAACCAGCCAGCGTGATTATATCCTTTTTGAGGATATTGAGTTAAATTACCCAATACAATAGCCGTATCAGGGTCGGAAAAATCATAAACCCACAAACCATTATTACCCGAAAAACCATAACCAATATTATCCCGAACATACATATCATGCATATAACCACCTGGGAGTGTATGCTGTGCCCAGAGAGTAGGGTGTCCAGGATCTTCTGTCAAATCAAAAATAAAGACCCCATTTCCTTGGGTATTAGTACCGACGGCATATAATTTTCCATTCTCTTCATCTATGTATATATTATGGCTTCTTTGAAAATATTCAGTAGTTTGTTGAACCTTGACAACTGAGTCTGGTAGGTAACTTAAATCGAAAATCATCATACCTTCAGAACATCCATCACAAACAGAATAACAATGATCTTTATAGGTCTTTGGATCTCTCCAAGTTGTTACATTTCCTCCAGGAAAAAAATCAACTTCCTGAAGACTATTATCGTTCATGATTTGGAAAAAATGGAGATATGCTGCAGAACCAATAATTGCATATTCATTTTCTTGACAATCGGTGTAGCCCCATACTTCGTTGTAATGAATACCACCAGATTTTGGGAGTGTATCTGGATCCCAATTTGATAAAAAGGTTATATTTAGAGACTCTTGGGCATTGAGACATAAACTCAAAAATATGAATAAAGAAAATGTAAAACGTCGTTTCATAAATGTGGGTTTTTGATTCTTAAATCTTGGTTACTTTTGGGAGGAGAAAATAGATCATATAAATAAGGATCGACAATTTTGAAAAATATAGATGAGATAGCCTAACATTAGGAACAAAAAATATGACAAAAAGACTAATATTGAACATAGAGGGCCTAAAAATTCATTTTGATACTGAAAATAAAGTGGTTTGTGCAGTAGATGACATCGCTTTTCAGTTGAGTCAAGGAAGAACTATTGGCATTGTAGGCGAGTCAGGATCTGGAAAATCTCTGACAGCGCTTTCAATTATGAATTTGGTTCCTAAATCAGCAAGTGTTTCAGGAAAGGTGTTTTATAAACAAAGGGATATTTTAAGTTTGGAACAAAAGGAAATTGAAAAGATTAGAGGGGGTGAGATCGCCATGATTTTTCAAGAGCCAATGACTTCCTTAAATCCGGTCTACAAATGTGGAACTCAAATTTCAGAATCCATACAATGGCATCAAAAAATATCAAAAGAGGTTGCAAAGAAAAAGGTGATTGAATTGTTTGAAAAGGTAAAATTGTCCAATGTGGAACGTATATATGAGGCTTATCCACATCAACTATCGGGAGGACAAAAACAGCGCGTCATGATCGCTATGGCACTGAGTTGTCAACCGAAATTATTAATCGCTGATGAGCCTACAACCGCCCTAGATGTAACGGTTCAAAGGGCTATTTTGGATTTGTTAATAGAATTGAAACATGAATTTCAAATGGCGGTCATTTTCATATCTCACGATTTAGGCGTAATTGCTGAAATTGCAGATGATGTTTTAGTAATGCATAAAGGAAAAATTGTTGAAGAGGGTAGCGTCGAGGAAATTTTCACTAATCCAAAACACCCTTATACTAAAGGTCTTGTAGCTTGCCGACCGCCTTTAGATAGGAAACTACGAAGGCTGCCAGTTCTGGAAGACTTTTTAGAGATTGACTACAATGAGGAAGGAGAATTATTATTGAAAGAAAAAGCGAAAGGAGCTGTTAATCATTTACAGTTTGACCGAGAGAATGCCAATATGGATAAAAGGAACCCAATATTAGTTGTAAAAGACTTAAAGAAGTGGTTTCCTGTGACAACTAATTTTCTGGGCAAACCAATCGATTTCACCAAAGCTGTTGATGGTGTTTCTTTTGACGTTGTTAAAGGGGAAACATTGGGGTTGGTTGGAGAATCTGGCTCGGGTAAAACTACACTTGGTAGATCTATTTTGAGGTTAATTGAGCCTACTATGGGGAAAATTAATTACCGAGGTAATGATCTAGTCAAAATGTCAAATCAAGCCTTTCAAAAACTTAGAAAAGAGTTTCAAATCATTTTTCAAGATCCATATTCTTCCTTAAACCCAAGGAAATATATTGGAAGTTCAATTCTGGAACCTTTGACTTTTCATAACATGTATGATTCAAAGAATGCTCGTAAAGAAAAGGTCATTGAGCTTTTAGAATTAGTTGGATTGAAATCAGATCATTATTTTCGTATGCCTCATGAATTCTCGGGTGGACAAAGACAAAGAATTTGTATCGCCAGAGCACTTGCCATGCAGCCAAAATTCCTTGTCTGTGATGAGTGTGTTTCTAGTTTAGATGTATCTATTCAAGCTCAGATATTGAATCTTCTTATGGAATTAAAAGAGAAGCATGATTTGACTTATATTTTTATTTCGCATGACTTATCAGTGGTTAAATTTATGAGCGACAGAATTATGGTGATGAAGGATGGAAGAATAGAGGAAATTGGAGACGCTGAAGATGTCTATAGAAATCCCCAAAGTTTATATACACAAAAATTAATTAGTGCCATACCAAGAGGTTTAGGTTAAGGGACTGTTCATAGTTTCCTAAAATAGAAAAGCCTTGTCATGCAGACATAGGCTTTTCAAGCTACATACTAATACAATTAAATCTTAGTGGGTTTTCTAGGTTCAATTGACATCCAAAATTATCAATTTTTTTAGAACAAAGTCTACTCCTCTTCATTTTTTTATCATTGATTTCTAAAGGCGGCACAAATTATTCCGGTGGCGACAGAGGCATTTAAGGACTCTGATCCATTCAAGGAATGAGGATAAATCGATACTTGATTATTTATCTTTTCTAATATTTTGGATGAAATTCCTTGCCCTTCATTTCCAATCACGATCAACCCATTTTCAGATAACTTCATTTTGAATACATCTTCACCATTCATTACTGCGCCATAAAAAGGGATATTATCTAGTCTATTTTGAAGATCCTCAAATTCATGGGAGACATAATTTACTCTCAGAAAAGCACCCATAGAAGATTGAATTACTTTTGGATTATACAACTCACCAGCGTTTTCAGAGCAAAAAATATATGGAATGCCAAACCAATCTGCTATTCTTATTATAGTGCCAATATTTCCAGGGTTTTGAATCCCATCAAGGTATATAGAAAGTCCATTGTTGACTATTTCCCAATCTATAGAATGTTCCAATTGCTTTGCAATAATCAAAACTTGATTGGGCGTTTTTAATCCGGAAATTCTGCCTAATTCTTTTTCAGAAACTTCAAAAACATCCGTTGCCAAATTAGAAAATAGAATAGAATTATTACCAAGCCAAGTGGACGATGCAAATACCCCTTCTATCTTAATTTTTGAATGGGTCAAAATCTCTTTCGCTAATTTATCTCCTTCGGCAACAAAATTCCCATACATTTGCCGAAATTTCTTTTGTTGAAGAGATTTAACATACTTAATTTGATTTTTCGAAATTGCCATTTTTGTTTTTGTCAATTAAGATTGTAATGAGCGAGTAAAATGGTTACAGAGTGTTATTTTAAACTTAATGAAACAACTTTTTTAAATTAACTATCGCTCTTTCTAAAAAAATGTAACTGAAAGAATGAATTTTTCCATTCATAAAATCATATTTCTAATTCTTACCCTCCTTTTTCTAATTAGCTGTAATACAGTTAAATACCTTGAAGGTGATCAAACCTATCTTACCAAAAATTCTATAAAATTTCCCAAAGGTAAGAAGATAAAAAACAAATCTTCTTTGGAGTATGAATTGGCAACATTGTATAAGCAAGTACCCAATCAAAAATTCTTTTGGGCTTCACGAAGGTATTTTTATTTCTCTCAATTTGATACACTAGGACGCAACAAAATAGGTAAAGGCTGGAAAAGATTTGAGGGACAGAGATTGGCTGAAGCACCTGTTTATTTTGATGAAGAAACTGCAAAAAAAACAGCCGAGTCAATGAAGTACTTCCTTCAACATAAAGGATACTTTTGGGCTGAAACTGATTATTTTTTTGAGCACAATAAAAAAAGGCAAAAAACAGAGGTTACTTATAAAGTTTCGCCAAAGAGACAGTATAAAATCGATACTATCGCCTTTATAAGTAAGGATAAAAGGGTTGAGAAAATATTAAATGAAATAAGTGGGGAAACCTTCTTAAAAAAGGATAAGCCTGTTGATGTTAACTTATACAATCAAGAGGTTACCCGAATCACCAAACACCTTCGGAATAGTGGTTATGCTTATTTCCAACCTCAGTTTGTTAGCGGGTTGGAATCCTTGGATAGTACAAATTTTAGAGTCGATTTAGAATTGGAGGTTTATCCACCAAAAGGAAAAGAGGAACATCAGGTCTATCATATTGGCGAAATCACCTTATTTCCAAGATATGGTGAAAATTTCAATGTCAATCAATTACCTGACACTACCATACAATGTATTCATTTTGTCACTAATGGCATTCCATTTAGGGTAAAACCTAAAACTTTATTGAATTCTATCGCACTCAAAAAGGGGGACTTATACCAAAGGGAAAATGAAAATGATACAAATGTACAATTGAGCTCTTTGGGGGTTTTCAATTTTGTTACTATTAGGTCAGAAGAAGATTCTCTTCAGCAAGGAGTCCTTAATTTTAAAGTCTATTTGACACAGAATAAAAAATGGGAGTTTGGGACTGATTTTGACATAAACCAAACAGAACGACTTGGTGAAGTCGTGAATCGTAATTTAATAGGTTTGTCGTTGAGTCCTTCCTTAAAAAGTCGAAATTTATTTAAAGGAGCAGAACTATTGATAAGTAGTGTGGATTTTGGAATCGAACTGGCACCTTTTCAAGATACAGTATTAAATACCTTAGATTTTAAAATTCAGGGAGATTTGTATTTGCCTAGATTCACTGATTATTTTAAGTTTTGGAAAGGTTTGCGTGAGATAGGCATATTAAAAAAGAGTTATTATGATAAATTAGTAGCTAGGGCAAATAATAAGTTTTCGATGGGTTATAACTATTATACACTGTTGGATTATTATACTTTTAATTTATTCAACTTCTCCTATGGCTATAATGTCCAAACCTCTCAAAAAAGTCAATTTATAGTTAATAACTTAGGGGTTGACTTTCTTCTCCCTACTCCTACGCCCTCTTTTGATACTATTTTGATGCAGAATCCATTCTTACAAAATAGTTTTTCAAATCAATTATTAACAGGCTTTATTCTTAGAGACTTTACCTATATATATAGTCCTCAACTGAGCCGAACAGGAGGGACTTGGTATTTTCAAGGAACTGCTGAAATGTCTGGGGTTGAAGTATTAGCCTTAAATAAATTATTTAATGGTGTGAGTGGAAACTCTAGTGTTTGGAAAGTGTCTGATGTAGACTTTTCACAATATTTTCGGTTAGAATTGGATCTAAGAAGGTATTGGCAAAGACGAGCCAATCAAACCATTATTACGAGGGTTAGCAGCGGTGTAGTAATTCCTTTTGGTAACTCTTCTGAAGCTCCTTATGTAAAACAGTTTTTTGTCGGAGGACCTCAAAGCGTAAGAGGCTGGTATGCAAGAGGAATTGGGCCTGGGTCTTATTTTGATGATACGACCACGGATATTAATCTAAGGAATTCATTTTATCAAACTGGAGATCTAAAGTTGGAATGGAATGTAGAATATCGTTTTCATATGTTCCGTCCATTAAATTTATTTGATTTTAATGGGGCATTTTTTATCGATGGTGGAAATGTTTGGACGATTGATGCCGACGAAAATGGAGAGCGACTAGGATCTAAATTTCAAATCGAGAATACATTTAAAGAAATGGCTGTCAGTGTAGGAACTGGTTTTCGCTTTGATTTTACTTATTTTATATTTAGAGTTGATTTTGGTAAGCTTATAAAAAATAATTATCCAGATCCCCTCAGAAATAATTCTTATTGGGTAGACGATTTGCGACTTTGGAAAGGAGCAGCCTGGCACCTTGGATTGGGATACCCTTTTTGAATTTTTCTCTCATTTTTTAAGAAAGATAAAACCATATCGAAATGAATATTGTTATATTAGATGCTTACACAACCAATCCTGGAGATTTAAATTGGGATGGTTTAAAAAAGTTAGGAAAGGTTACTATGTATGATAGGACTTCCGAGGAGCAAGTAATTAGCCGGGCAAAAGGAGCAGATATACTCATTTCTAATAAGGTAGTTTTTGATAGAAAGACACTTTTAGAGTTGCCAGATCTAAAATGTATCTGTGTTCTTGCTACAGGCTATAATAATGTAGATGTTGAGTTTGCAAAAGAGCAAAATATCTCAGTTTCTAATGTTGTTGGGTATAGCACAGATTCAGTAGCTCAACATGTGTTTGCTTTAATTCTTGCCTTAACCAATAGAGTGGAAACACATTCACTGGATGTCGACAAAGGAAGCTGGGAAAATGCTAAAGATTGGACTTATCAACTTTTTCCACTTATTGATTTAAATGGTAAAACACTTGGTATATATGGTTTTGGGAAGATTGGTCAAAGGGTGGGCGAAATTGGAAAATCATTCGGAATGAAGATCATCTCTGCTCATAAACATCCTCAAAGAGATAAAAAAGAATGGGTTGAATTTGTAACGGAGAATGAACTGTTTCTTAGATCAGATTTTTTAACCCTTCACGCCTCTTTAAATGCAAGTAATGAATTTTTTGTAAATGAAACTACGCTTGGTTTAATGAAAAAGACAGCCTTCCTAATAAATACGGGCAGAGGAGGATTAATTAATGAAAAAGACTTAAAAGAAACTTTAGAAAATAATAAAATAGCAGGTGCTGGCTTAGATGTCCTTTCCACAGAACCTCCCAAGAATGGAAATATTTTAATCGGGACAAAAAATTGTCTTATTACACCACATCAAGCATGGGGAAGTTTTCAATCGAGAAAGCAATTAATTGAGGAAACTACTCTAAATGTAAAAGCTTTTATAGATGGTAAGCCGAGAAATGTGGTCAATCTTCTCTAGTCCTGGAAGGGGGAGTTAATACAAAAAAAGCGTGATGAAATTTTTTCATCACGCTTTTTTAAATTATGCTTGAACAGGTGGTATTCGCAGCATTTGACCAGGATAAATTTTATCAGGGTCAGTTAACATTGGTTTGTTTGCTTCAAAAATTACAGGATATTTCATGGCATTACCGTAATATTGTTTTGCAATTTTTGAAAGAGAATCGCCACTTTTTACTTCATGAAATTGAGCAGGAGGAGAAACAATTACGATGTTATCTTCAACTGTCGCAATTCCAGATACATTACCAACAGCCAAAATTACTTTTTCTCGCTCAGATTGAGAGGTAACTTCACCGCCTACGATAACATGATCATCATTTACATTTAATGTCAAGTTTTCGATTTTCAAGCCATGATTAGTCACAATCCCTCTCAACAACATTTCTTTTTGATCATTTGATAATCCTGGATCTTTTGGCTCTGGTGAATCAGCAGTTACTGTTTTTTTACCACCGCCAACTAAGGCTGCACCAGCTTTTTTAAGGAATGAAAATAGTCCCATAGAAGTCTAAAGTTTGATGAAGGTAGTTCAGAGAAGCGTTTTTGCTATTATTAAAAGCACTTCTCAAATCAATCAAAAGGCATGTGAAAAAAAAATAATTTGAACTACCTCTTTTGGTTTAATAATTGAATAAATAGGAACAAATGTAGCGAAAATGTTTGAGTGAAAAAGTGAGATAAATCACTCACTCATTTTTTTGCTTTTTGTTTCCGGGTGATAAGACGAGGCAGAATGGAATGGTCACTTTTTTCAAGGCCTTTTTCAAAATTGTACTCACAAGCCTTAGTCAATACGAGCTCAATATATTTCATCTTCATTTAGCGTTTCTAACAAAAAGTTACATTCATCGAAACAAAAAGATGATTTTTGAGTAAAAACGCTATATTTGCGAAGTTTTTTTCAAAGGTATATTTTGTATTGTTTAATTATTTGATAGTCAATGAGTTAATTAAATAATTCATGTTTTTTAGTTTACCATATGATTATTCAATTAGTTAATTAATTTTTTTTTCTAACGCTATTTTCATTTTTTTTTAATCATTTAAATCTTTGTTATCATGCAAGGTAAAGGAGTAGTAAAGTTCTTCTTGATAGTGATGACAATCGTTACGTTGGTTCAGTTTCTTTTTAATTTTCCGACAAGGAAGGTAGAAAAAGCAGCGGATGAATTTGCCAACAACGCTTGTCAAAACATGTCTGAGGAAGATCAGAAAGCGTGCTTCAACTCACAGCGCGCGAGTTACTTGGACTCGATGTCCAGCGAAACCGTATTTTCAATTCCACTTCTGAAAGATTATACTTATCAGGAGTTGAAAGGCCAACAATTAGCCTTGGGATTAGACCTTAAAGGAGGCATGTCAGTCGTGCTTCAAGTTGATTTAAGAGAGTTTATCAGAGCTCTCGCCAATGATAGCAAAGACCCTACTTTTGAAAAAGCGTTAGACCTTGCTTCAGAAAGACTTAAAGAAGCACAATCAGATTATGTAAGCTTGTTTGGTGATGCGTGGAGTGAAGAGGCGAATGGAAAAACATTAGCTTCCATATTTAGAAAAAATAATTCACTTAGTGAACAAGTTAATGCTCAGACTTCAGATGGTGAAGTTGTGCGAGTAATACGAGAGCAAGCTACCGAAACTGTTCAGAGGACGTTTGAATTACTGAAAAAACGGATTGATAAATTGGGTGTGGCTCAACCAAATGTTTCTTTGGATGAGGCGCGTGATTTGATATTGGTGGAATTACCAGGTATTGACAACCCTGAGCGTGCAAGAGCATTCTTGTCTGCTGCAGCGAAGTTGGAATTTTGGAAAATCTATAGAACTACAGACCAAAATCCAAGCATAATTCAAGCCTTGATTGCGGTTAATGATAAGCTTAAGTCTCTAGATGGAGGTGGTCAAGTAGATACACGAGAAATTTTATCTATCGATACCACATTTGCAACAGATGATCAAGGGAATATTGATAACTCACAAGTTGTTAGTGTTGACACACAATTCATCGATAATCCTACGACTACAGGACCTCTTTTTGATCTATTTCAAATAAATGGAGGGAACCTTAGTCCATCAATGCTGGGTATGGCGGAAGCTAATAAGCGTAAGGCTATTGATGCAATGTTGGCAAGAGATGAAGTAAAGGATTTGATTCCTTCAAGCTGTAAATTACTTTGGAGTCGTAATCCAGAGGATTATAACACGACTGATGAAGATGAAACAGAATACTATGTACTGTATGCTATCCAAAAAGAGCGTAATTCGAGTACTGCTCCACTAGAAGGTGATGAAGTTTCTGATGCAACTTCGAATCCTGATCCAACTACTGGAGAAATGCAAGTTGCTTTGAATTTTAATCAAAAAGGGGCACAAACTTGGGGACGTTTGACACAAGAAGCATACAATGATAATAATAGAGAATTAGCTATTGTACTAGACGATGAGGTTGTATCTGCACCCTCTGTTCGTTCTCCAATTTTGAATGGACGTTCTTCAATCACAGGAAACTTTTCTGTACAAGAAGCTGAAGACTTAGCTTCTATTCTGAAGATTGGTAAATTGCCGGCAAATCTTGAGAGTATTCAAGAATCAATTGTTGGACCTTCTTTAGGAGCAGAAAATATCAATAGAAGTGTTACTTCTATGGTAGGTGGATTTTTGTTGGTATTAGCTTTTATGGTTTTCTATTATGGTGGAGCTGGTATTGTTTCCATTATTGCTTTGTTTATGAATCTATTCTTTATTTTCGGAGCATTAGCATCTTATGGAACTGTTCTAACATTACCTGGTATTGCTGGTATTATCCTGACTATTGGTATGGCAGTTGATGCCAACGTTATCATTTACGAAAGAATACGAGAGGAATTGCGAGAGGGCAAAAGCCTCAGAATGGCAATCCAAGATGGATTCCAAAATTCTTATTCTGCCATTATTGATGCCAATGTTACTACGATTTTGGTTGCAATGGTTTTGGCGAAATTTGGATTAGGTCCTATTAAAGGTTTTGCAGTGGTGTTAATTATTGGTGTATTGGCTTCCTTGTTTACTGCCGTTTTAGTGGGTCGATTAATGATTGACTGGTGGACAAGTAAAGATAGAAACCTTACCTTTTGGACACCACCTTCAAGGAATGCATTCGCTAATTTAGATATAGATTGGTTAGGAAAGAGAAAGGTTGCCTACATGGTGTCTGGAGCGATTATTTTGGCAGGTCTTGGTTCCATGTTTACGCGTGGTTTTGACCTTGGTGTAGATTTCAAAGGTGGATATTCTTACAATATCCAATTTGTTGGGGATGCACCAAATGCTGAAACAATACGTACAACTTTGACAGGTGTGTTTGATGGAAAAACTCCAGTTGTGAAGGCAGTAGATTCTCAAAATACCTACAATGTTGTAACTGATTACCTTGTTGATAGTAGTGAGGATGATGCTGCGGAGCAAGTAATGTCCAAATTACATGAGGGAATCAATTCTATTGCAGGAACGAATGTAAGTCTTGATGCTTTTAAAAATCCTGATGGTATTGGTACTCATGTTGAAAGCTCTAGTAAGGTTGGACCAACCATTGCAGATGATATTAAGACAAGTTCTTATTATGCGACTATATTCTCCTTATTGTTAATTTTCTTGTACATCTTTATTCGATTTAGCAAGTGGCAATATAGTGCAGGTGCGGTGGCAGCATTATTCCATGATGTATTAGTGGTGATGGGTATCTTTTCTATCTTCCACGGTATCCTTGGATTCTCAATGGAAATTGATCAACCATTTATCGCTGCGATTCTGACTGTAATTGGTTATTCGATAAATGATACAGTGGTTGTATTTGACCGTATTCGGGAGTTTATGGGTGTTTATACTGGAAAATCGAAAGAAGAGATCATCAATAAAGCGATTAACTCCACAGTGAGTAGAACGGTTATTACTTCTGTAACGACAATGTTTGTGGTTTTAATATTGTTCTTATTTGGTGGAGGTAGTATTAAAGGTTTTGCATTCGCATTATTGATAGGTATTATTGTTGGTACCTATTCTTCAATATTCGTTGCAACTCCTGTAATGTCTGATTTATCAGGGGAGTTGAAAGCAAAAGAAGTTAAAAAGTCTAAGAAATCTTCTTTTTCAAGAAGAGCTTCTGAAGCAAAATAATTTAGTTTATTTTTAGATTATTAAAGCCCCAATCGATGCAAATCGGTTGGGGCTTTTTTATGGTTATATGTTTCATTAATTATGATTTAAAATAAGGGAGCAGAAAATAAATAAAGTACCCAAATTTTGCACAGCTATTTTTTCTTCAGTCGAGGCAAAAAAAGCAGACATACCCATAGGTTTGGCGAGTATTTTTAACGAAAAATGAAGGAAAAAGAGCAAGTGAAATGGGTAGGTGATTTATTTCCTCCTCCATAACTTAACCTTTAAGGCATAGTAAAAAAAAGTGTCATCTACAATGCAGATGACACGACAACATAACCATGAAAATAATTAACCAAACTTTATTAAATCTTATATCTATATAGTGTCAGCTGACACTGAAATAAATGTTTTCTTTTTAGATAATTGTAATATAATTTCTTGAGATAAGACGCTTTAGAAAATTGAATTTTATTAATTATTCAATTGAGGTCTGTGAGAAAAGTATAATAGTAATAGTTTATTTCTTTTGAAAAAGATAATAAGTAGTCCTTAAATTCTAACATGTGTGAGGGGTACAATTACTTGATTGAAATAAGGAATATTTTGAAAAATGAGTATTCAAAATTCAAGATTTCAAATCGTTAATGTAACTTGTTGTTTTATAATTAGTGTTTCACTTTATATATATTTATATGTTTAACAAGTACAATGCCAAAATGAAACGAATTAACCAACTTTATTTTCTACTTCTTTTGTCCCTATTTTTTTCATGCAGGAAATCTAAAGTGGTTCCTATTTATGATATTCAAAAAAGTGTTATTTCCGAAGAAGCTATGGTCGTATCTGCTCATCCGCTTTCTTCAAAAGTAGGTTCAGATATCATGAAAAAGGGAGGAAATGCTGTTGATGCAATTATCGGTGTACAGTTTGCACTCGCAGTGGTATATCCAAGAGCGGGTAACATTGGAGGTGGAGGCTTTATGGTCATTAGAACAAAAGACGGTAAAGCGGCAAGCCTAGACTATCGCGAAAAAGCACCTTTGGCTGCAACCAATGACATGTATTTGGATGAGAATGGTGACCCAATCGATAGTCTAAGCCGTATGGGTCATTTAGCTGTAGGTGTGCCAGGAACTGTGGCTGGAATGATAGAAGCGCATCAAAAATATGGACAAATTGGTGATTTTAAAGAATTGATTCAACCAGCTATTGACCTTGCCAAAAATGGATTTAAAATAACAATCACAGAAGCCAACCGCCTTAATGAATATCAAGATAGATTTAAGGCAGTAAACAAAACGGGAAAACCATTTGTGAAAAATGAAGAATGGAAAGAGGGAGATATATTTGTTCAGCATGATTTGTCAAAAACCTTAGAGCGCATAAGAGATAATGGGAAAGCAGGTTTTTATGAAGGGGAGACTGCCGATAAATTAGTTGCTGAAATGGAGCGAGGCGGCGGTTTAATCACTCATGAAGATTTGAAAAAGTATGATGCTATTTGGAGAGACCCGGTCGATGATTATTATAAGGATTTTCGGATAATCACAATGCCACCACCATCTAGTGGAGGAATTGCCCTGATGCAATTATTGAATATTGTTGAAGATTATCCTGTTAATGATTGGGGATTCCAGTCTCCAAAATCTATTCATTTGATGGCTGAAGCGATGCGCCGAGTTTATGCCGATAGAGCCGAGTATTTGGGCGATACAGATTTTTATCCAGTACCAAAAGATTCATTGTTAAATGAAGAATATCTCGATGCTCGAATGGCTAATTTTGAGATGAATAAAGCCACTCCTAGTGATACGATTTATGCTGGTGATTTTAATTTGCCAGAACATTTTGAGACTACTCATACCTCCGTGGTAGACTCGGAAGGCAATGCTGCTTCCGTGACAACTACCTTAAACTTGAACTATGGCTCTAAAGTAGTGGTAGAGGGTGCTGGATTCCTTTTAAATGACGAAATGGATGATTTCAGTGCCAAACCTGGGGTTCCTAATTATTTTGGATTGATTGGAAATGAAGCGAATGCCATTCAACCAGAAAAACGAATGTTAAGTAGCATGACACCGACCATTGTCGAGAAGGATAACAAATTATTTATGGTAGTGGGGGCTCCTGGTGGATCTACGATTATTACTGCTGTTTTTCAGACTTTCATCAATGTTGCGGAACATAATATGGACTTAAAAGATGCCGTACATGCTAATCGTTTTCACCATCAATGGTTGCCCGACGAAATTAAAATGGAGGAAGGGTGCATTGATTCCTTAACTAGACATGCATTAATTGCCAAAGGACATCATTTTAATGAAGTTAAAAGGCTGGCTGTAATAAAAGCCATCTTAGCTTTACCTGATGGAAAATTGCATGGAGTAGGGGATTGGCGGAATCCAGATGATCATGCAGAGGGATACTAATGAAATGAATAAACAATCGAGGTTGTATCACTTAGGGATACAACCCCGATTGTTAGGTAATAATGATTACTCTACTTTTCTTTTTCGACTATTTTCATAACTTTTAATTTTCAATTGAATATACTCTTGAAGGGTCTCAAACTTCTTTCCGTTAGATCTCTCATTTTTAATGAATGTTTCATCCACATCATTAATTTTCGATTGAATTAAATCTTGATACGAAGCATCCTTGAAACCTAAATCCTTCATGGATTTAATGTATGTTGCGTCTACATCATGAATTGAAAATTGAATAATTTCTTGAATCCCTAAATCAGTATAACCCAAAGCACTGAAATCACTTATTTCTTTTGCATTTACATCGTGAATCGCAGCTTGAATCATTTCATTAGTTGACAAATCGCCTAAGCCAGCGGCTTTCAATTCTTTTATATAATCGGCATTGATATCATGAATGCCGAATTGAATTATTTCATTGAAGGATAAATTTTCGAAGCCTGCATTTTTCAATTTCTTTATATTTTATGCACTAATATCATGTATAGCAGCTTGGACAATTTCATTCGTATTCAAATCTAATCCCGCGCTTTTTAATTCTTTTAAATACTCCGCATCGATATCGTGAATTCCAAATTGAACAATTTCATCGAAGCTCATATTGGAAAAGCCAGCAGAACTGAGTTCTTTAATATAATTGGCATCAATATCATGAATTCCTGCTTGTACCATTTGCTGAGTAGTCAAATCCAAACCAGAATCTTTTATTTTTTTAATGAAATCATCATCAATATCGTGGATAGCAAATTGAATGATTTCTTTAAAGCTTAAATCTTTAAATCCTGCCTCTAATAATTCTTTTAAATAATTTGCATCGATATCATGAATGGCAGCTTGGACAATTTCTTGAGGCTCAAGGTTCGTTAAGCCGGCAGTCTTTAAAGCTTTAATATAGCTTGCATCAATGCCATGGATACCAAATTGTACGATTTGTTTAAAAGTCATATTTGGATAACCCTCTGCTTTTATTGACCGGATATAGTCAGGACTCAAATCATGAATTCCAGCTTGTACGACATCTTTGGCTGTCAAGTCTTGATTTAAAAGATCTTTCATTTTCATAACATAGTCCATATCAATATCATGAATCTCAAATTGCATGATGTCCTTTATTGTGATTTTTTCAATGCCTAATTTTTTGGATTTGTCAATGTATTCTTTCACCTTTTCTTTTGATGAACCATGCACAGCTAATGACTTTAATTCTTCAATCGAAGGATCATAACCTTGGTCTCGCATGAATTGACTGTAGGATTTATAAATATCCGCCAATGCAAATTGGAAGAGTATTTTTTCATCTATTGAAATAAATCCCTGACTTACGAGGTAAGACTTAAAATTGACATTTTCTGAAAAGGAATAAGTGCCTTTTCCTTCAGATCCAGTGAATTTTCCTTTAAAAGTAGTAATTCCAGCCTCTCTTTCCAATGTGAAACTGCTACTATTATTAGTGAGCCCTGTAAAATCAGATTTGGCAAAACAGTCTTTTTTTATCCACCAATTACCTTGTATTTTATCACTTTTTAAATTTATGCATACTTCATCATTTTTAATTTCTGCTGTCCAGTTTCCGTTGATCGGCATTTCACCATTAGAGATGATCATTCCTTGAGCAACGATATAAGCATCATCGGTCTCAATAATCATTTTTTCATCATTGTCAGGGTCGTTTGGATCTATACTTTTTGAGTAGATCGTTTTTTTCGTATCATCTCTATCTTGTTTTTCAATTAATTGATTACTAGATGATTGTGCTGTGGTTTTTACAGCATTTAGAAAAAGAATAGAGAGCCCAAGGACTGGAAGTAAGAATAAATACTTCCAGCTTGAGCATACGGATGATTTCTTTGCGTTCATCATAAGAATGCGTTTTTTTAAAATTGATTGATTATAGTTGTTTGTCAGGTTCAGTGGTAAATTTGGAACAGAAACCTTTAATAAATTCATTTGGTAAATTTTCTTGTCTGTTCCCTCCTTGAGCATTTTGAGGTCAGTTAAGTATTCTAAGTTATTCACCATCGCTTTTCGATAAAGCCATGCAAATGGATTAAACCATTGAATAATGAACATTAATTCAGCAATAAGGATGTCTAGGGTGTGTTTGTCTTTAATATGTATCTTTTCATGTTCGATAATGAGATTATAAGTATCCCAATCATATTTGGTTGGGTTGATGAAAATGATATTTAAAAAGGAAAAGGGGGCTACATCTTGGCTTAATTCAACTATGCGAAAAGAGCCATCTTTTATGTTGGGGTTCCTAAGAATCTTGAAAACTATGCAGTCAGATAGATAAAAGAATTTTTTGCAGCGAAAGTAGCCGGCTGAAAAGAAAAATTTATCGACAACATGTTGGTTTCAAACCTGGCTTAAGAGCCTAATTGGTTTTCATACTAAACGGTTAATTTAAAGAAAATTTATATGAAGCGACGTCTAAATTTGGATGCTACCCATCACCGAGTTAACTTTACGGGATCAGATAAAAAGAAAAGTATTCGTTGTTTCTTTTTAAATCTTTAGGATCCAACGACAATAAAAGAAGCTAGCGAGTAAAGTCCTTTCAATTGAAAGGGTTTATCGATAAAATAAATTTTGACTATTTCTTAGTCACATAACTTGAGAACACTTTTGTAAGGAGTAATTTCTGGCTGAGAGGCGAGATTGCTCCTTTTTTTATTGAGTATCTAAGAATAATTTCAACCCTATTTTCATATCAAGTCCACTATCCGTCAAAATAGAAACAGGAACATTGCCATTTTCACTTGAATCAAGTCTTAATTCAAAAATGGTTTCTTTCGCTTCATCCATTTGAAATATTTGATCTTGGCTAAGATTAATAAAGGTTTCTCCAATAAAATTTCCATTAGAGTCAACAATCCCTTCATCATTCACAATCCCAGATGAAAGGGTTGTATTTTCAATTAAAATGGTTGAGTTACCTGCAAAACCGACGGTCAAAATATCTAAAGTGACCTTAAAAGGCATGCTGTTTTCGTATAATAGTTTTAACTCTCCTTCTCTAATATCTTCTATGGTTAGTTCATCTTCTAAATCAAAAGAGAAGGCATCAACCGTATCTCTATAAATAATATTATTAGCTCTCAATTCGAAAGGCAGGTCGAATGTCCCATTCAAAATCAACTCTGAACTTTTTGTAACAAAATTGATTTCTCCTTGATTGCCTTTTGAGTTTATTTCAGCTGAACCCTCATATTCAAATAGACTCGGATAAATTGACAAAAAATCCGAAATATTTGAGTTCTCCTGATCAATTAAATATTCACCAAAAATGGTTTCTCCAAATTGGTCAAAGGTAGGATAGGGAATATCAAATTCAGGTGCTTCCAATTGCTGATCTGGATCTAAAATACCAAAGGAAGTCATTTGAAAATCTAGTAATATAGGAACACCGAAAGAGTTCTCTGATTCGAGCTTGAGGGTGGCATTATCAAAATATGTTGCAGCGCTGTTTTCATTAATAAACCCAAAATCAAAACCTAAATCGATAGAACCAAGATCAATGTTTTCTTTAAACTTTCCGAAATATCCAAAAGCATTTTTTACCTGAATATTTGACATTTCAAATCTGAAAGAAAGCACATCCTGAGCATCAAATAGGACTAGAGAATTGGTAGGATCTTCAACCTGTGCCTCCAATTCGACCAGCATTTTATTGAATGGCTGATTCTGATTTTGATCCAAAAATATTGAGGTACCCGAAAAGTCAATCATCCCTGTTATAGAATCATTTACTCCAGTAGGGGGCAAGGTCATACTTACATTTAGCGGATTACCATTTTTTATCACATTTGGAAAGATGATAGTCACTTTTAACTCTAGAGAAAAATCAGACATCATCGAATAGTTCATTATTCCGTTGTCTAAATCAATTTGCGCCAATTCTGAATCATTACTTGGTTCGAAATCTACAAAGGTAGAGTCCTTAAGAACCTCATTTCCCATTAATCGAACTTCTCCATCAGTAATAATAAAATCACTAAGCACTATTTCAATTTCTAATTCACTGGCCAAGTCTACAAGAACAGGGTTAGTGTTGGCCGGAGAAGTCAGGCTCGGAATTAAAAAAGAAATTTCATTATTAATATTTTGATTGGCAATTACCAATTCTTCAGTTCGAGTTTCTCCAACAGGGATAGATGGAAAAGTAATGGTACCTACATTTTGCCCAGCAATTTCATCGTATATAATTAGACTAAGGTCCTGAATGTCAATAAAATACCCGTTGTGTAAGGTAAGCTGAATAATACCATATTCAACTTGAATAGAAGTAAATTCATCGAAAGGCTCCAATGGTACTTTTAAATCAACTTGTTCGTCAATCGCCATAGTTGGGACACTCTGTCCATTGTTATTTTGGAAAAACTGTTGAATGGCTGGATTATTAAATTCATTTAGGAATTGCTCAAATGGTACAGTGGTATTTTTAGAATAATTATTCAATTGGATTTTTCCAATAGATTCCTTGTAGTAGCCTGTTACATTCAAAGAGTCTGTTATTTCCTCAAAAAAATCTTCCGCTTTAATTAATGCTAGGCTATCTTCCTGATGCAATAATTGTATCCCATTATTGTTATCTACACTTAATATAGAGTCATCTTCCAAAAGGTCATTTACTTCAAATGAGATATCTGCAAGTGGGAAAGCTAAAGTGCCTTGATAATTCACTTTAATTTCATCGATTTTATTGATGCATGAATGTAAAAGAAAGAGAATGCTTATGGCACTCAGGAGCATAAATTGGTGTTTCACAGCCAAGGGGATATTTTATTGATTGGGGATAAATGAAAGAAGGAACAATCAAACCCAAAATTCATTTAACTCCAATTCTTAGGGATGCGGATAGAATATATGTAAATTTATTTTGTCCGCGTTCCTTTTAAAAGTCTTCGATACTTTCGGGCTTTTAATATTGCCCTTAGCCATAATAAAGCGAAAATCGCGCCTGAACTGATTAAGTAATTTGATAATTTATCAAAACCATCAAAAGATGTGCGATAAGCCATGAAAAAGGAGGACAACATTAGTAAAACCATAATTAATTGCTGACCCAAAAAATAGAAAAGATTGGTCTTTTCTGTGTTTCCTTTTTGATTTAATACTACCTCACCTTTTCTAATTTTCAATAAAGTTTTCCTTAACTCTAGGGGTAAAGTGATGACATTTGTCAGATTCTTTTTGATAAATTCAAAGATGAATTTAGGAAGATCGGAGAGGTCATTAACCACGAAATTTCTAAGATATGGGCGAACGACTTCCAATGGGTTCATTTGAGGAGCAAGCTCTGCGCTTATTCCGCCAGCGAGAATAATCATCCGGTTTAATAGAATATAATCTTTAGGTACCTGAAAAGAGTTGGTTAGGTCTTTTATACTTATTAGATCCAATAGGCGGACGACATGTGAAGTTTCAAAATTGATTTGGATGTCATTAAAATTCAGACTCTCCATTTGGACTTCGTTTTGGAGAAAATCTTGAACAAACTCTAAAATTTTTTCAGAAAATTGAGTGGACTCTTGCCCTTTGGCAATGAACCCCATGTATTGCATAGATTCAATGATCTCCTCCGAATCTCCTTTTGTAACAGCATTAATTAAATCTGAAAGCCCTGTCTTCATTTTTTCACTCACAACAGATACAGCACCAAAATCTAGTAGAATTATTTCTTCATTTTTGGTTACTAGGACGTTGCCAGGGTGAGGATCTGCATGATAAATGCCATCTTTTAAAACCATTTGGCAACACATTTCCAAAAATCGTTTAGCGAGGTTTTTTCTATCAATATTCCAACTATCTAATTGTTCAATATCATTGATTTTTACGCCACTAAAATATTGACTAGTGATAATTTTTGAAGTGCAAAATTCAGGGAAAAGTTGCGGAACAATTATTTTTTCTAAAGGCAATAAATTTTCATTAATCATTGCCATATAATTAGCTTCTTTAGAATAATTTAATTCTTCCTCAATCATTTGGCGAACCTGAGCCGCAACGTGTTCAAGTCCTTTCATGCTAAAATAACTAGAAACCAATTTCATGACATTCTCAAATAATTGAAGATCAATTTCTGCAATTTTAGAGATATGATCATGTTGAATTTTGACAACCACTTCCTCGCCTGATTTGAGTTTGGCTCGATGAACTTGCCCAATAGAAGCAGAAGCAAGCGGAATTTCTTGAAAAGTATCAAATAGAGATTCAATTGGTTTTCCTAATTCAGCTTCTACATTTTTTTTTATTTCTTCATAAGGGCGAGCAGGGGCACGATCTTGAAATTCTTCAAGTGGTTTTCGAAATTCCTCTGGTAAAAAGCTAGATAGAATGGAGACTAACTGTCCAATTTTTATAAATAATCCTCTTAATTCTAAAAACGATTCCTTTAATTTAAAAGCACTTGAAACATGAAGTTTAGTTAATCTTGGCTGAAGATATTTTTGCCCCAATAATCGTCCTTTAAACAATAGCCATAAATACCGTATAGCAATTGAAAAAGTGGTAGAGTACACTTTTCTTGACCGCCAAGATCTAGAGAGGAATTTTTTTGAATTCATGGTTTAAATGTAAACGATAGACCTGAATTGTAACAATTTATTACAGTTTGATTTTAAAATGTCTTTTGAACTCATTTGCAGGGAGTTCCCAACTTTTCCTTTTTAGTATATTTGACACTTTTTAGAAAATAAATTATCTATGAATACCATTCCACAGTCTGTTCTTGATTTTTTGAAAGAAATAGAATTGAATAATAATAGAGTTTGGTTTAATGAAAATAAGCTTCGTTATCAAGAACAGCAAGCTCATATGAAGGCATTTGGTGAAGCACTTCTAGATGAGATGTCTCACCATGATCATATTGAGCGGTTCAAACTACTAAGAATATACAGAGATGTAAGGTTTTCAAAAAACAAATTGCCATATAAAAAAAATATGAGTGGTAGTATGAGTCGGGCTACAAAATGGCTTCGAGGAGGCTATTATTTTCATATTGAACCTGGTAATTCTTTTGCGGCAGGAGGCTTTTGGTCCCCAAATTCAGCTGATTTGAAAAGAATTCGGACAGAAATAGAAGCGGATGATCAACCTTTGCGGACTATTATTGCTGATCCTATATTTCAAAAAACCTTTGGTGTATTGCAAGGCGAAGGAGTAAAAACAGCTCCCAAAGGATTTTCGAAAGAACATCCTGCGATAGATTTAAAACGTAAAAAACAATTTATTGTAACTCGAAAATTCAGTGATAAGGAAGTCACCTCTGGCAATTTTTTGAGTGAATTGGATCAAACATTCAGGAATATGCGTCCATTCTTTGATTACATGAGTGAGGTACTTACGACTGATGCAAATGGGATCCCAATTGAGGACTAAATGGTTATTCAAAATATTTAAATTAAAAAGAAGGGATATTATAATTGGCTATTAGTTGATTATAGTTGGTTTATTTTTTTAATTTAACCTGATTTGCAATATAATATTTTTATTTTTTTTCTGTTATGTAGTTTTAATTTTTTAGAAATGTACTTGTAAAATAAAATTATTTTATACTTTTACAATCTTCTTTCCCGTGAGCATTTCCAAAACGAATAAATTTTTAGACTAGAGATTGGTCTAGGCTTTACTGCCCACACCAAAAACTATCACTTAAATTCATATTAAGTTGAGAATCATACATCACATGATTCCATTCCAAAAACTGATATAATGACAAGTGATTTTTGTATTAACTCTATTCAAAAGCCTCTTAATTCCTATTTTTTAAACCATTTATTAATCAGTCTTGCTAAAAATGCAAGAAAAAAAATGCTTCGCTATGACTAGAACAGAAAGTTCCAAACGAAAGCAAATTATTTCTAAACTTACAATTGCTGCTAATAAAGCAGTGATAAAATCAAAAGGGAAATTTAAGCAATTAAAAGAGGATTCTGTTAGACCATTAAAAGATTTACCTAATCACTTGAGACCTCTAGACGCTGAACTTCAACCTACATTTGACTAAGATTATTTTAAGGTTCAATCTTGTGAACCACATACATTCTAATCAAAAATCATTTCAAAAACAGATTGCCAACTTAACAAAAAAGGCTGCCAAATTATTGGCAGCCTTTTGTCATTAGGGAACAACTAAAGGAAGGGTATAACTGGAAGTTTACCTTATTAATCGTTGTCTAGACATTTCTCTTTTTATTATAGGCTTTAATTTATCCGCAGCATCTAATAATAGCTGATTATTTGTAGGAAAGGGTCTTGGCTTATTGCCTATTCGTTTTTTTGAATCTTCACTAAGTGCTCTTTCATCTCCTTCAAAACGAGAGGCATAATTCTCAAAAACAGCTTCAACTGTCATTGGTTCTGAGTGTATTAATTCCCGAGTCTGATTATCGAAAAAGTCTAATTGTCCACCGACTGCTGCAGCTTTATGCTGATAGATTTCGAAGACATTAGCTTTTATAAAAACTTTTTTTGGTACTTTAATATCATTCCCTGCCGTATCCTTTTTTACATTTCCTCTTTCATCAAGAACATATTCAAACCCATCTTCAATTTCCTTATCATCAACGTATTGTCGTTCTTTTTCAGATTCTTGACTCACATCGATTGTCGTTAAATTCATGACAACTGTAAAATCATAAGTAAGATTTGATTTTGAATTCAAATAGTAATTTTTCCATTTTGAATTTAAATCTCTTACACTCATTTTTTTAATTCTAGACTCAAACCCTCTTGGTAGTATTGAACCGGAATTATTGTCCATTTTAAATAAAATATGGGTTGTGCCGAGTTCAAATGCAATTTTCTCTAATTGACGTGTATCGCGATAATTTTTATAATAGGTATTGATTTTTTCTAATGCATTTAACGCCTCACGAGCAGCCAATTTATCACCGTTTTCAGCTTGTTTTAATAGATCTTGAGCCCGATTGTAATAATATTCAGCAGTTCGTTCTTTAGATTCTCTTTCTAATTCTTCAATTCTTACAAATCGAAATTCAGCCTTTCTGCCATTTTCATCATATAATGGAATTAAAGGATCAATCTTAGACTGTCTTTTTCTGATTTTTTGATGAATTCGATTAATAGCAATCCAATTCTCTTCCCGACCATCTCTTTTTAAATTGTCTGCTTCACGCATGTCACGTTTAGTGGCTCGATCGAAGGCTTTCTCTAAGGCACCAACAAACTCAGCCTTTTTTTTCTTTTTTCCTCTTAATTTTTCAACGGCTAAATTAATGGCTTGATCATAATTTCCTTTCTCAATTAATTTGGATGGGGAATTACAGGCAGCAAAAATTAATACAAAAAGTAATAATAGATTAATTGATTTCATATCAATGGATTGTGTTTAGACTTATTTAAATTAAGGACAAAATTATCATAAATAAGTATTCTCCGAAATTTTTTTGGAAACCATTCTCCTTATGTTAATATAAGGTTATTGAGAAGAAGATAGATAGGGTTTATTTGTCTGGGAATTATGAAGCGATGGCTATTAGGTTCCGTGTTTTTTGCTAGAGGAATCAAAATCCAATTTATTTTCTCCGAGTTCCTTAAAATGAAAAAGCCATTATCCAATTATGGATAATGGCTTATGAAAAAATCCTTTGTGTTTCTAGGTGAAAATTTTAAAGTGTGAGCTACAAATCATTAGTATCTATATAACCGCGAAAAGACCAATCGTTCCAATAAAAATTAGCATAACTGCCAGTACTTTATCGAGAAATGATTTTCTGCGACTTTCAGCGGTTTCTTCAAGGTACTGTTCTAAAGTGTAGATAGCAGTAGCAGTTGACTGCATGTTGTTGTCAAAGTGCGACATAGCTCATGGGATGATTGTGCCCGTTATTTAACGGACCAATAGACCAAACCGGTTCAAAGTTAGTCTATTCGACCACAATGGGCATTGTTAATAAAGGGATTATAAAACTTTTCTAATATGTTCTTTAGGCAAATAGGTAAACAAGTCGTGCAAATGATGGCGTCAGAATTATAAATTTGTTAATAATGGATTTTAAAATATAATTTCTTAAACCTCATTCCGAATACAGTCGTTTTTCCATTTACCCACACTTCTTTGATTGCAAAATTCAAGCCATTATATGTTAATAGAATCGCGGAATTGCATCATAAGCAATTGTATATTAATTGATTAAACAATAAAAAAATAATATTTTAATTATTTAATCATAATAAATAATGGCCTACCAAATAGGTATATGCATTTGATTTGAAGGAGAAGGAAAGATATTATTTCTCTCATGCTTGTTTGATTCCCTCCAAACATTTTCTCTTAAAAGAGAATTAAGTGATAAGTCGATAAATAACTATATATCACTTTTTTGCTTTACATATTGCAATCACTTTCACATTTCAATACAATAAATTTTAAATGAATCCTATGAAATAAGAAAGATTAACTGTTACAAGTAATCAGAAAGAAGCGGGTAAATGGTAAAAAAATATTCCTAAGTTCCGGGAAAGTCACTGAATAGTATAAATCAGTGAGCAGAATAACTTTAAGTCCAAGGTCGGTGTGTCAAGTGTTTCGCAGTGTGTTAATTTAATCCAAAAAGTGTTTCATGGTATGTTAAATTGATCCTTTCTTACAATTTGAAAGCAAACAATTTAATTTCTTATTCTGGTCGTATTAGTCTAGGTAACAGTTCGTCAAAGCATGTATGTTTCTTTATTCTAAATGTATGTGCACAGTGCAAATATAGTAACACACTTTAGATAAAAAAAATTATATATTAAGAAAATCATAATTTTTACTCAATGAAATTTATAAATAATTGATTATCAATATTTTAATTATTAAAAAAAATGCAAACCATTTGGTTTGGGAATTGTAAAATGCTATTTGGAATAATGCTGTACTTCCTTTATCGTTTATTAACAGATGATTATATAATGTAAAAATAATAATTTTCATAAAGCCCTTAAAAAAAGGCAGTATCCTAATCAAAAACGGATACTGCCTTTATAGCTTACAATTATTTGGAATCTAGCTTAATCTAATTTAATGATTCGCTCTATTTTCATTCGTTGATTATCAAATTCAATCGTAATAAAATAAACTCCAGCAGGCTGGTCTTTTAGATTTATCTTCTTCAAGGTAGAACCGTTTGGAATTATCTCTTCTGAAATCAGAATACCCAATTCATTGTGCACGTTGATTTTGATTCCTTCCTCCAAATTATCGAATAATAACTCAATAGTCACTTCATCGAAAGTTGGATTCGGGTAAATTTGATAATTTATATCACGAGATTCAGGATCATTTAAATATCGCACCACCATTGTATCCGAGTTAATTGGAGTATCTCCAATGTTTAGGGCTCGAATGCGGTAGAAGTTGTTCCCCAATCTTGGTTCTTCATCAATAAATTCATAATTATCAGATTCTGTATTAAAGTTCAATCGACCTTCAATAATACCAATATTATAAAAATGCTCGTTGTCCGCTGATCTTTGGACTGCAAAGAGATGATTCATAGTGACAGCTGAAAACTCCCAATCTAGATAAGTTTGTTGACCATCTGTGTCTGCATTTACAGCAATGAAATACGGATTAGAGTTCAAGAAACAGCCAACACAATCTGGGATGGTAATAACTTGAATTTGTGTACTAGTATTTCCACATTCATCAGTAGCGGTCCATTCTCTTACTAATTCACAGGTAGCACTATTGCCATATGGTGGATTGGTATATTCATTAAATTCGATAATTGGATTACCATCGCAACCATCGATTGCTGTTACGATTAGTGGATCTGTGACTTCAGCACAAAGCAAAATGGTATCAGAAGGTACTCCTATCAATTGAGGAGCGGTAGTGTCCACAACCATAAATGTTAAGGTTAGAGTATCGGCATTTCCACAGTCATCTTCGCCAATCCAACTACAGACCATTGTTACTTTTAATCCTCCATTAGTAGTACAATCAGCTTGATATATTTCTTCTTCCAAAGTAACATTAACATCTCCACATGCATCCTCTACAATAATATCATCCTCTCCTAAGAACCAAAAGTTTTCACAATCAACCACTAATGTATCGCCATCTTGGGCACCATTAATCATTGGATGATTAGGCGTGATCGTAGGTGGCGTTGTATCTATAATTTGTACAATGACTTTTAAGGTATCTTGATTGCCACAATTATCGATGGCGATCCAACTACAGGTTAAAGTGGTTTTTATTCCATCTATGGTGCAGTCAGCATTTTCAGCAGTTTCTGTAAATAGAACGGTTGGCGAACTATCACAAATATCTGTGGCTATTACATCATTTTCGTTGAAGAAATCAAAACTGTTGCATTCTATCTGGATCGTGTCACAATGATTTAAATTATTCAATAATGGATTATTGAAGGTTAATTCTGGTGCAGTCGTATCTGTAAGCGTAATTTTTTGGATACAAGTTTCAGTATTTCCGCAATCATCCGTTACTGTCCAGGTTCGAGTAATGAGAATAGTACATGAATCAACAGGGTTGGTATCATCTGTATAAGAAACATCTAAATCCGTTGTGCAATTATCGGTACCAGTGGCCGTTCCCGTAATCAATGGATCTGTTGAACTACCACATTCAATAGTAATATCACTTGGACAAGAAGTAATGGAAGGAGAAGATTGATCCGTTATGGTAATAGTTTGAATACAAGTCGCTTCATTTCCACAATCATCCGTTGATGTCCAAGTTCTTTGAATCTCAGTTGTACAATCATCGATTACTACTACTACATCTGAATAACTTAGATCAACAGTCGGATCACAATTGTCAAAAGCAAATGGCTCACCAGTTTCATTAGGATCTGTTGAATCAGTGCATTCGATCACTTTATCTTGCGGGCAATTAATCGTTGGAACACCCATGTCGATAGTGTTGATTATTTGAATACAACTTGCTTGATTTCCACAATCATCTTTAGCCGTCCAAGTTCTTTCGATAAAAGAGTCACAATTGGAATTGGATACAACCTTGTCGTAATAAGTGATATCTACATTTTGATCACAAATGTCTGTTGCAGTTGCTTGCCCGGTTAAAGCTGGATCAGTAGAAGCATCACATTGAATAGTGAGGTCACTAGGACAAGTAATAGCTGGCGGTGTTTGATCAGTTACCGTTATTATTTGAACACAAGAAGTGGCATTTCCACAGTCATCAATAGCCGTCCAAGTTCGATTGATTACATATTGGCAATCAGAAACTTGAATGTTTTCATCATTGTAAGTGATGGTTACGTTTTGATCACAATTGTCCGTTTCAGTCGCAAGACCGGTGGTGTTTGGATCTGCTGTTTCATTACATTCTAAAGTGACATCGGCAGGACAAGTAATGATTGGTTTTTGTGTATCTTTAATGGTAATTATCTGCATACAAGTTGCTGTCAACCCACAATCATCCGTAGCTGTCCAAGTTCTATGAATTTGAGAAATACATTCATCGACTATTTTCAATTCGTCAGCGTAAGTAACATCAACATTAGTATCACAGTTATCGGAAGCAGTCGCAAAACCTAAGTTTTGAGGATCAGAAGAAGCATCACATTCGATAGTGACATCAATTGGGCAGCTAATACTTGGAGCTTCGAGATCTAAAACCTTAATGACTTGAACACAAGAAGTTGTATTTCCACAATCGTCAGCAGCTATCCAAGTTCTGTAAATGTCTAATTCACAGTTGCTGATTTGATCCAAACTATCAGTGTAAGTAACGATAGCTGAATCACAATTATCGGTTGCTGTAGCTTGCCCTGTGTTAGCAGGATCAGAACTTTCTTCGCAATTAATAGTCACCCCAGCTGGACAGTCTAAAACAGGTGCAATATCATCAATGATGGTAATGATTTGGACACAAGAAGTGGTGTTTCCACAATCATCGGTAGCCGTCCAAGTTCTTTCGATTGTTGTTTCACAAGAAGAAATGGTTTTCGTTACATCGGTATAGTCCATATCTAAATCTGGATCACAATTATCAGTTGCTATTGGAACTCCTGTATTGGCTGGACTAGTGGACGCATTACAAGTTAGCTCAATATCACTTGGGCAAGATATTTCAGGTGCTGTTGCGTCAATTATCGTTATACTTTGTTGGCATTGTGAATTATTTCCACAATCATCAGTAGCAGTCCAAGTTCTCGAGATGATTAATTCACATGGAGAAACCATAGTCGTATCTGTAGCAAATGTGACTTGAACATCTATATCACAATTATCTGCTAGCGTTGGGTTGTCGAATTGGAGAGGCTTGTCACATTCTATTGTTTTATCATCAGCGCAGTTAATTTGGGGTGCTTCGGTATCCGTAACAGTGATAATCTGGATACATGTAGCCTCATTTCCACAATCATCAGTAGCCGTCCAAGTTCTTTCAATGATCAAACTACAATTACTTGTGTTTACTAGGTCTGAGTAAATTATTTCAACTTGAGGATCACATGCGTCTGTTGAAGAAGCTAGTCCAGTATTATTTGGTGCTGATGATTCATTACAACTTATGGTAAGATCGGCAGGACAAATAATTGTAGGCAATCCCGTATCAATTACCGTAATAATTTGGATACATGTAGCCTCATTTCCACAATCATCCATTGAAGACCAAGTTCTAATAATCTCATATTGGCAATTTGAGATGGTATTAATTTCATCTGACCAAGTAACAAATGGATCTACGTCACAATTATCAGTAGTGTTTGGTGTGCCTGTAAATTGAGGATCTTTAGGCATGTCACACTCTAAAGTAACATCACTAGGGCAGGTGATTTCTGGTGGGTTTGAGTCTGTAATGGTAAGGGTTTGCATACATTGATCCACATTCCCACAATTGTCAGTAGCTGTCCATATTCTATTGATAGTTGTCGTACAGTACCCGCCTGTAACCTGATCAAAATAGGTGATTTCAATATCTGTATCACAATCGTCTGTGGCTGTGGCTTGTCCAGTAATACTTGGATCAAAAGATTCATCACATGATAAATTCATGTCTGGTGGACACGAAATGCTTGGCATCTGGGTATCAATAGTTGTGATATATTGAACACAATTTCCGGTATTTCCACAATTATCTATTGCTAGCCATGTTCTTTCGATAAGGTTTTGACAGTCATTTGAACTGGTGACCTCATCTGAATAAGTTATCTCTAAATCTGGATCGCAATTATCAAAAGCAAATGGTTCACCAAGAACTGCAGGATCTAAGCTATCATTACATTCGACCGTCAGGTCTTGCGGACAGGTATTGATTGGCGGAGTTGTATCTATTATAAGTATAGTTTGCACACAACTGGAATAATTTCCACAATTATCAGTTGCTGTCCAAGTTCTATTTATTGTAGTCTTGCAATCATTTGAAGATTGAACTTCATCTGTCCATTCAATGGTAATGTCTGAATCACAATTATCGGTGCTTGTTGCAAAGCCTTGATTATAAGGGGAATGATCCATGTTACATTCAATGGATACATCTGCGGGGCAATTTATTACAGGATTCTCTGTATCTGTTATGGTAATTATTTGTATACAATCCGATGAGTTTCCGCAATTATCAATGACTAACCAAGTTCTGGTAATTATACTCGTACAATTTTTCGAATCAAAAGCATCTTCATACCAAATTTCTAAGTCAGAATCACATAAATCTGTGGCAACCAGTTCTCCTGTATTTGAAGGTTCAATTGATTCACCACATTCTATGGTAATATCATTTGGACATAGAATGACCGGTGGGTTTGAGTCTATCACTTTAATTAATTGCACACAAGTTGAAGTATTTCCACAGTCATCCGTAGCTGTCCAGGTTCGATCAATTATAAATTCACAAATATTAACGGATGAGGTATCGTCTGAATAAGTAAGATCCAAATTTGAATCGCAAAGGTCTGAAACAGTTGGATATCCTGTTAAGTCAGGACTAGATCCATCAGAACACTCAATTATTATGACCTCTGGACACTTAATTTCTGGAGCATTTAGGTCTTGAATTTGAATGACCTGACTACATGTCGCTGTATTATTGCAATCATCACTAGAAACCCAAGTTCTCAAGATTTCTTGTTCACAATCACTCAAAATGGTAAATTCATCAGTATAAGTTGTAGTTGTATTTCCACATGCATCATCTGATAGCAGAACTCCAGTGTTTGAAGGATCTGTGGAATCTACACAATCAATTGTAATATCAGCAGGACAATTTATATCGGGTATTTCCGTATCTATAATGGTAATGATCTGTTTGCATGAATCTATGTTTTTACAATCATCTTCCGCATACCAAGTTCTAGTGATTACTTCTTTGCAGGTATTACTTTGTGTGGTTTCGTCTGAATAAGTTGTTAAGACATCCGTACAGTTATCCTTTACTGATGGAAGTCCCGTTATAGATGGATCAATGGATCCGGTACACTCGACTTCGATATCGGAAGGACAAATTATTTCAGGTGCAGTTGTATCAATGAATTTTACATAAATATCAAAGGTATCTCTATTGCCACATGCATCTTCAGCTACCCAATAACAGTATAAAAACTTTAAATAACCATCACTTGGACAATGACCATAATCGATTTGATCATACATATTTAAAGAGGCGTCTTCATCACAATTATCCTTTATTTTTATATTACCAGGAACGATAAAAAGGTTATCTGTACAATCTAGGGTTAAGGTATCACCATCATTATTAATTCCAAATAGGGGGTGATCTATGATGAATTTTGGAGCCTGAGTGTCAACCAATGTAATCGTCTGTTTCACTGTTTTTTTATTTCCGCACGCACTCTCTGCTATCCAAATTCTTACTATTTTTTTAGTACATCCCAAGTCTTTTTGAGAATCTACATAGGAATAACTTAAATCAGGATTTGAACAACAATTGTCAATTCCAATGGGCTCATCAAAAACTGGTGATGCTTCACAGTCTATAGTCTTATTTTGGGGAATAAATGAAAAGGAAATACAATTTGGATCTGCCCCATTTTCGCATCCATCAGGGATACCATTGTTGTTAAAATCTATATTGTCATCGAAACCTTCACATTGGTCTTGTCCATCGCAAACGCCATCATCATCACCATCTTGGTAAACGCCCAAACAATTGCAATAAGAATCAAAGACATCATTAATGGTGCAATCGTTTCCATCATTACACGGACTGCCGGCTCCACCAATATTTGGATCATTGTCATCACAGTCTGCTCCAACACAAAGCCCGTCACCATCTTCGTCTATATTGCCAGGGCAAGGAACTATCACCGAAGTACAGTCATAAGAAATATCCGTTAATTCAACTCCCGGAAATAATGTACAATTCATACCTGAAACACTACAATTTGTATTATTGCCACACGCAGTAAATAGTTCACCTTCAATGTCTTGTGAAAAGCAAAAATCCGCAGGGTAACTAATCCCATTTGGCGTATAAGTTAATTCTAGATGGAACAAAGCTTCACTCATTCCAACGGGTAGATTATCCATACACGCACCTTCAATTACTTGATCCCAAGTAACCTGAAACTTTGAAGGGCTAATGTCAGAAATCTTTGGATCCGAATATACCTTTACTGTTCCAGAATTATTATCCATTTGGGCAAGCCAATATCCATTTGGAACACTTAAAGAAATATTTCCGGACGAAACAGCATTGGTTCCGAATGCATTAGAGTTATAATCAAAATATAATTTACCCCCTCCAAATGAAGTGGATTCATCTGATTGGATCATTATATCTAAACTATAGGAGCCAATTGATCCTTGAATACTTGATTGTTCATTTTGATAGTGTAGATTAATGCTTTGTCCAACACAAAAGTTAGAGCAACAAATTGGAAAAAATAGGATTAAAAAATTGTAAAATTTGTACATAGTTTCAGGTGTTTGTTTTTTGACTTCTGTGAAATTGTCAATCATCTCACTTTCGTTAAAGTAGTTTGTTTGGAAATAAGACGGATTTTTTATTGTATAAAATGAGTACTAATTTGAATAGTGAATTGGGAGTTCTCTGGTGTGTGGTATTAAAATGGGCAAAGAATCTTCCTGTTGAAAGGTAGGATTTCAGGTTTAAATTTTGATTATTTGCATAGGACGAGATAGCCAAACCTGGCTCTTCATATGCCAGCATGAGTTTTCTAAGTTTTGGTTATTTTAATTTTCTAATGAATAGAATCTGTCTATTTTGACGTTTGACCTCAATTTTTGATAAATAATTGATGAAAGGAAAGTGTAAATAACAAAATAATGATTTCGATCTTTTTACAAATAACTCTGGTTTACAGGAAGTAATGTTAAGTCTATCAAATATAATTTCTTTTTTCTATATAATAGCAAATGGTATTATACAAACGGGTTATTTAACATTTTAATTACGCAAAAATCACGCAAAATGCCTACTTGATTTTGTGATTTTTTTGAAATGTTAATTATTGACACAATTTTTGCTAAGTAGATGTTTGAAGCTGATATTCCCCCCATTTATTGCTTCATTGATAATTCCCCCTATGATTTGTTCAGATAAATGGACTTATCTATCTCCCAAAAGTTTGGCCTTTTTCAAAAACCTAGAGTTATGATTGAACTAGCAATTTGCTATTGGCAATCTGTGGTTTTCTATGTAGTTAATTAGAGTTTGCCATTGTAATTTGTTCATTAATCTCTAGAACCAGTAAAATGGTTATTTGATCAAAGCTGATATTATGAGACGACTTTTAAACTTCCCACTTTCTCTGTTTTTTCTGAGTGTAGGTTTTATGTTCCCATTATCTACCAATGCGAATGTTATAAAAAAGAGTTATGCTAAAAATAAACTTGAACAACATAAGCTAGAATTATGTAAGGCTATCAAATTTTCATTAGGGGAAAAGAATTTTGTAGAATTTAAAGAATATGAAAATTTAATGATTGCTCCTTGCACCGGATTACCAGGTGAAATTGGAGGGAAAGTATTTGGTGATTTCAATTACGATGGTTTAGATAATGAAATTAGTGGCTTACCAGATATCATTGTAAATATTTATGATTGCGACGGTAATGAAGATAATCAATTGCTTCAAACCACCACTACAGATGTCAATGGTCAATATACTTTTGTAGGGCTCACAGACGGTGTTAGATACAAATTGGAATTTATTGTTCCCGCTCATCTACCAAATTATCAAGAAGCTTTTTTAGGTGATAATGGAGGAGCTATCCAATTTATTACGGCTCCAAGTTGTTCAGCCAATTCCGGATTTACGCATCATCAAGATTATTGCGAAACCAACCCGGCACTCGTTGCGACTTGTTTTATTAACGGTGATCCATTAGCTATTGGGGCAGAGGCAGCTGATCAAGATGTTTTGGTTGGATTTAACTGGGATAATAACGGTACAACACCTTTACCAGATCATCTTGCTACGGCTGGGGATCTAGGTGCATGTTATGGTTTAGCTTACCATCGGGCATCAAAAAAAATATATACTTCTGCATTTATTAAACGGCATGTTGGTCTAGGTCCTTTAGGGATTGGCGGCATTTATGAGATTGATATGACTGATCCCAATAACCCTGTAATTATTGAATTTGTTGATGTTGAAAGTATTGGAATAGACGTTGGGAATATAGGTTCGAATGCTGCTCGTGGGTTACCCATCGTTCTAGATGACCCCTCTAATGATCCTTCGGCTTATTCCAAAATAGGAAGAGAAGGGATTGGTGCCTTGAGTGTTTCAGAAGATGGAAAGATTTGGTTTATTAATCTTTTTGATAAAAAATTATATTCTATCATTATTGATGCTGATAACAATCCATTGACTTCACCTTCAGTAAATGATGTAGCGTCTTTTACCTTACCTAATGCAAATTGTACAAATGGGGAATTTCGACCCTTTGCGGTTGAAGTTTTTAGAGATCAAGTTTATGTCGGAGGTGTGTGTGATGGATTCACCAGTCAATTACGCTCTGATCTTTCAGCTATCATTTATCAAAAAACAGGAAATACTTTCACAGAAATAGCGAATATAAGCTTGGATTATGATAAGGGTTGGGCCTCTAATGCAGATAACTGCGAAAATTTTTCTGGATGGTTTGCTTGGACGGACAATTTGCCTCCTACTTGCGCAACAGGTTTTTATGTCCAGCCGCAACCCATTTTAAGTGAATTTGAGTTTGATATTGATGGGTCAATAATCGCTGGTTTTATGGACAGAAGTGGTCATCAACTGGGTTATAAAAACTGGCCAATCACAGGTACTTCTCCCCTCATTACAAATGTTTCGGGTGGTGATCTTTTGAGAATTGACAACAACAATGGGGTATATGAATTAGAGAACAATGGGACAGCTGGAGATTTGACGACTGGAGGAGTTGGAAATGCACAAGGACCAGGAAACGGTGAATTTTATTTTGAAGATATTTTTGCTGGTCCAGCAGATAATATTCCAGGCCCACCACATGCCGAAACTACACAAGGAGGATTGGCTTTTTACAGAGGTTCCGGTGATGTAGCAACAACTTCGATCGATCCTTATTCTACGTTATTTAATTCTGGAGGTGTCAATTGGTTAAATAATTTGGATGGAACCATTCAAAATCCAGGTTATGTTTTATATCGATCTTCTACTTCTAGTATTTCGACTTTTGCAAAGGCAAATGGATTGGGTAGTCTAACGGTTTTGTGCCCAGATAATCCTCCATTACAAATTGGAAAATATATTTGGAATGATACCGATTCAGATGGCATTCAAGATGCTTGTGAAATGGGTTTAGCTTCCATAAATGTTACGCTTTATGATATAACAGGAGCAATACTTCAAACGACTACTACTGATGCCAATGGATATTATGTCTTTACGGATTTAACACCAAATACACAATTTTATATAGTGGCAGGTAGTGGCGGTCAATTTAATCCTTTGACAGCTCAATTAAATGGAAGTTTGTTTGTGACTATGAATGATATTGGAGACGGAACCGATCCAGACAAAACGGATTCTGATGCCCAAATAGCTGGTACCCAAGGGAATAGTTCATTTGTAGGAATGCCATTCATTTCGATAATGACTGGTGATTATGGGTTTGTCACGAATTCAGCTGACTTCGGATTCTCAGGGGTAAACGTAAATCCAGTAGGAGGGATAGGTGGTTTCGTTTGGGAAGATGCGGATGAAGATGGTATTCAAGATGGAGGTGAGTCCGGAATAGAGGGTGTAACCGTTTCTATCTTTGATGAAAATGATAACCTTCTCGAATCTGTATTATCTGATGCTTCAGGAAATTATTTTTTCTCCAATGTTTCATCTGGGAATTACTACCTACAATTTGATGAATCCACCAATACGAATGGAGTAACTAATTATTTAACAGCTCCACAAGATCAAGGCGGGGACGATAGTTTGGATTCGGATATTAATCCTTCCAATAACCAAACTGATATTTTTTCTTATGACCCTAATGCTGGAAACTTAAATAACATTTCTGCAGGCTTTATTGAGCCTTCAGGGTCGGTCGGTGGCTTTGTATGGAATGATGAAAATGAAGATGGAATTCAAAATAATGGAGAAGGTGGTTTAGAAGGAATTACTGTCAATTTAATAAATACGGCTACTGGATTAACAGAACAAACCGTTCAGTCTAACCAAGATGGTGAATATAGTTTTTCTGATATTTTGCTCGGAACTTATATAATTGAGTTTGACCAGAGTACCAACGCTTTAGGGATTTTTAATTTAACTAATTCACCTCAAGATCAGGGAGGAGATGATAATATTGATTCTGATGCAAACCCATCAACTGGTCAAACAAACCCTATTGTATATGATCCAACCAATGGTGAATTAAATAATGTAAGTGCTGGATTTTATGAACTAGCAGGATCAATAAGTGGCTTTGTATGGCAAGATGACGATGAAAATGGAATCCAAGATAATGGTGAAATAGGTATTGAAGGAGCGACGGTGATCATACATGATGCCAACTCCACGTTGGCATTAGCGATGACGACAGCTGATGCCATAGGTGCTTATTCTTTTCAAAATATATCAGGGGGAAACTATTATATTGTTTTTCATCCCGTTACGAATGTTGCTGGAATTGCTGATTACAAAGGCACCATAATGGATGCAGGAAATAATGACTTGATTGATAGTGACGCAAATCCTAATACAGGGCAAACTGAGAATTTTTTATTCGATCCCAATAATGGAATTTCATCAATAAGTGCTGGTTTTTTTATTCCTAATGAGACGATAGGAGGTTTTGTATGGCTCGATATTGATATGGATGGAATTCAAGATAATAATGAAGAAGGTATTGAAAATGCTACTGTTATCCTATTTGATGAAGATGACAATGAGGTTGCAACTTTATTGACTAATTCAAATGGACTCTATGGTTTTGAAGATATTCAAGTAGGCAATTATTCCCTACAGTTTGATTTTTCAACAACCGACAATCCAAACTATGAATATACGCTTCAAGACCAAGGAAATGATGACTTAATTGATAGTGATGTAGATCCAAATACAGGAGAAACTATTTTATTCAATTTTAATCCTAATCAAGGTAGTGATAACTCATGGAGCGCCGGTTTGATTTTGTCATTTGGAATGATTGGCGACTTTGTTTTCTATGATTGTAATGGTAACGGCTTTCAAGATCTTGGTGAATCTGGAATTGGAAACGTTCCTGTTTATTTAATTCAAAATGGAATCGTAATAGATTCTATGACTACGTTTAATAGTGGAGCTTATCTTTTCAATAATATACCTACTGGAACTTACTCCATTAAGTTTGGATCCCCTGTTGGCTTTCCTGACTATTATTTAGTAGCACAAGATATCGGAGGGGATGATGCTTTTGATAGTGATCCTAATCCAAACACGGGCGAAACAGCTCCTTTTATGGTTTTTGGCGGTCAGGAGTTTTTTGATATTGATGCCGGTTTTACTAGCGATAATGATTTTCCTGTGTTTATCAATCCACCCCAAGATGAAAATTTACCCTGCTCCAACCCTCAGGTGATAGACCCTCCAACGGTAGTTGTAATTGACAATGATGATGATGATTTAGACATTATTTATTCTGAAAATGTTGTGACTGGAAATGGGGACTGTGATGGCGGAATCACTATTATTCGGACTTGGGAGGCTACAGATGATTGTGGTAATACCACGACTCATACTCAAACAATTTCTTCTATTGATGAATTACCTCCGGTTATTATTGGTATACCTGATATTACAGTAGAATGTGATTCTTTACCGGAAATTGGTGATGTAAAAGCGATAGATGATTGTGACCAAGATATAGATTTAACTTATAGTGACTCCCTAATAATGGATGGGGAATGTATGCAATTAATCCTACGAAAATGGATAGCTACAGATGATTGTGGAAATATGACAATGAATCTTCAAAAGATTACGACTAAAGATATGGAGGCACCTAAGATCAACTTAGTCCATCCACTTTTAACCGATTTACAAGGAGGAGGAGCTATCATATTGGAATGCCAGAATATAGTTGATTTCGTGCTAGAAGATGCTTTAGTAATGGATAATTGTGATCTTGATCCAATCTTGATATTAACGGTTTCTAGTCAGATTGGGGACTGTGAAACAGAAGGGTTTTATGAAAAAATAACTTATGTTTGGCTAGCCGAAGATGCTTGTGGGAATACCTCATCAGTAACCCTCCTGGTTTATTTAACTGATGAAACTGAGCCAGTCGCAATGAATATACCACTTGATATTACTGTTGAATGTAATAATATTCCATTGCCGTCAATCCCCGTTTTTTCAGACAATTGTGATGATGATTTAATAATTTCTTTTACTGAATCTGTACTTGGAGACACCTGTTCGGATTATCAAATCTTAAGAACATGGATGGCAATGGATGAATGTAATAATACCACCACTGTTGAGCAGGCCATTACGGTAGAATTAGCTGAAACAATGCTATTAAATATTCCTGATGATATTACTGTTGAGTGTGATGATATCCCATTACCTGCAGATCCTGAATTTTCAAACAATTGTGATGATAATTTAATGGTTTCTTTTACAGAATCTATTTTGGGTGATACCTGTCAGGATTATCAAATCATAAGAACCTGGACAGCAACAAATGATTGCAATAATGCGACAACAGTTGAACAAATCATTACGGTAGAAATAGCTGAAACCATTTTATTAAATGTTCCAGGTGATGTTACTGTAGAATGTACAGATATTCCTGCTCCGACAAATGTTATTGCGCAAAATGATTGTTTAGATGTCAATATTTCGTTTTCCGAAGAGCTGATTGATAGAGATTGCGAGGATATGATTATTCGAACTTGGGTAGCAACAGATGATTGTGGAAACCAAATTACTGCAACCCAAACTATTACCCTGATTGATTCAACACCTCCAGAAATAACTTTTAGTCATCCAATGTTGATGAACCTTATGGATGGGTATACTTTAGTTTTCGAATGTGATTCTTTGTTAAATTTTAATGAGGATGATGCGATTGTAATGGATGACTGTGATGAAAAAGTGGAGGTTCTTTTTATGGAGATGCCAGAAATAGGAAATTGTGATCAAGATGGATTCAAAGTAAGGCTCCAATGTTGCTGGAAGGCAGAAGACTCATGTGGAAATTTTGCTGAATTTTGCATTTTTGTAGAAATTGTAGATACTACAGCCCCAGTCTTATCAGGAATTCCAAGTGACTTAACAATAGACTTATCATTAGGAGAAATGCCTCCTTCTAACCCACCTATAAGTGTGATAGATAATTGTGATACCAATTTATTGATTGACTTTATGGAAACTCAAACTCCAGGGCCAGATGATTGTGGATACATTCTGACCAGAACCTGGAAATCTCAAGATAATTGTGGAAATGAAGTTTCTGAGACCCAAATAATTACAGCAATAGATATTTGTGAGTGTGCGAATGTTTTAGTGAATAGTTATATGGTAAATCCAACAGATTGTAATCAATCCAATGGTTCTATATTTCTAGATTTAACAGGGAATTATCAATTAAGTCTTTTGCCAAATGTTGGAACTCAATTATCTAGTGGCTTTGATGGATTACCTTTTGGAATGTATGAACTGACGATAATAGACCCTGAATTTGTAGATTGTGAAGAGACAATTTTCTTCAATATTTTAAAGAAAGATTGTAATGATACACTCAATGTCATCATTGATTGCCCGATTGAAATTTGTATAGACAGTTCATTGATTGATTACGCTGGCGTAATAACTTCAGCTACTATATTGAATCCTGGAAATGTTCAAACTGTTTTGGCAACTTCAATTAATGATAATTGTGTAGACTTAGAACCAGCTTTAGGATATTTAGGGACTTCACCCGATATTATTAGCATTGAAATATGTTTTAATGGGTCGCCCGATCAATGTGATACTACCTATATAATTGTAACCGTTGAAGAAAAGCCAATTAATTGCCAATTGACTTTTGAAGCGGAAATAATAAACCCAGGTTGTGCTGACACAAATGGAGAGATAATATTAAACATTGGAGGAAATTTAGGCAATTTAGTGTACGATTGGAGTCCAAATGTATCTCAATCAAATATGGCTAATAATTTGGCTTCTGGCGTTTATGAAATCATCATTACGGACGAATCTACAGACTGCTTTATAGATACGACCCTTATCTTGACTATCACCGATTCGGTGAATTTGGAACAAGGGGATGTGGAAGTAATTCAACCTAATTGTCCATTGGAGGATGGAAGTATAATTTCTCTCACCAATACTCAATATCAAATTTTTCAAGGTCAAATGATTCTTGGATTTACTCCGATGAATAACCTCTCACCTGGAGTTTATACCATTGTATATTCTATTGGGGTTTGTTCGGATTCAATTGAGATCGAGATCATTGAAATTCCAGATTGGTTACCTGCTTTTAATAGTACTCCAGAAACATGTTCGGGCAACGACGGTTCAATAACAATCAATTTAACCGGTGGAACCGGAAACTATAATTATCAATGGTCTCCCAATGTCTCCAATTCGAATACTACTAATGGACTTTCTGCTGATTCCCTTTATTCAGTAACTGTCGAAGATGAAAACGGATGCTCATACGTTTATGAGAATTTGTTTGTTGAAAAGGATTGTGATCCTATTCCATGTGCTTTAGAATTAACCACAGTAGAAGTTTTAAATGATCAATGCAATCAAAGCAATGGAAGTATTGAATTGTCCACATCAGGTAATCAAGGAGACGTAATTTATTCATGGAATCCTATGGTTTCATTGACCAATAAGGCAGTGGGACTTTCTTATGGCATTTATGAAATTATGGCAATGGATACAGCAGGGTGTTTAGATTCTATAGTTGTTGAAATTGATTCGATACCTGCCACATGGAAAGGGGGCTATATTTGGACAGATGAAACCTGTGCTGGTAATGATGGTAGGATTGATCTTATCATCATAGATGCACCTGATGATCTGACAATTGAATGGTCTCCAAATGTGTCGGATTCTACTTCTGCTGAAAATTTATCAGCTGGAGATTATTTTATTTCCATTACTGATGAGGTAGGTTGTTCTGAATCTTTTATTGCAACGATTGCTACTGAAACTAAAAACTGGACAGCAAGTACTGAAATTACTCATTCTACTTGTGGATTTAACAATGGAAGTATTGTGATAGGAATTGCGGGTCAAGCTTCTGGTTTATCTTATAATTGGTCGCCAAATGTTTCCAATTCTAACGAGGCTCAAAACTTAGGGGAGGGTATTTATGAAATTACAGTAACAGATGATTCAGGATGTAATGAGTTTTTAGAGGTCGAAATAATTGATGCACCAAAGGATTGGACAATTAACCCTCAAAAAACTGATGCAGATTGTGGTCTAAATAATGGTACCATCACCTTGGAAGTAACTGGAAATACCAGCTTAAATTATTTTTGGAATCCTGACATTTCAAATTCAAATACAGTTACTGATTTAAGTCCAGGACAATATCAAGTCTTAGTACTTGATAGTTTAGGCTGTAAAGAAAATTATACTTTTCACATTTATGGTGGAGAAAAAGATTGGACAGTTACCACAACATTAAGTGACGAAAACTGTCAAGCAAATGATGGAAGTATTCAAATACATGTCAACAATGATCCAGGAAATTTAACTTTTGATTGGACTCCAGATGTTTCAAATACCAATACCGCCAATAATTTATCGGGAGGTATTTATGAAATTATTATTGCCGATTCTAATGGTTGTGCGGATACCCTCAATAGTCAAATTTATACGTTGATTACACCCAATTGGGATTACCAAATTGACACAACGAATGAAACCTGTGCTAAAAATGATGGAGCAATCAATCTTCAAATTTTTGGTGCAACGGGTAATCTTATCTATCAGTGGACACCTAATATTTCCAATTCAAATATAGCGAATGGTTTAAGTGCTGATTCTCTTTATTCGGTCATTATTACTGACGAAGATGGGTGTATTCTTGAACTCAACGACCTTTCGGTTTTATATGATTGCACGCTTCCATGTATGGACTTTATTGATCAAAATTCAGGTATCTATGATGTGTCCGATTGTGATAATGATGCCTCAATTTGTTTAGAATATCCATTAGATTCAATGTTGGATTTGACCATATATGACAATGGGTTGCTTTACACCAATGGCGTAGATGGATGTATGAATGACACGACGCTTTCTTATTCCTATTTTGCTATTCCTGGAGGTGGTAACTCCGGACCATATGAATTGGTCTCTTGGACAGTGAATGGAACCACACACACAACATCATTTAATACCATTCAAGAATTGGTAGATTCTTTGAATACTTGGGATGCAACCGCAACTTGGGTTGCTGATTATTCTCTCGAAAGCATTTTAGGAGGAGATACAGAAAGTACTTATTCTAGTTTGTCGATAGAACAAACAAACACAGGGGCAATGGCCAATTTGGAGTTGAATACTAAATTGACACCAACAGGTTCACAAATTTATTTGCCTGTTGGCATGCATGAGGTTATTCTGATTAATGAAGATACTGGTTGTGCAGACACGGTGAATTTGGAAGTTATTTGTATAACAACAATAACGATTACGGATACAATAGTTGTAAACGAAATGGAAACTATCTGTTTTGATTTAAATGAACTACCTGGGGATTTGATCTTTAGTGAAGTTTTGTGTCCGGATTGTGATCAATTAAATTTTAGTATTCTTGATAGTTGCTTGACTTATGATGCAACGGCGATTGGAGAGGACATTGCAGGCATAATTTTTTGTGACGATTTAGGGTTTTGTGATACCACTTGGTTTGAAGTGACAGTAATTGATGGTCAACCGATGCCATTTGCTAGAATTGACGCTGATACAGTTCAAAGTTCCACACCTCAGGTGCTCTTTATCTTGTCGAATGATGAGATTAACGGGAGTATGATGTATCAAGAATTATTAGTAATGCCTACGTTCGGTGAAGCCTATTTGAATATTGATGGAACGGTTACTTATACCTCTAATGAAGCCTATTGTGGTTTGGATGCCTTCGCTTATGAAATTTGTAACGAAATAGGTTGTGATACGGCTACTGTCAACCTTATGGTCAAATGTCCAAAACCTATACCAATGACTGGATTTTCGCCAAACAATGATGGGGTCAATGATGGATTTGTCATTGCAGGTATTGAAAAATATCCTAATAATGAATTGCTGATATTTAATAGATGGGGTGAAAAAGTTTACCAAAAGAACAACTATTCCAATGGGGAATGGGAAGGTACTTATGATAACTTAAACTTGCCCGACGGTACTTATTTTTACTTATTAAAATATGGAACCAATGGAAAGATGTCTGGTTGGGTTCAAATAGAACGGTAGGGTAGTGAAAAAATAATTACAACAAAAAAAGGATCGGTCATTTTCGAAATAACCGATCCTTCTTTTTTTATTGGATGATTACCTTTTGAGAAAAAGTTAAACCTTTCTTTTCTATAAATTTCAAAAAGAAAATACCCTTTAAATTTTCTAACTGAATTGAATAGGTTCCTTCTTTATTCGATTCAGATTTTATTAGTTTTCCTTTGTTATCGAATACAAAAAAATCGTGTTTCTGATCCGATTGAACATTGAAAAATCCATCATTTGAAAGTGAAGGGAATACTTTTACAAAAGCATCTGTTTTAGGTTCAAAGGAAGTGCTAATTCCATCAATCATTATATTTTCAGACTGCATTAATACTGGACTTCGGTCAGTCTTAGCAAACATGTTTCTAAAAGAATCAATTTCTGGACTGTTTTCTTCAAACATTTCTTTCATCCACTTTGGAGGAGTTGATTGATAATAAATTTTTGCGTACGCTAGCAAGTTTTCTAAATTTCCGTTTAATGGAATGTGATAATATATGATATCTGAACCGGATCCTTCAAAGTCATTTTCCATATTAAAATTCTCATCAAAAAGGGCGTTTCCGGCGATTATAGTCGTGTCATAAACTTCATGCGAGGTGGTAAAACCAACTGGAGGAATTCGATTATCTTTTAATGGCGCATCCGCTCTTTCCAAAACAGTCGTCACATCATCATTCACATCACCCAAAACCAATTCATAAATTTGGATTTGATCTTCTGAGTTTATCATTTCATAATGAGGTTCATAATCGGCATTATGACCAAAAACCTCATATTCAGAATCTGTTTTTCCAGAAAAGAAAAGGGTATCACCGAATTCATCAACAACCGAAAAATCAATAAATGCCCGACGGGAAGGGTACCCCGAAGGAAACTTATGACCTGCCTTATTTTGAATAGTGACTGCAAAGAAGGCTGTGTCAACAGTCCTGTCTATTAATTGTATTTCTAAATTCAAGCTTCTATTTTGAAGCATATCCAGTGTTTTTTCAATCACTTCATCAAATTGTTCCGGGGCTGCACTAAGGCACAATTCCTCTGTATGATCTCTTAATAGCTTTAACATAGTAACATTTCCACCGACTAATTCATGCAAATAGAATGGAAACCGTGGTTCAACCATAGAGCCGGTTACTAAGGTGACGAATCCTTTTTCTAAAGCTGGCATATGACAATTTTGGCAAGTTGTATTATCAGTTTGATAAGTTGAATTTAACCATTCGTGATAGGTAGCCTGCTCGACAAAAGTGTTTCCAGTTAAGTTGCCATCTAAGTCAACAGTTTCCGTTATTAACGTATGACATCCAGCACAAATCCCTGCGTCCGAAATATGTTCACTATAAACTGGCTCGTATCCTGTTGCTGTAAACATTGGACTGACTAAAGGTTCTTCATAAGGTCCATAGGCTACTTTAACGGTATCAAAATTTAAATGTCCAGAATGTAGGTCTCCTAATTGTTTAGAGCTTTGTTGATGGCAAACTACGCAAGAAACACCATCTCGACCTACCGGATCGAATTCTAACCAGTTGAATTGATATTCAGTTCCTACATATTGTCCATTAAAATGACCTAAGGGGGCATGACAGGTGATGCACTTTTGTTCTAATTTCTCTTTATGATTTGGATTAATGATTATTTCATGACTAACCTTTGCTCGCCAAAAAGGGTCTTTTGCCGAATTCGCCATCATAGTTGCTCGCCAATCGTCTACTACATTTATATCCTGACCGTTTGGATCAACGCTTGCTATTCCTAAGGAATCTTTACCATGACATTTTGCACATGCTCCAGAAGCTGCAAAAAGGGTATTAAACCCTGTTGGTAAGCTTGTATCTCCACTCATCATTTTGAACATAGATATTTCTTCGGTACTATGGAATTTCTTTTCTGAAAGGTTAGACATTAGGGGTAGATTGGCTAAAAAGGGTAGCGCAGCTATAGAACAGAATATTAGATAGTGCCGTGGGTTTTTCATAAATATTGATCTCTTTAATTCAAAAGTTGTAAAGGTAATTTTTGAAAGATAATTTGGGAGATATATGCTTTATAGTTTTGGTCAAATGAACATCAAATTAATTTCTAAGAAAGGGAAAAAGGACTTTTATATTATCTGTTTTGGTATTTATTTTATTTGTGAAGACCTTATTATTTAACTAGCTTTGAGAATGTTTTTTGGTGTTGAACAGTTACTGAAATCGACTCCAAAACCTGAACAAAAACCAACCTATGAAAGGCTGTTTCCTGTCGTTGTGTTTAATTTTATATCTATCCAAAATTGGTTTCGGACAGCCTGTTGAATATAATGTTTATACGCTTAACGTAAATCTTTCGAAAGGTTTAATCAAGTCTATTTCAGTTGATAATCAAGGTTTTATATGGTGTGCTACTGATGAAGGGGTAGTAAGGTATGATGGTCGGGAATCTCGATTTTTTAAAGATGAATTGACGGGTGGATTCGCAAAAGCTTTTTGCAAAAGAGAAAATGGCGCTTTGTTGGTTTTGCATGACCTTGGTCTAACTGAAATTGAAAGTAGATCTGATACTACTTGGTTTAGAAAGCTCTGTGATGGAAAAAATATAGAATCAGATACTCTGCTTTATTATCCGAAAACAATTTACGAAGACAAAAAGGGCAATATTTGGATAGGAGAGAATCAATCTATTGTGAAGTTTAAGGATGGGGAGTTTGAAAAATTTCGATTCAATATTAATTCTGAGTACGGCATTATTTTTAGAACGTTTGCTTTTGCGGAGGATACTAATGGCAATTTATGGACGATTTCACATAATGGACAATTATTTCGGTTCGATTTTGAGACTAACCAATTTGAAGAAAAAAAGCTTTCAAATTCATTGAATAGCGTCAATGATTTACAATTTGGAAAATCCGGTTATCTATATGCAGGTACTGAATCTGGGCTTTATCAAATTGAAATTGATCTTAAAAAAGAAATACAAGAATCGCAAAAGATTCAAAGCCCTAAGTTTATCTCTTGTGGATTAATTGTGAATGAAAATGAATATTTTGTTGGGACTTGGGATAATGGATTGTATAGAGCTGATTTGACAAAAGAGATACTCACATTTGAACAGGTTCAGTCATTACCTTTTAATGATATTTGGGGACTGTTTTTGGATGAAAAAAATGGACTTTGGGTTACTGGGAATGAACAAACTTCAGTATTGAGCCCAGTACTTTTTAAAACGCCTAAACTAAGAGAACCGAATTTGCTAAAGTCTATACAATTAATGGATGATGGAGGTCTTATTTCTGCAAATGATAATTTCATAGTTAAAAATAAAAAAAATGGACATTCATGGATAGAAGAATTCTCCTTGTATATACCAGAGCAACCTCCGATAGTTGCTGTTCAAAATAATGATCTTATTTGGTTTGGTGATTTGTTGGGACAAGTATTTTTCTTTGACCTAAATAAGAACCAAACTCAAAAAATCGATGCTGTTCAGACAAGTCCTCAATCAATCCAAGATATTCATGTAGATAAAAAGGGCAATATTTGGATAGCGGGAAATACGACCCATGGATTGATTAGAATCTCAAAAAAGGGACTTGTGTTTTTCTATAACCAAAGTGGTTTACAGGGTTCAAGAGTTGTTATGGAAACTAAAGATGGGCGATTATTTGCTGGAGGAGATACCGCAGATGGATATTTATTTGAATACAAATTTGATTTGGATAAATTTATTAATCTAAGTACTCCATTTGATTTTTCCATTTCTGCAAATTTTTGTGTAGAAGACATGCTTGAAGTTGATTCAAACAAAATTTGGTTAGCTACTTTTGACGGTGTAATAGCGCTCTTTTTAGATGAAAACAAGGTTCATAGAATTGACTTGCAAAAAGTTCCAATTGACGAACCATCTAACTCATTAGCGAAGTCATCTACGGGTACGATTTGGGTGGGAACAACCAGTGGTTTAATCGGATATTCGGAAGAGAATTCAGTTTTGTTCAATAAATCAAGTGGGCTCCCAGGTAATAATTTTTCGAATCAAGGAATCTTAATTGATCAACAAAATAATTTATTTATTGCGACTCCAAATGGACTTGGTTTCGTTGAAGAAAAGGACTTGAATAGAAGAATTACACCACCACCCATAATTCGAGAAATAAAAATTGATGGGACAAGGCAATTAGTTAAAGAGGTACATCATACTATTTTTCCTCACCAAACAAATTTTGAAGTTGAATATTTGGCTCTTTCATTCCCAGTCGAGGAAGTAAACTATCAAACGCGAGTTTTAGGACTAGATTCCACCTGGTCAAGCACGACATCCAATACTAATTTTTTATGGACAGCTCTTTCTGCTGGTGATTTCACTTTTCAAATACGAGCTCAACAAAAAAGTGGTATGCTATGGAGTTATCCAGTCTCCTTAAAGTTTTCAATTAGTCTTCCATGGTATCAAAAATGGTGGGTCATTTCTTTACTTATTTTTGGAAGTATGCTTTTGTTTTATTGGTTTGCTCGTTTGTATAATTTGAATTTAATAAGGCAAAAAAAACAATTGGAATCCATAATAAAAGAAAGAACAAAGCAAATAAGTGATCAAAAGAATGAAATTATTGAGCAAAACAAAAATTATCGGTTGCTACAAGAAAAGCAATTTGAAGATAAATTGAAATACAAAAACAAACAACTTACGACATTTACGCTTCACTTAATTCAAAAAAATGAAGCTTTAAAAGAACTTCAAACAAAGATTTATACCTCAATGAGAACGACGGATAAAAGTTCTTTTAAAACATTTAAGAGTCTTCTTGAAACAATAGACTATAGCTTCAGAAATGATGATGAATGGGAAAAATTTCAATTGTTTTTTGAAGAAGTACATGCTGGGTTTTTCGAAAACTTAAAGTCGAATAATCATAATATTACGGCTCAAGATTTAAGACATTGTGCCTTGATTAGGCTAAATCTGTCGATTACGGAAGTGGCAACTATCATGGGCATTTCATCAGAAAGTGTAAAAACATCTAGATTTCGCCTAAGGAAAAAAATGGATATTAATTCTCAACAGGAATTAGTTGATTACATTATGAAAATTTAATCTAATATTACAAATAATAGCCGTAATAATTTTTGTTATAACATTTGATTCTCAATTGTTTATAATCTAATGTTAACTATTTGTATCCAATATTATTTTGTAAAATAGCTAACATGTTTTAGATTTGAATTACCTTCTCCATTGCATTAATTAGGATTTGACAAAATGGCTTGAACCTGATTCAACCAAACCGAAAACAGAATTAGATAAAATTGAAAATTGTATGAAACAGAAATTTGACATTTATCCTAAATGGATGTTTGTGCTAACATTCTTGTTATTGGGAAACGTAGTCTTCGGACAACGGACTCTTTCAGGAATTATTACTGATGCTGAAACAAGCGAACCATTAATTGGGGCGAGTATTTTAGTACAAGGCTCTGCATCTGGAACTGTTACTGATATTGATGGTTCTTTTTCTCTTTCCATTCCTGATGGTTTTACTGAATTAACCGTTTCCTACACAGGGTATGATACATATACCCTTAACTTAGCTGAAAACCCTTCTAACACGATAAATATTCAAATGTCTGCTGGAGCAACGCTTGAGGAGGTTGTAATTATTGGTTATGGCACCGTCAAGAGAGAAGACCTTACGGGTTCTGTTCAAACTGTAGATTCAAAAGTATTTAATAAAGGGGCGATAACTGGGCCTCAAGAACTATTAGCAGGGAAAGTAGCTGGGGTATCAATTACGCCTGGAGATGGTTCTCCTGGAGGAGGAGCTGCGATTCGAATTCGTGGAGGGTCTTCCCTTTCTGCCTCAAATAACCCTTTAGTAGTCGTTGATGGCGTTCCAATTGATAATGGAGGCGTATCTGGATCGCGTAATTTTTTGAATTTCATTAACCCAAATGATATTGAAACATTTACGGTTTTAAAGGATGCTTCTGCAACCGCTATTTATGGTTCAAGAGCATCAAATGGTGTTATTTTAATTACGACAAAAAAAGGAAAATTAGATAAAAAGATTAGGGTGGATTATACGGGCAATCTCTCTTTTAGTAAGCGGGTTGAACCTTTTGATGTTCTGAGCGCGGATGAATTTAGAGCAACGGTTATTGAACAATTTGGAGATGCTCACCCTGCAGTCGGTCTATTAGGAGATGCAGACACGGACTGGCAAAATGAAGTTTTTGAAACCGCAGTTGGAACCGATCATAACTTAAGTTTATCTGGAGGAATAGCTGAATTTTTGCCTTATCGGGTGTCTGCAGGATATACAGATAGGAAAGGGATTTTAAAGACAGATAAATTTGAAAGAACTACAGCTTCGATTAATCTATCTCCAAAATTTTTAGATAATACCTTACAAGTTAATGCTAGTGTGAAAGGGATGCAATCAAAAAATCGATTCGCTGATAGAAGTGCTATATGGACAGCTAATTCTTTTGATCCAACACAGTCAATTCGGGACGAAAGTAGCCCCTATGGAGGATTTTTTACTTGGACAAATATTGAAGGGTTTCCAAACGGTCTGGCTCCAAAGAATCCAGTCAGCTTTTTAGAAATGAAGGAAGATTTATCAGAGGTAAATAGAGTAATCTCTAATGCTTCAATAGACTACCGGTTTTGGTTTTTAGACGATTTAAGAGCGAATTTGAACTTGGCCTATGACTATTCTGAAGGGGAAGGAACTATTGTCATTCCTGATAATGCCCCTTTTTCCTTTAATCAGGATCCGAATATTACAGGTGGAGCCAATAATCGTTATCATCAAACCAAGAAAAATAAATTGCTTGAATTTTATTTAAACTATACGAAAGAATTAGATAATTCTAATCTGGAAGTAATGGGGGGATATTCATGGCAAGAGTTCTATGAAGAAAATGGATACGCAAATAATAATTTTGCAATGGATTTAGACCCAGAACAAGAAGTATTGGGAGATACAATTCCCTTAGATGATCATTTAGTCTCTTTATTTGGAAGGGTTAACTATACAATTGATAATAAGTACTTAATTACGGCAACACTTCGTCAGGATGCTTCTTCTCGTTTTAGTGAAGATACGCGTTTTGGGTTATTTCCGGCTATTGCATTGGGTTGGAAAGTGTTTGATGATAAAGTGGGTATTTTAAACTCATTAAAGGTGCGAGCTGGATGGGGAATAACTGGACAGCAAGATATTGGAGGCAATCGTCATCCTTATCTTCCATTATATAAAATCGGTTTAGATAATGCTCAATATCAATTTGGAGATGAGTTTGTCACTACGTTGAGACCAGGTGGTTATGACACTAGAATTAAATGGGAAGAGACCACGACTTATAATGTTGGAGTTGATTTCGGTTTATGGAATGATCGGTTGTCGGGGACACTTGAGTATTACATACGAGAGTCTAGAGATTTATTGAACTTTGTCCCGGTTGCAGCAGGCACCAATTTGACTAATTTTTTGACAACAAATATTGGGAATTTGACCAATCAAGGGATAGAATTGACCCTAAATACAGTTCCGATTCAGAATGATAAATTAAGGTGGGATTTAGGTTTTAACGTAGCTCGAAATAAAAATGAAATCACTAAATTAATTGCTAGTGATGACCTTAATTACCAGGGTGTTTTTGTGGGTGGAATAGCCGGAGGAGTTGGGAATACCGTTCAGATTCATAGTGTTGGATTTCCAGCAAGTTCTTTCTTTGTCTTTGAGCAAGTTTATGATGGAACAGGCACTCCAATTGAAGGTTTGTACGTTGATAGAAATGGGGACGGAACCGTCACTCCTGATGATCGGTATAGATTCGAAAAACCCGCAGCAGATTATGTGTTTGGATTTAACTCAAATTTGAGCTTCGGCAAATTTAATTTCTCTTTTGCTGGACGTGCGAACGTTGGAAATTATATTTATTATAATATCCAATCAGATCAAGCCATTTACAGTCGTATTTATCACCCGACTAATTATCTTAATAATGTACATTCAGACGTTTCCCAAATTGGATTTGAAAACCCTGAATATTTAAGTGATTATTTCATTCAAGATGCTTCGTTCTTGAAAATTGATCATATTACATTAAGCTATAATTTCAATAATATTTTTGGAAAAGAAAATTCAATTGGACTTTCGGCAATTGTGCAAAATCCTATTGTGATCACTAATTACACTGGGGTTGATCCAGAAGTATTTGGAGGAATTGATGGGAATTCTTATCCCAGAGTTCGAAACTTTGTTTTAGGCATAAATGCCAATTTTTAAAGGGTTGAATAACAGCGAAACATTTCTAAATAAGGAAATTTGGAAGTGTGTTTCGCCATCAATAGATATGATAAAATGAATTATAAAACTTTATTTCTAACACTTTTTGGTATTTCACTTTTTGGCACTTCTTGTTTTAAAGATCTAGATTCAGTGCCATTAGATGATTCTGTGATCACAGCGGATATTGCTTATGAAGACCCAGGAGCATACAAAGCTGTATTGGCAAAACTGTATGCAGGATTATCCGTTTCTGGTCAGTCTGGTCCTTCAGGAGATGCTGATATTTCTGGGATTGATGAAGGGTTTGGACAATATTTAAGGGGGCTTTGGTATCATCAAGAATTGTCAACAGATGAAGCAGTAATTGGCTGGAATGACCAAACAATCAAAGACTTTCATGAGCAAGATTGGGATGCCAATGATGTATTTATCGGCGCATTTTACTCTCGGATATTTTATCAGATTTCTTTAGCAAATGAATTTTTGAGAGAGTCTTCTGAAGAAAAGTTGAATTCAAGAGGCGTTGATGACAATCTAAAGGCAGAAATCCGAACTTTTCGAGCAGAGGCTAGATTCTTAAGAGCCTTAAGTTATTTCCATGCTTTAGATCACTTCCGAAATGTTCCATTTGTTACTGAACAAGACGCGGTTGGGTTTTTCTTCCCTGAGCAAACTAATGGACCAGAGTTATATACTTTCATTGAATCAGAGTTGAAGGATATCGAAAATCAATTAGTCGATGCTAGAAATCATGAATATGGACGTGCTGACCAAGGAGCTGCATGGATGCTTTTATCAAAACTATACTTGAACGCTGAAGTCCATGCCGGAAAGCCTGCTTACTCGGAATGTATAGAGAATTGTAATAAAATATTAAATGCAGGATATGAATTGGAACCAGAATATGAGCATTTATTCCTGGCAGACAATCATCTTTCCAATGAGGTTATTTTCCCTGTTACTTATGACGGGATTCACACTAGAACTTGGGGCGGGACTACTTTCATTATTCATGCAACAGTTGGTGGAAATATGAATCCATCAGACTATGGAATTGATGATGGATGGGGCGGCACACGCGTAACTAGTGCCTTAGTCAATAAATACCCTGCAGTGGCAAGTGACGATGGTGGAGGTTTTATTGTCTCAAAAGTTACAGGAGAAGAGTATCCTGAATTTTATGTACCAGGTAATTTTGTAGGGTGGAACCCTAACGATGCGCCAGCGTTGACTTCGCCATTGGATGATGGTGTTTACGAAGGATACTTATATTTTGAGGCAGGTGATCAGTTTAAGTTTACTCCTGAAAAAAGCTTTACGGGTAATCTAGGAGATGATGGAGGGGATGGAACCCTCGAACCCAATGGAGATAATATTGTCGTCTCAGATGATGGATTCTATAAAATTGTCTTAGACATTAATGCCAATACCTATACAATGGAACTTACAAGCTGGGGTTTGATTGGTTCAGCTACTGCAGGAGGTTGGGATTCAGATACGGATATGACGTATGATGCAGTAGAGGGTGCTTGGGTTTTAGAAGTATTTTTGAATGATGGTGAAATAAAATTCAGAGCAAATGACGATTGGGCAATCAACTATGGGGATGATGGTGCAGATGCAATTTTGGAACAGGAAGGAGAAAATATTGTTATTGCAAGCAAAGGAAATTACAGAATCAAATTATTTTTAGATAACCCCGATTACTCTTATTCAATTGAAATTACCAGTGGTGATTCTAGAGCCATGTTTTTTACAGATGGTCAAAACTTGGAAATTGTTGATATTTCTCAATTTACTGAAGGTTATTCGGTGAATAAATTCAAGAACTTAAATCGAGATGGTTCAACTGGCTCAAATTTAACACATCCTGATACAGATTTTCCAATGTTCAGACTCGCAGATGTGCATTTAATGTATGCCGAGGCAGTTCTAAGAGGAGGTTCGGGGGGTGATCTTTCAACTGCATTAAGCTTAGTCAATGGATTGAGAGAAAGAGCCTATGGAGATTCTTCTGGTCAAATTGATGCTAATGAATTAACCTTAGATTTTATTTTGGATGAACGAGCAAGAGAACTTTTCTGGGAATGTCATAGACGTACGGATTTGATTCGCTTTGGTCAGTTCTCTAATGGTACTTACACTTGGCCTTGGAAAGGTGGAGTTGCTGAGGGAACGACTGTTTCACCAAACTTTGATTTGTATCCAATTCCTTCCGCTGATCTTGGTGCAAATATCAATTTACAACAAAACCAAGGTTACTAAAATAATTATTAGTTATTGGGGATTTATGATTAATTGGTACGATCACAAATCCCCAATCACAAACTTTTTGTATGATGATCAAGAAATATATTTTCACTTTTCTTTTAGCTGTAGTTATATTTTGGGGTTGCGAGAAACAGACTGTTGATACTGTCATTCAATTGGGGGCTTCCCCAACATTTACAAGTCCATCAAGTGGGGCAGAATTTCTTTTAGAAGAGGCGAATGCTAGTAATGTATTGGCTGATTTTGAATGGACGGCTGCAGATTTTGGCTATCAAGCTGGTATTACTTACCGATTGGAATTTGATGTTGCAGGTAATAGTTTTGCCGAACCCATTACTCTGGGAGTAGTAAATGACCTCTCTGTTACGGATGTCACTCAAGGAAAAATCAATAATATTCTTCTTGCCAAAGGATTGCCTTTTGGTTTCGCAAATGAGCTCGAAGTTAGAGTTTGTGCTTCTGTCAGTGATTTAGTGGATCAATTATGCTCAAATCCTTTGCCTATCAAAGTCAGTCCATATCAGGCCGAAGTTGTTTATCCATTCTTGACCCTTCCTGGCGATTACCAAGGTTGGGATCCTGAGGATGAAAATTATAAGGTTTTCTCAAGGAAAAGTGATGAAATATATGAAGGGTATATCTACTTTGAAGTAGAAGAGGCCGTCTACAAATTTGCTAAAGACCTTGGCTGGGATATGAACTGGGGAGATATCGAACCTGATGGCGTTTTGGATGCCGGTGGTATTGATAATAATATTGCTATCGAAGGAGGACCCGGAATGTTCCTTATTCATTGTAATTTGAATGATTTGACGCACTTCAATCAAAAAACTGATTGGGGGGTATTAGGAGATGCAACTTCAGGTGGCTGGGATACAGATACGGATTTGACTTGGGACGGTGAAAAACTGACTGCCACGCTAGATCTGAGTGTCGGAAATATCAAATTCCGAGCGAATGATGCGTGGGATATTAACTTCGGAGATGATTTCACTAATGGAACGCTCGAAGCGGAGGGAGCAGATATTCCAGTTACAGAAGCTGGAAATTATACTATTAATTTATTTTTAAATGTCTCTGATTATTATTATGAATTGACTAAAAACTAAAGGTTAACTTGGATGTGAAAGATTTTAGGTTCTAATTAATTAATCTAAAATCTTTCACATCAAATTTTAGGAAATTATTTTTTCTTTAGACGACGCAAAAAACACAGACATACCCAAAGGTATGGCGAGTATTTTTAACGATGCATAAAGGAAAAATAGCAAGTAAAATGGGTAGGTTAAATTTTTCCTCCTCCCTTAACTATTTTCTTAGGGCATTGAAATACATTTGATGAAGAAATTAAACATATTTTGCTTTATTTCCCCTATGCTATTATTGGTCTTAGGGCAAGTTGCTTGTGGAAAAAAGGTTGGTACTAATATTCCTTTTACTGCCCAATTTAGTTTTTCAAATAATGAATGTACCGCCCCTTGTAAAATAATATTTACAAATGAATCGACTGGAGCAAGTACTTATTTCTGGGATTTTGGTAACGGAAATAAAAGTACCCTTGAAGAACCGGGAGAGGTAGAATTTGTAAATCCAGGTCAATACCAAGTTTCATTGGAAGTCAGAAATGAAAACTGGGAAAAGCAAACAATAACAAAGCAAATCACAATTGCTGGAAATTCTTTGGATCAGGATTTTATTACCGGTATGGATTTATCATATCAGCCTTTGATGGACGAAAGTTCTATTGTATTTAAGGATGAAAGTGAAAATCCTATTAATAACTTCTACCAATATGTAGCCGATAATGGAGTTAACCTGGTAAGGGTAAGACTATTTCATTCACCAGATCCTAATACTAAAGTTGTCTCTAAAGGAAGCCTGAATCATGTCTTGGATATTTGTCAAAAAGTAAAAGAAACAGGAAATAAAATACTGTTGGATTTTCATTATTCCGACACATGGGCAGACCCAGGTAAGCAATTTGTTCCAAGTGCATGGGATGGACTACCGATTGGTCAAGTAAAGGATAGTGTTTATGCTTACACTAAGTTCGTTTTAGAACGAATGTATGCTCAAAACACTTTGCCAGAAATGATTCAAATTGGTAATGAAATTAATTCTGGAATGTTATGGGATTACGGAAAAGTATGGGGTGATTTTGATGATAATTGGGAAAATCTAGCTGCATTAATTAATGCAGCTAAGCAAGCCATTGAAGAAATTGAAAGTGAGTCTGGAAAAGACATTCAGACGATGATACACAGAGCAGGCATCAATGATGCTCATTGGTTTTTTGACAAATTATTTGAAGCGGAAGTAGATTTCGATATTATTGGATTGAGTTATTATTCTTGGTGGCATGGAAAAGATATAACGGAGATTGAAAATGCGCTTCAAAATCTGGCAACTAAGTACAACAAACCGATCGTGATTGCAGAAACAATGTATCCTTTTACCCTTGAATGGAATGATCTAACAAATAATGTTTTCGGTGATGCCTCCAACTTAATAGATGGATTTGATGCCTCTCCTGAAGGACAAAAAGCCTTTTACGAAAAATTAATACTAATCCTGAAAAACTTACCAAATGATTTAGGTAGAGGCTTCATTTATTGGGCACCTGATTATGTAGCTTTCAATGGAAATCAATCGCCTGATGGTTCAGCCTTTGAAAACTTGTGCACCTTCGATTTTGATAATATAGCCTTACCTGTAATGGCAGTTTTTAGAGATAATTAAAATTATATTCCATTATATGGGTGCTGTTTGAATGTAATTGTAATTATCGACACTTGAATCTATTTTAATTGAATTATTGATTGATAATTAAATGGTTATCAGTGATTTAATTGTTGATTGAAATTCATTACTTTAACCAAATATTTCTATTATGTTAAAAAAATTACTCTTTTCACTCACACTTTTAATTTTTGCGACTTTCAGTTTCGCACAATCTATTGGAATTATTGGTTCCGCCACTCCCGATGGTTGGGATGCGGATACGGATATGATCCAAGATGCAATGAATCCGGATATTTGGACAATTAGTATGGAATTGGTAACTGGAGCGGCTAAATTTCGTCAAGACGATGATTGGGCTGTAAACTGGGGAGCTGCTGATTTTCCCTCTGGAACAGGTGAGCAAGATGGCCCTGATATCCCAGTTCCCGGCGGTAGCTATGATATTACTTTTAATTCTGCGACTGGTGAATACACTTTTGTTTATACAGGCTTATCTTTCGTGAGCATTGGAATTATTGGAACAGGAACTCCGAACGGTAATTTTGATACTGATATTGATATGACTCAAGATCCTTTGAGCCCGCAAGTATGGACAATTGATATTACATTGACGATGGCTGAAGTGAAATTTAGAGCGAATGATGATTGGGCTGATAATTGGGGTGCCTCAGATTGGCCAACAGGCGTTGGTACTCCAGGAGGTGATAATATTCCTTGTGAGGCAGGTGATTGGGGGGTTACTTTCAATACGCATACGGGAGAATACAGTTTTGAATTATTGATTCCCGTTTATGATGCAATAGGATTAGTTGGGGAGGCAACTCCAGGTGGTTGGAGTGATGATACTTATTTGACTCAAAATCCTAGTAATGTTCAATTATGGTCTGGTAATATCACTTTGGTAGACGGGGCAGCAAAATTCCGAGCAGATACAGCATGGACAGTCAATTGGGGAGATACTTTATTTGTATGCGGAACTGGTGTACAAGATGGCGGTGATATTCCAGCACTTGAGGGCGAATATAATGTAGAATTCAACTCGACAACTGGTGAATACTGCTTCAATGATCCTATTTCCATTTTCTCTACCATTGGTGTAATTGGTAATGGAACTGGATTAGGATGGGATAATGGTGATATAGATATGTACCAAGATCCAGTTCAACCAGATCTATGGAGTGTTCAATTACAATTGGTAGATGGCGAAGTGAAATTCCGGGCGGAAGATGATTGGGCAGTAAACTGGGGAGATACTGGATTCCCAACTGGTACAGGCGAACTGGATGGTCCTAATATTCCTGTTTTTGCAGGGACTTGGCAAATCGATTTTAATGCGACTACTGGGGTTTATTCTTTTACTCCTGTGACGGTTGGTATTATCGGTACAGCGTTAGTAAACGGTTGGGATGCTGATGAAGATTTGGAGTGTTCAACGACTGAAGGAAGCACATGGACAGCCATCAAAAACTTGATGGATGGAGAGGCAAAGTTCCGTCAAGATGATGATTGGCTAATTAACTGGGGAAGTGATACTTGGCCCACAGGAACGGGTACACAAGATGGGCCTAATATTCCAGTTACTGCTGGTATTTACGAGATTACCGTTAATACTGGTACTGGTGACTATTCTTTCATCGAGGGAGATGCGACTATAGAAGTACTTTCTTCAAGTTTTGTTAAAGTATTCCCTAATCCAACTTCCAATTTGTTGAATATTTCCATAGAGGCAAAAGAAATGCAAAAAGATATTACTATACAGGTTATGGACTTAACTGGTAAAGTAATAGAGGTTAAAGAATTTGACTCAGCCAATCAAATTTCAATTGATGTATCTGCATATAATACGGGTATGTATATCGTTCAAATTTCAAGTGATAAATACATTGTTGGAAAAAGATTCTCAGTTGCTAAATAATACTAGTTTTTAGGGGAATACAGTTTATTCTATAACTCTTCGCTGTTAAAAGGGCTGTTTCGGTAAAAATCGAAATAGCCCTTTTTTTATTAATTGACATTAATCACACAAATTTTCCATTGATTGTCATCGAACCTTAGCTAAATTTCGTGTTAATTTGCAAGAAGCAGGTATACAAACAATCAAAGAAAATAATTCTTTTCAGATGAATATCAAACCTTCAATTTTATTCGCCATTTTTTTTATGCTGATTTTTGGTATTAATTTAAATGCTCAGGTCTTCGACAGAATCAATTTTGAATTTATTCAAAATGAAAAAACTTTGAAGAACCCATTAACTGGAGGGGTCAATTCTCCTCAATTATCTGCTGTGGATTTGAATCAAGATGGAATTCTTGATTTACATATTTTTGATCGAGTGGGGAACATTCATCTGACTTTTTTAAATGAAGGAACGCCTAATGAATCAAGTTATGTCTTTGCTCCTGAATACGCCAAAAATTTTCCGGGTTGTGTGAATTGGACTGCCCTAAGAGATTACAATGGAGATGGCGCTTACGATCTTTTTACTCATGGAGGAAATGAAGGGGTAGCGGGTATCAGAGTCTTTAATGGTTATTTTAATGATGGGAAACTTGAATTCGAAAGAATCATATTTGATAATGACTTCTTTTTCAATGTCCTTACCTATCCATTATCATCTGGGAATCCTTCCAATATATATGTTAGTAATGTCGATTATGCCGATTTTAATGATATTGATGGAGATGGAGATATGGACATTTTATCTTTTAATTCCACTGGAGGTTATGTTGTTTATTATCAAAACAAATCCCAAGAAATGGGTTTTGCTAGCGATTCATTGATTTTTGAAAATGAAGATGATTGTTGGGGGAAATTTTATGAGGCAGATATGTCAGAAGAAATCAGTCTTAGTTCGAATATAAATTCATGTGCTCCCAATTTTACTGGTACTGCGAAAGATCGTCATGTAGGGTCAACCTTATTGACATTTGATGAAAATGGTGACAATGCTAGAGAAATTATTATTGGTGATGTCGCTAATGAATATTTGTTTCGATTGTTGAATGGAGGTGATAATAAAGATGCATGGATGATTGAACAAGACAGTGAGTATCCTAGCTACGATGAAACTGTCAATATACCATTTTTCGCAGCAGCCTTTCATCTAGACTTGAACAATGATGGAAAGCGGGATTTTATTGCTTCTCCCAATGAAAGAGGAGGAACTCATGATTATTTTTCCATATGGTTTTATGAAAATATGGCTACCGACGATGAACCTATTTTTGAACTTCAACAAAAAGATTTATTAATTGATGAAATGCTTGATTTTGGTTCAAACTCTTATCCCACTTTTGTAGATTATAATGCTGATGGACTATTGGATTTAGTAGTTGGTACTTTCACCATTTTTCAAGAAGATGGCAGTTTTGAACCCTTTTTATTTTTGTATGAAAATGTTGGTTCAAAGCAAGAACCAATATTTGAACTTGTCGATGATAATTGGTTGGATTACAATGAATTATCTAATGATTTAATCAATGGTTCTTGGCAGTTTGCCCCTACATTTGGAGATATTGATGATGATGGAGATTCAGATTTAATAGTTGGAGAACGTGATGGGAGATTAATTTTCTCTGAGAATATTGCTGGACAAGGAAATGAGATGGATTTTGCGGATCCAATTTTAGGATGGCTGGATATTGATATTGGGCAAAATGCCGCACCACAAATAATTGACTTAAATAGGGATGGATTAAAGGACATTGTCGTAGGTGAGCGTCGTGGAAAAATTATTTATTTTCCTAACATTGGTTCTAAGTTTAATCCACAATTTCATACAAATCATTTAGAAGCTCCGAATATCCCTAAATTAGGGGGTATCGATTTAAAAAGTTCTGCTTTGGTGGGAAATTTAACACCTCAATTTTTAGATTATGAGGATGAATTTAAATTGATTTTAGGATGGGAAAATAGTCGATTGCACTTATATGAAGATATAGAAAATAACCTTGATGGCGACTTCATGTTAGTGGATGATTATTATGGAAAAATTTGGGAAGGTAATCAAACTGCGATTGCATTAGCGGATTTAAATGATAACGGGTTTCTAGAAATGACAATAGGAAATAGACGCGGGGGGTTGAGTATATTTGAATCTGATCTAGAGAAAGAACCTTTTGTTTCAAACACTAAAAAGATTGTTGCTCCAACTTTGGATTTATTCCCAAACCCTACTTCTGGAAATTTAGCATTGATAGCCAAAAACATCACCATAAATCAAACCAAATGTTTAATATTCAATGCATTAGGACAGTTGGTTTTTGAGCAAAAATTGAATCAAACACAAACTGATTTCAATGTTTCAGGATATCCTTCAGGTATTTATTTTTGTCAGATCCAATCGAAAAATGGAAGTATTGTTAATCGGTTTGTAAAAGAATAACAGAGTAGGGGATTTTAGTTTTTCGGCTCTGTTCCACATTTTTGGGTCAATCAAAACTTTCAAAACCAATCGATAAATAATTTCGGAGTGGTATTTCGGATACCTTACCCGTCAAATCCAATAAATCTAAATAACTTCGGAATATATTATACTCGATGCCTAATAATCTTTTTTGCCGCTTTAAAACACCCTCTTGAATTTGAAGTAAAACCAAAGTATTTTTTGGAGTGGTTGTATTCAATTTTTCAAGCGCATAACTAGCCTGACTATTTTTTAATTGAGATTGAATGAGGTCGTGTTGATCAAATAGGATATTCAATTTATTTTGAGCCTTTTGAATGCGCTCTGCTAGTTGTATTTGATATAATTGCAATTGGTTTTCTTCCTCTATCCTTTCTAATTCTAGCTCATTTAGTTTTAAACGGTTTGTTCCTTTGGTGGGAATCCTAAGACCAGCACCGATAGACCATTCTTCTCCAAAATTCATACTTTTTCGTGCACCAGTATATTTCAATTGTACAAAATCTATAATTTGCTTATTCTCAGCTTCTTCTAACGCATATTCGGAAATGACTTGATCAATATTTCTTTGTTGCTGAATAATTTTAGGGTGTTTATCGTTGTTTGTGAAAATAGATGGCAAAGTAGATTGTAATATGCTAATTTCTATAAAATTGGTGGTGTCAATCTCAATGGGTGCATTCGTTTTTAAATCAACTGAAAATGCTTTTCTTAAAGTGGATAAATCGCCATTCAATTCCAATTCATCAGATTCTAAATCAAATAAGTCATTTTCTGCATCCACTAAATCATCTAAATCCAATTCTGTTGAACTAGCACCCAATTTTCGCATAACGTAAATTTGATCCTTTAAAACTAATTTTTCTTTTTCTAAATGTGCTAATTCGCGTTTTTGAAAGACATAGTTAACCAACTGTATGTATTTCCTGAGGAGCTGTTGATGTAGCAAAAATTGCTTTTCAGATTCTTCAGAGGCTATTAAGGAATGATGAAATAAATCCTGTTTTAAGTGTTTTTGGTAACCATTAAAACTCATTCGAAGAAGGTACTCTTGCCTTCGCCAAACAAACTCATCTGTTTCTGTTCGAAACTCTAACTCATCAACTAATGGAAGTTCGAAATTGGTATTTTGGAGAAAATCTAACTCTCGATTTTTTAAATTAACCACAGGTTCATCTTGTGCAGTTCTTAATAGATCAGTTGTTGAAAATAGTTTTTGGGAAAAACTCGAAATAGATAGAAATAGGAATAAAACCAATGATCCAACTTCTTTAGAATTAAAGAAGATAGGTTGTTTGGAAAAAAAGTTTATTGTCGGTAAAGGGCAATTCATAACTGATTTCATCTATTTGAATTAATTGCCTGATTTATTGGTAAGTTAGAAGAATGTTGGTCATTTAAAAATGGAAACAATGGTTTGGCAGGCAAATCATCCAAATTCAATAAATTCAACACTACTTTTTCTTTTTGTAGGAAGGGATTATCCGGCGGAATCTGAATTAAAACTTCCCGTCCATAAGTTTTTATTTCGGGTCTTTTGCGCAATCTTTCTGGAATTTCGACTATTCTAAAACCTAATCCAGAGACTGTCCCCATAACTGTGTGTGCAGGATGTAAACTTGAAGTAACTTCTAAAGTATCTCCGACTTGCACATGCAAAATCAAATTTTCATGGACAAAGCCTTTTACAATAGTAGGGTTTTGTTGATAAAAACTAATCAATGTATTAAAGGAAGAAATATGTTCTCCTTCTTTACATCTTAAGTTTCCAATTAACCCATCCGAAGGAGCTAGTATTTGAAGCTTCTTTTCTTCTTTTTGAAAATATTCTTTTTCGTATTCAAGTTTCTTTTTTTGGATCTTATTGGAGTTACTTACCTCCCTTAATTCGATAGAAAGTTGTTGTAATTCTAGATTTAGAGGTTTTAAATCTGTGTTTAAATTTGATTGCAACGTCTCTATTTCAATATTTAATGGGGAGGAGCTATTTGAATTATTATCTACTTCAATACTTTTAAGGTCTTTAATTAAAGATTTGCTGAACTCAACTTCTGCTTTAATAGTTTCTATTTTTGTTTTGGTTTCTTCAATTTTTGCAGTTTTTTCAGCTTCTAACCGTTTTATTTTATTCAATATTTCTTTTCGCTTTTCTTTACTTTTCAAATCTAACTGCTCTAGATCATTGGTAACATCATTTAATTTGAAGTCGATATTCGAAAATTGGACATCCAATAACAAATCTCCTTTAGATACAAATTGACCATCTTTTATATGTACCTTTTCTATAAAAACACTGTGATCTAAATTGATCTCCGTCTCTTTATTTTCTGCAAATCCATAAAAAGTAGTAGACTGTTGAACATAGCTACGGTTAATGTAAAATATCATCAGTCCGACACCTAGAAGGCCAATATATAAAAGATTTATTTTTTTCATAAATGGTAGACTTAGTATGAGTTTGGACAAAATCAAGTTGTAGGTTACTGGAGCATTGCCGCGATGCGGCTCACTCCAGTAAATTGGACTCCACTCCAAGCCTCCTCTATGCAACGGGCGCCTTTGGCGCGATGTTGCAGTATTTAAGTGCAACTTAATTATGTCCAAGAACTTAAGTAAGCGAGCAATATTAAGTTTAGAATAAATTTTTGAATTATTTTTTCCTCTCACAAGGCAAAAAACACAGTCATAGCCTAGCTCTGGCGAGTATTTTTAACAAAGTGAGTGAAAAAAAGAAACTAAAATTTGCTATAGATAATATTGCTCTCTTACTTAAGCTTGAAAACCAAAATAAATAATAAAAATGCTTTGATGATTTATATCATTTATTTCCCCTATGAATATGTCTTAACTTAGTTTTTATAGAAATTTTCCTAACCAAACTACATATCATAAAAAAGTGCCTATGACTGATAATCCTGTAATTGAAAAAATTGATTCTTTAAATAGCCTAGAGGCATCCTATAAAAAAGAAGTCTTAAATGATTTTTGGATTTGTTGTTTAAGTCGTGAAACTAGCCTACTTGCACGTAAAGAAGTCTTAACAGGAAAAGCCAAATTTGGTATTGTTGGAGATGGTAAAGAATTACCACAAGTAGTTATGGCAAAGTTCTTTAAGAGAGGAGATTGGCGATCAGGGTATTACCGAGATCAGACTTTTATGTTCGCACTTGGACTTTCTTCTGTTGAAGACTTTTTTGCACAATTATATTCTGATCATGATAATGACCCATTTTCTGGTGGTCGCCAAATGAATTCTCATTATTCTTCAATTAGTGTAGACGAGGAGGGAGAATGGACCAATCATAAGGAGTCATTTAATATTTCAACTGATGTTTCATGTACAGCGGGTCAAATGTCAAGGGCTCTGGGTTTAGCGATTGCTTCTAAAAAATACAGAGAGCATCCGACGCTAAACAATAGCACCAATTTTTCCGAAAATGGAGATGAAGTTTGTTTTGTAACGATAGGAGATGCAAGTACTTCTGAAGGTGTTTTTTGGGAAACTATAAATGCTGCTTGTGTTGAGAAAGTCCCAATGGCTATTTCTGTTTGGGATGATGGTTATGGAATTTCAGTTCCTAAAGAATATCAAACCGTAAAAGGCAGTATCTCTGATGCTTTAGAAGGTATGAGATACGAAGGTGTTGGAAACGGACTAGAAATTTATCGTGCAAAAGCGTGGGATTATCAAGGGTTGTGTCAAGTATATGAAACTGCAACCGATTCTTGTAGAGAGAGTCATATTCCTTGCTTGATTCATGTAGATGAATGTACCCAACAAACCGGTCATTCTACTAGTGGTTCTCACGAACGTTATAAATCTAAAGAGAGATTAGCATGGGAGGTTGAAATGGATTGTATTAAGGTAATGAGTAAATGGATCATTGATGCTGGAATTGCAAGTCAAGAAGAAGTGGATGCATTAAGAGAAGAAGCGAAAAACCATGTTAAAGAGGCAAAAAATCGAGCATGGAACGCTTACAATGATCCAATTAAGAAAGAATTTGGCATATTAAAAGAGTTGTTTGACGGGTTTTTGAGTAGTAGTACTAATCATGAGGAGATTGAGAGCCTATATAAGGAATTCAAAAAAATGATTAATCCTGTATATGGGGAACTAGTCCAGATAGCCCGAAGATTACAATTTCTCGTTTTGGATCAACCAAAAAATACGGTTGCTGCCCTAGATGCATTTTTAGACAAATCAAAAAATCTTGCTCATAAGAGGTATCATTCTCATTTATATAGTAGTTCCAAATATGCTGCTTTAAATGTTCCAAATATCTTACCTCAATATTCAGATACTTCGCCATTGAAGAATGGCTATGAGATCATTAATACTTTCTTTGATAAATCAGTTGAAAAGAATGATTTTATCTACGCATTTGGTGAGGATGTTGGATTTATAGGAGATGTAAATCAAGGTTTTGCAGGGTTACAAGATAAATATAGTGAATCTAGAGTTTTTGATACCGGGATTCGAGAATGGACAATTATGGGGCAAGCGATTGGAATGGCTATGAGGGGTTTACGACCAATTGCGGAAATTCAATACCTGGATTACCTTTTGTATGGATTGGAACCACTTGCGGATGACTTAGCGACCCTCAGATGGCGTTCTAATGGCATTCAACAAGCACCTGCAATTATCAGAACAAGAGGTCATAGATTAGAAGGGATTTGGCATGCTGGATCCCCTATGGGTATGATGATTCATGCGTTAAGAGGCATGTATATTTGCGTTCCACGAAATATGGTTCAGGCAGCAGGTATGTATCAAACCTTATTAATGAGTGATGATCCAGCAATTGTTGTAGAATGCCTAAATGGCTATCGGCTAAAAGAAAGAATGCCCAATAATATAAGTGAATATACGATTCCATTGGGCGTATCAGAAATTTTGGAAGAAGGGAATGATGTGACTTTGGTTACCTACGGTTCTTGCGTTAGAATTGCCCAAAAAGGAATAGATCTTTTGAAAAAGAAAGGAATTTCAGTGGAATTGATAGATGTTCAAACGCTTTTACCTTTCGACTTAGAACATCGAATTGTAGATTCCTTGAAAAAAACAAACAGAGTTGTATTTATGGATGAGGATGTGCCTGGAGGTGCCACTGGCTTTATGATGCAGGAAGTGCTCGAAAAGCAAGGTGGATATCGATTCCTTGATTCTGCACCAATTACACTAACGGCTAAATCACATCGTCCGCCATATGGATCAGATGGAGATTACTTCTCTAAACCAAATCCAGAGGATGTATTCGAAACAATCTATAAATTGATGTACGAATCAGATCCGAATAGATTAAATTTTGAGTTGTAAAACTTAATTTAAATAATAACTAAGAGCGCCCAAGTCTAACAAACTTGGGCGCTCTTGTTTATTGGGGTATTTTCAATAAGATTATTTGGAATTTGCTTCCATATAATCTAAAGCTAAATTACAAAGGGAGCGTACACCCAATTTGAGCCCATCTTCACTTACATAAAAATCCGGTGTGTGATGCCCTGGTGCTGTTAGGGCATCTTGATCCTTCTCCATCCCTCCAAGAAAAAAGAATAGACCCGGTACTTTTTGTGCATAAAAAGAGAAATCTTCTGCGCCAGTAATTGGTAAAGAAACCAAAACATTGTCCTCTCCAGCTGTCTCAAATAAGGTAGGTAACATTTTTCGAGTGAGGTCAGGATTATTGTAAGTAACGGGATATCCGATTTGAATATCAACTTCGGCAGTTGCTCCTCCGGCTTCGGCAATTAAAGTTGCAGTTTTTCTTATCTTTTCATGAATCATATCTTGCATCTCCATATCTAAAGTTCGGATCGTACCGACTAGTTCAGCTTCTTCAGGAATAATATTATTTCTTACGCCTGCAGTGAATTTCCCGACAGTAATTACGGCTGCCTCTTTTGTCAATTCGGTTTGACGGCTAATGATGGTTTGTAATCCCATGACAATTTGAGAGCCAATAACAATTGGATCCACTCCAGACCAGGGTCTTGAACCATGTGCTTGTTGCCCTTTTACCTTAATAACGAATCTATCAGCTGCAGCCATAGCTCCTCCTGGCTTGTATCGGATTTTGCCTACTTCTAAGCCAGAACTAATATGCAAACCAAATGCAACATCGACTGTAGGATTTTCTAAAACACCCTCTTTTATCATAAGCTTGGCACCACCTTCTTCTCCTGGAGGGGCACCTTCTTCAGCTGGTTGAAAAATAAATACAATAGTACCTTTTAGTTGATCTCTGATATCACTTAAAATTTCAGCTACCCCCATCAATATTGCTACGTGGGTATCATGACCACAGGCATGCATTACGCCTACTTCCTTTCCTAAATAGGTTGATTTTACCTTAGAAGCAAAAGGAATTTCTACCCTTTCTTTGACAGGAAGTCCATCCATATCGGCTCTTAATGCAACTACAGGGCCTGGTTTTCCGCCTCTCAAAACACCTTTTACTCCAGTGTGGGCAATATCAGTTTGAACTTCTATTCCCAATGATTTTAAATGAGCTGCAATTAGTTTTTGAGTTCTAAATTCTCGATTGGAGAGTTCAGGGTTTTGATGGATATCACGCCGCCATTCTATGACTTTTGATTCAACTCGGTCAGCAAGTTGATCTATATTTGGTTCAGATTGTGCAAACGTTTGAAAAGTTAATCCCAATAGGATTAAAAAAAGGAATGTGTTTTTCATTCGAATTATGATTTTTGCATTGAATTTTATGATTGGATTTGAAGTCGTAGTTTGACAAATATCGTTATTTATTTGCATTTCCTTACCTTCGATATTATTTCAATAGTTTTCACATTTAATAAACTTCATATGAGACCATTTCAGTTAATTTTTGCTTTCTTTTTTTTGATTTTATCTCAATCCTACGCTCAGACTGACTATTCAATTTCCATTTCTCAATCAGAGAAAATAATTAAGGAAGTCATGCGAGATGCTAACTTACCAGGTTTGGCAGTTGCTATTTCTATAAAAGGAGAATTGGTTTGGTCAAAAGGTTTTGGATATTCTGATATAGAAAAAGAAGTACCGGTATCGCCTTCTGAAAGTAAATTTAGAATTGGAAGTGTTTCAAAGCCATTAACTGCATATGGTTTAGCCTTACTTTATCAACAGGGGAAAGTGGATTTGGAAGTGCCTATTCAAAGGTATGTTCCTGATTTCCCAAAAAAGAAATGGGAGATTAATCTTCGCCAATTAGCTGGTCATACTGCCGGCATTAGACATTATCGAGGTAATGAATTTCTCAGTGATAAAAGCTATCCAACTGTAGAAGAAGGCTTAGAGATTTTTAAAAATGATGCGTTACTTTTTGAGCCTGAAACCAAATATTCCTATTCCAGCTATGGATGGAATTTAATTAGCGCTGCTATAGAAAACATTGCAAATGAACCCTTTTTACAGTATATGGAAAAGAAAGTGTTTATGGAATTGAAAATGAATAATACCGAAGCGGATTATGCGAATAAAGAGAATCTTAATCGAACTAAATTTTATCAATTAGCAAAAGGGGAAATTACAGAAGCCCCTTATGTTGATAATAGTTATAAATGGGCTGGAGGAGGTTTCCTTTCCACCGCTGAAGATTTGAATAAATTCGGAAATGATATTTTGTATAGTGTTCATTTAAAGGAACAAACCTTATCTGATTTCTTGACCCCACAATACCTAAGTGATGGGAAATCTACGAATTATGGAATTGGTTTTCGAGTGAATGAAGACAAGAAGGGTAGAAGATGGTTTGGTCATAGTGGTGGTTCAGTTGGTGGAACAACCATGTGGATGGTATTTCCAGAAGAAGAATTAGTAATAACGACAATTACGAATATTGGAAGAGCAAATTGGAAAGACTTGGGTTTTAGAATATCAAATCAATTTTTGAAATAATATCTATCCTTTTGAAAGGAAAATACAAGTCTTAAGGAGGTGATCGTCTGGGTTCTTTTTATGACATTCTTTGATTAACCGTTCCAAAAAAAAAATCCCGCATTTTCAATTTTTGAGAATGCGGGATTTTTCCAGTTTTTACTTTTACTTCTCAGTATTTTCAACTGATTTTGTCCATTCTATTCTATCTACTATTTCTAGTAAAAAATCTTCGAAAACTTTCAATTCTTCTGGTCCCTGATATTTATTAGAAACCGTTTTAATCATATCTCCAATTCTTACACTTGAAATGGTTGTCGGTAAATCTGCAATTTTTACTTCACCAGTAGGATAGGTATTATACAAATCAAAATAACCCAATTCCCCAGCTTTACTTCTAATGCTCTTTACCGTGCTATCATCAATTCGAGAAGCATAACTTCCCATCTTTTCGACATTCATTTTTCCGAAATATTCAGCACGACCATCGTTATAAAACTTTGCTTCGAAAACAGGACATTTCCCATAACAAGGGGTCTTTTTTATACTAGCCAATACGTATGGTTTAGACTGTTCTGCTTTTGGATCTTGGTCTTGCTCCTCTTTAGGAGTCTCAATATCAGGTGTTTCAGTCGTTGCCGTTTTATTAATTGTTTTAGTATTGCAAGCAAATAAAAATAAACTTGCTAAGCTAAGAATGAAGAATGTTTGCTTTTTCATAGTTAGGTAATTATTGAAATTGTCAGATTGTTGAATCGAACAATAATGATAATCAAACAATGAAGACAATTCAACAATCTAACAATGAATTTATTTTTTTCGACCTTTTTTCCCTTTTAGCTTTTCTCTTTCCGCTTGGACTTTTTGTTGTTCTTTTAAAGCATCTTGAAGCCTTGCTTGAAAACCACCTTTCTTTTTAGGTTTCTTTTTATTGGCTTCCAATTGAGCTTTAATCTTATCATGGTCAATAATATATTGTTTAGTAATGACCATTTGCAAAACATTCGTCAAATTTGAAAAGAACAAATAACAAGTCAAACCGGCAGCGAAATTATTGAAGAAGAAGAGAAACATTACAGGCATTCCGTATTGCATGTACTTCATCATTTTCGCATTTTGTCCACCCATTCCGCCAGTCATATCCATTTGGTTCATGTTATACCACGTATAAAGGACGGTTGTACCTGCCCAAAGTAACGTAAACAAACTCACATGCATCCCATAAAATGGAATTTCGAAGGGTAACCAAAACGCAACATCGAATGAAGAAAGGTCTGTTGCCCAAAGGAAATCAGCTTGACGGAATTCAATGGATCCGGGGAAAAATCGATAAAGTGCAAACCAAATTGGCATTTGTACCATCACCGGCAAACAACCTCCCAAAGGATTCACTCCAAACTCTTGGTAAACTTTCATCGTTTCCATTTGAGCTTTTTGTGGATCATCTTTGTGACGCTCTTTCATACTTGCCAACTGGGGCTTTAAAGCCGCCATTTTTGACTGAGAATGTACCATTTTATACGTCAAAGGGTACAAGGTCATTTTGATAATCAAAGTCAAAATCAAAATCACGATTCCTTTACTAACAATAAAGCCTGAGAGAAAATTAAACAGAGGACGAATTACCCAACGGTTAATGGTTCCGAAAATACTTGTTCCAAAAGGGACAGTATATTCAAACTCATTATTGTATTTCTGAAGAACTTCAAAATCTTTTGGACCAATAAAAAAGTCCATTGCAAACTTACCCTCATCACCAATAGGGATATAGATTTCGGATTCTAACTTTTTCAGATCATTTTCAGAAATATCAAGAACCTTAGTCTCCATTATTGCCCCTTTGAAATTACCTTCCTTAGCTAATAAGGAACTTTGAAAAAACTGATTGGAATGTGAAACCCATTCTATGGTTTTACCTTCAAAGTTTTCCTCATCATCGCCGGTACAGGAGCAATAATCTGGATCTTCTTCAATCTCTTTATAATATATCGTTGCATAATTTCGCTCATAGGTAGTGTTTCGTTCAATCTTATCAAGATAGTCTACCCACTTTAATTTTACCGATTTTGCATCTGAATCAAAGAGAGAACCTAACCCAGAAAATTGTATATCATAGTCGATATTATATCCATCTGTAATTGTATAGGTCTGCTCAAAAAACTGATTCGGTGAACCTGCAGCCTGAGCCCGGAATTTTATTGTATTACCAGATTGTGATGTTGTAAAGTAAAGGTCACTAGACTTAACTGGAGCCGCCGCATATTTTATTGGTAGGAGATAATCGAATTTGTTCTTTTCATCCTTTAATAAATATAGAGGCATTTGGGTTTCGATTTTTGTAGTCGAATCCAAATGTAGCTTAAAATGCTCTTTCAATAATACCTCCTTAACTCGTCCTCCCTTGTTGGTGAAAGTGACTTTAATGACATCATTCTCAATTACAGTCTCTTGTTCAGATCCTTGTACTAAATGGGCCAAGGAACCATAACGACCTTGAAATTGAAGCTGTTGTAGTGAATCCTGCACTACCTGTTCTGCAGGTTTTAGTGGAATTACTTCCTGTTCCTTGGCTTCAACTTGATTGTCTAATCGTTGTTGTTCAACTAGATTCAAGGAGTCCTGAATAGCCTGCTGTCGGGAAATCTCCGCTTCCGAAGGAGACATAAAATACTGATAACCAAGAATTAATAGAAAGATTAAAAGGAAGCCTGTAGTTGTATTTTTATCCATTCAAATACCGATATTTTTTGAGCCGTAAAGGTAAAATTTTTTCCGTCTAAATATAGTATTGGTGGACGTTTGTGGATGATTATAAGATGGAACTGCCTTGTGATGCGATATAGGGTTAAATGTTATATAATCTAAATCAGCTTTTAACTCCTTTAAACCAGCTTAGTAACGACGAAAAAATAAGGTGGTCATTTAGGCTATTCAGATTTGAAGTTAGATAAGGAAGAAAACGTAATCGATGCAGGGCATCGACGAGGATTTCTAACGCTGTATGGCTTTCAATCTGGCAGCCTAGGTGTTCAAGTTTTTCTTTCGTTGTTACTTAAGTTGAAAACTTAATTTCTAATTTTTCGAGTTCGGATGGTTCTTTTTTCCCTAGTTAATACAATACCGTAGTCCTTTTTCAATTGCTTTCTCAATGCTTTAAATGAAGATAAATCTAATCCTAACCCATAAGCTTTATGAATATTGGATTCGTTAAAAACATAAATGCCAAATTGATCTTCAATTAATCGGGCTAGATCATCAAAAAAACCTGGTGTGATAGTTTCATATCCTTTGGCTTCGTTTTCTTTTATAATTTGTTCTAGATTGGGTCGTACGTTATAAAAGTATTCAAAGGGTTCTAGTAGAGATTGGAAATCTGGAGGTTGGATAACCCAAATTGTTCGGGTGTCAAATTTCAAATCAGTTTGATAATGAAATTGTTCTTGAAGTTTTTCTAAAATTAAATTTTCTCCTTTACTATTCGGCAAATGCGGAGATTGAAATAAAATATCGAGTTTAGGTTCTTCAATATTTGAATCAAAAACCAGTCTTTCATCTCCAGTTAATACTCTAATAATTTCAGACAACGAATAGTTTTGATAAAACAAATAGCCTTCTTGCCGTCTTGCATCTTTCACAGTTTCTGGTTTACTTTCCGCAATCGCTAATTCATACTCATTCTTATCTTTTCCGATGTTAAATAAAAATGAAATGGGGAACTGCATTAATTGGTCATTGAATTTTATGACGATATCTTCAAAATAAATGCTTGATTCAGCTGATAATTTTTTTAAATCATAGCTAATATGTTGCATTTTTTCGGGGGTCAATAAAAAGGATTTTGGAAGCTCGTTTTTTGAAACGGTTACTAATCTAAAATGAACAATTTCTAGGTAATCCTTACTTATTTTTAATTGAATAGGGGAGCGAAAATAATTTTTAAATTGCTCGTTTGTGTAGTTTTTGCTATTTGGCGCAGCTATCATTTTTCCCCAAAAAAGACGGATTAGGTTCTTCTTACCAAAATGAAACTCAGGTAAATCATAAATATCAAAAGCTGGCTTTTCAATCAAGTTTTCGTCATCAATATTTGGATAAAGTACATTTTCTGATCCGACCAGCCTTTTATTAGTCCTAAAGTTGGGGATGTGATTAATTTTATATTTGTCAGGATCTCGATAAAGCTCTAAAATATGTTTTGTTTTATCATTCAAAGTATCGATTCGAATGATTGATTTTCGATTTGGTAAGTTGACAACTTGGAACCTAAAGTGTGCTTCGGTACGATCAATAGGAGGGGCTGAAAAATTGGGAGTATATAATTCAAAAGGATCTTTAATTTTTATTTTTACTCCTGCCAAATAGATATCACCAACCTTTCCTGTAAGTGATAATTCATCTCCTTTCGCTAATTCAATTATCTTATTTTTTTGCCATCGATATGCCAAATTGATACTGTCAGGATTTTGATTTGGAAACCAAAGGGTTCGGCGATTTTCAGCCCTCTTTACTTCAATGTCTAGTGTTTGAAAAACTTGATCGACTGAATCTTTATAAACCACAAGAGATGAATCCAATATCCTAGAAAATTCACTTAATTCGAGTTCGGTCTCGCCGCTATACCCATTAGGAGCAGCCACACTTTCAAGATGCAAATTTAGCTGTCCCCATTCCATCCTGTAGATTGCAGGTTTGGTTTTTTGATGTTCGTATATAATATAACCAGATTGATTTTCTATTTTAGTAAGAACCGCTCCAATTGATTGATTTAGGGGTGATTGTTCAATAACATTTGAAGAAAATAAAGCTAACACAGAAACCAAGCAAATGGAAGTCAAGACAATATGGCGAAAGGGTGTAAACGTTTTGGATTCAAAATTTAACTTGGCAATCAGGTTGTGTTCATGCCATGTATGAAGCTCTTTTTTATAAAGATAAATAAGTGGATGAAACCACATACCAATTAAAATAACATTCATCAAAATGACATCTAAGCTATGTGTCCAATTCAATTGTATTTTTCGAGTCCTTAATTGATTTTTTAAGGACTCGGGTAAGAGCTTTTTATTCCAGAAAAGGAAGCTGAAAAGAGAATCATTGGGGAATTTTACATAAGGATTGTCGAGGGTATAACCAACATACCAATTAGGTTTCTTTTTTTGAAAAAGCATGACCCATTTCCAATATTTATCAATAAATCGGAAGCCTAAGAGCGTCACACCCATTAGGTAAATACCTTTAAATAAATCGTTAATTCTTAATTGAAATGGAGGTGTATTTTCTTCTAATTTTTCTGCAATTGCCAAATTAAAGTCCTCCGTTTGACTTAATAATTTTGTATCCAAATTGGACGCATAAAGCAACTCTTGGAAAAAAGAGACTATATCTAAACCAGGGATAATTAGAGAAAGAACAGGAGTTGTCAATAAGTACCATCTATTCCATCGAGTAAGAAATTTTTTTCGAAGAAAATAATAATAAAAGCCATAAAATACAGCAAGGCAAAAAGTGGTTTCAAATAGATATTGCGTGATTCCAGGCATGACCAATCAGTAGCATTTCTCAGTTTTCTGTTTCCCACTAAATAAAGAGAAAGGAGACTGAGTTTTGGTGTTGGATATTATATTCTACGAAAAGGTGCGTATTATTTAAGGGTTAGACAAGAATTGTTGTTGGGATTAACAAAACGTTTGGCATTCATTTACATTTTGCCTACAGATACCATTCTGTCTTCTACTTCATGTACTAGTTCCATAAAATGTAAATGAATGCCAAACGTTTTGTTAATCCCAACAACAATTCTTGTCTAACC
>JANSWP010000158.1 GCA_024743405.1 Bacteroidota bacterium
CTCTGCTGATGTTTCTGACATTAACAAAACTTTCAATTGTGATCATGTCGGTCAACAATCTATTGAAATCTGGGTAACGGATGCTTCTGGTAACCAAGACTATTGCTCAACTTTTGTGTTCATTCAAGCAAACATGGGTCAATGCCCAATGATTGACGATCCGTTATTGGCAGGAGTTGTAGAAACGGAAGATAATGATGCCATTTCAGGGGTAGAAATTAACATCAACTCAGCGATGGGTTTTGATTTCAATCAAACCACCCAAAACGATGGTACTTTTAGCACAAATGTTCCTGTAAATGAGGATTATACAATTACACCAATTAAAGACGATAACCCATTAAATGGTGTTTCTACTTATGATTTAGTCTTAATTACTAAGCACATTTTAGGTGTCAATCCTTTGAATTCTCCTTATAAATTGATTGCGGCTGATGTCAATAAATCTGGAACTATTACGACTTTCGATTTAGTAACACTCCGTAAATTGATCTTATTTGTAGTTGATGAATTTCCAAATAATACTTCTTGGAGATTTATTCCAACTGATTTCGATTTCGCTAATCCTGCTAATCCTTTTGAAACTTCATTTCCTGAAGTGATCAATATCAATAATATCGCGAACAATGTTCCTAATGCTGACTTTGTTGCGATCAAAGTAGGAGATGTTAATAATAATGCTAGCCTTTCAGCTGGCTTAGATGACAGAAACGCAACGGAAACTTTCGTTTTCCAAACCAATGATATTTCATTGAAAGCTGGTGAAACTTATACCGTAGATTTTTCTGCAAAAGAGTTAGCCATTTTGGGTTACCAATTCACTATGGATTTTGACCAGGAGGCACTTGACTTTGTAGAAATCCTACCAGGGCAAGCCAATACTGAAAATTTCGGTTTGAGCTTGTTGGAGGAAGGTGTTATTACGTCTAGCTGGCACAATGGTGACATCACCAAAATTAATGCACGTGACATTCTTTTTAGTTTGGTTTTCACAGCTAAATTGGACGCTCAATTGAGTGACTTAATGAATCTCAATTCAAGCTACACACAAGCAGAAGCATACAATTCAAAAGGTGAAATCGTTGATATTGAATTGGAGTTTAATGGTGTTTCGAATACTAATCAATTCGAACTCTACCAAAACTCACCAAATCCATTCAACGGAAATACAAAAATTGCCTTCCAATTACCTACTCCTTCAACAGCAACCTTAACCATTTCTGATGTCAATGGAAAAGTCGTTGAAGTAATAAAAGGTGATTATTCTAAAGGTTATAATGAAATCAATATTGATCAAAAATCTTTAGGAGCCAATGGTGTATTTTATTATCAATTAGATACACAAAACTATTCTGCAACTAGAAAAATGATTTCTATCAAATAAAATATATTTCTTAATACAATATGAAGCCTCTTTCGATAGCGAAAGAGGCTTTTTTTGTATTTGAATCAAAAAAGCTCACCAAAAACAATTGTATAATTTAACAAAATTTATATTTTTGTATTGAAATGTTTCAAAAGCAAATTATAATCCGTGACAACCTACTCAAAAAAGACTTTACAACTTACCTATTCTTTTTTTTTCAAAAAATTGGATACTGTCTATTCATCCCTGAATAAGACTCCTTTTACTTTCCCAAAATTAGATTACTAACGGTTAGGTCTAACGGAACAAACAAGGATTTTCATTTTTTATAAATAGCCACAAATACAGCTATTTGTAAAAAACTATAATCCAAACCTAGATTTAAATCAGAATGGTGAAGTAAGCTACTTCACTAACGGTTAACTGTACAATGTAATCTCATGAAAAAAACGAATTTTACAAAAACTTCTCTCTCAAGAAATTTTAAGAGGTCAAAAATTTGGCTTTCTCTTTTAATGTTCTTTTTCACCTTCCTTTATTTTAATACTGTTATACAAGCTCAATGTACGGAAGCTTTTTTCTCAGAATATGTGGAAGGGTCAAGTAATAACAAAGGAGTAGAAATTTACAATCCAACGGGGGCAACTATCGATTTAGTAGCAGGCAACTATGTTGTCGCAACCTATCATAACGGTAATGGAAATTTAAATAATCCAACCACCACGAATGCCTTAAACGGATCCATTTCCTCCGGTGATGTGTTTTTGTTGGCACATTCTTCTGCAGCTTTTTCTGGAATCGCTGACCAAACCTTTGGTGGTGGCTGGTTTAATGGAGACGATGCAGTAGTACTTTGGAAAGGCGGTGTTGGAGCTACCATAATAGATGTTATCGGTAAAGTAGGAGAAGATCCAGGAAGTCAATGGGGTTCAGGAAATGCATCTACTGCCAATAATACTATTCGCCGTAAATCAACAATTAATGTAGGTGATACCGATGAAACAAATGATTTTGACCCAGCCATGGAATGGGATGGATTTGCAAATAATGATTTTTCAGGCTTAGGGATGAATAGTAATGATTGTATTGTGATTGCCTGTGATATAACAAGCATTACTGTTGATAACATAACAGCTTGTAACGACCTGGGAACTCCAGACCCAAGTGATGATACTTTCACTTTCGATGCGACAATCACTTTTGAAAATGCCCCAGCTACAGGTACACTTGATGTTGATATTGCTGTTGGAGGAATGCCTGATGGAAGTATGTCAGTTGCAATTGGAAGTACCGATACACCTACTTCTCATAAATTCAGCTTCACAGCCCATACAATGGGTGGCAGTATTGATGTAAGCGCTCAATTTTCTGATGAAATGGCTTGTACATTCACGGAATGTGCTATTGATACCGCACCAGTAAGTTGTTCAGTAAACCCTTGTGGTGAGGTATTTTTCTCTGAATTCATTGAAGGATCCTCCTTCAATAAATGTCTTGAAATATATAACCCAACTACGAATACCATTGACTTAGGTGCGGGAAGTTATGAAGTTAAAATTTATTTTAACGGGAGTAATAGTGCTGGGGTTATGTTGGATTTAACAGGGACCATTTTGCCTGGCGATGTATATGTGATTTGTGATGACGGAGCAGCAGCCGAATTTTTAGCAGAAGCGGATTTAACGCCTGGGAATAGTTTTTATAACGGTGATGATGCCGTGGTTTTAGTAAAAAATAACTTTGTAATTGATGTAATTGGTCAAATTGGTACCGACCCTGGTAGTCAATGGGGATCAGGAGATGCATCAACCGCCAACAATACTATAAGAAGAAAAACATCAATTGATCAAGGTGATGTAAATCCTTTTGATGCTTTTGATCCTGCTGGAGAATGGGATGGTTTTCCAAATAATACGTCAGATGGACTAGGTTTTCATTGCGGAGATTGCTCTTTGGCAAATGGAACTTTAAGCTCAAGATGTTTTGGCATTTCAGCTTCTGATCCTTGTGGCTGTTTGGATAATGCTTCTCTTTATCTTGTTGAAACCGGTTCTGGTGGCGATGATGGACAATTTAGCGAAACTATTGAAATCACTGGTTTTGGTGGAAGTGCTTTACCTGCCGGAATGAATTTAACGGTAGGAACAGCGATTAATGCTTTTGATGCTGGCAATATTCCAGCAATAGGTAGCCAAAGTGCTGGTGTTCCAGTAGCAGCGGGTACACCCTTCAATTTTGAGGCTAGTGCCGATGCATACAATCTCTCTTTTATTCATGTTGATGGACAAGGATATTCGATAGAAATTTTATTAGATGGAAATGCGATTGGAACTATTGAAAATACTTGTTTTTATCCAAATCCTGTATTTTCAACTGATCTAGATGTTAATTACTGTATTAATACTCCTCCTTTTAATGTCTTGTTTGATGCCGGTGGCGCAAGTGGTTCTTCCGAAATATATGTAAATGGTGTTCAAACCGATATTGTTGATCCAGCTACTTTGGGTATAGGTACTTTTCCGGTCGAAATTAGATTTGACGCAGAAGATGCATTAGGTTATGAGTTACTCAATGGAGTCGTTTCAGGTAATGGGGCAAATACGTTAAATGAGGCAATAGAAAATCCTGGTTGTAAACAAGCTATATTAGGGTATATTAATATTGTGGAGACATCTAACCAACCAATTTGTAATGGCTTGGTACATGCCTCTTTGGATGATAATTGTGTAGTTGATGTCCTTCCTGATATGATTTTGGAAGGAACTTATAGTTGTTATGATGATTATTTCGTGTCACTTAAAGATGACCATAATGATCCAGTTAATAATCCAGTTTCTGGTAACTACATTGGAGAAATATTAATTGTTAAGGTAACTCACCTTCCAAGTGGAAATTCCTGTTGGGGAGAGATAACAGTCGAAGATAAATCAGCTCCAACTGTTACTTGTCAAGACCGTACCATCTCTTGTACTTCTAATTTGAATGGAGTACCAAAAGCAAGTGGATCGGATAACTGTGATAATAGCCCAACTGTCAATTTAATTGACGAGGTAATAAATACGAATGATCAATGTACCGACCCAACTCCAAATGATGGAATTGCGGGTTATGTAACCATTGAAAGAACTTATATCGCTATTGATGATTATGGAAATGAATCTGCTCCTTGTACACAAACAATAACAATCACTAGACCTGAACCAGGCTTAGTTGATTTTCCGAATGATGTAACTCGACAATGCCCTAATCCAAATACCAATCCTTCTTCAACTGGTAGTCCTTCGGGCGTTTCTGGTCAATACTGTTTGTATGAAACCAGCTACTCAGATATTACGATTCCTGGTTGTGGAAATACCTATAAAGTGGTTCGAACTTGGACGGTTTTGGATTGGTGTACAGGAGAGATAGTCACACAAAATAACGCAGGTGAGGACAACCAACAAATCATTGATATTGTAGATGATAAGGCACCTCAAATTACAATGGATGACTATGAGGTCAATGCCAATAATCAAGGCACACATCCTCATCCATGTTTCTCTACTGAATTATTAAAACCAGCAAATGTCTCTGATAATTGTAGTGATTTCAGTGTAAAAATCTTTACGCCAGTTGGAGAAGCGATTTATGTTAATGGAACAGATGGCGCCAATGGTGGATACATTCCAAGTCCAGGTTTACCACAAGGAGACCATATTATTACTTATCAAGCTACAGATGTTTGCGGTAATTCTATCAATAAAGAAGTGACGGTTACCGTTACCGATTTAATCGCTCCAGTTGCCATTTGTGATGAAATCACGGATGTTAATTTATCTTCTGGAGGCACTGCCGAAGTCTTTGCAGAAACTTTTGACGATGGAAGCTATGACCAATGTTGTTTAGATAAATTTGAAGTAGCAAGAATGGAAGATGGATGTGGTGTTGGTACTGATTTTGGTCCTTACGCAACCTTCTGTTGTGAAGATGCTGCAAATAGCCCGGTAACTGTAATTTTCAGAGCTTACGACTGCGATGGCAATTATAATGATTGCATGGTTACAGTAAATGTTTCTGATAAAATAGGACCAGTTTTAGCTAGCTGCCCTACTCCTCAAACTATAACCTGTGATTTCTACTTAGAAAATCTACAAATTGCTTTGGGTGATGAGGATTACAGTGTGTTAGATCAATTTGGAAATCCAGAATACCAAGA
>JANSWP010000046.1 GCA_024743405.1 Bacteroidota bacterium
GGAATGGAAGCAGGATATAGTAATATTGCTAATAACAATACCTTTATTGGAAATAGCGCTGGATATGCTAATACAGACGCCGAAGAAAATACCTTCATTGGTTATTTTGCTGGAGCTGCCAATACAACAGGTAATGAAAACACATTTATAGGAAAAAACACTGGAATCTCAAATACAACTGGCTTTTGGAACCTCTTTATTGGAACAAGAACTGGAGAATCCAATATAGATGGAGCACAAAATACTTTTGTTGGGCGAAGAACTGGTGTCAGTAATTCCTCGGGAGGACAAAACTCCTTTTATGGAGAACAAGCAGGACAGGGAAATACCACAGGAAGTGATAACTCTTATTTTGGGAAATCAGCAGGTTCTCATGGAATTGCTGGAACGGAAAATGCCTTTTTCGGTTCATCCGCGGGGTTGGTAAGTCAAGGTAGTGCCAACACTTTTATTGGCTATAGTTCAGGAAGTGGTAATGGAAACGGTAATGATAATACGTTCATTGGTAACGATTCAGGAAATGCTTCTATGACCACAGTCAATAACTCTATAGCAATCGGAAAATTGGCAGAGGTAAATTCAGATAACCAAGCAAGAATTGGAGACTCTAATGTGGATGATATCGGTGGCTTCGCTGCGTGGACTAACCTCTCAGACGGTCGATTTAAAATCAAAGTTGAGGAAAGTGTAAAAGGATTGGACTTTATTCAAAAACTACATCCTGTCACTTATCAATTTGACTTGCCCAAATTGAATGTATTTTTATATGGTAAAGAAAAAGCTGATAACCTCACGATTAATCAAGATAAATCAAATACTCGTTTTACTGGCTTCATTGCTCAAGAGGTGGAAGCAGCGGCACGAGAAACAGGCTATTATTTTAGTGGTGTAAAAACCCCAAAGAATGAGCATGATCATTATGGTTTACGCTATGCGGAGTTTGTTGTACCGTTGGTTAAAGGAATGCAAGAACAGCAGGAAATAATTGAAAAATTGGAACAAGAGAATCTGGAAATGAGAGAGATATATGAGGAGTTAAGCGGAGAGTTAGCAAGTATTAAAGAAGTTCTAGGTTCTATCTTAAAAATTAAGGAGTGATAAATGAAATTGCCGAGTGACCTTAATCTCTCGGCAATTTCAACTATTAAAAACTACAGCCAAGGAATATTCACATTTTCTCCAACAAACGATTATCGCAGCTTTAGATACTCAAGGTAATCCGTGGATAGATGTCGGTATGCTTTCAGACATCTCAGATTGGGAAAAAAACAATGATATCATTTGTAACCTTTACTTGATTAATGATAAAAGCATTGAAAAAATCTATTCCAAAACCTATGTATCAGCATCCGAAAAATCTAGCTTACTAACGAAACGAGAAATTCAAATTATTAAACTTTTAAAAGAAGGAAATTCAACTTCTGAAATTGCTCAACTACTAAATATTAGTGAACATACTATTTACACTCATAAGAGAAATGCTATGTCTAAGCTAAATATTAACAGTTCTAATGACCTGGTGAGATATGCTTATGAGAATGGGTTATAATTCTATATTCTTGATCTAGTTATTTTAGTCATTCAACATACTCTAGGTTCGCATATAGCAAAATGTCTAAAATTGTCACAAATATTCATCAAAAATCAACCATGCCATTTAAGAAGTACAAGGGAAGAATACAATAGAACTTGAGCAAACAAAAAAGTCCTTGTAAATCAACGACTTACAAGGACTTTAGTAGACCTACTAGGACTCGAACCTAGAACGACTGCACCAAAAACAGCTGTGTTACCGATTACACCATAGGTCTTTTTACCAGCTTATAAATGCACCGTCGTGCAAAAGCGACGCAAAATTATGCTTTTTTTTTTTTCTCTGCAAGAGAATCAGATATTTTTTTAAAATATTTTACGCAGCTGAAGGTAATCGCTTTTCCCATTGAGAAAACAATAGGTCATCATTTAAAATATCATATAACCATTCATGATATTCTGGGTACTCTGGGAGGTTATTATGATGGGCATCTGCTACTGGAAAGACCTCAATATTGGAAGGTGTCAGTCGTTTTAGTTTTAGGGTTTGATTAAATGGTATCAATCGATCCTTTTTTCCATGAACAATAAAGATAGGACAAGATACTTTTCTGATGAATTGATCAGTCCGAATTTGATATTTCAACAACCATTTTAGTGGCAGAATAAAAGCATATCTTCGAATTTGATAAGAAAAGCTAAAATAAGGCGAATCTAAAATTAACATTTTGGGCTTATTCCAGGATGCTATGCGAGTCGCGATACCACTGCCCATGGATCTGCCATAAATAATAATTTGATCTTCTGAGTATTCTGTTGACAACCATTTGTAAACATGCTGAGCATCACTATATAAGGTTGCTTCGGTTCGGCGTCCAGAACTTTTTCCAAAACCTCGATAATCAACCATAAAAAAACTATACCCCTTGCTTACAAAGTCTTTGGCGAACTTCCCCCACCCTTTTACACTTTTCGAATTTCCTTTTAAGTAATAAATAACGCCCTTTGAATTAGGTACTTTAAAGTGAATGCCGTTAATATAGCCTCCGTCTTCCATATCAAAATGGACTTCATCGAATGGAAAAGGATATCTATATTGAAAGGATTTAGGTAAGATTTCTGGACGGAAAAAAAAGTAATCTTGTAAGAAGTAAAATATCGCACACAGCACAATATAACCAATCCATATAATCTCCAATATGTACGTCCAATCCATATTCTTTTTGTTTCTCTGAAGTAAAGTACGGAAGCCTAAAGGAGAAATTCAAAATTAAGCCAACAAAAAAGCTCCACCCTTTCGAGTGGAGCCAGTTTTTTGTTTTTTATTTAGTCTTCAAAATAATTATTTGATCACCACAAATTTCTTGGCAGTTCTTTCTTGCCCTGAAATTAAATGCACCAAATAATATCCTTCTACGAATTGACTAACATCAATTTGCTCATTATGTACACCCGCTGGTGTCTTTAATCTTTGGATAACTTTTCCTGTAAAATCAGTTACAATTAAGTTGACATATTCTGTGTCAGTTTGGATTTCATAGGCTACTGTCAACTCTGAAGAAACTGGATTAGGGAATAGCTCTAATTCCGTAAGACTTACCTCCATTTCTATTGCTTCATCCTCACTGCTATCAACATCTTTATCATAATCATTACCTACAATTACACTATTTCCTCCCGTTCCTGAGCAACCTTGAATATGTACATCATCAAAATATGCCCAATCAGAATTTCCAGAAGCATCGGCTCTGAAACGCAATCTGCAATTATTAGTGAAAGGACCAGCAATCACAACACTCGGATCAATTCGCTCATTATTATTAAAATCAACACCTTTCACCCAGTCTTCAACTGTAGTATAAGAAGACCCACCATTCGTTGAGATTTGAAGCCAAAAATCTTCAGAACCTTCAAAACTTCTAATCCAACAAGAAAAGTCAACAGTCAATTCATCATAACCAGATAAATCTAGTACGTCAGTAGTCATCACAGAAGTTGAAGTATTATCTCTTAACCGGACACAATAGGTTCCATTATTTGCATAATTAGAATCATTTGCACTTTTTCGGCAATCAGAACCACCATCATTCCAAATACCCCATCCACTTTCAAAACCTTCATTATCAATAGTAGAATAAGAACATCCACCACCACCAGTTGAACTGAAATTGGCTGTAACAGACATGTTTGCGTTAATGGTAAATGTAATTGGGTTGGTTGAACCACTCAAATCGCCGCTCCAATTGTCAAACTGGTAACCTGCGTCAGGTGTTGCTGAAATCGTTAAAGAGGTTCCTGCATTATAGGTTCCACCTGGCGTAACGGTTCCATTGCCATTGGTACTAGTCGTTAATGTGTATTGATTTGGTGGTATGAGGCTAAAATTAGCCGTTACATTCATATTTGAACTAATAGTAAAAGTGATCGGATTGGTTGAACCACTTAAATCACCACTCCATCCGTCAAATTGATAACCTGCGTCAGGTGTTGCTGAAATCGTTACAGAACTGCCGCCATTATAAGTTCCTCCTGGAGAAACGGAACCATTACCATTTGTATTCGTCGTTAAAGTATACTGAGATGGAGGCGCTGAAGGAACACAGAAATTAGTTGTTTCTGACGAACCAAACGATCCCCCAGAAGCTAGTGTATTACCTGTAGCATCTTCAGTTAAGCTATACGAACCATTCCCATAAGCACAACAAATACCATCACCATAAGAGTCATAAATCGTTAAATCAAAACAAGCACTTGCAACACACAAATTATGTGTAAAAGTGGTATTATTTTGAGCATAAGGACCACCAGAAGCAACAACATTTCCACTTCCATCTCTAATATCCCAAGTTGTTTCACTTGCGTAATTATCAGTCAAAATAGAAAGTGTAATACCTTGATCTCCAGAATTGAAAGAAGAGGAACCTGCGTCATTATTGGTATTAGAATCAGCTGTACCATTTGGATTATTAGTATTTGCATTAAAAGTATGTGAACCTGAACTGAAAGAAACAGCAGAAAGTGTCACATTAGTAGTTGCCTGACTTGCTAAAGATCCTGTCCAATTATAGGTACTTGAAGATCCTCCATCAACTGAATAAACAATATCAACTGAGCTTAATGTATTGGCTCCATAGTTTTTTAGAGTAACAATTGGAGTAGCTGAAGTTGCGCATATTGTACCAGATGGATCAATCACAGCAGAGATTCCAGCGTCATCATTAGCTGGCGGAGTTAAAGAATTCAAGGCTGCTTGCGCATTTACTCGACCATATCCTAAGTCAGTTGACCAAGTGCCATTTGGTTGGGCACCATTTGTACTATAAGTATATCCACCAACTTTGTCACAAGTTGTTTCCAATGCAGCTCGTGCAGCTTGTTCAGTCAAATTTCCATCGACTGAAAGAATTAAAGCCATTACACCTGCTGTATTTGGACAAGCACTAGAAGTTCCATTAAAATTTGAAACATAATCTCCGCTTGAATATCCAGCCGCTCCTGAAATATCCGTTGCGTAAATCTTTACACCTGGTGCTGCAACATCTGCATGTGTACCGTGGTCAGACCCCCACCAAGTTTCACCATCACAAGAAGAAGGATTTTTTCTTTCATTACACATACTCATTGCAATAACCGCAATCGTTTCATTATTAGAACCGGGATAACCAACTGCGCCATTTCCATTTCCTGCTGCGAAAATAACAGGCGCACCTAAGCCACCTCGACCAGAAGTAATTGAACCGTTGATCGCATTATTAATAGCAGAAGAAGAACTACCTCCTCCCCATGAATTACTTAGGATATCTGCGCCAGCTGTTTGCCAAGACCAATTCAAAGCATTAGCAATCCATGTATTAGATGTCACCCAATTACCTTGAGCATTTGAGTATGCAATACGTACAGGAATAATTTTACTTCCATACGCTACGCCTGCAACACCAGTGCTATTATTTCCCACTCCTGCCACAATACCTGCACAGGCTGTACCATGAGCATCATCACCTGAAGGTGCCCCACCAGAACCTTGTCCTGTTGCATCATATCCAGGTAATAAATTTGCCACTAAATCAGGGTGCACTAAATCAACACCTTCATCAATAATCGCAACTTTGATGCTAGACGAACCAGTAGAAGTGTTCCATGCACTATATACTTTCATGTCAGCTCCTACAACACCCCCGTATTGAGAAGTATTTACCCCATCATTGTTAAGTGACCATTGATTCCCAACTAATGGGTCATTGGTATTCATCCGTTTCATAAGCCTTAAAAAATCAGGTTCAGCAAATGCAAACAAACCTGTTTCATATAGCGAATTGGCAATTTCTAATGAATTGCGATTGGCACTTTTTGACACTTTCAAGTGAAACTGCAAAGGATCAAACTCGTTTCTATTTTCAATCTCCGCCCCAAAACCTTTGGCAAGGTTTACCAATACAGCCTCATCCGCAGGATTTTTTAAACCAACAATAAGTTTGTCGGTAATCCCTTGAAGAGTTCCATCTTTGTGCGCTAAAAATGGATTCGCATAATCAACTTTTTCGTTGACTCTCAATTGGTTAAGTAAGGTCTCGACACCTTGTTCTGTAACCCCATTAGACAATTGGACTAATGTCACAATAGGAGCAGGCAATAAATTTTCTCTTATTAATGGAACTAGATTTTCGGCATTACCCAAAATTTGTTTTTGAGCTTCAAAAGCAACACCTGATTTGAACTTTACTAATATTTGCTCAGTAGAAACTTCCATACTCGTTTTACCTTCAGGAGTATAAAAGGAATTTTGAGCGAAACTGCTAAAGCAGAAAATAAAACTAAGAATTGTGAGTAAAAATTTGATGTTCTTCATACTTAGGTTACTTGTTTTGTAAAGAAATAAATAGTTATCATAGTCGAATTCAACTTGTTATGGCAGTCAAAGGCAAAGCTCTGAATGCTCTCCGAACGCATTGAATTCAGAAAAGTCAATAAAATACAGGTGGTTTAGTTTAAGGTTAAACTAGGTAGTACTAGAATGATAGAAGGTTAAAAATCCTATTTTTTAACACTAAAATCTAATGTCATCAAAAGCAACTTTGTTTGCTTTTAATTTTAAATTATTTTGTTTGTAGGGAATTTTAGGTGGACTATAATTATACTTTCGGCACAAAAAACTGTTTGAGAGAGGAAAAATTTAACCGTGTTTAACTGATTATGTCCACAATGTGATATTTTTATTTTTTATTTACAAATTTTTGTTAATCCAATAAACAATCATCACCCCCTCCAAAAACCCCATAAATGGTCTGTCATTGCCCATAACTTGTTCTTTTTCAATCATAAATAAACATTTTAAGAAATCTTAGTTTTTTTTAAGAAAGTCTGAAAAATTTATTCACGCCACTTCATTTTGTAACCAACGAACTGTAATAGACTTCATTCCAAAAAAAATATTCTGTGGCTAGAACTTAGTCTTTTGATCTCACTCTCCGTCACGTACTCGCCTTAATAGCTAGTGCAATTAGGCACCGTACTTTTCTCGATTGAGGTCAAAATTCAAAACTTCTATCTCAATAATACTTTTGGAATAATGTCTAATTATTTCCCCAAAACTTAAAAATATTAGCCTTTTGCCTTAAATTCAAATTTTAAAAATCATACTTAATAGGCTTTTCCTACATCTTTTCTTTTGGAAACATGTCTATTACATCAATTTCACTAATTAAAATAATAATTTATGCACCGATTGTTACAATTTTTCTTCTTATTTGGTATCCTTTTCACGTCAAATCAGCTTATGTCCCAAGCTCCTCTAAAAAATCCAGATTTGATGCAACCTAAATTAATGCAACCAGCAATCTTTGATAGTAATGAACCCGCCGAAGTCGCCCACCCTACTACACCCATTATTCCAAAGACTAATGATCGTACAGAGGCAGAAGTGCTCATAGGCACGACTATATATGATCTACAGACTAATTATTCTAGCATGCCTAGATTGGTTAATTATGATGGAGGGAAAATATCTGCTGTTTGGACGATGGGGTTTGATGCAGCAGGAGGCTATCCAAATCGTGGTACAGGATATGCACACTTTGATGGAACAAGTTGGAATGATAACCCTTCCTCAAGATTAGAAAGTGGGGTGCGAACAGGATGGCCAGCCATCTTGGCAACAGACAATAACGATGAGGTCGTTATCAATCACGTTTTTGCAGCCCCTTTTAATCTACACGAATTACGCAAACAATCTGGTACCGATTTCTGGGTAGAATCAGATGTTCCTAATGGTACTCCTTCAGGGGTTGTTTGGCCAAGAATAGCTAAAGGAGGATTAGACGGAAACACTATACATGCCGTAGCTTTAACTACTCCTTCAGGTAACGGAGGGGCTGTTTATGATGGTGTAGATGGACATTTATTATATTATCGTTCAACCAATGGAGGTTTGAGTTGGGATATTCTCGATCAAAAACTACCAGGGTTAGATATGACAGAAATGGTTTCATTAAGTGCTGACGCTTATGCAATTGATGCCCAAGGTGAAAACGTTTTAGTAACTGTCTTTGGTCAATGGAGTGATGTCGCAGTCTGGAAATCGGGTGATAACGGAGCAACATGGAACCGAATTGTCGTGAATGATTTTCCTTTGACTAACTATGTGACAGATGCTGGATATACAATAGATGACTTACCACCTTACAATCCAGCACAGCCGGATTCATTAGCCATATTAACATCTGATTATTCAGGTGCAGCCATCTTAGATAATGACGGCAAAGCCCATGTATTTTTTGGAGAAATGTATGTGATTGACGATGATCTTGCTGACGGAGGCACTCAATATTACCCCGCATCAAGTGGTATTAGATATTGGAATGAATCATTCGGGCAAGACTCCACCCAAACTATTGCAGATATTATCGATACTGATGGAAATGGAACTTTTGATATTCCAGATGCTGCCAGTGTTTCTGCCTACTTTACTTCTATGACCTCTTTTCCAAGTGTTGGTATCAATGAGGCTAACCAATTATTTTTAGCTTATTCTGGCGTTGTAGAAGAATACTTCAAAGAAGATGCAAATCCAAATTTGCAACATTACCGTCATATATTCACAATCGCCTCTCCTGATGGTGGAGAGACATGGACAGAACCTATTGATTTAATCAATGAAGAAATTTCTTCAGATGCTGATTTAATTCCTGCAATTGAAGCCGTATTTCCTTCTGTCGCTCGTCACGTTGATGACAAGGTGCACTTAATTTGGCAATTTGACTTTGAACCAGGTATGGCAGTTCGTGGAGATTCAGATCCAGCTGAAACTAACTTCATTTCTTATGTAGGGTTTGATGTTGCTGACTATGGTAATGTGGATTTAGTTGATTCAAAAGAGGCTATTTTAAACGAAGCATCTTTAAACATTAGTCCAAACCCTACAAGTTCTTTAGTTCAAATTCAGTTAGAATTAGAAGAAACTGCAAAAGTAGAATATTCACTTTTGAATATGATGGGACAAGTTATAGAAACTCAAGACTTAGGTCGATTGACAGCAGGTCTTTTTAGTACAGAAATGAATTTGAATAGAGTACCAAAAGGCGTCTATTTATTAAAAGTGAAGATTGATAATGAAACCATTTCAAGAAAAATCATTAAACAATAATACCAAAGATTACCTGTCAGTTTTAGCTAAAACAGCTACTTAGAATAGAGCATTGCCGCAAAAGCGGCTCGCTCCAGTAAATGGTGGTTTTGGAGGGGAGTCCAATTAAAAAAGCTGACTTTCAGCTTTTTTAATTGGACTCCCCTCCAAGCTTCCTCTACTGCAACGGGCGCCTTTGGCGCGATGTTGCAGTATTTAAGTGCAACTTAATTCTGACCATGAACTTTTTTGTAATGCATTCCTTATAATCATTCCACTTTAAAGAACCTCATCTTTTTGTATTTTGCAGCTTCATCATTAATTAGATTTTTTGAATGCTGTACTTTATTCTCAATAATATACCAAAAAGACTATGTCTACAAAAGAATTGGAATCCTCTACCCATTAGCTTTTTGTTGCTGCTGCTCTTTTTATCTAATTTTTCTCTATCTCAAAGTAAAGATATCCGATTTCGGCTTTATGATTTTAATGATGGATTGACCCATCGGAATGTCTTCAAAATCCAACAAGATATAGCTGGTTTCATTTGGATTGCTACGATTAACGGATTAAACAAGTTCGATGGTCATGAATTTATTCATTTCACTACAGATGATGTCATGAACCATATTCCAAACAATTTCATCACAGATATGATGATTGATTCGGATAATCAAATTTGGATTGGATCCGGCCATGATCTGATAAAAATGGATGCAGTAAACTGCGATTATGAAATCATTGAACAAGAGATTTCTAACCGAAATACGGGTACTGATTTTCATTTTTATAACCTTTTTAAAGATGAGCAAAACAACCTTTGGACAGCAACTTTCCAAGAGCAAACTGGAAATATACAAATAAGGAAAAAAGCTCCCGATCAACCGCTGAAACATTGGCAAGACTTACCTAACAGTTATCTTCAACGTTCCTTTTCAGAAACATCTGAAGGCTTATGGCTAGGTGCCTCAAAAAATGAATTGTGGAAATCTGACCGAAATTCCTCTTTTTCAATTTTTCATGCATTCCCATCAGATTCAATAACGGGTCAAGTTCCCAGAATTCTTCAAACTCAAACAACAACAGATTCTACACTTTGGATTTTACTAAGTGATGGGAAAGTGATGTCAAAACAGATAGGTGATCTCAATTTTGAAAAGCATCCTATTTCCAATTCTATCCCACCCCAAGATTCCGTTGTATCCTTTTTGGTGGAAGAATCTGGAGATATATGGATAGGTGGTTCTAGTCGCTTATGGTATTATGACGCTTATGAAAAACGAACCTATGATTATCAGAAATACTTAAATGAAATTTTTGAACACACCACTTCTCTACGTCAAATTTTTGCTGACAATACCGGTGGACTATGGGTTGCAACCGATTTTGGTGTTTTAAGTATACATCGCTTCCAAAAGTTATTTGTTAACTATTTAAGCGAAGGTCACGAATTTTGTAGAGATGGAACTTGCAGTACACGCGGAATAACGGAAGATGAAAACGGAAATATTTATATCAGTTATTATCATTCTATACATATTTTAGATCCAAAAACGGGCAACACACAACCCCTTTTTGGACGGAACAGGTACTTCCAATTTCCATTTAGTATCATGTATCATAATCAAGCTTTATGGACAGGAGAAGGCTTACGAATTGATTTGAAAACACTTAAGATTGATACAATAATTCCCCAAAATGAAGGTGCCGAAGGTGTCAATATGATGGACAGTGATGGCAATATTTGGTTTGGGTGTGAGAAAAATTTATGCATCTATGATCCAACGATAGAAAATCTAACTGATTACAAGGATATCACAGGTACCTTAGATACAGTGAATTTCAATAGTATTACCTATTTACATGAAAGTAAAAATCCAGATATTGTTTGGATTGGCACAAAAGAAAATGGAATTTATAAAATCAGTAAACGAGAAGGTGTATTGGCTCACTATTATGACAAAGAGAATAGTCCCTCTAAATTAAGTAGCCCCAGGGTATTAGCACTTACAGAAGACAACAACCAAAACCTTTGGATCGCTACTGGAAATGGTATAAACAAATTGGATATCCCTTCAGAAACAGTTCAAGTCTTTACAACAGAAGACGGATTACCTAACAATTTCATCAATGGTATTTTGCTTGAAGGTGATTCTGTTTTGTGGGTAAGTACAGATAGAGGCTTATCGAGATTGGATATATTCAGTGACACCTTTACCAATTTCATGGAAAGTGACGGTTTGTCCCGAAATGAATTCAACCGTATTTCCTTTTTTCAAGCAAGTGATGGTCGAATGTATTTTGGAGGGTTAAATGGTATCAATGCTTTTTATCCAGGTGAACAATTTTCTCAAAAAGCAAAAGACAAACAAGAAGCTAAGTTACTATTAACCGCTTTTACGAAGTTTGATGGAATACTCGATAGTTTAGTTTCTATTCCCAGAGACCTCGAAAATGACCAATTAATTCGTCTTTCATGGCGCGATAAATTTATGACTTTTCGTTTTACCTTAGCAGATTATGCCAATCCAAGAGGACATTCTTATAGTTATAAATTAGAAGGTTATGACGAAGATTGGTCTACTCCATCGAATGTAAATTTTGCACGATACAACGGGGTGCCAGCCGGTAAATATACCTTCAAAGTCAAAGCAAGAATTGATAATGGGGAATGGGGTAAAAATGAATTAATAGTGCCCATAAAAATAGATCAAGCCTTTTATAAAAGTATTTGGTTCTTTGTACTTTGCGGTCTATTCACCCTTTCTCTCTTTTATGGAATCTTACGTTATCGGCTTTATTTAGACGCCGAAAGGAGAAAGCAATTAGAGCGAATGGTAACTACAAGAACAGCTCAATTGAAGGCGGAAAAACAAAAATCGGATGAATTATTACTAAATATTTTACCTGCAGAATTGGCTGAAGAACTCAAAGAATTTGGAATTGCAAAGGCTCGAAGGCATGAACATGTAACCGTCTTCTTTTCTGATTTTAAAGACTTTTCTAAGATTGCCGAAAATATGGAACCAGAAAAGCTAGTTTCAGAAGTTGACTTCTTATTTAGAGCATTTGATGAAATTATTGATCAAAATGGATTAGAAAAAATCAAAACGATTGGCGATGCTTATATGTGTGTAGGAGGCATTGCGAATGAATCAGAAGATGAACCTTTAAAAGTAGTTAAGGCGGCACTCGAAATACAGGCATTTATCAAAGCAGTAGAAGTAGAAAGATTAGCAAAAAACCTTCCTCATTTTGAAGCTAGAATAGGAATTCATACAGGACCTGTCGTAGCAGGAATTGTCGGGATCAAAAAATTTGCATATGATATTTGGGGAGATACGGTCAATATTGCAGCAAGAATGGAACAAACGAGCCAAACAGGTCGTGTGAATATTTCAGAATCAACTTATCAATTAATAAAAGAGTATTTTGAATGTACCTATCGTGGCAAAATAACTGCAAAGAATAAAGGCGAAATTGATATGTATTTTGTGGAAAACCTTAAACCCAAATACAGAAATCGCGTTTAAGTAGAAGTTTATTAAAATATTATTCTGGATTTTATTCCAAAATAATGATTTTTGCGCCCAATTAGAGATTTCGAGAATCGAAGCAACTCTGAATTGAGATCTCGGGACTCTTATATTAAATTAAAACAATACAAAAAAATATGGCTGAAATTATCAAAATGCCCAGAATGAGTGATACGATGGAAGAAGGCAACATCGTAGAGTGGATGAAAAAAGAAGGTGACGCTGTCGAACCTGGAGATTTATTGGCGGAAATCGAAACAGACAAAGCGACCATGGAATTTGAAAGTCTTTGGGAAGGTGTTTTATTACATATCGCTGTTTCAGAAGGATCTGTGCCTGTAGAAGGGGTTATCGCTGTGATTGGGTCTAAAGGGGAAGATTGGAAAGCTGCTTTAGAAGCTTCTAATGGTGATGCATCTAGTAATGGTGTGAATGATGCCGCAGAAAAAAGTGAACCAGCTGTAGTAGCTGCTTCTAGCACTCCAACCAATGTACCAACTTCTAATGCAGATGATGGAAGTCGAATAAAAGCTTCTCCATTGGCAAAAAGTATGGCGACAGATGCAGGGATTGATATTTCAAAAGTTGCAGGGTCAGGAACTCAGGGTAGAGTTGTTAAACGTGATATTGAAGAGGAAATGGAAAAACAAACTGCTCCATCCTCTGCTCCAGTTCCAGCTCCTATGCCTACAGCTACTCCAGCTCCCGCTAAAGAAACGCCACCAGCACCAGCTGTTCCTGCCTTTAGTTTTTCAAGTGAGGATGCTTATGATGAATTACCCGTCTCACAGATGCGGAAAGTAATTGCACGCAGATTGGGAGAAAGTAAATTTTCTGCACCACATTTTTATTTGACAGTAGAAGTCAATATGGGCAAAGCGATGAAGTGGAGAAAAGACATGAATGCAGTAGCACCCACCAAGATTTCATTTAATGATTTAGTGGTAAAAGCAGCTTCTGTTGCTTTGCGATCTCATCCAGCGGTTAACTCTTCTTGGATGGGCGATTCGATTAGAAAAAATCATAACGTAAATATTGGTGTCGCTGTCGCAGTTGATGAAGGTTTATTAGTTCCTGTGATTCGACATGCAGATATGAAAAGTCTATCTCAAATCAATATGGAAGTAAGGGCATTGGCAGGAAAAGCACGTGATCGTAAATTACAACCGCAAGAAATGAGTGGAAATACTTTTACGATTTCTAATTTGGGGATGTTCGGAATCGAAGAATTTACGGCAATTATTAACCCACCAGATGCCTGTATACTAGCCGTAGGAGGTATCAATCAAAAAGCGATTGTCGAAAATGGCGAATTAGCTGTTGGAAATATGATGAGAATGACGCTTTCTTGCGATCATCGTGTGGTAGATGGCGCTATGGGTGCACAATTCATGAAGACTTTGAAAGAAATTTTAGAAGAACCAATTCGATTATTGGTATAGATTTCTTGTGAAAGAGATAAAAAGCCAACTCAGTGTGAGTTGGCTTTTTTTTTGCAAAAAAATAAAGCCTCTTCCAAAACCGAAAGAGGCTATATTATATAAATTCAACTATTTTTTAAACTTACATTTTAACAATTTTCTTTGTAAACACACCTGTCTCACTTACCAATTCTACATAATAAATTCCAGAAGGAGCATTATCTAAAGAAATATTGAACGTATGATTGCCTTCAATTAATTGATCAAATTCTTGAACATAAACCGCTTTCCCTGTCAAGTCTACCAATCTCAAAACTGAATTAGTCACATTATCTGTTAGGTCAAAATTGACTACTAATTCACCAGAAGTGGGATTAGGGAACACATCCATACTTTCTAATTGAGTAATTTCGGTAGTTCCAACTGTGAATCCAACATCTAAGGTTCGATCAGCCGATGCCCCAAAATCAGAACCTTCTATGATTACATTTCCATCAGCATCAGTCACTTTATAGTAACCATTCCCCTGCAATCCATCTCCCCAATTATCAACAATTATAAACTTATAGCAGCCATCATTTGGCAATTCAACTGTTTCTGTAAATAATTCATTATCATCATAACCACCAAGAGGTGGAAGATTTTGTAACCCTCCGCCATATAATCCGACAAAGCTGTTTCCGCCTTTCTGTAAGATGGTACGATTAGGTTTCAATACTGCCCAGAAAATTTGATAACCCTCATTGTCTGTCATAATCTCAACATTGAGGGTATTGGTTTTAACTTCGAAAGGAATTTCAGTTGTTTCAGTATACAAATTATCAGAAGAATCCTCATCCGTATCACCATTGATATCTTGAATTTGAATAGACAATTCATCACCTGGAGCAATCGTAATTTCATCGAAATAGATCAATTCAGACTCAAAAGGGTACATTTCCCCCGTATAATTAATAGTCGATGAAACGTTACCATTGATTGAAGCAGTGATAGTTGCCTCAGAAATAATGTCATTACCAAAATTTTTGAAGGTAATTCTAGGCTCAAAACCTAAATCTTCACAAACATGATCATCATATCCCTTATAATCGACGATCGCACCATTATTATTTCCAACGGGTTGAGGGCATTGATTATGGAAAGCATACATTGCATTAGCATTAATTTGACCTGCCTCCCGAATAGTCCGGTCTTGACAAATCATATAGATCGTTGGGTAATAATTGATTTGTAGAAAGCTACCCATACTTGCGTCATCAATTATAGGATACGGAACATCCGTTGTCCAATCGCCTAATGTTCCTCCGCCAATCCCATAAATTGCGTCCACAGGTGTCGAACCATCAGATTCGATTGCCATTACGAATATTTCATCCGTCCCATCAGGACCGTATAAATCCCAAACATCTTTCAAATGATGCTGATTGTGATAACTCCAACATGGACCACACCAAGTTGCAAACACATCAATGATTACTGATTTTCCTTCATTTAAAATGTCATATAATTCATGAGTTTGACCATTCAAGTCAGTTACAGTAAAATTTTGAACGGTAGCCCCATCAGGCATTTGCGCTTGGGCAAAAGTCAAGGTAAAAAGGCACACGAAAACTGTAAAGATTTTCTTCATTTTGGAAAAGGTTTTAGAAAGTGAGAACGCTATAGAATGAAGGTTAAATAAAGTTTCATTTTTAGGCTGATTATTTTTTTCTTAACCTAGGTGTTGAAAAGGAGCATATCTATAGATACGTGACTTTTTCAACAACGACGATTAAGGGAAAAAGAAGCGCATAAAAGTGGTATCTTATTTAATTTTCATTCTTTAAGAATTAGAAACTTCGAAGCTCCCAACCTGCGTCAGTTTTTTATGGCTTAAATTTACGAATATTTTATGTGTCAAGAATAAAGGACAATAGCATTGACTGATTAATTGCATTTTTAGGAACCAAAAAGCATTTTTCCTGCAATCTCTTTCAACAATTTGGCAGCCAAGGCTGCAGTAATACCTGACACATCCCGATGAGGATTTAATTCAACAATATCTGCACCAATAATCGGAACATCAATACTCTGAATCAATCTTAATACTTCGCGCGTAGTTAAACCACCTGGTTCATGGTGAGAAACACCTGGTGCATAAGCTGGATCTATACCATCCAAATCTAAAGAAATATAAATAGGCTTGTCAAACTGAGGTCGCACTCCCTTATCAAAATCAATCATTTCAATGGTTTCTACCCCAAATTTTTCAGCTTGAACTCTTTGATGAGGATTGTAAGTACGAACCCCGACCTGAACTAATCTTTTCGCATAGCTCCCTTCCATAATCCGAGCGAATGGACAAGCATGTGAATATGGGTTACCGTCAAGCTCATCATATAAGTCTCCATGTGCATCAATTTGCAGAATCGTAATGTCTTCAAAAAACTGGCTATATGCCTTTATTATTGGAAAAGTAATAGAATGATCGCCACCTAAGATCAAAGTCCTCGAATTATTTTTAAGCACATCCACCACTCTATTTTCAATATCCAAATAATTATCAACCGCTAAATCTCCTAAATCAGAAAAATGAGGACTCTTTAGAGGGTTCTCCGTTTGCTCTGTCCAATCATTTCCGGCGCCATTATTCAAAATCTCTCTAATCCTTTGTGGAGCTATGGCTGAACCTTGCAAAAAGCTGGAATTTAAATCAAATGGAATGCCACACAAAGCGATATTTTCAGGTATTTTTTTCATTAATCGAGTAGTTAGGTTTTCTTAATTTTCACTGTTTTCAATTCAGATAACTTGATCAATTTGAATAAAAATGCCAAGCTAAAACACAGAACTATGCCTATTATATATTTGTAGATCCAATTAGAATAATCCAAATAATAGATTTGATAATTTATAAAAATGACAAATGCCCCGAAGCTTAAAATCTGGGTTTTAAGACGCCAATTGAATTGAATCCCAATTTCGGTATTAGATAAGACCATTTTTCCAAAAAGAATAAAAAACTGAGTAATTAAGGTAGCAATAGCAGCGCCTGTCGCTTGGTATTTTTGTATTAAAAAATAGTTCAATATTACATTTATAATAATGCTAAAGACAAAAAGCCAATTCATTTTTTTCAAACTCGCGTTGGCTGTTAAAAGTGTACTATATATATATATGCCGCTCACGGCGATAAAAGTCAATATTAGATACCCTAAAACTTCACCATGGTTAATAGTGGCATTTGTATATAGTAAAAACATGATCTCTTCTCGAAAAAAATAGGTCCCAATCGCCAAGGGAATGGCACCCGCCCATATTAGCTTTATACTCAAATCGACCAAAGGCTGAACACTTTCTTCCTTTTTTAATAAATTGGCAAACATTGGCAAGAGTAAACCAGCGAATAAAACTCCAAACACATTTACAGCATCCAATAGACGATAAGCCGCCGCATAAACATCAGCTTGTTGTCGTCCATTAGGAAGCATCCTTTCGATCATCACACTATCTATCCGGGTATAAATAGTCATCAGAAGCACAACCAATGCAAAAGGATAAGTTTGTTTTAGGATAGAGATCACTAATCTAGGATGAAAGGTGAATTGACTCCACTTAAAAAAGGTATTTATCCTGTCTCTTGAATATTTTCTTAATACTAAAAAACAAACCAACCCAGTAAGTCCCCATGAAGCAGTCTGTGCCCAAATAAACCATTCCAATTGAAAAGGTGATTCAAATAAATTTCCCCATAGCAACACTGCACAAATGATAATTAGTAATGTTTTTTCTAATGCAGAAATTAGGCTATCCGTCCTGAATAGTCCCAAACCGGAAATATTAGATCGCAAAAATTGAACAAGAGATATTAAAATATTATTGATGGATATATAAAAAATAAGTGGGTAAATTTCGACTTCTTCAGCATATATAATCAAAGTAAATACCAGAACAAATAAAAGGAAAACCAGATTTAATAAAAGCTTAATAACCAATAACTTAGGAAAATATTTCTGAAACAAGTAAGGGCGTTGAGAAAGGTTGCGATTATTGTATTGCTGGATACCAAAATCATTGATTATTTGAAATAGAAAAGTAAAACCAAATAAAGTAAAATACAGCCCATACTCCCCTTCTGGTAAAGTATTTTGGATCGTTCGATCAATCCCAAAAATATAAAAGGGCTTGATTAGTAAATTGACCGAAATAAGGAAAATAATATTGATCAGAAATTCGCGATTCATCGTCGCAAAGGTTGGAAAAAGTTATTAAGGAATGAGAAAAAAATAACTATACATTCTATTAGCATTCCTAAGAAAACCTCAAAAAGGAAGTTTATCTATAGAATAGTCCATTATTTTTTGCAAATAAAAACCCCGAATTTTCAACTCATGAAAACTCGGGGTTTTATTATTTCATTCCCTTTATCAAATACTCAAATAAGACATCAAAGAATCATATCGTTCCTGAAGTGATTCAAGGTATTCTTGTTCGTTAAATGAAGCTTTTATACTATAATTGAATCGCTCAAAGGTAGAAATGATATTTTGAATATTTTGGCGATTAATTTTTATTGTGACCTCTATCAAATTTGCATCTTGTTCGGAGGTAATAAAAGAACTTAAAATAACTGCCCCTTCCGACTCAACAATCCTCGAAATTTCAGTCATTGAATAATCACGCCGACCAATTTCTAGAACTACGATACTACCTGTATCAGAAAAAGAAGCTGTTCGTGCGAAAAAATTCAATACATCTTCTTGTGAAATCATTCCCTCATAATCATTATCTGCATTGACTACCGGAATAACCGTCAATTGATGCTCGGCTAAAAGTCGCATCACCTCATAAATATGATCTGTATCTTTTACATAAGGTCGGCGCAGCGATAGGGCATAGGAGCCTACAGCCTCTCCAACATCATGTAATAAAATATCGTCGTCTGAAATGACTCCCAAAAGCTGTTTATCATTAACAATTGGAAGATGCCTCACATGAAAATCGTCCATAATGGCAAGTGCCTGATCACCAGTATCAGAAGTTCGAAGGGGTAAAATAGCAGTTGTTATAATTTTCTCAGCAACCATAGCGTTTGTGTTTATGCGTTTGTCAGATTAAACGAAAGAATGTCTCCTCTGTTGATTATTAAAATGTTAAACTGGTCAATGAGTGAGTTAATATTTAATTTTTGGTGGGTTGTTGGCAATAATGCAAAATTCCCGCCAATCATTTATTTAACAATTTCTCCTTTTGGGAAACAAATTCTTCCTCTGTCAAAAGCCCTTTCTCCTTCAATTCACCTAATTTCTTCAATTGATCTAACAAATCTGGAGTCGTGCTCAATAAATCTTCCTCCGGAGCATCAACTTTTGAGGTTGGATTATCGAGTTTAAAACCATTTTCCTCGAATGCCTCAAACTCGTCCTGAATTCGAATAAAGGCTAGGGCATCGTGTTCTTTTATTTTTTTGACGTCTTTAAATCCTAATCGAACGGCTTTATCTAAATGGTCAAATGCCTTTTCAGCCTCTTCATTAAGAGAATAAGCACAAGCTAAATTAAAATGAGTCGCAATATCCTCAGGAGCAATTTCTAGTGATTTAACAAAATCTTCAATCGCCCCTTCATAATCGTAATCCTTAAATTTCGCAATCCCAGCCTGCTTAAAAGGATTGGGTTTACTTCGTTTTGGCGTCTTAGTACGGCTATAATCATTTCGCTTCTGACGTTTCTCTGATCGACGATTATTAATGGCCTCCCTTTCTCTTCTAAGCCTTTCTTGAGCTTCCCAACGATCCTCCCTTTCCCTTTTGTCACGCGTTCCTCTTCGTTCAAAATCCGTTGTCCCTCTTTCACCACGTCTTTTACTGCTAATTCCTTTATTATACTTTTGGTCAAATTTTTCTTGATCCATAGTAAATATGGAAATTGCAGTCGCCCAGGCGAATAACCATGAAATGGTCCATGCACGAAAGTTAAAAGCAAAAAACAAGTGGGCAATTCCCATACCTGCTTGATTGAGATAAAATTGGTGGACTCCAAAGCCACCTAAAAACAAAGCCAATATGCCAGCTATATTCTTATCTTTCATTTATTTACTAAGATGAATGATGGAAGGTTCTCAAATTGTCAATAACACAACGCTATTTTTCAATCTTAGTTTTCTCCAAAATTCGGAATTTTTATTGAGCGAAAAATTAGGCTTTTTCACACATAAATGAGCAAATTATTAGACATTATTCAAAAATCTTGCATGTCAAAATCGTAAAGTCATCTGGTAAAGTCAAATCCGCACTAAATGCTCTAACCTTTCCCATCAGTTTTTTATTGAAGTCGGCAGCTGATAAATTATAGTTTTTCAAAATAAACTCATGACCATATTCTTGATCCAAAAATTCACCATTTTTATCTTTAATATCAATCAAACCATCTGTAAACAATAAAATAAGTGCCTCCTCTTCAATTAATATCTCTCCCATCTCTACACTTGGCAATTCTTCAAAAATCCCTAAAATAGTGCAGCCTTCTGTCAATCTTTGAACCTTTCCATTCATTGCCAGTGCTGGAGGATTGTGTCCACAATTGATATATCTTAGTTTTCGACTATTGATATCGTAGTCTGCCACAAAGAAGGTAGAAAACCGATCGCCTTTCGTGATTTTTAAGACTGCATCATTCAATCCTTTGACGAAATCAATTAAGTTATCGTATTGATGAAATAAAGCATGAAAATTAGCTTGAAAGTTTGACATTAATAACGCCGCTGCGACTCCCTTTCCAGAAATATCCGCAATACAAAAAACCACTCGATTATTTTCTAACTCAATAAAGTCAAAATAATCACCCCCAACGTTTAAATGAGGCAAGTAGATACTAGATAATTCATAGAGATCACTTACAGGAAGGTCTTTCGGAATAAGCAAATGCTGCATCTCACTCGCCAAAATCATTTCATGCTTTAGCCGCTCTTGTTCTAACTGACGCTTGAATAATCGCTTATTTTCTATAGCAACCGCAATGATATTCGTGATAGTTGTAATAAATTGAACCTTATTGAACATGTCTTCTTCTTCCCCAAATCCTCCAATAAAAACATAGGCTAAATGATCATCTTTATGTTTTACAGGAATAACTACATCAAATTGACGAACCAGTGGGTGGTCATTTCCCTCCAAATTATTTAGACGGGTATATTTGTCAAGTTCTAATGAAATATCAAAGTTGAGTAATTGTTTTTCAATACCTATTTGAGACACACACTTCCATTTACCTTTTGAGAAAAAATAAAGTGCCATCTTTTTCACCCCCATTTCCCAACTCAAAAAGGAAGAATACATATCAAATAAACCCTTAGCTTTTACATTGTTATTAATCGCTTGAGTGATGTTCAACAACCGATTAATTTGTAATTGTTTAAGGTTTAGTTCTCTTTCTAAAGCTTCGATATTTCCAAATTCTTGTCGTATGTTTGAATATCCGGTCATCCGGTAATGTTCATGTCTAGTAGAGGAAAAATTTAAAATTGAAAAAAAGGGATAAACACAATCGGTTTCTAGATTTTAAATTTTACTCAATTTTTTTAATCTTATTTGTCGAGGTAAAGATAGAAATTGCCAGTCACAAATTTTAAAAAAGACGATGAGAGTTTGAGAATTAGAGAAATGAAAATAGTCGATTTGTCTTTTTATATCCTAACCCATTTTCAAAAAACACATTCACCCTGTTATGAAAATATTATTAGTTGAACCATTTTTCGCAGGTAGTCATCAAAAATGGGCAGAGGGTTTTCAACAATATAGTCAACATGAAATAAGATTGCTTACCTTAAAAGGGCGACATTGGAAATGGCGAATGTATGGTGGGGCGGTTTCGTTGGCAAAAGCTTACATGGATATACCTTTCCAACCAGATCTTATTTTAGTGACTGACATGCTTGATTTGACGACTTTCCTCGCTCTTACCCGAACTAAAAGTTACAATATCCCTACCGCTGTTTATTTCCATGAAAACCAAATCACCTATCCATGGTCTCCAAAAGACCCTGATGTTCCATTAAAAAGAGATAACCAATATGGGTTTTTGAATTATACGACAGCATTAGCTGCTGATTTCGTTTTTTTCAATTCGGAATATCATAAAAACTCATTTTTAAAAGCCTTACCAAATTTCTTAAATCAATTCCCTGATCGAAAAGAAGTAGATAATATTGAAAAAATAATAGCGAAAAGTGAAGTTTTGTATTTGGGAATGGACTTGATAAAATACAATAAACACTATATACAAAGCACTAACGATGAGCCAACAATACTGTGGAATCACCGATGGGAATATGACAAAAATCCTGAATTATTTTTTGAGACATTGATTCGTTTGAAACAAGAAAACTTAAAATTCAAACTCATCATTTTAGGTGAATCCTATAAAAGTAGCCCATCAATATTTAAGGAAGTCAGTCAGCAATTAAGTGACCGCATTTTTTACACAGGATTTACAAAAAAATTTGAGGAATATGCTCATTATCTTTGGCAAGCTCATATCCTTCCAGTGACCTCCAATCAAGATTTTTTTGGAGGTAGTGTTGTCGAAGCGCTTTATTGCAATGTTTACCCCCTCTTACCAAAAAGATTGGCGTTTCCTGAACATATCCCAACTCAATTTCACGATACTCATTACTATCATTCTGATGAAGATTTCTACCAAAAATTGAAAAAGATAATTCTGAAATTCCAGCAGCCACATAAACTTCAAATATTTCAAAATTTTGTGGCAAAATATGATTGGAGTACATTAGCACCTGAATATGATAAAGTGATGGAAAACGTATGGAAGAAATACCAAATTATTAGTTGAACCCACAAATTTAAAGATGCAGACTATTGATTTTAAAGGTAAAAAATTAGCTTTTTACAAAGAGGGAAAAGGAAAAACACCACTTGTTTTTATTCACGGCTTTTGTGAAGACAGTCAAATGTGGGATGAATTTATTGAATCATTCAATGGTCGGTATCTAATTCGAATTGATCTCCCAGGTTTTGGCAATTCAGAAGTTCAAGACGAACATTCGATTTCCAATATGGCGCAATGCGTCAATGCTGTTTTGATGCATTTAAAAGTCAATAAATGTATGATGATTGGTCATTCGATGGGTGGGTATGTCAGTTTAGAATTTGCCAAGAACCACCCTGAGAAGTTGATGGGTTTATGCATGTTTCATACACATCCTTTTGCCGATTCTGAAGAAAAGAAGAAATCAAGAACAAAAGGGATCGAATTTATTAAACGCCATGGACACATATTGTATGTGCGCCAGTTAATCCCAAAATTATTCGCTTATGATTATTCAAAAGGCTATCCTTTTGAGGTTAATAAATTAATTTACAATGCCTCAAAATTCCAATCAACAGGTATCATCTCTGGACTCGAAGCAATGCGTGATAGGCAGGATAACTCGGATGTTTTGAAAAAAATCGAATGTCCAGTTCAATTTATTATTGGTAAGAAAGATATAGCGGTAACTTTGGACGCAAGCTTGGCTCAAACACACCTACCTAATATTTCAGATATTCATGTATTTAATGACATCGGGCACATGGGAATGTTTGAAGCAAAAAGCAGGACGGTGAAGATCTTGAAAAAGTTTTTGAAATTTATTGAATTTTAAAAACTTGCATCTCTTCATCATTTCTTCCAACTAAAACAACTCGATTGCCATCTACATTTATTGCAACTAAATCCCGAACCTGCCCACTAATTCCAAATCCTGATTCCTTAGATTTTACGGAATCAAAATCACCTTTTCCATTTCCTTTCAAAAGCAACCCATAATCTGCATCATATCTTCCAATCTCTGGTTTAGCACCAAAAAAATTACCCCCCATGAGAATATCCAAATTACCATCTTGATCAAAATCTTCAACCAAAATCCCAAACATGGGCGAATATTGAGCTTCGAGTGGCAAATCCTTTAATTCAAATTGACCTTCACCCAGATTAATTAATAGACTGCTTTTCAAGTTATTAGCCTCTTTAACAACAGAATTTTCTAAAATTTCAGGATCGAAAATATCCTCTACAGTTTGTAATTTATAACTACTGTACTTCAAATATTTTTTCTTCAAATACGGCATTTGCATCACTAAATCATGTCGAAGCGTAAGGGGATATGGTTTGCCCTCATTATATACCGAAATGATTTGTTCAGCTGTCCGATTCTGGTCAAAATCATTGATATGTATCATCACTGGCTCGGATTCAGAAGCCCTAAAACGAGAGTTTAACCCATGGTTACCTATTACAAAATCGAGGTCACCATCTTTATCAAAATCACCTGACTGAATACAATTCCACCAGCCTTTTGAAGGTTGTGCAATTGAATTTTCCAATTTTTTAAACTTTCCATTTTGGTTTTCAAAAATGGTAATCGGCATCCATTCCCCGACGATAATTAAATCAGCGTCCTTATCCTGATCATAATCTGCCCAAACTGCATCGGTAATCATTCCAATTTCCTTCAATTCAGGTGCAATTGTGTTAGTCACAGGTTGGAATTTACCTTTGCCATCATTCTTTAAAATGTAGCCATTCACAGAAACACCAATTAAAAACGGACGTAATCGAAGTCCTACAAATAAATCTAAATCACCGTCGCCGTCGTAATCCGCTGGCTTGACACAAGCTGTACTTTCATATTGACCTGCGGGCAATAATTGATCAGATTTCTCAAATTTTCCTTTCCCATTATTGAAATACAATCGATCTCGCAATTGAGAAGAACTAGATGAATACTCTGTACCACCACTCGCTACGTATAAATCTAAATCACTATCACCATCCGCATCAAAGAATATGCAATCGGTCTCTTCCGAAGCCTTGTCTTTTTCGAAAATATCATCTTGTGAACTTGTGACTTTTCCATTTGCATTTTGAATAAATAATTTTCCTGCCGAATCTTTTGCCCCACCAATATAAAAATCATCTCTACCGTCCCCATTCACATCACCTACGCAAATTTTGGGTCCTTCCGTTGAAAGAAAATGATATAATAATCGGTCACGATCAAAGTCTACAAATTGATTTTCCTTATGCTGGTATTCAATGGCTATTGAATTAGTTATATTACTAAAGATAGGTTCCAAGTCTTCTTTTTCGGCATCTTGTCCGTCTTTATCCTCTACCTCGGAATAGTTGATCTCAACCGTTTGATTTACAGAAACATCATTTAAAATTGTTTCTTTTTCATCTGACCAAATCACTTTAATAGAACATTTTTCACCCACTTTACCCAATCCAAAATGAATTATATAATCCATTGAAGATTGAAAGCCCCGAGTTGGCATTTGTTCACCAAAATGAGTTTGATTTTCAGTATTAACGATGATTTTTGTACCGACTGCAAATGGATTTTTATCGATTCCGTTTAATTTTATTTTCAAAAACTTATGATCCGGTAATTTCTCATTAGACTCATTTCGATAAACAAAACAAGGCATATTCACATTATTAACCACCAAATCTAAATCACCGTCATTGTCCAAATCGCCATAGGCAGATCCATTGGAAAAACTGGGTGTATTCAGTCCCCAATCTATAGCTCGATCTTTAAAAGTTGTCGTTTCTCCTGGCTTTTGACTTTGGTTTTCGAAGGCAAAATTCGAAATGGCGCTTGATGGAATAACATCAATTAATTTTTGATAATCCACCCCATCCTCTGTAATGATTGATTTGGCGACCTCTTCGTTTGCAATAAAATTCAAATAATCTTGACTCAAAATATCTTGATAAATACCATTTGCCACAAAAATATCCCGAAAACCATCATTGTTTAAATCACACAAATTAGCACCCCAACTCCAATCAGTCGCCTCTACATTTGCCAATCTACCAATCTCAGAAAAAGTCCCGTCTTGGTTATTCAGTTGGAGCATATTTCGGGTAAATTGATGGTAATAATTATTCGATAAATTATATTGATATCGATCCCAATTTTCAAAGGTCATTGTCGTCTTAAGACGTTCTTCAGACTTCGGCAACATCTCCGTCACAAATATTTCTGGATAACCATCATTATTCATATCTGCCATATCTGCTCCCATCGAAGCTCCAGAAATAGATCTCATTTGCTTTGGTAATTCCTCTCGAAAAGTACCATCATGATTATTCATATAAATATAATCACGCTCAAAAAAATCGTTCGATACATAAATATCTTGCCAACCATCAAGATCAATATCGCCAACTGTCACCCCCAATCCAAAACCGATTATAGAACCATAAATTCCGGCATCCTCACTCACATCTATAAACTTTCCGTTGTCATTTCGAAATAGTTTATCACCACCTTCTGGGTCGCGCTTTGGGCGCTCATTTCGTCGCAAATTGAAACTACCAATTGCCTGATAAGAATTGTTTAAGAGATAGACATCTAAGTCTCCATCCTTATCATAATCGAAAAAAGCAGCGTGTGTAGAATAGCCCTTATCTGCCAAACCAAATTCCTCAGCTTGCTCTGAGAAGGTACCATCTTGATTATTGATGAAAAGTTCGTTTTGCTTATTATCGCCATCCAATTCACCGGAATTACATACATAAATATCCAACCAGCCATCGCCATTTACGTCAGTCATTGAAACACCTGTTGCCCATCCTTTTTTACCACCAACACCTGCCTTTTCGGTTACTTTTTCAAATTTGAAATTACCCTCATTCAAATACAGTTCATTCGATCCCATATTTGCAGAGAAATAGATATCTGGAAGCCCATCGTTATTTACATCACCAACTGCTACCCCACCGCCATTGTAAAAATTTCGATAAGTATAAATATTAAAATCTTGATTGTATTCGAGTTTATTTTCGAAATCAATCCCCGTTTTATTGGAGGTCATTTCAGTAAAAAGGGTATCGCCTTTATGACTTGGTGCATCAGATTCGCAGGCAATAAAAAAGAATAGAATTCCAATAAAATAATATTTGAAAAGGTTCAATTTTCTGTTTTTTGATTTCGTTCAAAGTTCAAATGCTGGTTATATTGACGCTTAAACCTTAAACTCCTATTATTTAGCTCGATGTCCCATCCGCAAATAAATCCCGATAATTCACTTTTACGATTCGATCACTTTTTCTTTCAATAACGATAAGTCTATTTCCATCAACCTTGGTATATCCAAATTCAAACTGAGGATGAGGTATTTTCAAAAAACCTTCTCCATACCATTCATTGAATAGGTTCAAGACTTCCTCTTGAAGAAATTCAGCATAACGATCCTTTAACCAAGGAGACCACGTAACATACTCAAATTCGGTCGCCATCTCTACTATTTTTCCATCGGTTCCAAACTTTGGATAAAAGTTCATTTTAGTGGGATATTTAAGTTTATCACCCGTAAAAACATACTCCACTGACGTACTTGTAGTCCCATGAGTAAACAATTTTTTTTGATTCATCTTTAGACATAAATCAAAAAAATCTTGATTAGGCATACCTAAATAAATCCCAAAAAACAAACTATCATTTCGGATGCCACTCGCTAACTCCTGGTCTTTCATTTTTTGAAATTCGGACTTTTGTTGGCAAGAAAAAGTAAAAATTGTGATTGTTAATAATATCAATATTGTCCTCATCTAAAAACGACTTTGATTTTTTTGTCTTATTAATTCAACAACAATTCTCAATTTGAGACTATTGTTTAAAATCATCAGATAATTAGAAATTATCTGATGATGAAGCATTGATATTTGTCTGATAATTCAAAATTATCAGACAAATTAATCTAAATTGAGAATTGCTGTTGATTCAAGCAAAAATCCAATACAAAATTGATTATAAGATTTCTTCTATGCACAAGACAAAAAGTATTTTCAATTTTTCAAGTAATAAATCTCTGGCTCTTGATCATTTTTGGCAACTACTAAAGCCTTTCGAGTCCCTATGCTAATTAGGTCAAAATCTCGGATTTGACCTTTTATAAATATGCCAGATTCTTTTGGTTTTAGCGTATTAAATATCCCTTTTCCATTACCCTTTAAAACAGTTCCATAGCTCGCATCATAAATGCCAACCTCTGGTTTTGAATTATAAAAATTCCCCCCTAACAGTATATCTTTATTACCATCTTGATCAAAATCAGCTACCTCAATTCCGAAAACAGGTGAAAATTGAGCTTCGATGGGTAAAGGTATTACATCAAAATTACCACTACCATCATTAATTGCAACAGAGGTTCGGGTTTCAAAAACTTCCAAAATTAAGGCATTTTCAAATTGTTGCGGTTCAAAAATATCTTCAACTGTTTGATCTTTGTAATTGTCGTATTTCAAATATTTTTTTTTCAAATAAGGCATCTGTTTAACCAAATCATGTCTCAAAGCAAAAGGATAAGCTTTGTCCCCATTATAAGTCGTAATGATTTGTTCAGCCGTTCGGTTCTGATCAAAATCATTAATGTACATTCGAATTGGGCGGTTTGGAGATGCCTTAAATCGGGAATTTAGACCATGATTACCCAAGACCAAATCTAAATCCATGTCATTATCGATATCCGCAACCTCCAAACAAGTCCAAAAACCATTAGATTTTTCAATTATTGTTTTAACGAATTTTCCATCCTCGTTTTTGAAAACTGAAATAGGCATATAATCTCCTACAACAACCAAATCTTGATCTTTATCATTATCAAAATCTATCCATTTAGCATCTGTGATCATCCCTATGTTTTTCAGTTCGGGAGCGATCTCATAAGTTACATTTTTGAATTTGCCTTTACCATCATTTTCTAAAATAAAACCCGTCACGGGCACTCCAATTAAGAATGGGCGAATCCTTGCACCTACAAATAAATCCAAATCACCATCCTGATCATAATCTGTCGCCTCCACACAAGAAGTATTTTCATACATACCTGCTGGCAATAGTTGCTCAGATTTTAGCCATTGATTATTACCTTGATTAAAATATAATCGGTCGCGTAATTGAGAAGCACTTGCTGAAAATTCATTACCTCCACTTGTTACATATAAATCTAACTTACCATCACTATTTGCATCAAAAAATAAACAGTCCGTATCTTCAGATTTTTGATCGTTGATAATAATTTGAGGGGTTTGATTTACAAATCCACCATTTTGAGTTTGAATTAACAAAGCTCCAGGACTGTCTTTTGCTCCGCAAAAGAATAAATCATCTCTACCATCTTTGTTTACATCTCCTATCGTAACTTTTGGCCCCTCAGTTGAAATGCCATGATACAATAATTGATCTCGATCAAAGTCAGAGAAAGTATTTTCAACGTGCTGAAATGGAAAAGTTTTTATTGATTTCTGAAACCATTTATTCGACTCGAGATTCAAAGAGTTTATCAAATTTGGAGGTTCTTTCTGCTCTGAGGAAGAATCTATACGTTGGGCATCTTTTTGATCCAATATTAACAATTGATTCAATTTAACCTCTTTTTCAATACTAATCCTACCATCTGGCCAAACCACCTTTAGACTATCAACCCGCTCTACTCCACCCATCCCAAAATGTAAGCGGTGCGCAACAGTAGATTGAAAACCGCGCATAGGATTCAGTTCTTGATAATGGATTTTTCCGTCAGCATGAACTTCAACTTGAGTACCCAAAGCAAAGGTATTCATCCCTTCCCCCAAACATTTTATACTTAAATAATTATAATTAGAAATTGTGCCTGATTCGTTTCGATATATAAAAGGGGACGCGTTGACATTATTGACTACCAAATCTAAGTCTCCATCATTATCCAAATCACCATAAGCAGAACCATTTGAAAAACTAGGTTCGGCAAGTCCCCATTCTAGTGCTTTATTAGAAAAAGCTAAATTCCCTTCATTTCGAAAAGCATAATTTGGTAAAGCTTCGGATGGAATTCGGTCAATTAATTTCAAAATTGCTTTGTCCTCAGAATTTATGATTTCACGGACATTATTTGGGTTAGAATAAAACCGAATATAATCTTGATCAGTAAGGTCTTTGTAAATGCCATTAGCAACGAAAATGTCTTTGTTTCCGTCATTATCCATGTCCATAATCAAAGCGCCCCAACTCCAATCAGTAGCATATACCCCTGTCATTCGACTGATTTCGGAGAAATAAACATTTTGATCATTGGCATTTGGATTTTTACCACTATTGAGTTGTAAAACATTTCGAGTAAATTGATGATAATAGCCACTTTTTAGGCTTCTTTGATATTTATCCCAATTTTCAAAAACGGTTTTTGTTTTTTGGCGTCGGTTATCTTCAGGGAGCATGTCTGTTACGAAAATTTCAGGTAATCCGTCGTTATTAATATCAGCCATATCCGCGCCCATTGATCCCATACTTATTTCTCGGACATGTTCTTCTAAGCCTTCTGTGAACGTACCATTTTGATTATTCAAATACATATAGTCACGCTCAAAAAAATCGTTCGACACATATATATCTAACCAGCCATCTCTATTAATATCGCCAACAGTAACCCCCAGACCAAAACCAATATTACTTCCATAAATACCGGCACCTTCACTTACATCAGTGAATTTTCCATTTTCGAAATTGAATAGTTTGTTACCACCATTGGGATCACGGATTTCGCGTTGCCCTGGTCTCAAATCATATCCGCCTACCGAGCGCATAGAATTATTCAAAAGATACATATCCAAATCCCCATCCCTGTCGTAGTCGAAGAAAGCCGCATGAACAGATAGACCTTCTTCGGCAATTCCAAACTCTTTGGCTTTTTCGGTAAACGTACCGTCTTGATTATTGATAAACAATTCATTATATCGACGATCTCCTCCTGGAGGTCCTGATTTAGTAACATATATATCAAGCCAGCCGTCACCATTTAGGTCAGCAAAACTTACACCTGTTGACCAAACTTTTGGGCAAGCTACACCTGCTTTTTCCGTGATGTCTTCAAATTGAAAATTGCCTTTATTAAGGTATAATTTGTTGTCCTCTTGATTGCCACAAAAATACAAATCGATGAGACCGTCATTATTAATATCTCCTAATCCTACCCCAGCACCATTAAAGAAATTTCGATAGGTGTAGGTATTAAATTCTTCGGTTTGGGTTAATTGATTCTTAAAATGAATATTAGAATAAGAGGAAGGAATGGTCGTGAAAAGCGTATCCGAAACAGGAATTTCGGAAGGAGTATTTTGACAGGAATAGATGCTCCAAAGGGTGAAGACTAGCAAGATTTGTAGCCAAAATGTTTGTTCAACCTTCATTCAATAGTTTTTTTTCAAAAAGTAGCAATTGTCCTAAATAGAGAAAGCAAGCGATTGCTCGCTTGCTTTCTAAAAAATTTATAAAATCAAATGACTATTAATAGCCAGGATTTTGTACAAGATTTGGATTCGCAGCAAGTTGGTTAGCTGGAATCGGCATCAAGGTAGTATTGTCAGCAGAAGCAGGTTTGAAGTCCCACTCGCTAGTCCATCGTCCGAAACGAATCAAATCAGAACGTCTCCAACCTTCGTAGAACAACTCACGTCCACGCTCAGCCAACAAGTTATCAGGTGTCAATTCTATATAAGCATCAACTCCCGCTCTAGTTCTTACTTGATTAACCAATGCTAATGCATCAGAATCACTATTATTCATGTGCCAAAGTGCTTCAGCTTTTGCCAATAGAATATCAGCAAAACGGAATAAAGGAAAATCATTATTCAAATTCTCAGTAGAACCTAAAGAATATTGATATTTTCCTACACGAGCACCTGCTTGACGGTAAGCACCAGGAAAGTGCTCATTGATTTCAGGAGTAAAAACAAGGTTTTCACCATCTGGATCATCAAAACCAGAATCAATAACAGGAGTAGCACCATCAGATTTGAATTGAGGTCCAGCGTGGAAATTACCACGTACTGCTTGGTTTCCATACTCACCTTTACGACGATCAGTGTCATCATAAGAGTTGTAGAATTCTTGCAAAGTACAGTATCCATTCCAAGGCTGGAAAGTCAAATTGAAAGTTTCTTGACTACTATAGTGTAATGTCATAGCAGGAATAACGAAACCTCGCGCTTGATTCTCATCGTAAGGAATTACAAAGATATTCTCTTTAGAAGCAGAATTATCTGTATTGAAATTCAAGAAGTAGTCACCTTCTAAACTATAACCACCTGCAATTACTTCATCACAAGCTGCAACAGCTTTACTCCATTGAGCGGTACCAGTGTATACTTCGGCATTCAAATATAATTTAGCCAAAATAGCTTGACCCGTATAATAGTTCATACGAGCATAAGTAGATACGTCAGTTGCTCTTGAAAGATTAGGAACATTTTCTAATAATTCCGCCTCAACAAAAGCATAAACATCTGCTCTATTAACAGTAGCTGGATTTGGATCAGCACCTGCGAAACTAGTTACTATAGGAATGTTACCATATAAATCCAACAACCAGTAATAGTACAATGCACGGATTGTTTTTACCTCAGCAATAAACGCAGCAGCATCAGCAGCAGCTACTGAACCGTCAGCAACTAAACCTTCGAAAAGTGCAGTTACACGGTTACAATCTGAAATACCAGAGTACGCCCAGTTCCATGCATTTTCCATAGCACCCTCAGCAGCAGTCATTTCATGACGGTGAACACGAAGCCAAACACCACCATCAAACCAGTCAGATCCACGTTGCGGAATCATGATCTCATCAGAAGAGACCTCCTGTAAAGAAAGAAAACCATTGTGCCCTCCAAAAGCGTAAAGGCTGGTATAAGTAGCACCAAGCGCAGAGATAAATTGTTGCTCAGTGGTTGGGAAATTTTCATCTGTAAATTCACTGAAAATTTCTTCATCGAGGTCAGTACATCCAGGCATAAAAACAAATACGAATGCACTCGCCAAGAGAAATTTGAAAATATTTTTCATTTTTTATTATTTTTTAAAAATTTAATAAAGAAGCTTTTTCAATTAAGTCCTTAAAAAAAGGATTCCGCTGCATCAATCAATATTTTTTTTGCAAAAAATTAAAAGCTATTCAATTATTAAAAATTAGAATCCTAATTGTGCACCAATAGTAAATGATCGAGTTCTGAAATAAGAATTTCTTCGATCAATACCTGGAGCTAATGGGTCAGCATTATTCTCATCAAATTCGCCACCATTATCAACTGCTCCTGGATCTGCATATCGTACAGATGGATCAACACCTGAGTATCCAGTAATTACAAATAAGTTTCTTCCAGTCAAGTATAATCTAGCATTAGTAAAGGCACTTCCTGAAGGCAAATCAAAATTGTACCCAAAAGTTGCATTATCTAAAGTAATGAAAGATGCATTCTCAACATGGTAACTTGAAGGGAACGGATCATTCGTAGGAAGATCTTCTTTGAAGTTCTCAGTCATGATGATATTATCCTGTAACCGTGAACTAGCTGGATACTCATAGAAAACTCTGTAAAGATTCAATAAATCGTGTCCAACATCTCCTCTTAAGAAGAAGCTAAAATCCATATTATCGAAAGTGAAAGAGTTCAATAAACCAAAAGAGAAATCAGGAAGTCCGTTTCCAATGATAGAGTTATCTCCAGCACCTTTACCTCTAGTTACTGTACCATCACCATCTGTATCAGCAAATACCCAACCATCAGGTGAGTGGCTTTCGTAAGTTGCTCCCCAAATATTTCCGATATCTTCATTTCCAATTACAGCAATTTGACCGAAATCATTCAAACCTGGTGCACCAGGAGAGTTAGCATCTGTTTGGAAGAATTTTTCATCATTTTGGAAGAAAGAGAAGTTAGCATCTGTAACATCGTTTACATTCAATTTAGTTCTTGCAGATCCAAATGTTAATGTAGGAGACCATGTGAAAGATCCATCATTATTCGAGTGGTTATAAGACAATGTCAATTCAATACCATTAGTCGCCAACTCAACATCCTCAAGGTTTGCCCAAGTAGTAGGTGCAAAGTTTGGTGGTACAGATACGTTTACATTATAGATCAAATCTTCAGTTGTTCTATTGAAGTAATCTAATGTACCTGTTAATTTATAATCCATAAAAGCGAAGTCAACTCCTACGTCAATTTCAGTTTTAGTTTCCCATTTCAAGTCTTCGTTTGCATTTCGTGCAGGACCAAAGGCTGGTACAAAGTTTCCGTTAAAGAAGAAGTTTCCTTGTTGTACATAACGGAATTTAGATAAGTAAGACTCCGGAGGTAAAGCTCCTGTTTGTCCAAATCCTACTCTCAATTTCAATTGATCAACGCCACTTATGTCAGCCAATTTAGAAATATTAACACCTGCAGAAGCCGATGGGAATAATCCCCACTGGTTATTAGCACCAAATCTAGAAGAACCTTCCTGACGAGCAGAAACCGTTACGTAATAAGTATCATCAATATCTAAAGATACTCTACCAAAAAATCCAATCACACGATATTGTTGTTTTCCAGAGCTAATTGCATTAGGATCTCCAATATTCTTTCTAGTAGAAACACCTAAACTATTATAAGTAAGGTCATTACTAATGAAATTCAAACCTTGAGCACCGAAGATTTCTTCAGTTAATTCATTCCAAGAGTAACCAACAACTGCATTCATGTTGATGCCACTACTTAAATCTGCATTATACTTTCCTGTAATCTCAAATAGTTCGTTTGTTTTTTCTTCCATATATCTATTTGCACGTCCTTGAGGATTAAAACCTCTGAAGTAAGAGTTAGTAGGGAAATATTGTCCTACTTGCTCATTCTCTCTCTGTATAGAGTAAGAAGTTCCAAGTGTCAAACCTTCAGCTAGTTCGTAGTCACCATTGATGTTTACTAAAATGTCTTTTTTAGTTCTATCATCAATATTTTGCTCAGCAATAGCTACAGGGTTGAAATAGTCAAAGTTTTCCGATTGGAAATAACCTCCATATTTGTCATAAAGATCATCACCCGGATTGATAAGCACTGGTGCAGTTGGATTGTAGATAACTGCATAACGGAATGCTTCCTCAAAACCTTCTTGGATTTCACGCTGAGTAGCTGAGATATTCATCCCAATTTTCAAACGATCATTCAATGCTCTTTGAGTCAAGTTCAAACGTCCATTCAATTGGTTGAAACCACTGTTAATACCAATACCTTCAACATCTCTATAGTTGAAAGCTGCTCGGTAAGAAGTAGACCCAATACCACCTGACATTGACAAGTTGTGTACATGCGTGAAGGCCGTTTCTGTGACTTCATCCACCCAGTCGGTAGAAGAACCATGTAACGTTTCAGGGTTGTCTGTACGGAATGTAGCAAACTCGTCCGCACTTGCTACGTCCCAAGTCTTAGCTACCGTTTCAACAGTCGCAAAACCATTGTATTCTACGCTGGTTTGTCCTGCTTCACCTCTCTTAGTTGTAACAATGATTACACCAGAAGAGGCACGAGTACCATAGATTGCTGCAGCAGAACCATCTTTTAGTACATCGATTGATTCGATATCATTAGGGTCAACAGTACTTAATGAACCACCAATAACACCATCAATAACTACTAATGGCTCTGTGTTGGCACCTAAAGTAGCCAAACCTCTAAGACGCAAAGTAGAAGAGCCATTAGGGTCACTACCTACGTTTGAGATAGATAAACCAGCGACCTTCCCTTGTACTAATTGTAGAGGATCATTTACGTTACCTTGGTTGAAGTCCTCTGCTTTTACAGATTGAACCGCACTAGTAACTTGTTTTCGTGTAGTTGTACCATAACCTACAACTACAACTTCTTCAAGTAACTCACCAGCTGACAATTCTACATCTAATACATTAGATGCACTCAAAGTAATTCTTTGAGTAGAATAACCAGTATAAGATACTTCAACTGCCGTTGCTCCATCAGGAACAGACAAAGAGTAAGAACCATCAATATCGGTAACAGTACCAGAAGAGGTTCCAACTACTAAAACATTCGCTCCAATGAGCGGATCACCTGAGTCGGCATCTGTAATAGTACCTGTAACGGTACGTTGTGCCGATGCGAAGTTTACCATTCCAATTGCAAAAACGAGCAATAGGAAGGTCTTCGTTAAATAGTCGATTTTAAGTTTCATACATTACTGAATTTTATTAAAAAATATGTACGAGAATGATTAATACCAGATTTGAGAGTTAAAAAACTAGATAAGTCAGTTTCAATATATTAATGTCTAATTATTAAATTTTATAATACACTAACTATTAATCAGTTAGTTAAAATATTTGCTATCAACTGATTTGATTATTTAATTTGGGGTGAATTTAATAATTGTGTCTAATTAACACTAACTATGCAAATCTAATTATTATTAATGATAATCAATAAAAAAGTTTAAAATTTATAGACGCAATTAAAAAAATGTTTAAACTGCTCTTAAAAAATTTTGTTTTGCTAAAAGCTCAATCAGTCAATATCTCTTTGGAAACGGCAATTTCAACCTATACGCTGCTATCTAAAAATATTTTATTTTTCATTTTAATAGGTCTTGAATATATAACTCAGAATTATTATTTATCCAAATGTAATAAATGACTCAGAATTAACCGATGAAAAAATATTTATTCCTTATTCTCTTATTTTATTGTTACCAAAATGCTATTACTCAAACTTCTAAAAATTCTATGTGGGGCTTTAGTAATAAGCTGCCGAATAGGATTGAAATACCTTTTGATTATATCAATAACCTTATCGTCGTAAATGTAGATTTTCACCGAATTTTTCCCTTAAAATTTGTTTTCGATACGGGAGCGGAACATACTATTTTGGCTAGGAAAGAAATCACAGATGTTTTAGGAATGCCCTACTTAAGAGAGTTTGAATTAATAGGTGCGGATATGAGTCAAAACCTAAAAGCGCATTTGGTCAGAGGGGTTAGTTTCCAAATAGGTCCTCGAATGTTTTTACCCTATCATTCTATTTTAGTTTTAGAAGATGATTATTTCCGATTTGAAGAGGTGACTGGTCATAAAATTCATGGAATTATTGGAGCAGATATTTTCAAAAATTTTGTAGTAAGCATTAATTTTCAAAGACAAATTATCACTCTAACAAAACCATCTTCATTTAAAAGACCTGGAAGAGAATTTAAGGCATTCCCAATTGAAATCCTTAAAAATAGACCTTATATTTATTGTCCTATAAAAATAAATAATGACTCCCTTATAACGGCTAAACTTTTAATAGATACCGGTGCTACCATTGCCATCATTCTAAATACCAATACAAGTCTAGATTTAAAACTACCTCCTGATTTGATTACGGGCAATATAGGAATTGGACTAGGAGGTTTTCTTGAAGGTTTTTTGGGAAGAATTGAAAAAATTGGACTAGGAGATTTTGAGATGAATGAAGTTATCTCAAATTTTCAAGAATTACCGGCACATGTGGATACCAGCCTTCTAAACGATCGAAATGGAATATTAGGGAACCAAATCCTGCGCCGATTTAATATAATTATTGATTATAGAAATCAAATTCTATATCTAAAACCCAACCGAGATTATAAAAAGAAATTTAAATATGATAAAAGCGGTATTATTGTTATTGTTGCTGGAATGCAACTGAATCGTTTTATGGTTCATGATATATTAAATTACTCTCCAGCTTTCCATGCCGGATTAAAAAAAGGAGATGAACTTAAAAGTATCAATCGAATGCCTATCAGCTTTTATTCTTTGCAAGATATCAATAAGATTTTTTCAAAAAAAGAAGGAAAAAAAATAAGGCTAGTGATAAAAAGAAATGGCAAAAGAATGGTCATCAATTTCAAATTGCAAAAACTAATATAAATGGATGTTTTTCTAAATAGTATCGCAAGAAGAGTCCATTCAAAGTGACAATTAATATGTGCTCAGATATTTATTTATCCTTTTTTGGAGGACTCCATAACACCAAATCTGATACATTAGTCTATTTAGTTTCCTGATTTGCCTATCAAAAACTAATTTTACTCGTTCAACTTAATACCTTAAAAAGGAATTTTTAAAAATAAGCTTTTGACCCAATGTACTAAGTAAGTGCTTGGACAGAAATAACTCCGACATTTGCCGTTACTTAGCAACCAAATAAGAATCTAATTATCTTTAAATATAACACAACCTCAAATCCAATTGAAATAACCTCCAATTCATTTAATTAAGGGAAGATAATTATTATTTTAGAAGTTTTATTTCCGATTGATTAACTTAGTTTTTTTCTTCCTCAACAAACGTTAACATGAAAATAAGAAATTTTGCCCTATTGTTTTTTATGACGCTTGGATTAAGCTTCATGGCTTGTTCTGGGACTAAAAGCGGTGTCACTGATTCTACAAAAAGCACTGAAAAAGCAGGTTCTGTAAAAGTTACGGATTCTTCTCTCCCACTCTCTGCTTATTTAAGAAGAGTTCCTGGAGTTAGAGTAACCGGTTCAGGATCCAATGCAAAAGTAACTATTGCAGGAAGTTCAGTTTCTGGCACCGGGGAAAAATTGCCTCTTTTTGTAGTAGACAACACACCCGTCGGAAACACCTTAAATGCTGTTGAATCCATGGTCAGTGTGAATGATATTGATAAAGTAAAAGTTTTAAAAGGCTCACAAGCTAGTGCAGAATATGGCATGCGTGGCTCGGCAGGAGTCATTTTGATAAAAACGAAAAAAAATTAACTGTCAAATTAAACTTAGTTTACAAAAGGTGATAAAGTGAATTTCAAAACTTTATCACCTTTTTTTATTCCAGTATTTTCATGAATTTCTACTTTTGCTTTTCACCTTTAAGAAAAGTACTAATAATTGTCTTTAGACTTGTTACCCTTTAAATACTACCTTTCTGAAAATATCTTTTTCTGCTGTTTTTCATTAACAACTCTAAATTTCAGCCAAGCATTATTCAAAGAGTAACAAGTCTTTTATAGAATTAGCAAAATGAAAAAAACTATTTTTTATATTTTCTCCATCTTCCTTTGTTCCTATTCGATAAATTTAGTTGCTCAAGATCCAATTGAAGTTTTAGGCTGGTTGGATGATGAACATTATTTAATCGAAAAAATAAACGGAGAAGAAAAAACAACTTTTAAAGTCAACGCAAAATCCGGAAAAGAATCTGCGCACACTCCAGAAAGAGGCATTTTAGAAACATTGCCTGAAGGGGTTAGATTAAGAAGAGGCAATACCTTTTATTCTTCAGATAGAAAGGCTGTAGTTATAAGCAAGGACAATGACCTATTTTATTTCAAAAAAGGAGAAAGTACTTTAAGACAATTAACCGCCAATCCACAAAAGGAAAATAATCCAACTTTTTCGCCAGATGGGGAAAAAATCGCCTTTACAAGAGAACATGATTTGTATATCCTTTATTTAGAAACTGGTTTGGAAAAGCGATTGACAAATGATGGCACTGATTTGATTTATAATGGCTGGGCCTCTTGGGTGTATTATGAAGAAATTTTAGGGAGAGGATCCCGATATCGAGCATTTTATTGGTCACCAGACAGCGAGCGAATAGCTTTTTTGAATTTCGATGATTCACAAGTTCCCGAGTTTCCTATCTATCACCATATTGGTGGAGACGGCGTACATGGTATGCTAGAAGCAACAAGATATCCAAAATCAGGAGACCCTAATCCGGCAGTTAAATTGGGCATTGTAGAAATAGAGAAGGGAATCACCACGTGGGTAGCTACTGATACTGATTTTGAATATACCGCCTGGATATTTTGGACTCCCGATGCCTCTGAATTAATTTTCCAACAATTAAACCGTGACCAAAATCATTTAGTCATCAATGCAGCCAACTCTGAAACTGGTATCAGCCGAAAACTATATACGGAAAAGCAAACAACCTGGGTAGAATTCTTTGAAGAAATTCATTTTTTAGACAATAACAAGGGCTTTATCATAAGAAGTAATTCAGATGGATGGTATAATTTATATCACTATGATATGTCTGGGAATTTGGTCAGAAAGATCACCGATTTTGATTGGCGAATCACAGACATTGTGATGGTTGATGAAGAAAATGAGCGCATCTTTTTTAAGGGCATGGGATCGGAAAATCCAACTGAATCACATTTCTTCGTCATTAATATAAATGGGAAAAAATTTAAGCAACTCACCAAAGGAGCTGGGTCACACGATATTAGGCTTTCAAATAAAGGAAGCTATTTTATTGATAATTTTTCATCTTACTCAAATCCTGGTGAGACAGACTTGATGGACACAAAAGGTGCTAAATTAAATTCTTTAAAAATCAATAAAACGAATCCAAATGATGATGCAGGACTCGTTGTAGAATCCTTTACTATTCCTACTTCAGATGGATTTGATTTACCTGCTTATTGGGTCTTACCGCCAAATTTTGATAAAACGAAAAAATATCCAATCATATTCAATATTTATGGTGGACCTGATGCTGGAACTGTTTCCAATCGTTTCCGAAATTTCTCTTGGAATCAGCTTTATCAAAAAGGTGTTATTCGAATTACGGTTGACCATCGTGCATCCGGTAAATTTGGAAAAAAGGCTTAGATTATATGCATAAAAGTCTAGGCAAATGGGAAATGCATGATTACATTGAAGCCGTAAAATGGCTACGAACCCAGCCTTTTATTGACTCAACAAAAGTAGGAATTCAAGGGAGTTCTTATGGGGGATATATGACTGCTTTGGCATTAACCTATGGAGCAGATTACTTTACACATGGTGTCGCAAGTGCCTCTGTAACAGACTGGCGATTATATGATAATATATATACAGAAAGATATATGGATGAACCTAAAGACAACAAAGAAGGCTATGATTTTGGATCAGTTATGACACATGTAGAAAAATTAAAAGGTGAATTATTAATTGTCCATGGAACCATTGACGATAATGTACATATGCAAAATTCGATTCAACTCATCAGCGAATTGCAAGAAAAAGGCAAAGATTTTGAAATGATGGTTTACCCAGGAGGTCGGCATGGATGGGGAGGTGCAAAAGGAATGCATTCGTATAATTTGAGTCAAAAGTTTTGGGAAAAGCATTTTTTTGGAAAACCAACGAAACCCTGATAACTTTTTTTTCTAATTGTTTGGAAATACTAAAATGAAATATATCTTTGCGCTCCCTTAAGAAAACGAATGCGTTTTTTGGGAATAAATATCGCGGAGTGGAGCAGTTGGTAGCTCGTCGGGCTCATAACCCGAAGGTCGCAGGTTCAAGTCCTGCCTCCGCTACAAAAGCCCAAAACCCTTGTATTTACTGGGGTTCTGGGCTTCCCTTTTTGTCCCGGCGGGACAAACTCATATTCTCCTTGACTACTGGCAAATTTTAGTTATGTCAGTAGAAAAAAAATTTGTTCCTGATTTTAGGATTTACTCACCTAGGGATCTTTCTAAAGAATGGTTTATTTATTGGATTCTTGACGGTAAGCGTCGTAAGAGAAAAGGTGGCATTAATCGTTGTCATACTTACGAAAGTCGTATGAAGGCTGCTAATGCAGTAATTCATGAGTTAAAGGAATCGCATGAGTTATGGATGCCTATTTCGCTACAGATGGTACGGTGGATCGAGACTAGACGTGGGGTTTGGAAGCCAAAGACTTTTCGGAATGAGATGTGTCGATTGGAGAAATTCCTAGAATATGTAGGGGCTCAAAATGTGACGAATAATGTGGTTAGAGCTTTTTTTGTGCATATTTCCAAAACTTTGCATAAATGCACCTATCATCATTATTTACGATTTATTAAGGCGGTTTGTAACGGAATTGGTAAACCCGAACTTTGCGATGGCGTAGAGCGATTTAAATACACAAGTACTCCAGCTAAATATTTCCAATCTCACCAAATTGAAAGAATCAAAAAATATCTTCTAGAGTGTGATCCAGAACTATGGCTTTATTGCCAATTTGTTTATTATTGTTTTATACGACCTGGGGAACTTCGATTATTGCGAGTTTCGGATATTCAATTTGATGATTGGAAAATCTGTATGCGGTCGGATATTTCAAAAAACAAAAAACAGCAGTATGTAACCATTCCTGCAGCTTTCCGACCTATTGTTTTAGAGTTACGCGAACGATATCCTAATGAATACGTATTTCCCTCAAAAAAAGATATTTCAAAACCACTGGGTATTCAAACTATGCGAAATCGATGGAGGAAACGAATGAAAGAGATAGGCTTTGGACTAGAATTTCAACTTTATGGATGGAAACATACTGGGGCTGTTGGTTGCGTTCGTTCAGGAGTGAATGTAAAAGAGCTACAAATACAACTTAGGCATCATTCTCTTGATGAGGTGAATAAATATCTTCGGCAGCTTGGTGTGTGGGACTTGGAAAATTTGGAAGAAAGGTTTCCAGCTCTATGAAAAAATGGCTCTCCCAGCCATACTATATTTAGTTATGAAATAAATATCTTCTCTTAGGAGGGAATATTCGGTCAATGCTGCTGTTTTTGCTTTTCCAAAACCCGTCGTATCTGCATTTTAGTTTCGGAAGGAAAGTCAGATTTCAGCACCCAATTACAATAGTCCTGAGTATCAGCAACTCGTTGATCGCGATGTTTACCAAATCGCCAATAGACTTCTCCATCTTTTTCATAGAGCTTTCCTGCAAAATCAACTCTTGTATTTTCACCTTGACACAATGCATCAATTTCTGCAGCGTCAGATGGTAAATCTGGATTGTTTTCCAATTGCTTCTGGAATATTTTGATAGTGGCATAAATGTCGATTAAGGCATCATGAGCGCCGTCTAACTCTTCGCCAGTGTACCGTTTGTAGGTATTACCTAAAGTGTGACTATTGACTAGTCGCTCAATTTTCAGGACGTCGATGAATTTGGTATCTGGCTCTGGAAAAGTGATACCGACTCGATTGAATTCTTCAATGAGCATTGGGACATCAAAGTTGTCAGAATTGTAGCCTGCTAGATTGGAACCTGATAACCAGGTCGCAAAACTCTTGGATATCTGACGAAAAAAGGGTTTGTCTTTTACATCCTTATCATAGATGCCATGTACTGCACTTGCACCTTCGGGAATTGGAATACCAGGGTTAAGGAGTACATTTTTGACTTCTTCTGTTCCATCAGCGAATAGCTTGATGGCTCCGATTTGGAGAATGCGGTCTTGAGTTATGTTGACTCCTGTGGTTTCTAGGTCAAAGAATATTGTGGGTTTGGACATAGGTTGCTTTTTGAATGGTAATATTAGAATTAAAGATTGAAATTCAGTGGAGAAATAGAGGATTATGGAAATGATAGTTTCATAAATTGTTTAGACTAATTCCTTTTAGGTCTGTTTCATAGCCTTCCGAAAATTGAAAAACGAAATATTTCTATATATTGGCGATATATACACTATTGATATACTAAATGCTAATACTCATGAAAGCTCGCGAAAGAATTTTAAGATTATTGACTCGTGTATTAACCAACCCTTACATTTTTACCAAAAAGGATTTAGCTAAGAAATTTGATGTAAGTATAGATACAATTGAAGATGATATCGATTTTATAGTAAGTGCAGGTCTGCATGTTGATATTGAAGTAAAAGAAAAAAATCAAAATTATTATGCAATTCTGCCTGAAAAAGGGTTTAAAGAATTATCTCATCTAAAGTCACTAACAGAAAGTGATCATGCGGATATCAGCCGTGCTTTGTACCAATTTCTTCCTTCACGAGATGCACGCAGTTTGGTTCAAAAATTGGAAACACTTTACGATTTTCAAAGATTGGGTATTCGAGCATTACGAAGAACTGCCTTGGAAAGAATTGATGATTTAGAAAGGGCAAGAGTAGCTAAACGTCAAGTTATGCTTGAAAATTATACGAGCAATAGTGGAGAAGTACGAAATCGAATGGTTGAATGTTTTTTTGTAAATGCTGAATATGATACTATTCAAGCCTACGAAATAGAATCGAAAAAAATTAAACATTTCCGTTTGCCCAGAATTAACAGAGTCATCATTCTTGATTCTAAATGGGAATTTGAACATCACCACGATAAAAAAACTACCGATGTATTTCGCATTGCTCATCTAGACCCTAAGCGAGTTCAGCTAAAAATAAAAACGCAAGCCTACAACTATCTTTTAGAGTATTATCCACGAGCCCTGGGAGAAACTTCCTCTGCCTCTGAACCAAACACATGGTATTTTGAGGCTTCTGTAAACGAAAATTTTTTTGGGTTGGTCAATTTTATTATGGCAAATTCCGAACACGTCGAAATAATGTTTCCTGAGGAATTAAAGGCGGTTATCCGTCAAAGAACAAAAGCTCTGTTGGATAAATTGGGATAGAAATCTCAAAAAAAATCGGTTTTCTTTCATGGTGGGGAGATATTCTCCCTAGGTTGGGTCTCACCTTTGTACCGAACAAAAAAGCAATAGTATTCAATAAATGCTTTCTAATTCAAAACGGTACGACCGAAATTTTCTAATTCGGGAATAAAGTAAGCTTACTCCAAACCCACCAAGCAGTTTAACATGAATTCTAATTCAAAAAAATCCGTTATGGATTTTGCTGGGCAAGCTATGCCTGTGGATCAACAAAAAACCATTAAAGGTGGTAATGGAAACCAAAATCAATCTTCTGATTTCATAATTATGGATGACATTCTGGATGGTTGAGTAAGGTATGCTAACAATAAAATCTCTCCGATAAGACTTTGATCTTGTCGGAGGATTTTATACAGCTCTTAAAGTGAATCGATTTTCTCCAAAAGCCAATCCCTTGAAATGGGTTTATTGGATTCATCATTTAAAAAAATTGTTAGTTCATGTTTGACTTTTGCTCGATGCGACGGACGTTTGTGGGCAGCATTGGTCAGTTTACGAACGATTACTATCAATGTATAATAAGTGATTTTCCTGGATTCTGATAGGACGTTTTGCTTTTGAATGTATTTTCGAAGCTTTACTAATTCGGAGAGTATGGTGGCTTTTAGAGTTTTATCTTTTAGGTAGCGCTCATAAAGACTCCTGAGCAGAAGGTGTCGGCTTCGGATGCGAAGACCTGGGATTTTAAACGAAAATTGGTTGAGGCTTAATTCGATTTTTTCATATTTCTTTTGATGAAAGTAGATGGTACACTGCATTAAATTCGCGAAGTCTTCTTTTATTTTCGGGTTGAAAAAAGGTTTATATTTTTTCAGCATTTTTTGAGCAACTTTGAATTCGCCTAACATACAGGCTGCTACTAAGAAACCATTGAAAGGACCACTGCCGATTTCGTTGTCAAACAATACTAAATCATTATCAAATGCATATTGGAATAAATCAAATTGAGTTTTTAAGGTGGTCTTATCACCCGTCATTGTAAGGTTATTCAAGGAGTTGGCAGCAATGTAGAACAAGATACTTTGGTCTAATCTATCGAGCTTTGTTCTGTCTCTTTTGAAGTTTCGGATAAAATGGTTTAGAGCTGACTTTTCAGGTTTCTTTAGGTGATGTATTATTTGAAGATAGAGGCTGAAGAAAGGAATGACATCTTGATATTTTTGGGCAAAATTCAAGGTTAATTCCAGCTCTGATGCGTCAATTTCAGGTAAACTTTTGAAAACTTGTTTTCGAATGATTTTTTGGCAGAGCAGTCTGATTTTCGAGCCGAAATAGAACAATTCCAAATTGGCTTCCATGTCAGTGAGGCTTTCTACCTCTTGCTGATTTTTGGGAGTTTGAACATGGTAAAATAACTTATAATTCGTCTCGTATCGCATGAGCCAGGTATTGGGAACTTCTAAAAAATCATCCTCTAATGCATCCAAAGTTTGACGAGTATTTTTGAAGAATTGTTGATGTAGAAATTGCTTTTTGCAGGCACGAATTAACAAACGCCTTTGTAGGTAGTCATCTACATCTAATTCTTTTTGGATCATCCATTTGCGGAGTTGAGTAGACAGGTCATGGAAGGCATAATTAAGCTGAATTTTAGCTTTTGGATTATCGGGAAAAAACTTGGATAACATTTTTTCTTCCGTCAATTTTTCAAAATTGGGATAGGCTTTACAAAGGAACTCAAACAGGGTTTTTGTCTTTTCTGAAATGGTGGGGGATTGATTACAAAATGCCCTGAATGTTTTCAAATCGGAATGGGAAAGCCTCGATAAAGTTTGAATCAATACCCTGTTTTGAAACGATTTTTTTGATTTTTGAGCCACAATTAGGATGGTTAATTAATTGATAAACAATAAATTATAAAATTTAATTGATTTTTATCATGACGAAATATAATAATTATCATGTGAAAAACATCTCTTGTTTTTTAATTATGCAGTCACATTTTATATATATCTCATATATATTGCAGTCATATAGTGAAAAGCATCTGATCACTGGTTCTTTTTACTGTTAGATTTTTATGAAATTTAAAACCAATTAACCATGAGGATTTATTTACGACTAACACCTAATAAAACAACTGTCCCATTTAATTATCAACGTAACTTAGTTGGAGCATTTTATAAATGGTTGGGCGGCGAAAGTGCATTGCATGATGAAATATCCTTGTATTCACTTTCCTGGCTTAGACATCTGGGTAACCCACGATATAAAAGAAATCGAGCAAATACAGGGTTCGAGTTTCCCTTTGGGGCTGAGATGTTTATCAGTTCCCCTTTACCTGACTTGCACCAAAAGTTTATACAAGGAATATTTCAGGATCAACATATTAATTGGGGGATGAACGTGGATGAAGTGAATATGAAAGTGACTCCTCAATTCGGCAATAGGCAAGTATTCCTTGCTCAAAGTCCAATTCTAATTAAGAGAAAATCCGAAACAGATAAACATTACCAATACTTTTTTCCTAAGGATCCAAAGTCAAATGAATATTTGACAGAAACACTGAGAAGAAAACTAGAAAAAGCTGGTCTTTCAACTGATGTTTCTGTTGCTTTTGATGCGACTTATCCAAAACCTATCATTAAGAAAATAGCTTATCGTGGACTAGATATTAAAGGGACGATTTGCCCCGTGATTGTGGAAGGAGATTCCAGAGCGGTTCAGTTTGCTTGGGAAGTGGGGGTTGGGAATTCGACGGGGATTGGGTTTGGGGCTTTGAGGTAATCTTTAAAATTTATAATCATGAGTTTAGACACCGTTTTAAAAATTGGTAGAACATTCAAAAATGCTGAAAACAACTACCAGTATTTGAGCTACTTATACAATCCTAAAGATACTTATCGAAATATATTTAGAGTTAGCCTTCCTTTGAACGTAGATTTTGGTTTTGAATGGAATAATTTATCTGTTTTGTCAGATGAAAAGTCATTTGATAAATTGTATGAATTACGTTTCAAAACAAGTGGCAGTGACAGCACAATTAAATATTTGTATGGAGATATATTTTATGAGCAAATAACAGGACTTGACAAAAAGGGTAAATTAAAATCAACAGAAGAACGAGGAAGGATTAGGCTTCAAAAAGGTGACACTTTTAAAGCTGCGCAGAAAAATGTTGATGAAATTATTGATGAGGAAAGGGATAATTTCATTGAAGATTTTATGAAAGAAAGCGAATCGCAGCTTATCGAACAGTTAGAAACAACTAAAGATAACTATGACAAAAAACTGAAATTGGGTTTGATTGCTTTATTGAAAAAAGGAATGAAGAATTATGAACCTGAAAAAGAAATAAAAATTTCTAAAAAATATGAAAAAATTGAATGCTTGATTTATGATTGCTTGAATGCTGCCAAAAATCATTTAAATCAGATGTCTCTGGTTCGATTTCGCAAATCCTTTAGTGAAAATCAAAGTCAAATCTATACTTTGCTTAAATACTCTAATGCTTTTGAAGAATATTTGTCTAATCCGCACCTTTACGATTTTCAGCCTATTGAATTGTTAAATAATGAAAGCAAACTTCAAGAGTTAGCTGCCAACTATGCTTTAAATAACTCAAAAGATACTGACCTTGAAAAGATTTTTGGTAAAGATTATAAAGAGCGTGGAATACCTTTAGAAGAAAGGTTACAATTAACAAACTTCACTAATCATGCTATTTTCATACACTTCATCTATCCAAATGGCAAAATGTGGTATGAATTTGAGGATACTTGGGATTTGATTTTTGAAAAATTAGTCAATTCTACTTTCTCAAACCAAGATGGAAAATATGTTTTAGATAAATCTATTTACAGGACACTCGCATCAGGAGATAAAAAAAATGACATTCAGTTTCCTGCTTTTAAAAGTGAAACTAAGTATAAATCTCAATATTTTGATAATGCGCAAGTTGCTGATTTACTCTATGGTTTGAATGCCTACCAATCAAAAGCGCAACAATTGCGCGGAACAGACATCATTTTGACTCTGCTTCCCAAAGGTCGAAATCTAAGCGCAGAGGATTATAACAATTTCATCAAACGAAGAGTCAATACAGAAAAATTAGATGAATTTAATCAAAATGCCAGAGATGAAGGAGAACCACTTTTTATATCCTTTTTCAAAGAACAAGAAGAGCAAATTACTTCATTTGACCTGCTATTAGTTAATACAAGTGGTAATACCAATAAAGATTTAATTGAAATTTCAGGTGTAAAGAAAAGTACACTTGATTTTATTAAAAATCGGATTAATGGAATTGCCAATCAAATTTTGGAAAAGAAACAAAACCTTTTTCCGAATACCTTCAAACCCAAAATAGAATATGCTTTTCAGAATATTTTAGGCTCTCCGCAAGCAGATAAAAAAGGCAAGATTAGCTTCAAAGCTAATGCAAGATATGAAGCACATTTATTAAAAGTGTTGCCTCAAATCTATTGTATGAATTATTTTCAGGATAGGATAATACTGCCGTTTTTTATTGAAAAAGTAGAATTTGTCACAAGGTCAGGAAGTGAAAATGAGCCCTTTTTTAAGTTTCAAAACTTGAAATATGATTTTGAATTCCTCTTAACAATACAAAATTCACCAAATAACAAATTTATGGAAATCGTAAACTCAGATAGCTATAAAATAGGCTTATTGCTCGGAAGATTAGCAAAAGATGTTTCCTTAAAAATCAATTCTTTTGAAAAGAATTACGTGGGAAACTTAACAAGACGCATTGGTCGATTAGATGATTTTATTAGATTGAAAAATGATATTCTCCAAAAGCTGATAAATCATGTAGATACGAAGTTTATTTATCAAACGTCTTATGAACTTGACCAACTCATCAAATCTTTTGATGCAAGTAAGTACCATAAAGACTTAGTGGCGTTTGGCTTTTTCGAAAGCTATTTCAAACCATTTCAGTCAAAAAACTAATTTTTAATCAAATTCAAAAAATCTTAAAATGAGTAATATAATTAATCAAAAGTCAGAGGTTTTATTCCTTTATGAAAGTACTTATTCTATCCCAAATGGCGACCCATTCACAGGAGAACAACGCTATGACGAAGAGACCAAAAAAATCTTAGTCAGTGATGTTCGAATTAAGCGTTTTATTCGAGATTATTTGGAACAAGTTGAGCAAGAACCAATCTATGTAAGTGACAAAACAGGTGCAGGAAAAACAGATGCAAAGAATGTTTTATCATGGATTGCCACTAATAGAAACCCAAATAAGAAAACGGACATAGGGGAAATTCTCAAAGAACAAATTGACGTAAGAATGTTTGGTGGAATTTCTACCTTAGGAGATAAGGTTAAACTGAAGGTTGATGGTAAGGATAAAGAATTTACTAATGGTCATGTGCAGTTTACTGGGCCTATTCAGTTTGCTTTACTAAATCCGTCTTTAAATGAGGTGAACTTAAGAATGCACCAAAATACGACTCACTTTACCTCCAAAGCAGATAATACGCAAGGGTCTATCGGAACGACTACAATTGTCCCTTACGGACTTATTCAGATACATGGTTGGGTCAATCCTCGTTCTGCTGAAAAAACAGGTTTGACAAATGCCGATAAAGAAAAAATGTTTAAAGCACTTTGGGAAAGTGTGAATGACATTAATACGAGAAGTAAAAGCAACCAAAATTCTGCTTTGTTGATGGAGATTATTTATGCTCAATCTCATAATAAAATTTATGGTGCAGATAGATTAGTAAAAATTACACCTAAAGATGGTAAAACAAGTGAGCAAATCCGAAGTATGGAAGATTATGATTTTGATTTTTCAAAATTGACCGCTTTACAAGAAAATTCAAAAGTATCGGAAATCCGATACCATACGTATATTGACAGAATTGCTCAAGCGTTATCAAGTCTTAGCAAGTTTAAACCAATGAACTTTTATAAAAACCAATAAAATTATGCAGGGATTACAATTAAAAGTCAGTGGGAATTGGGGGCATTTCAAGAAGCCTGAAACCAATAATAATCCTTTAACGCATGATTTTATTACTAAAACTGCTTTTATTGGTTTAGTCGGTGCGGTCTTAGGTATTGAACGGGAAGAAATGTTATTGCTTTTTCCACAACTTTCAGAAGACTTTTTATACGGTGTAGCGGTTTTACATCCTGTAAGAAAATTGTCTTGGGGTTTTACAAGTAGTACGGCAGTTTCTTCTACTCGACAAGGTTCTCCTAAATCTTTTGAGTTTTTAAAGAATCCGTCTTTCAAGATTTCTTTGGCGTTGAAAAATGAACGGTCAAAAGCAATTTTTGAAAAATTTAAAACTTTCCTCGAAGAAGAAAATAGTGTTTACACACCCGTTTTGGGCTGGCATAATTGTCCCGCCAATCTTGAGTTTATTTCTGTTGGTGATTTTTCGGATGTAAAAGAAGGCGAATTCGTTACCCAATACTTTGTAGAGAGTAATGAAGACATTCACAGCCCAAAATTAGACGTAAATTTTAGAGTTGGTTTTGAACGTATTCCAACTTACCAAGAAGATTTTTGGAATCTGCCCGAAAAGTATAAAACAGTCATTTATCCTGCTGCTAATAGTCAATTGAGTATAAGCGGAAAATATTTTGAATACTCTGAAAATCAAGAAAAATTGTGGTTGATATAAGTAAATTAAAATCTCATCCTAGCAAGACATTACTAACTCATGTAAATGGTGTAATTGGCGGTACAAAGGCATTAACCGATTTGAAAATGGCAGAATTAGCAGCTATTTTCCATGATTTGGGTAAAATGAACTTTGGTTTTCAAATTAAGGTATATCCAAATATTGAAGCAGATTTGGGAATAAAAGTGACAGATGGAGATAGAAAATACTCTCACCACGCTTATCTGTCTGCTTATGCTTTTTTGTGCTATTATTTAAAAAATGGGGCGGAATTGAAAGATTTTTTTGGGAAGCATATTTCTCAAAATGAGTTGTTAGCGTTAATTATTATCATCGCAAAACATCACGGGAATTTGCCGAATTTCCTTTCAGTGGATATTAATGATGAGAAAGAACAGGTATTAAATAAAGATGAAGCAAATAGGCTATTTGAGTATCTTGAACAATCAGAAATTCCTTTTAATGAATTTCCTAAAAAGTTCAACCTTCCGTATCGACCCTATTCAACATTATTAAAAGAGAGAAAAGCAAAAAATTATTTCTCAAATATCTGCCTTGACACAAAATCACACACAAATCACCTCCAATTCTACCAGGAAACTCAATTTTCTTTTGCGTCACTTATACAATCAGACAAAAAAGATGCAGGTTATATTAATACGGAAGATGCAGAAAATATTGAGAAATTTTGTAGTCAATACCATTCATCATTTATTGACTATTTACAAACTTTAGAGCCTTATCAAGATAAGCCACTCAATAGACTGAGAACAAAAATTAGAAAGGAAGTAACGGTCAATATCTCTAAATTTCTGAGAGAAGGTGATAATCGAATTTTTGATTTGACAGCTCCTACAGGGTCAGGAAAAACTTTGTCTTTATTATCCTTAGCTGATGAAATCATAAATCATAAAGGTGATTTTAGAATTATGTATTGTTTACCATTCCTTTCTATTACGGAACAGGTTGAAAAAGAGGTATTAAAAATTTTCAAGGAGCAAGAAAATTTAGTACAAAGGATTGATAGTAAATCAATTAATAAAGAAATTCAGCGACTTCAAGCAGAATTAGATGACAAGCCAAGTGAAGCAAAATATAAGGAATTAGGAATAAAACAGTTTCAAGAAAACACCTTCGAATATCCTTTTATCATCACGACTTTTGTTCGGTTTTTTGAAGCATTTCTAAAGAACAGAAATGCAGACCTATTAAAATTACCTAGTTTTTCAAATTGTATTTTTTTGATTGATGAAATACAGGCTTTACCTCCTCGTTTGTACGGCTTTTTCGTTGCGTATTTGGATGCTTTTTGCAAAAGATTTAATTCTTATGCAGTGGTTTCAACTGCTACGATGCCTGACTTTGAATTACCTACGAATGAAATCAAGGCGTTTTTTCCGAACTATCAGCAGCCACCGAAACTACTTCCCAAAGAATATTTCAATGATGATTTATTCAACCGTTATACAATTGAACATCAAAATGAGGAAATTCGTATTTCAGATTTAGCAAAAAAATTAATTGCTGAAAATCAGTCAGTTTTGTGTATTGTCAATACAATTGATGATAGTAAAGATTTATTTGAAGTGTTAGATAAATATCTACAATCGGACGAAATTTGTTTGTTGAATACACATTTTACACCAAATGACAGAAAGAGAAAAATTGAATTTGCCAAACTTCGATTAAAGCATCATAAACGAATTATTTTAATTTCTACCCAATTAATTGAAGCAGGTGTCGATATTGATTTCCCTGTCTTATATCGAGATATGGCAATTATTCCAAGTATTGTTCAATCGGCAGGTCGTTGTAATCGAAATGGAAAATTAGACAGAGGAAAAGTTGTTTTATTCAATCTTTATAATCAAGGAACAACAAGGTCAAAATTAATTTATCGAGGAAAAGACAGTAAGCTACTTTATTATACCAAACGAATTTTGAAAAATTCATCCTATCAGGAAAAAGAATTATTCATAGAACAGAAGGATTATTTTAAAAACCTTAGAACTGATTTGATTTTTGGAGAACATGAACAAGGGAAGGAAACCTTAAATTTTATTCAATTAATTAAAGAAGCGATGTTTGCCAGACTGGGTAAGTTTAAATTAATTGATGATGATTACTATGGAGAAGCCTACCGAATTTATGTTCCTAAAGATGAAAATGATGACTCATTTGACAGGTTACAGCAAAAGGTTAATGAACTAGAGGATTTTCAGAGTCGTGATTGGAACATTATTGGGAAATTGAAAGGTGACATACAAACCCTGTTGAAAGAAATGTCAGGTCAAATAGTGCAAGTAAGATTGAAAAGAAATGATGTTAAACCTAACTTTCAAAGTGAGGAAGTTAGAGGTTTAGTTCTTTTAAATATTAAAGATTATAATGAGGTTAGAGGAATCAATTTAACTTCAAAAAATCAAATCATATAATCCTATGACCTCCGCCACCCTAATCACCTATCTCCACCTCTGCCACCGCAAACTCTGGCTGCACCATCATCACATTCGAATGGAGCATAACAGTGACACGGTAGCAGAAGGTAAGCTAATCGGTGAATCCACCTACCAGCGACGAGCAAAGAAGTGGAAGGAATTGGATTTGGGATATACGAAAGTAGATCATTTTGATCCGCATAACAATGAAATTCGGGAAGTTAAGAAGAGTCGAAAATTGGAGCATGCCCATGTGGCACAGGTGAAATATTACATATATGTACTGGAAAAAAGAGGGGTACAAAATGTCACTGGGATTATTGAGTATCCAAAGCACCGTAAGACGACAAAAGTTGAATTGACAGATATAGGCAGGAAGGAAATAGAAGGCTGGCAAGCTGAGATAGAACGAATCATTAATCTGGCACAATGCCCTGATATGGTGAAGAAAAGCTATTGTCGTAATTGTGCATTCTATGATTTCTGTTTTGTTTGAGGGCAGAGCGGGTGAGAGATTGTGGAATGGGTGAGAGCGTGAGAGGAGTGCACATTCTCCCATTCTCAAATCTCTCACTATCTCACCTTCTCTCACCTTCTCTCACAATTCTGATTATGAAAAAAGCATATTATTTATTTAATCCTGGTCGGATGAGCCGAAAGGATCATACCCTTAGGTTTGACCCTTTAGGGGAGGAAGGAGATAAAAAGAAACCTCGATATCTACCAGTTTCAGGAGTGAGCGCCCTTTATGTGTTTGGGAGTGTGGACACGAATAGCGCTCTGTATAATTTTTTAGGACGAAAGCATATACCAGTTCATTTTTTCGATTATTACCGGCATTACACCGGTTCTTTTAGCCCCAAAGAATATTTACTGGCTGGTAAAATGTTGGTTGCTCAAACAGATGCCTATCGGTCTAAGAAGCACCGTCTTAAAATTGCAGGGACAATTGTGGATGGAGCCACCTTTAATATGCTTAAAAATTTGAGGTACTACCTGAATCGTGGGAAGTTGATACTGACTCAAATTGAACAAATAGAATTATTAAGGTCGTCTATCCCTAAGGTTCGATCGATTTCTGAATTGATGGGTATTGAGGGAAATTGTAAGCAAGTGTATTATTCGGCATTTGAGGAGATAATTGAAGGATATGCTTGGGAGGGTAGGCGAAAACGTCCGCCTAAGAATGAATTGAATGCCTTGGTAAGTTTCGGAAATGCCATGTGTTATTCGCTGTGTTTGGATGCAATCTATAATTCTCAATTGAATCCTACAATTAGTTATTTGCATGAGCCTGGTGTTAGGCGATATAGTCTTTGTTTGGATATTTCTGAAATTTTTAAACCAATTTTGGTGGATAGGTTGATTTTTCGATTGTGTAATCGACGAGAGATCCGCAATCAGCATTTTGAGTTCATCGATGATGCTTGTTTCCTTTCTGATTCGGGTAGAAAGGTATTTGTAAAGGCATGGGAGGAGCGATTGCAGCAAAGTATTCAGCACCGAAATTTAAATCGTTCGGTGAGTTATCGGCACTTGGTTCGTTTGGAATGCTACAAAATTGCAAAGCATTTAATTGGGATGGATTCGGAGTATAAACCCTTTAAAATTTGGTGGTAAAATGTATGTTATTGCAGTATATGATGTGGATAGTAAAAGGTGTCCGAAAATGCTTAAGTTGTGTCGAAGGTATTTGAATTGGATTCAGAATTCGGTATTTGAAGGAGAGATGTCAACTGTGCAGTTAAAGGAACTGATTATTGAAGCCAAAAAGATAATGGATGAACGTACCGATAGTTTTATTATCTTTAATAATCGCCATAAAAACTGGTTGGACAAGCAGGTGATTGGAAAGGAATTGGGAAAGGTCGATCAATTTTTGTAGGCGTCGATGATTATTCTTTTTCCAGACTTAAAAAAAAATGTTCTTTGACAAATTTGGAAACTTATTGATAATCAGTTGTTTAGCCTAGTCGTCGCTGGACAATGCTTTTTACCCTATTTGCCATTGACTATAAATGCATGGTTTTTTTCTAATTTCTATTTTTGTAATAATTAGATTATCAACCTATTATATATATTCGTTGTCGGTCTTTGAATTGTACCTAATGGAATTGAAACAAAGTGAATATGCTATTAAATGTGATACAGTTAATACTTTGAATTGTACCTAATGGAATTGAAACTTGTAATCAGATACAGTCGTTGCTTCTACGAGATATTCTTTGAATTGTACCTAATGGAATTGAAACTTTGGACATGACAATGATATAGGGTGGAGAGTTTCTCTTTGAATTGTACCTAATGGAATTGAAACTTGGTGTGCCCGCCAAATCTGCCGTCCAAATTGTACTTTGAATTGTACCTAATGGAATTGAAACTTTTTACGGGGCATGCTTCGCCCGTAAAATTTAAAAGCTTTGAATTGTACCTAATGGAAATGAATCTAGGTTGGAAACGTTCCTAAAGTTTCAGTTTTGTAACTTTGAATTGTACCTAATGGAATTGAAACCCCTCTAATTCTATTTCCGTTTCCTGTATTTCTCCCTTTGAATTGTACCTAATGGAATTGAAACTTGTTTTAGCTTTAAAAAAACATTTCAAGTTACTCACTTTGAATTGTACCTAATGGAATTGAAACTAGGTTGGAAACGTTCCTAGAGTTTCAGTTTTGTAACTTTGAATTGTACCTAATGGAATTGAAAC
>JANSWP010000144.1 GCA_024743405.1 Bacteroidota bacterium
ACTGGAGAGACTGGAGATACTGGAGTTCAAAATATTGTAACAGATGTATACGGAGTACAATATCCTAGTCTGGATCCATCGGTGATATACTGTGGTCCGGGTTGGGGAACAAAGATGTGTCATTTTTTACATAAATATGATGAGACAATCTGGGCAGATGCAGAAAATTATTACAGCGACTTTTCAGACATAAAATTTTCAAACTTTTGGGATCCATATTTTATATCCTTCTTTAAACTTGATAGTCTTGCTTCATATTGCGAAGGATGGAGATTAGGTGAAACAACTTACGATGGAATAAAATGGAATATAAAAATCAAAAAAGATCAGGAGGATGTTTTTTGGTTTGATTATGATTATTATGGGACTAGTCAAGAAATTGAATATACTATAACGTATAAATATGAAGTAATTAATGGTTTACTTAATTTTTCAAGTACTGACGGTCAATCATTTATTTTCCATCCTTCTGAAAGAAATTATTCAGAAGATTTACTTGACACAGACGAAATAATTAAATTAGAAGGATGTATATTTTACTAATTTTGTCCACTGTAATGGCTCATCTTCTTTATGAGACACAGTTTGGACTTTTGGCAGTATGTAAGGTAATAATTTAATAAGTAGTTTATGATATTAGAATTGCCAAATTCGGTATTTCTTTTGTTGAACTTATAAGATTTTGAACTGCTTCTTGCGCATAGCGATAAATTATATGGGTAGTGGCAGATTGCGTGGTGCTTTCCTGTCAAACTGCTACGTAGTTTGACAGGACTACAAACCTTTATATTTGGCACTATGCCTGCCATTACTTATACAAAATGTTAACACCATTATTCAATTTTTGTAATTATGGATTCAATAAGTATACCTTCGTTTACGTCTTCAATTAAAGGCAAAGAAAAATGGATATAACTGATTCCGTTTCTTGATTTGTTTTCTATAGGTATTTTTTTCATCATCTTGTCATCAATAAATAAGTTGCAATATCCTGTCTTATCATTATTAGCATTTTTCCATTCTAACTTCAAATCATACCAAATGTCAGGATTTAAAAATTCTTCTTCTATTTTTACATTAAACATAGAATAGTGTTTTGCAACAGTATCAATAGGGTTGAACCACCTATCGTGCAAACTCATCAGCATCCCTTCGAAGCCTTTATTTATCTTTATCCTTAATTGAATTTCTCCTTTTTGCCCTGCTGGAAAATTAAATAAAGCCCCTCTATAACTACCTAATAGTGTAGAATCACTTTCTGCTTTCAAAAGCATGACTTTACGATTCGGTTTTTCAGGATGAGATATTAAAAAAGCGCCTGGTTTTCTGTTGTAAGCACAATGTCCTTTAATCCCTTTAATGTATTTGTGGTAAGACCAATGTGCAAGACCATTAGAAAAATTATCAAAACTTTCTTTTTCGTATAGCCAATTTAAATCTAATGTAAGTATTTTGCGAAATTTAGGGTGTTGACCAAATGCTATTAGTACTTTGTCTTCACTTATTTCGATTAGCTCACTTTGGTGTACACTTCTATCAAGACTTCCCATCGTTCCATATCTTGTAGCCATCAAACTGTCATTGCGTAATGGATTCAGGTAAATTTCTCTAAAACCTGTCCATGTTTTGCCATCGTCATCAGAAATTGTTGCATGTAAAGCATCTCTATTCGTAAATACATCTTCCCAATAACCTCCGGTATGTTTAACTTCGGGCAATGGGGTAGTATTGCACCAAATTAATAAAAGACTTCCATTCTTTAACCTTTGAATTGTAGGCATCGTTATAGTTCCGTAGAATCTTGAAGGAACAGGAGTTGACCAACTCTCTCCTGCATTTTCTGAAAAGGATTCGTATAAATTATCCTGGGCAGTACGTATTAGCATCCACAGGCGACCATCTTTAAGTTCTACTACAGAAGGTTCAACAGCCCCATGATTCCATCTTTGCCCTTTATGAAATCCTTCAGCTTTATGAGCAGGACTATGTACCTGATTTGATTTTTTCCAGGTTAAACCTGAATCGTCAGAGTAATATACACCACATCCATTTCGATATTTAGTATGAAATCCGGCAATTGCTCGAGTCCCGTTTCGTATATATACCATGGGCTTAATCATAATTGCTCCGTTTGTATCAATTAATGTTTTAGTCCATTTTCCATCAATTCCACCAACAGAGCGTATAGCATAAACTGAGTCTTTATTTCCAGAATAAATACGAATAAATTCCCCGCTTATTGGATCTTTTTTTCCATATAGCTTACCATCTGGAACAAATACTGTATCCCATTTTATTCCATTATCCATGCTTGAGATATACATATTTGGGCCATAGTGTCTTATTTCCTCATTATCTAAAGAAACAAGTCCGGTATATGCATTTTGTGGAGGAGTGCCAATAACAGATGGTCGCATAGGCTCCGTACTATTACGTATGCAAGATGCAAATAAGAGAAAGGTGATTATAGTTAGGTAAGTTGAGTTTTTCATATTGCGGTTAACGGTTAGTTTATGCTCTTTCAATATAATACATTTTCATTTCACCTTTTCCTTTGGCTTTGATCATTCCTCTAAAACTAAATTTGAAATTCGTATTATTTTTTACTAAATTATAAGTTGACTCGCTGATGTTAATTTTACCTATCTCACCAGAAAATTCCATTCGGTTGGCTGTATTTACTGTACCTCCCCATATATCTTAAGCAAACTTCTTAACTCCAACGATTCCAGCTACAACTGGACCAGTATGCATGCCGATACGTACTTCAAAATAAGGTAGTCCCCGTTTTACTTTTTGTGCATTAAATAGATTCTAAGGTAGTCCCCGTTTTACTTTTTGTGCATTAAATAGATTCAGATAATCTCTGATTTCTAAAGCAGCATTAATTACATCAATCTGATGTGTTGTATTGACTACCGGTAATCCTCCTGCCGCCATATATGCATCTCCAATTGTTTTAATTTTTTCAATGCCATGAGACTCAATGATCCTGTCATATTCTGAAAAAATAATGTTGAGATCATTTACTAATTCTTCCGGGCTTAATTTCTGAGAGGTACTTGTAAAGTCACTAAAATCGGTAAATAATACAGTGACAGCATCTATTTTTCTAGCCAAGACCTCTCCTTTTTGTTTTAATTCTAAAGCAACTTCCTCAGGTAAAATATTGTGTAGTAGTTCATCGGAACGTTTTTTCCCTTTTCGAATATAATATGCTAGAATAGAGACCAGCAAAAGCCCCCCGAGGGTAGCGAGCAATCCCAGTCTTTGAAATGTAACTTGCTTTGCATTCTCAGCTGCTATCAATGCTTTTTCTTTGTCAAACTGATGTTGCATCGCGAGTTCCGTCATCTCCTCCGTGTTCTTTTCATTCCGGATTTTGTCGGAAGTTTCCTTATAGATCAGGTGATAATCATAGGCTCATTCATAATCGCCCGATTCGGCATAGATGCTGTGAAGGTAGGATGTGCTAGTTCCTATTTCACGAAGATCGTCCATTTCTTCGGCGAGTCGGAAAGCACGTTCCCCATATTCGATCGCCAGATTTAACTGATCAGTTTCCTGTTATGCATTGGCAAGCAACGATTGCGTATGGACAACCCAAGGTTTATTGTTTATTTTTTGAAAAGTTTCTTCAGCCTCTAGCAGGAGTTTAATCGCCTGCTCATATTGTGGCTTTTCTAATGAAAAATAGGCGGTGGCAATGTTTATTATTGACTTGGCCACTCCATATTCATCCCCTAATAGCTGTCGGATTTCCAGCGACTTGTTGTAACAAAAAAGGGCGGAATCGAGCATTTCATTTTGGGAATAGCTCACTCCCAGGTTATGGTAGCTTCTAGCGATTTCTATGCTGTCATTTATCTCAATCACTAGCTTTAACATCTTTTTCCTCAATTTCAAGGATTTGGTATAGTCTTCCTGGGCGTCATAGATGAGCTCCATATTGCCATAAGTAAAGGCTAGTCCCTTTTTATTTTTAGCCTTGGTCTACAATTCAAGATTGTTCAAATTGTACTCTAGGGCAGCAGGAAAGTTGCCTTCTCTCCTGCTTATGCTGGCCAGTCCATTTTGGGCATTCCCTATGCGGCGAAAGTCATCCTCTGGGGCTTCCTCCAATGCTTTCTCGTAAAAGGCTTTGGCCTCCGGATAATGACCGGTGGCTTTTGCGGAGGTCCCCAGATTTTCATAAGCATCCGATAATCCCTCCGGGTAGTTGATTTCTTTAGAAAGCGAAATCGCTAGGTTGGCATATTTTGGCGTATTGAGAGAATCTGTCCGTTCGTAGGCTCCGGCAATTTGATTGTACAAATCAATTTTGTCGGTAGGATTAGTAGTGCTGGAAATTAAGTTGAATAGTGAATCGATTTTAGATATATCTTGTGCTTTCGATTCGCTTACGAAGATTAATAAAGCAAGTATTAGAACTATCGTATTTCTAATACTTGCATATGGTGGTACATTCATACTCGATGGTATTTTACATAGAATTATGTGGTTGAACTTTTTAGAATTATACAATATCTTATGTAGAGCACAACGTTGCACAAAACCTAAAGGTAACTAAAGCAAAATTCCTTCACTCTCATTGCCTTTAGGATATTAAATAATACCTAAATCTAAAATCATGAAAAAAAACGGTAATCCAAAGAGCGTGCTCTGAAATTCCTGTATTTAATACCACTTATCAACAATTGCTGACCAATATCCGCTTAAATGGTCAATCGGAAAGTACCTTGTTGAATTATGGTCGATGCCTCGCCAAACTCGCACTATACTTTAAAGCTTGCGCGACTTTACTGTCGGATGACAAAATCAATGAGTACCTGTCGCTTATAACTCCTCCCTTACCTCATGTGTTGAACAAGCTATGTCTTCATCAGCCTGAGGTGATGTATTGCTTACTGTTTCAATCAGCCTGGTACACGATCAACAAATTGGGACAGGATGACAGATGGCTCGGCGCACAAACAGGAATGATAGCCCTTCTACACACCTGGGGGGCAATCTAAGCCTGCATCCTCATGTACATTGTATGGTGCCCGCCGGAGGCTTAGACAAAAAAGGCAATTGGAAAAAGAGTAAATCAAAAGGTAGCTATCTGTTCAACCGTGGGGTCATGGGGCTCGTCTTTAGGGCGCGGTATGTAAAACTATTGCGCAAGGCGATTGCAAAAGGAGCCTTGCCATCAGTTCCAGACTACCTCTTCAAAACCCTCTTTACAAAATAATGGATCACCTATGCCAAACGACCCTTTAAGGAACTACAACACATCCTCAACTAAATCGGGTGATACTCGCACAAAATCGCCATTACCAATCACCGGATTGTAAAGGTGTCCCATGACAGTGTTTTCTTCAAATACAAAAACTACCTAAAAGACGGGCAGGTGCAACTTATAAAATTAAGTCAACAGGAGTTTGTACGTCGATTTGCCAGGCACATCATTCCATACAAATTTGTTCGCATCCGGCACTACGGCATTTTGAGTAACCGCAATAAAAAAGAGGCACTCCGTGCAGCACTAGGGGTGGAGCCGATTCTTCGACAGGAAAAACCACCAGCATTGGTACTTCCCGAAAACCACTACATACACTATTGCACCTGTTGCCAAAAAGTGACCCTCCATTTATTGATCGATGTACTACCAGCCATCCGGGGCAGCCCTGAAATAATTACACATATGAAAAGCTAATCGGATCGGTACTCCAATTAACAGGAGTAGTCCTGAAAAACAACTGCCTATATCTAAATTTGAATCTAAAAAACAACAAACGAACTGCCCAAAAACGCAAAAACTAAATTTAAAAAAACAACAAAAGCCAATGCACTACTTCGAATTGGCTCCCGGCTCACCTGGAAAACTAGTATTGATTTACCCATATTAGAAGGGGCACTGGAATTGGCTCCGGATTCGTGCAACACCAGAGCGTAAAGTCTTGGCTGTTAGCCGACTTTCGCTCTTATTTATTGTTCACAGTGTTTTTTCATTAGCATTTGCAAAGTGTAAGTGGTTTTGTGTTGCTCATAATGGTTTTCATATATTAAAGGGGTGTTTTATTATAAATTGTAAATGTTTTATTTTACTATTACAAAGTAGATTTACTTTTTGGAATAGCATAACTATTAAATGGACGCTAAATGCATACTTACAATCTTTCAGAAGAAAAAGATAAAACAATAGAATTTATGTTTGATGTAGAAGGAGAGCACCTTGACGAGGTTCTTTCTTCTATCTGCTCATCTCTGAAACAAAATTCAATCATTCTGGGTGAATTACAAGGTGAATTAGATGAAATCCTACATAAATCTAACGTAGTTGATGATATTCATGCTGGTGTAGCTGTTATACATCATAAAACTTCAAAAATTGATAATCTTGAAATAATTATCCGTACCAAGAATGAAATTTCATCATCTAATGATGCACCGATCCGTTTTGTTTGGATTTTGTTGGGAAAAGAGAAAACACATCAGCATCTAGCTCAAGCATCAGAGTTTTTAAAACTCCTAGAAGACAAAGAGCTAAAAGAAAAGTTTCTAAATGTAAAAACAGGAGAGGAGTTTGTCGATGTTTACGTTCAAGGAGTTAAAGAAGAGGTAAACTTCAAACACCATATCCCACCTGAATTGGAACCTACTGGCAAGTTTGCTGGAGGCTTGATAGCGGATATAAAAAGAACCTCAGAGACTTATTTTCAGGATTTTAAGGATGGGATGAATAGCAAAAGTTTAGCATCCATTTTTTTCCTCTTTTTTGCTTGTTTGGCACCCGCAATTGCTTTTGGTGGATTGCTTGAAGTACAAACGGATGGTGCTGTAGGGGTTACAGAAATGATTGTTGCTACAGCAATTTTCGGTGTTTCTTATGCGCTTTTTAGTGGTCAACCGTTAACTATTTTGGGAAGTACAGGACCTGTAATCGTTTTTATGGGCTTATTATACCCTCTCTGTATTCAATACAATATACCATATCTGCCCACACTTGCTTGTGTTGGTTTATGGACAATGTTGTTCTTAATCATATTGGCAGTAATTGATGCGTGCTCATGGATACGTTTTTTTACTCGTTTTACGGACGATACTTTTGCTGCATTGATTAGTTTGATATTCATTTATGAAGCAGTCAAAAAAATGTTAGGTGGTTTTGAAGCCGATGAAACTGGAATTATTCCTTATGATGCTGCTTTTTTAAGTTTATTATTGGGGCTAGGGACTTTCTATATTGGTTCTGTCATGTCTAATTTGAGAAGTGGTATTTACCTTCGTAGAAGAGTAAGAGAGTTTTTAGCTGATTTTGGAACCACAATCGCTATTCTACTAATGTTGTTAGTTTCACTTTATTTTAATGATATTTCAGTAAAAAGATTGGATGTTCCTGAGAAACTAGAACCTTCTAGTTATGTTATTACAGAAGATGTTAGAAATGAATTTGGTATTTCTGAGGAGTTGGGGGTTGCTATACTACACAACCCTTCTCTGTTGAATTCTAATGAAAAGAAAATCAAATTTTCATCCTTGTCAAGTTCAGCACAAACAGAACTCACGGACTTGGCTAAATCTAAAGAACAAATCATTGAACAAAGTGCCAAGCGATCATGGTTTGTCAATCCATTCGAAGCTCCAACATGGGTTATTTGGTTGAGCATCATACCCGCAATATTGCTAAGTATCTTATTGTATTTGGATCAAAATATAACAGTACGCTTAGTGAATCATTCTCAATACAAGCTAAAAAAGGGAGGTGGCTATCATTTAGATTTGCTTGTCGTTGCTTTATTAGTTGGGGTTTGTTCTCTTTTGGGTTTACCTTGGATGGTTGCAGCAACTGTTCGATCCTTGAATCATGTTCGTTCTTTAGTGAAGGTTGAAGAAGATACTGAAAATGAAGTTATAGTTGGGACTGTTGAAACTAGACTAACTGGACTATTGGTACATGTTTCTGTCGGAGCAAGTTTACTTTTACTTGGTTTCTTAAAGTTAATTCCTATGGCAGTATTGTTTGGATTGTTCCTATATATGGGAATTACTTCCATGAAAGGAAATCAACTTTTTGAGCGAATGAAGCTTTGGATTATGGATCCCTCCAAATATCCTGCGACCTATTATCTAAGAGCTGTTCCAACAAAGCAAGTACATTTATATACTTTAATTCAAACAACTTCTTTAGCAGTACTATGGTTGGTTAAGGCAAGCGCATTGGCCATCTTATTCCCATTGTTTATTGCTTTTCTTGTCCCAATTCGGATATTTATGAATCGCTTTTTTAATTATTCGCATTTGGCATTATTAGATGCTGAAGAAGAACCTGATGAAGAACAATTTGGAGAACTTGACTAAACTAGCTGACTTTGCCAAAAATTATAGTGCTGACTTGATTATAATGGGGAAGCTAAAGGGGATGCTCTTTTTGATGAACCTGTAAGTAGTGTAGGCTCTAAAGTAGTTAAACAAAGAGCTTTGCCCTGTTTTATTTGTTCCAGAAATGGTTTCGTAGCTTGTCGTTGTCGCGCCGTGCGAAGCGGAGCATTGCGCGACAACAGTCTCGTATAACCGTCAGTTACTGGTTATTATGCATTAATTTTTTTTTTGGCACAAACGTTAGCAATTCCGAGTAGATTCGGACGCAGTCGAATCCACTGCGATTTCGGCTATACATTGTTGTTTTTTCGTTATTTTTTATTTTTAAGTTCATAGTCTATTAGTTTTTTCAATTTCAAGGTCTTTGAATAGGCATCTTGAATTTCGCCCCTTACCAATTCGTAACTATACGTAGAGGCGACTACTGAATTCATAAACCTTTGGTTATTAAAGAGCTCAAAAAAATCACTTTGAAAAACTCTATAGTGCGATTCAAGTTCTTCTTTAGTATAATTCTTGGGATGAAGTTCACTTAATGAATTATCTAAAACGATAAAATTAAGAGAGTTTATAACATCAATAACGGGATCATTTATATACTTATCATGACTAGTCTTCCTAGTATTATTGCGTTCAAAATCCTTTTTGTAAAGCTGGTCAAGTTGAAGTAAGCTAATTTTAATTGAATCATTTGAAATGATATCCGACTTTCCGCTACTTTTCATTTCATCAAATGTAACCTGATTCATCATCAAGTCATCCCATCGAGCAATTATGTTGAAATATGGAAAGACACTAAGTACAGAATCTTTGTTTTTGTTTAAACCAAATTTGATAAATGACTTTGTTCCTTCATACCGCTTTTCTTCGTTTTGTATTATTTTTTCCCAAGATTTGAAATTGTCTTCCAAATCCTGACTCAATCTAGTCAAGTAAGTATTTTCGATTGTATCAATTTTTTTTTGTTCACTCAAAATATTAATCTGAAGCGCGATCAATATTCCAATTACAACCAAGATAATTTATCCCAACGCGTATTTCAAATACTTACCAGTTTTACCTTCTGACAGCAAGTTTTGTCTAATTTTTCTAAAGAATTTTATCATTGGTTAATGGTTGGTTATACTAAAGCACAACGGCTCGTACATATGATGTAGTGAGCGAATGCGAGCTATGTGCATATGTACATTGTGTGTGCCTTGAATGGGCATCGCAGATGACCAATTCGAGTTATGTGTAAATATAACAAGAACTGGACATTTGCTATTCATTTTTAAGTGAATACTCTATGGAGATGGAAGTTCTCCTATCGCAGAAAGTAGGTGACTGCGATTAGCAAGCCGCAAGGGTGTTTGGGGTGACCCAAAGTCTGAAGTAAGCGGGACTATGAACGCAGTGAAGTCGAAGACCAGATGTGTGGAGCACATCTGACGGAGAGAACCGCTAGCGGATGGGAAGCTTGGAATGCACGAATAGTTG
>JANSWP010000030.1 GCA_024743405.1 Bacteroidota bacterium
ATGGTACAAAGTACTATCGGCTAAAGTCTATTATAGTATGTCTAAAAATTTTACAAATTGAGAATCAATGATTTATGGTTCTGGCGATAAATTATTAAGGGAGTTTGCCGAGGCAAATGACCGCAATAATTTGAAAGGCAGGTTCATAAAGTGTTGGTTTTTAGGAAGTAAAAATTTAGACATACTCTTAGTACGGATGCATTAATCAACATTATCGTGTAAAAAGGAATTTCCTTTTCGGATTTCCGGTTCGCCTTCTTCTTCTTCTTCTGAAATGGCATATCGAGACATCATTTCATCCGAAGAATGAGGGACATTATCTAAGTTTACTCCACGTCTAAGATATGCAGGTGTATTTTCTAATTCATTGACTATCTGAGGGTTATTCAATTTCACTCGAACATCACGAAGTCTTTCTCGACGACGGCGATCTGCCTCCATTCGTCTTTTTCGTTCCGCTTCTTCTCGCTCCTTATCCTGTTCTTTCACATAAGGTTCGTCATAAGAATAACGTCCATTTCCATGATATTTCTCAACCGTTTCTCGGACATCGTCAAACTCGAAAGTAGTTCCATTTTTCACTTGAATATCAGATTCAAACCCAATACTGGTCAAACCGTTTTTTTTTGGAGAAATAGCTTCATCATCTAAAGAGACTCTGATTTTTTCCTCTTGCTTACCCGTTACTTTATTTAGTTCTTTATTTCGCTCGAAACCAGTTGCGATTACCGTCACACTAATTTTCTCACCTAAACTTTCGTCATAACAGTTACCCCAAATTAAATCGGTGCCATAACCAGCCTCTTCTTGAACGAACTCTGTTATCTCAAAAATTTCATCCATTGTCACCTCTTTCGTTCCAGAAGTTACATTCAATAAGATATGCTGTGCCCCTCGGATGTTATTTTCTTCCAAGAGTGGTGAACTCAATGCTTCATCAACTGCTTTTTTCGCTCTGTCGTCTCCTTCTGCCATAGACGTTCCCATTATGGCAACTCCACTACCCCTCATGACCGTATTCACATCCTCAAAATCCACGTTAACATAACCAGGAACCGTGATGATTTCTGCGATACCTTTTGCGGCAGTTGTTAAAATATTATCTGCTTGAGCAAATGCTTCGGAAATTTTCAAATTACCGTGCATTTGGCGCAATTTATCATTAGAGATGACAATTAAGGTGTCCACATTTTTCTTCAACTCTTCCAATCCATCAAATGCTTGAGATTGACGACGACGACCTTCAAAAGTAAAAGGGCAAGTCACAATACCTACTGTCAAAATATCCATTTCTTGAGCTGCTTTCGCAATAATAGGAGCAGCACCAGTACCCGTTCCACCACCCATACCGGCAGTTATGAACAACATTTTACAGTCTTTAGAAAGGTAATCCTTCACCTCTTCAATGCTCTCTTCACAGGCTTGCTTACCAATATTAGGTTTTGAACCTGCACCTCGGCCTTCTGTCAAGGCAGGTCCTAATTTTATTTTTGTTGGTACCGGACTAATATCCATGGCTTGATTATCCGTATTACAAATCGCGAAATCAACGCCAACAATACCTTGTTTGAACATGTGTGTTACGGCGTTGCTTCCCCCGCCGCCAACTCCTAAAACCTTAATTATAGGAGTTTCATTAGAATCTTCCATCAATTTAAAAATCATAACTGCTAATTTTTTCGTACCATCGCCAAATTGGGAAGTTGAAGAGGCACTGTGTTAGTTTTCTTTTTATTAATATGTTTGTAAACCTTGCTTTCAATTTAGAACTCTGAGTCTGGTTCTGCCTCAAACCATTCTTTTGTCTTCTTAAAAATAGACTCATACCATGGTTGGGCATTTGCATTTGCATACAATTCCGCCCCTTCCTCTTGATCCTGAAGTGGCTCTTTTTCTTCATAAACCACTTTTCCATCTTCTACATCTTGAATACCCTTCATTAATAGACCAATGGCAGTTGAGAAAATCGGGCTACTCAATTGTTCTGCATAGCCATGTGCTAAATGCTCTATTGGTACACCGATGCGACAACTAATACCTGTATGGTATTCTGTCAATTTATCGATATGATTCAATAAAGAACCACCCCCTGTCAATACGATTCCCCCAATCAACTTATTCTCAAAACCTGACCGGCGAATTTCCCAAACCACATAATCCAAAATTTCCTCCACTCTTGCCTGAATGATGCGAGACAAATTCTTCTCGGATATTTCTTTCGGTTCTCTACCTTTCAAACCAGGAATCGTGACTATTCGATTGTCATAAACTTCCTCCGCCAATGCCGAACCAAATTTTGTTTTCAATTTTTCAGCCTGCTGATTCATAACCATACAGCCTTCTTTGATGTCTTTTGTTATCACATTACCTCCAAAAGGAATAACCGCCGTATGGCGAATAATACCATCACAGAAGATCGTAATATCAGTAGTCCCTCCTCCTATATCTACCAGTGCAACACCTGCTTCCTTTTCTTCACTACTCAATACTGCGGCTGCTGAAGCGATTGGCTCCAATGTCAAATTGGCAACCTCCAATCCTGCTCTTTCGACACACTTAATTAAGTTTTGAGAAGCGGTGATTTGACCTGTTATAATATGAAAATTTGCTTCCAAACGAACCCCCGACATCCCAATTGGATCTAGGATGCCTTGCTCGTGGTCAATGGTATATTCTTGCGGAATCACATGCAAAATCTTATCGCCAGGAGGCAATACCAACTTGTGCATATCATTGATCAATTTATCAATATCCCATTGGTCAATTTCCGTATGATTATTATCTCTAGTCAACATACCTCTATGTTGAAGGCTTTTAATATGTTGACCAGCAATTCCTACATGAACAATACGAAATTCTTGTTTCGCGGCTCTTTCCGCAGCTTTCACTGCATCTGAAATTGCCCGAACAGTTTTTTCAATATTGGAAACAACACCCCTCATGACACCCTCCGAGTCTACTTTCCCAATACCAACAATTTCTATTTTTCCATGTTTGTTTTTGCGTCCAGCCACGGCACAAACCTTAGTTGTTCCGATGTCAACTGCAACTACAATTTCTTGATGTGTGTTTTGGTTGTAATCCATCATAACACTTGCTTTTTTAGTAGTTATCTCAGTATAGTTTGTTCAACATTTTCAACACAGATTGAATCAATTTTTTCTAAATGATTTAGAATAGTTAATTCAATCTGTATTTGAATATTTATCTTTTTTCACAGACGACTTGTCCTTTAAACCTCAGGTCTATCGTCCGATATTTTTGCCATCCCTCATAAGCGATTCCTTCCTCATAAAACTTACGTAATCGCCATAATTTTTCATCGTGATTTTCAAATCGCCCAAACTTAATTTTTTGGTCACCCACTTTTGGAACTAAGATCATTTCGCCGTTGGTCATATGAATTTGCTCGACTAATGATTTCCAAAATTCATCTTTTAAAATTACTTCCGTCAATTGAAAGATATCTTTTAAAGTATGTTGTTTTCGTTCCAAAAAATCAGGTGAATGCGGTGCTATACTACCTGTTCCGACAATCACTCTAGCTGTAAAATGTTTGGACAACGGCAACTTCTTACCGTCTTTATCTACATAATAATTTAATCCGTTATTATCTTTAACTCTTAGTATTGGTTCCCGCTGCGTAACCTCAATTTGTACCTGATTTCTCGCATTAATATTCACTTCTGCATTCAATACAAAAGGGTCATCTTCCAGAACTCTTTCAATCCTATTGACATTAATATTGACTAAACTTTGTCCTTCCAAATCAAAGCCAAAACTTCGATTAATCAACTCCCGAACATCTTCGTCATTTATTAATAAATACCCGCCTGGTAATTTTTCAATCGTAATATCAACCGTTTTCACATCACTCCCTTGCTTACGCTCGACTGCCGAGATAATCATAATCAAAGCGAAAAAGAGACCAGATACCCAGCCAATTCGCTTTAGAGATTTTAGAAGTTCAGGATTCATCAGTTGTCAATTCCTATTTGTCCATTCTCAATTAAATAGTTTCTTAATTGAGAATCGAAAACCTTTAATTTTATTTTAAGCTTACTAAATACTCATGTATAGGTTCAACGAATGTATTAATATCGCCCGCTCCAAGTGTTAAAACTACTTCTAAGTCTTTGGTTTTCAATACATTCATTAAATTAGTTCTCCACACCAAATCCTTGTTAGGATTTTTCATTTTTTCAAAGATGATTTCAGAAGTTATACCTGGAATTGGCTCTTCTCTTGCCGGATAAATATCCATCAATAAAACTTCATCCAATCCATCTAACGCTGCTGCAAAACCATCTTGAAAATCGCGGGTTCGACTGTACAAGTGAGGCTGAAATATGCCCATTATTTTTCGATTAGGAAACAACTCTTTTGCTGCTCCTATTGCTGCTGTCAATTCTGTCGGGTGGTGCGCATAATCATTTATCAAAATCGTTTTTTCGTCCCGATAAACAAACTCAAATCTGCGCTTTATTCCCTTGAATGTCTCCAATGCTTTTTTGATCGATCCATACGAAACGCCTAATTGAATCGCAACTGCAATCGCCGCCATTGCATTTTCAACATTGTGCCTGCCAGGTAAGGAGAATTTTAGTGGTTCGTCAGATTTCTCTCCTAACTCAAAAACAAACCATCCATTTTCCACTCGCACTTTCTCTGCACGATAGTTCCCCTCTTCTATTCCATATGTTTCAAATAACTTTTCCGGAAAATATTCCGTCAATTTATGTTGTAAAAACAACTGCCCATTGGGCTTCATTTTTTTGACAAATTCTTTGAACCCAGAATCATGCATTGCTTCCACATTGTCATAAATATCTAAATGATCTGCATCCATATTGGTTATCACCGCAATATCCGGACTGAGTTGTAAAAATGATCGGTCATATTCGTCGGCTTCGACAACGACCCATTCACCTTTACCTTCAACATAGTTGGATTTAAAATTTTGCGCAATACCTCCGAGGAAAGCCGTACAATCTACACCACCAGTGTGTAAAATGTGGGTTAGAATAGAAGAAGTAGTCGTTTTCCCATGGGTTCCTGCAACTGCGATAGTCCGCTGGGCTCTACTAATCATTCCTAAAACTTCTGCCCTTTTTTTAAAAGAACAATTTATACTTTTTAAAAAGTGTAATTCGCTGTTTGTCTTAGGAATAGCTGGGGTATAGATTACCAAATCTATGCCAGAAGGTATTTTTTTAATGTCTTCTTCATAATGAATTGTCATCCCTTCGTCGACCAACTTTTTGGTCAGGGTTGTTTCGGTTTTATCGTATCCGTGAATTTCGATTCCTCTTGCATTAAAATAGCGAGCTAATGCGCTCATACCAATGCCGCCAATACCGAGAAAATATATTTTATGTATGTCTTGTAAAGTCATTTTTTTGCCCTTTTGTCATACTTAACAGAATGAAGAATCTGGCTGGATATTATATCCAGATTCTTCACTGTACTCAGCATAACAAAAACTATTTAGTAACTGCTAAAAAATAAGTCCGCCAATTTGAGATAGTAGATTTTGGATTTTAGTAAGGCAAAAAACACAGGTGATGCAGGGCATCTGCGAGTATTTTTAACACCGCAAAAATTCAAAAGATACATAGGCAAATGTCGGAGTTATTCTTTAGGCGTTACTTAATCAGATTAAGAACCGTTTTCGCAATCTCAACTGCCGCATTTTCCTTTTTTAACTTCAAAATATTCTCCCTTAAATTTTTCTTCAAAGGTTCATCAGAAAGTATTTCCAACGCTTTTTTCATAATCAATTCTTCCGCCTCCGAATCCTTCACTAATAATGCCGCATTTTTCTCAACTAAAGCCATCGCATTTTTAGTTTGATGGTCTTCCGATACATTTGGAGAAGGAATCAAAATTGAAGGTTTACCAACCAAACACAATTCTGAAATCGAGAGTGCTCCCGCTCGACCAATAATAACATCTGCCATAGCATAAGCTAAATCCATTCGATCTACGAACTGAAGTACTTTTACATTATTCAGTTCAGCCGTTTTTGACTGAACCATTTCTTTCATGTACAATTTACCCGCCTGCCAAAGAACTTGTATTTCAGGGTTATTAATCAACTTCGTATTTGCCACCATCGCATTATTGATGGTACGCGCACCGAGACTACCCCCAAAAACGAAAATCGTTTTTTTATTTTTATCAAATCCAAAGTATTCATAGGCCTCATCCTGCTTGTTGTCCAGATTTGTAAATAAATCTTGCCGAACAGGATTTCCTGTCAAGACTGTTTTTGATTTTGGAAACCATCGATCCATTCCATCATACGCCACACAAATCTTACTTGCTCGTTTTGCTAAAAGTCGATTAGTAATACCCGGAAAAGAGTTCTGTTCTTGAACCAAAACCGGAATTCCTTTTCGACTCGCCATTTCTAAAGTCGGACCACTCGCGTAACCTCCCACTCCAACGACCACATCTGGTTTAAAGTGATTGATAATACGGTTCGCTTTCCAAAGACTTGAAATAAGCTTGAAAGGAAACATCAGATTTCGCAATGTCAATTGTCTATGGAAACCACTGATCCAAAGCCCCTCAATGGGATATCCCGCTTTCGGGACTTTTTCCATTTCAATTTTACCCGCTGCACCAACAAATAGTATTTGTGCATTAGGCTTTAATTTTTTAATCTCATTGGCAATCGCAATAGCAGGAAAAACGTGTCCCCCTGTGCCACCGCCAGAAATGATGATTTTCGGATTTTCTGTTTTCAAAAGAACTTGGTTTGTCATGATAAAAATTTTGAAGAATCATAGAAAGACTGTTGATCTCCGATTCTTCCATACTTATGACAAAGTATTATTTATTTCGATTACTACCTTTATTTCTATCGCGATTGCCACTACCGCCATCTCGATTTCGATCTCTATTGCCACCACCGCCTCTATAACCGCCGCCATCTTGATTTCGGTCTCGATTGCTACCACCACCTCGGTTTCTATCTCGGTTGCCGCCGCCACTTTGCTGTCCTTTTGAATTACCGCCTTCCGCCCTAGAGTCGTCTTTTTTATCAGAACTTGATTTTAAGCCTCCACCCGTTGCAACTGCACCTGTAAAACCACCACCTTCAACAAACTTGCTTACGCTCAAAATAATTCCGAAGAATACACACGTAAATAAAAGGGAGGTTCCTCCCCAACTGACCATCGGTAATGGCAACCCTGTAACAGGCACCAAATTGACCGAAACAGCCATGTTCATTAAAGCTTGCAAAACCAGCAAAATAGTCAAACCTAATGCTGCCAATGCCCCAAACGATTTATCACTTTTCGTAATCAAACTTGTTACCCGAAACAACAATAAAATATATAAGCCAAGAATAAAAAATCCACCCACTAAACCATATTCTTCTACAATAATGGCATAGATATAATCTGCATGTGAAGCTGGCAAAAAATTTCTTTGAATAGAATTCCCAGGTCCTACACCAAATATTTGACCATTAGAAATAGCAATTTTTGCTTGCTCTACTTCATAAATCCCCTCACCCATTGGGTTGAAATGTAGAATTCGATTTATCCATGTTTCAGATCTTATTATGTCAGGCATAAAATCTCCGAGAATTATCAAAATTGCAAAGACAACAATCCATAGCAATATTAATAACCCAATATATTTCAAAGACACTCTTCCAATAAACATCATTGTCAAGCAGGTAATCAGTAGCAAAGTTGCCGTTGACATATCCGCTGGTGCAATTAACCCACAAACCACAATAATGGGCACAATAATGGGCATAAATGCCTTTTTCAAATCTTTTATATAGTCCTTGTGCTTAGTCACCTCCCTAGCTACAAATAAGATCAAAGCTAGTTTCGCTAAATCTGACGTTTGGAAATTTATCCCAATAAATGGTATCTCCAACCACCGCCGAGCACTATTGTAATCCTCTCCTAAAAATATTGTAAACAGCAGCAATGGTATCGAAATCGCCATCAAATAAGGAGCCGCCCGGTTGTACCGCATATAATGCATGATGTAAGCTAGGTAACATAAAAACAACCCGCTTACCAACTTCATCCCGTGGCTCACCAAAAAGGACTCTGTATCACCTCCTCTTAATCGATATGCCATTGATCCAGTCGCCGAATACACCGCCAAAATTGAGAACATAGCAAGAACCGCGACAATCATCCATATGACTTTGTCACCTCTTAATTCTGCATATATTCTTGCTCCTAAAGACATTTATATTTTCTTTATTTTGCTATTTTATATTAATCACTGCCTCTTTAAACAAATCCCCTCGATCCTCATAATTTTTAAACAAATCAAAACTCGCACATGCTGGACTTAACAAAATCACCTCTCCATCTTCCGCATAAATCTTAGCTCTTTCTACAGCCTCTATTGCACTTTTCGTTTCTTCAATAATTTTCAACATAGGTGAAAAAGTCTCTATCATTTTTTGATTATTCACACCCAAACAAATGAGGGCTTTAACTTTTTCCTCTACTAACCCTAAAATTGGTTCATAATCATTTCCTTTATCTGTTCCTCCTGCAATCCAAATGACCGGTTTATCCATTGCTTTTAAAGCATAAAAAACGGAATCTACGTTAGTCGCTTTACTGTCATTGATATAATCAACTCCATTTATAGTCGCCACTAACTCTAATCGATGTGGCACACTTTGGAAAGTATTCAACCCTTTTTGAATAGCCTCATCCGATACTCCCACCGACTTTGCCGCCAAAATGGCACAAGTTGCATTGAAATAATTATGTGAACCTTTTAAAGAACATTGACTCATGTCAAAATCGGAATCCCCTACTTTCAGGAAACCCTTATTTAAATTTTGATTACTCCTAACTGGTACTTTTTGACTCTTCACTCCTGCAACCTGACGCTTCATATTCTCGTCATCCGAATTAAAAATGAATAAATCCTTATTAGATTGATTCATGGCAATACGAAACTTCGAGTCGATGTAGTTCTTCATTTTATAATCATACCTATCCAAATGGTCAGGCGTGATGTTGAGCAAAATGGCCACATCCGGTCGAAAGTCAACGATACCGTCTAGTTGGAAACTCGAAAGTTCCAAGACATAATATTCCCTCGTTTGTTCTGTAATATTCCGGGCAAAACTGCGTCCGACGTTTCCCCCCATGCCGACGCTAAAACCTGCCGTTTTCAATAAGTGGTAGGTTAATGTAGTAGTTGTAGTTTTCCCGTTACTCCCTGTTATGCCAATAATATTGGCTATAGTATGTCTACTTGCGAATTCAATTTCCGAAATGACCGGTATGCCCCGTTCTTTTAATGCCCTAATAATAGAGGTGTGTTCTGGTATGCCGGGGCTTTTTATAACCTCGGTCGCTTCGGCTATTTTTTCAAGTGTATGTTGCTTTTCCTCGTATGGAATAGCGTTTGTTTTAAGTTCGTATTTGTAATTTTCTTTTATCGTTCCGAAGTCAGATAAGAAAACTTCATAGTCTAATTTTTTGGCTAGTAATGCTGCTCCGACGCCGCTTTCTCCCCCTCCTAGAATGGCTATTTTCCTTGTATTCATGTTTTCTTGTGTTCAGGTATTCATGTTTTTAGCCTTGATTTTTCAATTTGCCATTTAAGTATTTCAAAAGTCCTAGGGTTAAATTTCTGGCTTCATCTACTTTTTGGTGCAATTCATTTATAGTAGATGTATCAAAATATTCTAAGTCCTCTAAAACATAAATCATACTTTTCACCTCTGCTCCTGAACTTTGAGATATATCTAAAAACCGAATGAATTCTTTCTTGCTAAATCTAGCAAACCCTTCAGCAATATTATTCATCATCGATAAAGCAGCTCTGCGCAACTGGCTTTTTGTATCAAAGTCTCTTGCTAAATTTCCTGTAGAAGACAACTTATAGACTAATTTGACTAACTCTCTCGAAGCCTTCCAACAAGTAAGTTCTTCAAAACGTGTAATTTTAGCCATATCCACATTTCTATTACATTCTTAAATTGAATCGTGTTCGAAACATGAACACATAAAAACAAGAACACTTTATCACATTATTTTTACCGAATTTTCAAAGTCAAAATCGTAAACACCGCTAATAAAATCCCCACAATCCAAAATCTCGTTACAATCTTGGGCTCCGGCATTCCTAATTTTTGATAATGATGATGAAGAGGAGACATTTTAAAAATACGCCGTCCTTCTCCATATTTTTTCCTAGTGTATTTGAAGTATGAAACTTGCAAAACCACTGAAAGATTCTCTGCCAAAAAGATACCGCATAAAATGGGAATCAACCATTCCTTTCGAATCAAAATTGCCATCGCAGCAATGATTCCTCCAAGCGTTAGACTACCCGTATCACCCATGAAAATTTGAGCGGGATAAGCATTGTACCATAAAAAACCAATACAAGCGCCCAAAAAACAGGCAGAAAAAATCACTAATTCTCCTGAACCTGGAAGGTGTAATATATTTAAATAGTCTGCGGCGATTACATTCCCAGAAACATAAGCCAGTACCATCAAAGTACCGCCAATAATCGCAGAAACTCCCGTCGCCAATCCATCAATTCCATCAGTCAAATTCGCCGCATTCGAAACAGCAGTCACAATAAAAATAATTATCGGAACAAAAATCACCCAAACCAGTGATTTCGAATTATCTCCTAAAAACCAAAGCAATTGCTGATAATCAAAATTATTTTCCTTGAAAAAAGGAACATTCGTTAGGGTTGATTTCACATAAGCTATTTCATTTAAATCTCCTTTGGCATCTTGCACTTCAAAAAAATCGACGATTTCATAACCCATTTCGTCCGCAGCTTCTTTATCCATTCTAACGACCACATCGTCACTAGCCAGCATAGTCAATGCGACAATTAATCCGAGCACCACCTGACCGAGGATTTTGAATTTTCCACTCAGCCCTTCTTTGTTTTTGCGAAAGACTTTAATATAGTCATCCGTAAATCCAATGATCCCCATCCATGTTGTAGCTAGCAGCATCAGGAGAATATAAATATTCTCCAAATCTGCTACTAATAAACATGGGATGACAATTGCCATTATAATGATGACACCACCCATTGTTGGTGTCCCTTCTTTCTCTTTTTGTCCTTCCAAACCTAAGTCGCGAATAGTTTCGCCGACTTGAAGACGCTGTAAAAACTTGATAATCTTACCTCCAAATAACATACTGATTATCAATGATATAATAATCGCGACACCAGCTCGAAAGGTTATATAATTCCAGAGTCCCATACCTGGGATTTCATATCCAGCTTTTTTTAGCCATTGTATAAGTGAATATAACATAGTTGGTTTTCTCTTGAACCAACACTTTTTGCCCAATTTCATTTGCCCAAAAAGTGCATTAATAAAGGCTTAAAGGTAATGATTTAGCCTTATGTTCACGTTTGTATGTTTGTTTTGAGTAACCGTTTCCATTCAGTTATTATTCGTTACTCCAACTCCGCTATTTCTGTTTCCTAATTGAGAAAAGATAATTGCAGAACACAGTAGGCAGGGACGATAGATCGTCTAATTCCCAACTCCACTTGTGTATCTGCAATCAATTGGAGAATGATTTATGATAATCGGCAGTCCCTCCACCGCCAAAAATCAAAAAAAACGGTTGTTGTTGTTGTTGTTTCGTATATAATTCCTAATGAGTGAATTATGGATTTTGAATCGGCTATCAAGCGTGCATTTAATTCAAAATTCACAATTCACAATTGAAAATTATTTAACAACTCTGCTTTGTCATCAAACGCTTGTCTCACCCCGTTTATCTCCTGATACTTTTCATGCCCCTTGCCGGCGACTAAAACAATATCTCCGTCCTGTGCCAAACGATAGGCAACTTTGATAGCTTGTTTTCGATCGGTAATCGAAATTGCCTTCTGAGTCGCATATGCTGGAATTCCCTTTTCCATTTCAGCGATGATCACCTCAGGGCTCTCTGTTCGAGGATTATCAGAAGTTAAGATCACTTGATCTGAATAATCACAAGCCACTTTTGCCATTTTGGGTCGTTTCTTTTTATCTCTATCACCTCCACACCCAATAACCGTTACTATATGTGCATTACCTTCGCGTAATTTATGAATCGTTTGGAGGACTTTTTCCAGTGCATCGGGCGTATGTGCATAATCCACAATACCAATTACTTTTCGCTTATTATCTACCACACAATCAAACCGCCCTTCAGCAGCTTTTAAATGACTAAGAGCAGTAAGCACTTCCATTTTATCTTGTCCCAGCAATACTGCTACCGAATAAGTAGAAAGTAGATTGTAAGCATTAAACTCACCTATCAATCGCGCATAAAAATCGGCTTCATCCAAAAGCATATGTAATCCTGTCAATAAATTTTCGAGGATTTTCGCCTTAAATTCAGCAGACTTTCGAAGGGCATACCGGTATTTTTTGGCCTTGGTATTTTGCAACATCACCGCACCATTTCGGTCATCTTGATTCGTTAGTGCAAAGGCTGTTTTCGGTAAATTGTCAAAGAACTGTTTCTTAGCTTTTATATATTCTCTAAATGTTTTGTGATAATCTAAATGGTCATGTGTGATATTCGTAAAAACACCTCCTTCAAAATGCAGACCTGCGATACGCCTCTGATGGACGGCGTGCGAACTGACTTCCATAAAAGCGTAATCGCAACCTGCATTAACCATTTCTCGTATCAGTAAACTAGTGGAAAGTACGTCCGGCGTTGTATGTGTTGCCGAAATTTTCGCATTTCCGATTTTATTTTCAATGGTTGAAACCAAGCCAACTTTATAGCCCAGTTCTGTAAATAAATCATATAATAAGGTGACAGTCGTCGTCTTTCCATTCGTTCCTGTCACACCGATTAATTTCAATTCTTTTGAGGGATGGTCATAAAAATTAGCAGCCATCCTTCCCAATGCTTCACTACTGTTTTCAACTTTCAAATAAGTAATCCCCTCTTTCAAATTTTCAGGTAGTTCCTCACAAACTATTGTTTTAGCCCCCTTTTCAATAGCTTTTTGGATAAAAAGATGACCATCGGTTGTGGTGCCGCTGATTGCGACAAACAAATCACTTTCGCCAACGTCCCTACTGTCAAAAGTTATTTGCTCGATGTGTCCACTTCCCTCCCCGATGGTCACCGCTATATTAACATCCTTAAGTATGTTTGTTAATCTTTTCAATTGCTCTGATGTCTTTTTGAGCAGTTTTCAGTAAAGCTTTATAAATGAAAAATCAAAAATTGATCATCAAAAGCCAGTTTCAAAATAGTGTTTCAAAAGCGATAAAGGGGATAACATTTGTATGATGTTGAATTTAAGGATGAAAGATGATGTTTATCGGAATTGGAAAATTCATCGTTCATTCTTTACCCCATCCGTATTCTAATAGTCTGCCCATGTACACGTGTCCCAGGTCTTATTGACTGCTGTTTTACTCGGCCATAACCTTGAATTTCAACATTCAGTCCTAGGTTTTCAAGTATATACAAGGCATCCCGAATGCCCATACCAACTACATTTGGTACTTTCTCTTCGGAAATAGTTCGTTTCAATAATTTCAAAGAATCTGCTTCAGTAGCTCGAATCACCGACCATTCATTAGAAGTTCTTGTTTCAAAAGGAATTTTGAGATAACTCAAAACCGTTTGAACATCTTGGCGGTGTCCGACATCATAATCTGGCAATTGATTTCTTGCCAAGATCGGTTTTTGTGCTCCATTCAACGCTTTAAATAAATCCACATCCGTAGCGAAGGTCTTATCTGCAATCTTCTTAAATATTGGCAAAGCCACTGACCCTCCATAATACCCGCCAACTTGTGGTTCACTGATCACTACTATGCAAGAATATTTAGGCTTTTCAGCCGGGAAATACCCTGCAAACGAAGCTTGATAACCACCAACAGATACGATATCTCCCAATTTTTTATAGTCCTTTTGAGCCGTACCCGTTTTACCAGCAAATCGATAGCGATCAGACTTATATTTTCTCGCTGTTCCGTTTTCAACGACTCCCTCTAGTAGCCTTTTGGCTTTTGCTATTGTATTCTTAGAAGCAATTCGCCCCTTAATCTGTACCGCAGGAAATTTCTCTACCGTCTCCCCGTATTGCTGAACTTCTTTGACCAGCTGGGGTTTCATCATTTTGCCATCATTTGCAACGGCATTGTAAAAAGTCAATAATTGTAAGGGTGTAACCGTTACTTCATATCCAATACTCATCCAAGGAAGTGTCGTTCCACTCCAATCATCTTCCTCACTATAAGCTTCTTTGACATAAGGTTTGGGCTCGCCGTCAATTTCAATTCCAGTTTTAAAGTTTAGGTGAAACTGCTTCAACTTTTTGATAAACTTGTCACCTTGACCTGTGAGTCCATAGTTCTCATGAACCAACTTCGCGATTCCTACATTAGAAGAGACTTCAAAAGCCCTCCAAACAGTCGTTGTATCTAACCCATGAGCTACGGCATCAACTAACTCTTCTTCATAAAATTGAGAAACACCACCTTCAAGATCTATCGAATCTTCCAATTCAATCAGACCATCTTCTAAAAGAGCCATTATTGCTGCCAACTTGTAAGTTGACCCAGGTTCTGTTGCTGTTCCGATAGCATCATTATAAATCTCCCAATATTTGCCATTCCTTCGCTGTCCGATATTTGCAATAGCTCGAATCGCACCCGTTTCAACGTCCATAACAATCGCACTACCTCTCTTTGCCTGATGTTTCTGCATCGCTTCCAACAGCGCATTCTCAGCTATGTCCTGAATATTAATATCGATCGTCGTCACGATATCTCGTCCAGGTTTAGGTTCAATTTTTGTCAAGTTATGAACAGGCATCCAGTGCTTACTGCCCACTCGGTACATTAATTCTCGTCCCGCCTCTCCTGCCAATACATCATTAAAATGTCCTTCCAGACCTATATAAGTGGTATCCCCTTCAAGTGGTCTGACGTATCCAATAGTTCTATCTGCCAACATTCCGAAAGGCGTTTCACGCTCATAGTGCTGTCGAACAATCAAACCGCCTCGATACCCACCCAATTTGAATAAAGGAAAACTTGCAATAAATTCCTTTTCCGCCAAAGTGGCATTCCTTTTCAATTGGATATATCGATTGGAGTCAAGGCGAGCTTGTTCCAACTTGAATTTCCAACCTCCAGGGGTATAATCTGGATTCACGAAAGCTGCTAAGCAATAAGACAAACTATCAATATTAAATTTCCAGTCGTCATTAGTCATTCCTGTAGATAGAGGATCAAACGCTAAGTCAAAGAACGGTAATGAAGTAGCGAGTAAATCGCCATTTTCAGTCAAAATATTTCCTCGCTCTGCCTCTACATTTCTATATCGTCTATGCTCCTCATTTCCTTGGCTTCGCCATTTTTCACCCTCAAAAACAGAGATTTGAATGGCTCGTCCGAATATCAACATGGCAATTAAGCACATGAAGAAAAGTACTATATACACTCGTACGAGGACTTCATTTTTGATATTCATCAGTCAACTACTATTTTCTTTGGTTTCCATGCCGACTTCTTAAGTCCTGTCTCTTGCACTGCCTCTCCAACCTCAGAAAGTTTACTTTTTGTCATTAATTCAGATTGCAATGCGTTACACTGTCGCCTCAATTCTTTCACCTCTTTTTGCAAATTTTGAATATTGCGAACCTGCCGTTCTGCTAAATGAGCATTTGCGATGTAAATGGTAGCTAAAAATCCTAGGAAAAGTACAAAAGGTAAGTTTTCAAGAATCCAGCGAGCACTGAGATTCCCCCATGCCAGGGACGTACCTGATATTTTCGTTTTTTTAGCCATCTTTTTCAGTTCGCAGTTCGCAGTTCGCATTGGAATTCACCAAATATTGACTACCAACCTTTTTAATTCATCGCGCTTAAAAATTGTCTTGAGTAATTGACTCTAATAAGTTGCTAACTACTAATAGTCAACTTCTACTGCTTACTGCCAACTCTCAACTTTGCGCTTCTTGCTCTTGGATTTTGCCTAATTTCATCCGCTGATGGAAGAATCGGCTTTTTGTTTATTAATTTAAACGGGCGATAAATATTCCCGAAATCATCTTTTTCTAATGCTCCTTCGACATTACCCGTTTTTAGAAAATTCTTCACCACTCGATCTTCTATGGAGTGATAAGAAATGATAACAAGCCTGCCGTTTTCCTTCAACACCTCTAGACTTTCCTCTAAAAAAGTTTTCAAAGCACCCATCTCATCATTCACTTCAATTCTTAATGCTTGAAAAACTTGGGCGAGGTAGCGATTTCGCTGTCCTCTTATCAATGGATCAATCACATTCAAAAAATCAGCAATAGTGATGATTTTTCTAGCTGAACGCTCTTGTACAATTCTTTCCGCCAAAGATTTCGAATTTCGAACCTCTCCATAAGCACTAAATACTTTTTGCAAGTCTATTACATTATAAGTATTCACTATATCACTTGCTTTTTTAGAATCCTCTTGATTCATCCTCATGTCTAGTTCCGCTTCAAAACGGAAAGAAAAGCCTCGTTTGGCTTCATCTAATTGATGGGAAGAAACCCCCAAGTCTGCCAATATTCCATCAACCTTTCGGACACCATGTAATTTCAAAAATCGCTTCATAAACCGAAAATTATGATGGTTGAAAACAAAGCGACTATCGTCTAATAAATTCCGTAAAGCGTCTTCATCTTGGTCAAAGGCTTGCAGTTGTCCATCTTCACCTAATTCATCTAAAATCAATTTACTATGCCCTCCTCCTCCAAAAGTTGCATCTACATAAATACCATTCGGCTGAATAGACAAACCTTCAATACACTCTTTAGCAAGCGCTGGATCATGATAACTCATCCGTTATCTTCTTTTTGTTTCCTAATACGGTTTGAGCTAATTGACCAAAATCTTCTGGCTCATCATCAAGGGTTTTATCCCACTCTGCTTTTGGCCATATTTCGATTCTATCATTCACCGCTGACAATACGACTTCATTTCCAATGCTTGCCCATTCGAGCAAGTTGTTTGGCATGTTGAGCCGGTCGGCACTGTCGGGGGTGACACGAGTCGCCCCCCGATAGAAATAACGCCGAAATTTCCGGCTTTTCTCATCGTATTGACTTAATTCATTAATTTCAACTGTAATGGTTTCCCAAACTTTTTCGGGATACATCATCAAGCATTTTTCAAACCCTCGATTGATGACGAATGTATGAGACTCTTCTTCTTCAAAATGCCCCATCAATGCACTAGGCAAACGCATCCGTCCCTTTGCGTCGATCTTACATGCATATTCACCTAGGAGTTGTTTCATTTTGAAAAAAATGGTCGGAAGCTAAAATTGACGGAAAGCTGTTGAGATTTTTACCACTTACCGCCGACTAAAAACTGCCAACTGAATATAGGTTTCCCATTTATTAGACCAAAACTACAACTTTTAGACACTTCTTACCACTTTTTCCCACACAAAAATGAATTTTTATACCAATATTTTTTTCCACATTATTAAAACCCCAAATGTATAACCATATAAATTATAATAATTGAAGTTATTTGAAAACATTTACATAAAAAATCGATATATGTAAGTTAAGTTGGAGAGAAATAGAGAGATGGAAGTGGGTGATTTTCCCACTTCTTGACACCATCCAGTTATTTTTTGGAAATTTCACTTAGTGATTGCCCAAATTCTCCTTTGAACATTTTAGTAAAATAGGCAGGGCTTGAGAAACCTACTTCGAATGCAATTTTCGAAACATTTATGTTGGTAGTTTCTAATAATTATCTAGCTTTTTCCAATCGGATAGAGCGAATGAAATGAGTGGTCGACTTGCCAGTCAATACTTTTAGTTTTCGAATTAGTGGGGTGCGACTTATGGCTGCTTTTCGATAAAGATCAGGTAAACCAAAATGTTCATCTGACAGGTTTTCTTCCACAATTTCGATTATTTTCTGTAGGAAAATATCCTCTTTTGTTGGTATATTTACTGATTTGATTGTCAATAATTTAACAAAGGATTCATAGTGATTTTGCAACCGTTTTCGCAATTGAACCAACTTTTCCATTCTGACCAATAATTCTTCTTTATTAAAAGGTTTAGCCAAATAAGCATCCGCCCCTTTTGTCAATCCTTCCATTTTGGCATTATGGTCAGATTTTGCAGTTAATAGGATAATGGGGATATGACTCGTTCGTTCGTCCTCCTTTAAGACCTGACAAAATTCAAAACCATATTTTTCAGGCATCATGACATCACTAACAATCAAACCTGGAATCAATTCAATGGCTTTTTCGATGCCATTTTTTCCATTTAATGCTGTAATAATTTCGTATTCGCCATTTAAAAAAGAGGTCAAATAAGTGATCACATCTTTATTATCCTCTATAAGTAAAACTAACGGTCGTTGCCTTTGAGGCAAATTTGAAGGGTATTGAGTTGCTTCTTTTTCAAATTGAATGGTTTCCGAAATTAAGGACGGTATTTGGAGATTTTCTTTCGCTACCTCCTTTACTAAATGTCTAATGGGTAATAAAATGGCAAATTTTGTCCCCTGCCCAAATTGGATTTCTACCGTTATTTCGCCATCCAACAATTTAACTAATTCTTCCAACTTTTGGGTGGGTGTTCCCGTGATGCCAAGACCAACATTGCCACCACCTTGAGCGATGACCACAGGACTAATAGAAAACCTGTTCAGGTGTAACGCAGTATTTGTCGTCTCAATATTCCCATTGCTTGGTTTGATGGTAAGGTCACTATTGTTTATCTCCGCCCTAATATGGAAAACAGGGGAATTGTCAACTACATGAAGTTTGGAAGTAGGAGAATCCGTACCAATACCTAATTTGCCGAGTAAGTGTGATTTTTCACCGTTAGAGTGTAACTGAACATTGATTTCATTGAGCGAATTCCTAAGTTGGAAAAGTTTATCATCCAATGCTTCAAACCGAATGGCGCTACCAAAATAACGGATGCGAAGTGCATTGCCTCCAGGTCTGACTATTTCAGTACCATCGGGCGTACCAGGTGATTCTAGGAATTCAATTGCTTCATTGGGGTTCAGTTCGATTTGTGCTATGCAGGAAGGGATAAAAAGAATGTAAAAAAGAAAAGAAGAAAGTAGAGTGAAAAACATTCTCATGGCTAAAATTTTTGTGAGTTAATAAATGTGTTTGTCGCTCACAAAATTGAAGGGAAAGCAAAGTTTTCACTTGCACAAATGGTGCAAATCCTATAACTAATATTGTATTCCGCGCAAAAAATCAACTCCCGTCACATACTTCGAACTCTTATCCAATCGCATCGGGAATAATTTAGAAATGCCGTTTGCAGATCTGTCATAATCCAAACCGTATTTTAATTCGAGGATAAAATCATTCTTTAAGGAGTGTTTTTCAAGGAAGGAATTATTGAAATTTCCAATTCGGTAAAAGTCTAATTTTTCATCAAACGTCAAACGAAAAATTTTATTTAAAGAGAGAAAATAAGTTCTTTCATAAGCATTTAAAAGCGCAAGGTTCAGATTTTGTAGAGACGCTAAAATGGGTTTTGGCAAATTAGACTGAAAAAATATTTCCCATAAAGCTGCTTTTGTAAACCCTTTTTCAAATTCAAAATTAACCAATGGGAAAGTCCATTTATCTCCAACTAACCCTTTCTTGATCTTAAACTCCAATTTCGGTTTCTCCACCTTTCCAAAGGTATCTCCATACCACCGAATTCGGACTTTTTTACGGTCAGCAATCCCTTTCTGATTATCAAAGTAATACTGTAGTTCTGGTGTGTCGAGATAAATATTATTGATTTGGCGCGGTTCAAATATTTCTCTAAAAAAAGCAGGGTGTCTTTTGATATAAAGGAGGGGTTCCTGCCTAGCAGCAGCAGAAAGTGTGAATTTTCGTTCATACCGAAAATTGTTTTCGATTGATATTTTTTCGATTAATTCCAAAGGTAATTTTATACTTTTTTAAATGATGTGGTGCATAAGTTTCAAACCTAATTTCTTGGTCTATGCCTCCGCTCACCCTTTAATTCCCTAAAGGGATTCAGCCCCACTGGGGAAGGTACCTTTTAGGGAATTAAAGAATGAGGAGAGATTTTACTTTTCTAGGAAATTTGTCCAAGAACCAATTCTTTTTATGGAAAAGGATTTCAAAGTCCGTGATCAATTACTAGCCTTCCCAAACTCCGCCCCATACATTCGTTCAATGACTCCCGTCGTAGTTGGCACAAATTCCCCATTTAATTTTAAAGAAGAATTAATTTCGATCAAAAAGTCTTCCACATTAGCCTCCATTTTCACACCGATTGCGATGATATTCGAAGATCCAAATTCAGATTTCTTTTGAAAGGCAGTAAAGCCCAATTTATTGTTCCTTAAAAAAACATTTTCGAGTGTCATTTCGGATTTATCCTTTCCCGCAATTGCCACTTCACTATCCACTATTTCAATATTTTGAACGGTTATTTGACTGTCTTCTCCCCCACTCAACCCCTTATCACTTGCTCGAATAATTTTTACATTTTTGACTATAATATCGGAACCTGAAACATCAATTCCGTCATTGCCCAAATCCATAAAAGTACAGTTTTGAATAATTCCTTCTACAAAGTCCCCATCAAAGGCATCAGATTGTGTTTCACTAAATACTACATTGTTCATTTCAAAATAAGAACGAATGATATTCAAGGCATCTTCCGAGCGACTTTTTTTGATGATGGTATTTGAAAGTTTCACTGGGGAATTATAAAAATTAACGCCCCCACTTACGGACCAGCCTGGACTAGCAGGAAATCTCAAATTTTCAAAAACACAATGATTGATATAAGAAGTGTCACCCGCTTCGAGTACAAAAAGTCCTGAACCAGAGCCAGTATCAGAAACAAATTCAACTGGATTTTCGGCAGTTCCGTCAAAATGGACTGGAGATTTGGAAATGACTTGGGCTTTAAAATTACTAATATTCAATTTGGTACCACCTACCATTTTAAAAGTGTATCCTGATGGAATTCGCAACTCTTCCTTTAAACGCCAAATACCTGGTTTACAGGATATTATTTTATTTTCCTCATCGACCTCAATGAAATCAAAATCTCTAAAATTGGCAGATTTCGAGTACGGATGTGTCCCCTTAAATGCCTCCTTTCGAGCTGACCAGGGTCGGATTTTTTCAGTTTGCATTCTTGATGTTCCGACCGCCTGATAGACTACATTAATTTTTTCAAGATCCTTCTGAACATTAAAATCAGCGCGTTTCATCTTCTTACTTACAAATAGCTTTTTGAAATTTTTGTCTAAAACAAAAGTCACCTTCCTTCTTTCGCCTGGCGAAATAATAGTCTCCAATTCGGGCGAAGCAAAAGAGCGATTATTCTTATCTTTTAAAGATATAACCTCACTAGGGAATCGTCCAAAATGCTCAATAATCACCTCCAAACTAGTCCCCTCTAGTTTTTCAAAAAAGATATTCATACAGTGCGATGGAAACAAGGCATTTCGAATATTAGACTGATTGATCCGCACTACTTGATCATCAAAATTATAATAAGAGTAGGCTCTTTTCAATTGTAATAATCGCTCTTTTAATCCAGGAATATTCATGATTTTTTGAAGCGAATACTCCTCCGAAATCATTTTTTCAAGCTCGTTGCCTAGCAGTTTTAGATACTCAAAATCTTTTTCAGCTCCGAAATACATAGGCATCCAATAACTACGTTGCCAAGCATTGGCATCAAAACCAATTGGTTCTAATTTTCCATTAATTGGATTATAATAAAGGCGACCATTGTGCATATTTAAGGCATGGCTTCCGCCCACAAAGGCACAAATCGCATTGAACTTGGCAAGCCTTTCAAGGTCAAATATCTCGCTTGGAGGCAACTCCTTTTTTAAATAGCCTTGTAACAAATCTCGGGCGACTAAAAACTGTCGACTAAAATTCGAATCCCGCATGATTTTACCCTCAGAAAACGGAACAACGGGCAAATCACCTTCCTTCATAAATATTTTACTAGGAACCTCCAAAAGGTGCATTTGATCATTCAAAAAATTAACTCGTTCTTCCCAAAGAGCGCTTTCATCAATCTTTAAAATCACTCCTTCTCGTCGTTTTTGGCGTTCCAATAAATACTTATCAAAACCTTCTTCTATAGCATATAATCCCCAATCCATACTTTCTGAAGTCAAATCATCTTGTACGGTCATTTGAACATTCAAAAAGTCATATTGTAAGTTTAAAACATCCTCTTTTTTCAATAATTCATGGAAGATCCATTCTCCTAAATAATTTCGTGCTTTGGGATGATGCAGTGAAAATTTTCGCATGCCCAAAAGCGTTTCCTCTCCCTCCATAATAATGCGAAAGGACCATTTATTATCACTCAAATGATCTGTCCAATCGCCTTTCAACCTAAGTTTAACATCATGATATACTCCTTTATATTTCACCTTAGCTTTTACCAAATCATCCGCAGAGGTCAATAAAACGGTTTGCTTTATTGCCGCTTTTCTTTTTTCATCCATTTTCCGATAACCATCTCGATTTAGAATGATTTCGATTTGGTTTTCAACCTGATAAAACTGATTGATTAAAGTACCGGTAATCTTTGGATCTTCATATTTGTAAAAATCAAAATTGTAATGATAAATATCTCGATTGGACTCATTGAAAACAAAGAGATTTAGCCCTCTATATTGTTGATTAATCAGTTTATCATAAATTTTAAGCTTACTAAAGTTGCCCGCTTTATTACCGCCACTACACACCTCAATTGCTCCATTTTTATAGGAAAGAGAATCTGTACCGGAGCGTTCCTCTTTCAAGAATTCGCCATTTTTGTAATGACCAATATAAGAGTCTCGAAATTCAATTTTAGAAAATTCTTTCGCCCCCATCTTTCCTAATGTATCCCTCAGATTTGCCGATAATTTAGTCGCTGCGTCGTCTTTTACACTCCAAAAAATATCATAATTATCAAATGCCTCCAACACTCCCAAAAGTGACATTTCCGTAATTAATTTCTGAGTAATGGAATCTGGAGTTGGATGCAAATTTTCTGTTGATATAGGTGTTACCCATTCATTTTTCTTTCCCAAAAAAAGTTGGTTCCCCAACAAAAACAGACCCAATACCACCGCTATGATGAGGATATATTTAAGATGAAAACTTTGATTGGGTTGTTTTATTTTCATTGTTTATTGTTATCGGTGTCAGTTGTGGGTTTTCGGTTAGGTTAGGTTCGCCAATTATTTTCAACATACTCGATAAATTTGAAAATTCTCCCTCCTAATTTATCGTAGTCTGTTTTTAACGGTGTTGATTCAAGCGTCAAATTTGAATATAAGACTTCAAGATCATAACAAGATTTTGAGGTTGACATCGTATATAATTTTGACTGATTTCTTTTTAAACACCTACCCAAAACTGACCATAGTTTAAACCATTTCTAGGAAACTAAATTTCACTTCCGGGTAAGCTTTTTGCAATTCATCCTTTGCGGTTGTGAGTGCATTAAAATTTTTGAATCCGATAGCAAAAGCCACTTCAGAAGTTTCGGAGGCTTCATCCAATCGACGAAGCTCAAGCTGTGTTGCGCTTTTTTCTAAAATAGCGATGACCTTATTTAATTCCTCTCCTGTTTTTGGACTTGAAAATTGAATGATTAAGTTTTGGGCGATGTCTTTATTTTGACTCCGATTCATCATAAACGCAACCAGAAACAAGACGGTTGTACCGATGAGTGTTGCCCAAATTTGACCCGCGCCAATCCCCAAACCAATTGCAATAGACATGAAAAAATAGGCTAATTCTTCAGGTTCCTTGATGGCTGTTCTAAAACGTACAATGGAAAGAGCCCCTACCAAACCAAGCGATAAAGCCAAAGAAGATTTGACAATCGATATGATAATCATGGTAGTCAAACTCACCAAAACCAAGGTCTTTGCCAATGCACGACGATTAGACAAAGAAGTACCAAATCGCACATAAATCCAACCTAAACTCAAGGCTAAAAAAGTAGTTGTCAACAGGTGTAAAATGAATTGAGGAACCGCTAGCCCCTGGCTTTCCGCATTAAAAAATTGGGTAAGAAAATCAAGTTCGTTGTTCATATATCTTGTCTGAAATTGTCGCTAATTATGATTTAAGGCGCAAAGGTAAAATTCCAGATGTAATTTTTTTGCCAGTTTACTACTAGTTTAACTATTTTCGTTCTTTAAAACCATTTTATGAAATTAAAACTCATTCTCTCTCTAATTTGCTATAGTACGCTACAAATGGCCATTGGTCAATCTCCTAAGCTTACCAATACCCTCACAGAAATCTACCGCGCTGACGAAACAAAATGGGAAGGAAGCCGAAGGGAATTCTTTGAATATGACGGTGATTTGTTGACTAATTACACTTATCAAATCAAATATGCTTTACCGAATAAATTCGTAAACAGTAGAGCTTTCGAATACAAATATGACGACAATGACAATTTGATTTTGAAGTTAGAATATAGTTATACTTCAGCAGAGGCTCAAGTTCAAAACTTTTATTGGGACGAATATTTTTATGATTCAAATGGCTGTTTGATTGGCCTAAAAGACAGCGTTAGCAGTATTCATGGCGTTTACACGCAGCGATTTTTTGAATATATAACTGATGAAAATTGCAATATCGTAGAGGAACTAGTAACTACGCTTGAACCCAATGGACAACAGAATATTTATAAAAAGGTAAATGTTTATAACGATCAAAATCTGCTAGTGTTAGATACTTCCTTTCGGATTTACAATGATAAATGGATAGTATCAGAAATATATGATTATGAGTATGATACAGCCGAAAGATTGATTGAAAAACGCAGAGAATATTATGGCACTAGCTTTATCAACATTGAATATGAACAATGGGAATATGATGAAAATGGAGCATTAATCCTCTACATTCGTTGGCGAGAAAAACCTTCCAATCCATTTCAAATCATCTATAAGGATAGTATTATCGTCGAATATGATGACCAGAACAGAGTCATTAATAAAAAGGAAATCAATACTCGATTTCAAGATACAAGCCCAGCAAAATACTACACATACGACTATTATTGTCAAGATATTTTGAAGCAATCAAGTGAAGATGATTTGCCTCGAATTTATCGGACTTTTTATGAATATGAAACGGGATTTGATGATCAATGTGCAGAAAACATTGAGGATGAATCGATTATCATCCAACCAAATCCGAGCGATGGCAAAATCATTTTGATGAGTGATTGGTTAGGAGCAGAAAGTGCGCTTATTCGAGTTTTTGATACCTCTGGTAAAGAGCATTTTCAAAAAAGCGTTCACGAATTAAAAAATACCATTTCGTTGGATTTATCTTTTCTGAAGAGAGGATTATATGTAATTTCTATACAAACAGGAAGTAGGGTTCGATCAGAAAAGGTGAGTATTTTTTAGATCCTCCCTTAATTTGATGATTTGAATTCATCAGACAAAGATGCAGGCTTTTTTTAAAAAAACTATGGAATTTAGAATAACTCAGATAAAACTTTAAAACGCCACGTCAATGCTGCTGTCATTTCATCATGCTCAAAAACGAGTGCTTCACTGCCAGCCTCAAAAGTATTAATCCCTGAAGCCAGAAACCAAATGCCATCCGAAGTCAGATATTCGAAAGATTTGACCTGAAAACCGATATCTCCACCTAAGCAGATGACTTCAATACCGTTTTCTTTGGCTTCCAATAATTTAGGATAAACGGCTTCGTAAAAGTTATTAGGATTAGTACAATAACCACAGCTACCCGCCTGACCGTTGGCTACCTCTCCTATTTGCGACTCTAATTCAGGATGACCCGGCATCCACATTAATTTATGATGCAATAGAACAAGATATTTTGTTTCAGAAAGCGTATCTATAACCGAGTTTATTAGTTGCACTTGAGGAGTCGTCATATTAGACGAACTTTCTTGAGTATCCAACACAATAAAGGTGATATTCTTCCAAGAATGTGAATAGAATAAAGGCCGATTTGTAAAATCTGGAATTAATGCTGGATTAGCATAATCATGATTGCCGAGTGCCCAAAGCGTATTTTGGTTCCCTATATCATAGACTTGATCCAACCAATTTAAAACCGCCGAATCTTGAGAAGACTCAACAGACAAATCACCTCCCAAGAGCAACAACTCAAATTGATTAAAATCAATTTGGGCGACTTCCTCATCTATTTCGAAATCCGCTCCAGTCCGAGTATGTCCTAGAGATAATATCTTTTTTGGCTCATTTGCAGGAATAGTTGGGGAATCTTTTTTGCAGGAATTTAAAAGCACTAAGAACAGAACAGGAATGAATTTCAGAAGATATTGAGTAAATATTCCACTCTTGAAAGGGTAGATAAAAAAATTATTCTTGATTTTTATCTTTTGGTTTCTAGCAGGAAATTTTGATGATTCTATGTAAAGAGGAAGGCTCAAGATTCGCTTTTATAAGTCTTAAAAAAAGATTGAAGTCGCATTTTCAAAACACCAAAAGCAGCTTCTTTAACAATTCCAGAGGACATTTTGGAGGTACCCAAAACGCGTTCGGTGAAAGTAATTGGAATTTCTTTGATTTTGAAGCCTAATTGCCAAGCTGCAAATTTCATTTCAACCTGAAAAGCATATCCAATAAATTCAATTTTATTCAAATCGATGGTTTCTAATACTTCCCGACGATATCCGACAAAACCTGCCGTAGAATCTTTGACTGGCAGCCACGTAAATAATTGAACATAAAAAGAGGCACCTCTAGAAATAAAAATTCGATCCCATGGCCAGTTGACCAATTTACCACCAGGGATATATCGAGAACCTACCGCGACATCCGCCCCGCCTGTAGTCAGTGTTTCATGCAATCTACATAAGTCAATCGGGTTGTGTGAAAAGTCGCAATCCATTTCAAAGATGTAGTCATATCCATGCTCTAAGCCCCAACGGAATCCACGAATATAGGCCGTCCCAAGTCCTAATTTCCCTTCTCTTTCGATCAAATAAAGACGATCCGAATATTGCTTTTGTTTTTCTTTTACAATATCAGCAGTTCCATCTGGAGAGCCATCATCTACAATCAAAACATGAAAAGGTACTGGTAAAGAAAGTACCGTTTCAATCATATTAGCGATGTTTTCTTTCTCTTTATAGGTTGGTATAATTACTAAATTTTTAGACAAAAGGACAGCGATTTTTGAGTTCTGAAATGAGGTTTACGGTTACTATATACCTCATTTCTATAGATTAGTTCATAAGGGGCAAATATAAAAAAGTTATGTTTTAGAAATTCGTAAACACTCGGCAACTTTATTTATGTCAGATCATCCGATCATTAAGCCCCCATTTTTGAACGCTTAACCAGATAAGCTTGTAAAACTTGCTTAAATCCTTTGTTAATATCCGCCTCCACAAAGTCAATTTTATATTGCAAACATTTAAGTTTCAATTCTTCTTTAAATTTTTGCACTTGCTCCACATAATGTTCTTTGACTTGATTAGATTGCAATCGCACCTCTTCGCCAGACTCCATATCTACAAATAAATAAGGTCGGTTTTCAAAGTCAAAATCTATTTCTAACGATTTATCTACCGTATGGAAAAGGATTACTTCATGCTTATTATGTTTCAAATGTTGTAGTGCAGAGAAAAGTTGATCCGTTTTTTCAGATTGTTCGAACATATCACTAAAAATGACAACCATAGATCGACGATGAACACTGTCCGCGATTTGGTGTAGTGCCTTCGCTGCAGATGTCGTTTTGTTGTGTTCTGGATTATCAATTAACTTTTGAAGATAAGTCAATAAAAGGCGATAATGAGAAGTACTAGATTTACACCGCGTATGAATATTCACATTTTCATCAAAGATAGTTAACCCAAAAGCATCTCTTTGCTTTTTCAACAAATTCATCAAAGAAGCCGCCGCTAAAGCAGACCACCGCAATTTATTTACGTAATTTTTGGAATCTTTGCCAACCTCCGGAAAGTACATAGAAGAAGAAGCATCCAATACGATCTGACATCTCAGATTGGTTTCTTCTTCAAATCTTTTAACAAATAGTTTATCTGTTCGCCCATAGACTTTCCAGTCAATATTACGAGTACTTTCTCCTTGATTATAGATTCGATGTTCGGCAAATTCAACGGAAAAACCATGAAACGGGCTTTTGTGTAAGCCGATGATAAAACCTTCTACAACTTGCTTGGCAAGTAATTCTAAATTACCGAGATTCCGAACGTCAAAATTATTGAGTAAATCCATGTTGTGATGTTAGGCATTTTGAGCTATCAATTATTAACAACTCTATTTGAACTAGTTTTTTGCGGTGATGAAATTTCCTTTCAAAGAACCCTATTCAGGGGCTAAGGTTGTGCCAAAATAGAAAAGAAACTTGGTTAAATATCAATCAAGAAGACAGATGAATCATTTCAGCGATTATTTCTTGCTAACCCCTAACCTGGCAAAGCCAGTATCACAGGGGTCAGGAGTCAGGCGGCAGGTATGAGGATTTTTCTGACACCTGAGCGAAAATTTTAATTTTTGAACTGATATCTGACACCTGATCCTGAAAGGTTTTAAAGGTTTTTTTGCCACAATAACGCAAGAAACAACTTGAAAGAAACTAACTCAAAAACAACTCTTTTAATTCCTTAGATTCTTCCGGTTTCATCCTTCCACCCAAAATCAATCGTAATTCGCGCCTTCGTTTTGCACTATCGAATAATTTCTGTTCTTCATTCGTCAATGGAACCACCTTTGGGATTTTGATTGGAGATTTCTTTTCGTCATCAAGCGCAACAAAAGTAAAATAAGCAGCATTACACCGTCTAGGGTTCCCGCCTTTCATATCATGTGCGAATACCTCCACATATATTTCAACAGACGTATTAAATGCTCTAGTAACAGAAGCTTCAAGGGTTACTATGTCACCCATGGCAATGGGTTTTTGAAAAGATACATGATCAACAGAGGCGGTGACTACAAAGGCTTCACAATGTTTTCCAGCACAAATACCTCCAGCGATATCCATCCACCTCATTAAGTTACCGCCCATCAAGTTATTGAGTGGATTGGTATCATTCGGCATCACCATTTCTGTCATAGTAGTTTTTGACTCACTTACTTTCTTTGGTTTCATATATTCTCGTTTGATAATAGAGGTTGAAGAAGTCAGGTTACTATTTTCGAAATCCCTTATCCTCAATGAAAAATGGTTGAAACAAAATTTGTTTCAACCATTTTTCATTAGACATTATTCTTACAGGTTTTAAGAGATAAAAATTTTGGCTTTTGTTTTCAATCGAGGAACGCACGGAACCTAATAGCCTTAGTTATTAAGGTCAGTACGTGACGAAGAGAGAAGGTTAGAGACTAATTTTTTTTAAACCAAATTTTTTGGAATAAAGTCTATTGAATCGTCTAATACCACCTTTCGTCAAAATACCTCAACGAATCATAACTCCTTTTTTATTTAAAAAGGGAATCGTTGTAAAATTAGATCTAGAAATACTTCCTTGTACAAAAACGTACTTTTTATCGTACATATAGTTTTTGTAAGAAAAGCTTACCCAGTATTCATTCGTAATATTAAATAGCTTGGTTTGTATAGGTTCAATCTGGACGACATTTTCGGCAGGGATTTCTTCGAAATAATGGCGTAAAATAGTCGTTTTCATTTTTTCTCCATCAATTTCGCCATACCCTTTCGAATTAACCAATACATTTTTGATTGGTTCATTTTTAAGATTAAGAATGAAGGTGTCCCACAAACCTTCTTCTACTTCTAGATCATTTTCTCTGGGAACAATGGCAATTGCCAATTCTTCAACTTTATATTGTGGAATATCTTTTTTCATGCTCACTTAATTATTTTGTTGAAATGTTTCAGTGCTTATGATTCAAATACACTTGATTTGAAATCTAATAACTTTATCCATTTAAAAGGATACTACATAAACACAATTTTCATGCAAATTCGAAATCAAACAATTGTGCAAAGTGGCGTTTCAGTTTTGTTTTGGTATCGTCTATATCGATCGTACGTCCTAGCTCTGTAGCAAGGGAAGTCACTGCTTTATCATTTTCTTTAATACCACAAGGAATAATATTCTGAAAATAATTCAATTCCGTGTTGACATTAAAAGCAAACCCATGCATACTCACCCAACGACTAAAATGAACCCCAATGGCGCAAATCTTTCGTTTAGGCAAATAATCTGTTTGTGGTAACCATACTCCTGTATAATCCTTTATTCGATAAGCCTCCAGATCGTACTCCACTAATGTGCGTATAATGGCTTCTTCTAGATATCGAACAAATTTGTGAACATCATTAAAAAATTCATCCATATCAAAAATCGGATAACCTACAATTTGACCAGGACCATGAAAGGTGATATCTCCGCCTCGATTAATTTTGAAGAATTCAATACCCTTTTTCTCCAATTCTTCTTCATTTAATAATAAATGATCAAGTGAACCTGATTTTCCTAATGTGTAAACTGGAGAATGTTCGCAAAAAAGCAAATGATGCTGTATGGGGCGTTTGGCATCCCCTTCTGTCAAATAACGATTATGTTTTTTTGTAGCAACTGCTTCATTAAGCAATTCCTGCTGGTAGTCCCAAGCTTTTTTATAAGCGATGCGACCTAGATCTTTAAAAATTACTTTTTGCATGTATAAAAATTCAATATGCAATTTATTAGCCAAAAACAGTATCCAGCCTGCTAAAAAACGGCGCAAAGGTATAAGTATTTGACAATATTCAAAATAATTTACAGGCAATTACGTATGCAATAAACTGTCTATTGAACAGTGTAGTTTTTGAAAAATAGCTATTCCCATTTCTATCCTTTCTAACATAAATTGAAATAAGGTGAGTACCATTCCAAAATTATGGTATATCTAAAATTTCAGAATTATTTTGTGAGCGAATGAGATAAAAAATATAGGCTATCCAGCTCATCAACAAAGCTTTCTGACGCTGTATTGCTTTAACTTTGACAATATAAATGCTGAGATTATTCTTTCTCCGTTACACAAGAGATAAAAAATATCTTTTTTTTTTATATTTAATAGAAAAAATTCACGATCCTCTCCTCCCCTAATAACCTGTTTATCAAATTCTTATTTATCATTAATTAAATTATATATTTTTATTCAGACAATAATCCCCATTAAAAAGAACAAATTAGCTTGTCTCCACCTTTAAAATATGATAAGAAACTGGTAAATTGCTGAATAATTCAGACACATATCCAACCAGAAATTAAATAACACACACCAGTTCTCTTAAAAAACAGTAAGCATACGGACTTCCCTCTGACCAGTTATTTTTTAAATCACAAGTACTTTTTCTTAAAACACCTTTGCCTTCCTTGAAGGAAGTAAAAGTAAAGAATCGGTAACTAAATACATTGTAAACTAAATATCTTACTCTTTTGAAGGCTTCTTTTTTGAGATTACATCGTTGAAAAAATAAGCAAGAGCTAAGGCTATTCCTGATTTTTTCGCCTCGTTCTCTCAATAAAACACCCGCTTCAAAAAAAGCAACCTACTTTATTTACAGTGTACTAAACCACTTTTGCTCATGAGAACATTACTTTACATTTTACCTGTAATATGTTTGTCCTTTGCTTCTCTTTCTGCTCAAGATGCACCTAATTTTATTGTTGAAGCCACCGACGGAAATGAATATGAACTTTACGCAGACTTTCTAGACCAAGGAAAAACAGTAGTTCTTGAGCTTATGTTCACCTCTTGCCCGCCATGTAACTCCTTCGCTCCTTATTCAGAGATGATCTATAAAGATTGGGGAAAAGGTGATTATGATGTAGAAATGATATCGCTGACCATACAAAACAATGATACACAAACTGACATGGCTGCATGGCAACAACAATATGCTCACACTTTTTTAGCCGTTGGTGCTAATGGAGGTTCGCTTCAAGTGGTTGATTTATATACGAATGGAACATTTGGTGTATGGTTTGGGACACCTACTTTTATTATTATTGCTCCAGATAGGAGTGTACTTTTTAACATTGGAAATGGTTCTTCTGGTGCAGGAAAAGCTAATGCCATAAGCAATGCTATTGCCACTACAGGAGCTGTAAAACCTCCAAAAGAGGTTGATTTTGATGGTTTAGTGCAAACAGCAAACGGAGAAGCTATCACAGATGTACAATTGGGCTTAGTCCAAACTATTGCAAACCTAGATACTACTGAAATAGATGGCAGCTTTGTTTTCAATCAAGAGCTTCCAGTAGATTCTCTTCACCAAATTGTCGTATCAAAATCAGGAAATCCGTTGAATGGGGTTACAACTTATGATATGGTCTTAATAGCCAAACACATTCTGGCAGTTTCCCTTTTTGATGATGCTTATAAATTAATTGCCGCAGATGTAAACCTAAGCGGGCAAGTAACTACTGCAGATTTAGTGAAAATTCGAAAACTAATCCTTTTCATAGATACCGAAATGGATAAATCCTGGCGATTTATTGATGGAGATTGCAACCTGAACAATCAAGCCTGTAGTATTGATGAAGTGATCGAATTTGAACCAAGTGATGGAAATCAAATCGGCTTAAATATTATTGGAATTAAAATCGGGGATGTAAATAATTCTGCCAATCCTGCAGCACTTAATGAAGTTGATGATCGGAATTTTGAGGGCGAATTAAGTTTCGAAATTCCAAATAAAAGCTTGGAAGTAGGAACCGAAATCATGATTCCTTTTAAAAGCAACAATTTTGATCATATTTCAGCGTATCAATTTACGCTGAACTTTGACAATAACAAACTGCAATTCATTGATTACCAACCTAATGAACTTAATATTTCTCAAGAGAATTTCAATTTGAAATTCCTCGAAAATGGTCAGCTCACAACACAATGGTTTGATATCAATGAGCAAACATTCAATGCGGAAGAGATCCTTTTTTACTTGAAATTTAAAGTTTTAGAAAATATAGAATTGAAAAATGCCATTGAAATAAGTTCAACCTTAACCAATGCGGAAGCTTATGACTCAGATGGCAATGCATTAGAAATTAATCTAGCATTTGAGCCAATACAAAAAACTACCTTGAATGTATTTCCAAATCCAACCTTTTCTGACTTGACCATACAGTTAAATTTAGCAGAAACAGGAACAGTATATTTTGAAATTTATAATTCAATAGGTCAAATTCAATCTGTTATTTCGAAACAAGATTTAGATGAAGATCAAGTACACAATATAACATTGGCGACAAGCAATTTGTCTCCAAATATTTACTTTTTAAAGATTAAAAAAGGTACAGAAGTAATTGGTACACAAAGATTTGTCAAGTATTAACAGCGGTCGCCAAACCGATGTTAATACCTTACCTCAAGATAAGGAAGTTCTTGGATAGAATTAAGTTGCACTTAAATACTGTAACACCACCATTTACTGGAGCGAGCCGCCCTGCGGCATTGCTCCAATAACCTGTAACTTGATTTTCTCCAAGCACTTAACAACTAAAAAATAAGTCAGGCAAATGTTGGAGTTATTCTTTAGTCGTTAATAAATTGGCGAGTTTTAGAAAGGCATTTTCCAAGCGCTTAACTCAATCTTTTTAAGAGCTTGGAATACCGTCTAAAAGCAAATCCTTAAGAACATATCCATTATACAGGGTGGCAATTGTCACCCTGTTTTTTTATGCTGAAATAATCTTTCCATCAAGCCACATTTCAGGCGTATTCGCATCTGAAAGGTTTCCAGAAATATTGACCATGGCAATTTGAAAAGCAAATTCAAAATCTTCCCCTTCAAATAAACTCTGATAAAAACCAAGTGAAAAATCACCTGCCGCTTTATCTTTTACCGTATTATTCATTCCTGTTACATAAACGCCATGTTCACTGATTACTTTTGCTTGCTCGCTAGCATAACAGGCATTCAACACAACACACTGGGTTGTTTTTTTAAATAATTTAAAAAGGCGATCCAATCCTTCAGTCGGAAACATTTCCACATTACCACTTGCATCTTCTACTGCCAATCCTTCGGCTCCTGTGCCATGACCAGAAAAATGAACAATATCTGGTTTATGTTTTTGAAGGGCTTTTGTAATCGTATGAATTTGGACAGCTTCTTCCGTAATTAATTCAAATTTATCTCTCAAGGTCGAAGATTCAAGGGCATCTTTCACTTTCCTCAATTCTCCATCTAGATTTAAGGGCACCGTATCCTGTGGATTGGCTTTCATAAAAAGAATTTTTCGTACTCCCGCGGCAGGAATAGCATCAGGTACTATTTCACGCGCTGTTTCTATTACAGTAGCTACCGGTTCTACTGGCACTTCTTCTACTATTATCACTGCGTCTTTTGGCAATTCCTTTAAAACATCTGTGATATTTCCCCCTACCCTTGCCATTGCCACATTGTAATTGTCCCTTGATAAGACCCCTTTTTTGTGTTCGTTGTCATGTCTATTAAAAGAAGCTTGAGTCAATAAGACGAGATCTCTTGTATCTAAATCATGCTGCTTTGTATAATCAGAAAGGATTTCTAAAGCTTCTTTGTATTTCGAATTGGCAACTAATTCTTCTACTTTATCCCTAAGGGAAATGGTATTCATATTTGAATTATTGAGTTTAATTTTATTTCACCCCCCAAAGTAAAACAATGTTCCTAAATCTCAAAAATCAAAACTGATATCTAATCGAAAAGCAGTATTATCCTTCCAATTTCCATTTGAATAAGGTCCATACCGATAATAAACTCCGGCTCCCAAACCTAACTCTAATAGATTTACATAATTAAAATTCAATAATTTAGAGAGTATTAACCCTCCTTCAAAAAAACCTTTTTTGAGTGTTTTATAATCAATATTTTGATGAACCTGCTCATTGGTTAATGTCCCAAAAGCCAGATTGTGAACGATGGATATTTCTGGTTTAAATTTTTCAGTTTTGAATAATCTTGCGCCAAAGTCATGCTTGAAAAAGAAATGAACAAATCGGTCAGAAAGGAACTCATATAAATCCATTGTTTGGAAAGTATTATCTAAAATGAAAAGCTGAAAATTACGCCCTACTCCACTTGAGCTAAATAATTTCGGGAATGGCAAATCCCCTTTCGCAAGCCCTCCTTCTATGCGAATAGTCGTCTCCCCAAGGCTTTTTCTAATAAAATCGTATCGAATAGACGCCGTATACTTTTCATAATCAAATCCTCCTAAACCATTGATATTAAGCCCCTTAGTAAAACCTAGTTGAAAAATTGGATAAGCTGTAGGATAGGTCACTTTTGCCCCCATAAAGTTGGAAAATCGCTCCCCAAAGGCATATCGAAAATTGAGTTTGAACTCTGGGAAATCAAAATCAGCAATCAATTCATCGTCGGCCTTTTCATAGAGGTATTCATATTGTGGCGTCAGTTCTTGATAATTAAAATTGGCTTGCCATTGCCCAAATTTAGTGAGTTTGCCTTGCAAGGTCGTTGAATACTCCTTAACCTCATCCATTATATTGGCATAAAAACGATGAGATAAAAAACCACTTTGTAAAGGGAAATCTAAAAAACCAGGTTCAAAAATTTCCTTTTTATATTCGAAATTCCAGTTCAATTGATCATCCTTCAATAATTTCAACTTCAAAAAGCCTCCGTATTTCCATGCTTGATCTTTAAACCCAAATCCACCATAACCACCAATTGAAAAAAAGCGACTCAATGTATCATTTGTGGCCAATCCAACACCCAACCGAGCACCTTCATAATCATTGATCGCCAATACTTTATGAATCAGGACATCAAATTTTCCAATTGGATAATGGCCCGAATAAAGGGACTCGACTATATCAATTTTTTGATCAAATTTTTGTACTCGACCGACACTATCTAGAATTGCATAGGTATTTAATTCCTTCTCACTCAAATCATTCAAACGGTAAGGTTGCCAAAGGGTATCTGCTCGTCGATTGGCGTTTAAAGCCAAAACATTTGCTTCATTATTTTTGAAGGTCTTTGAGTCAAATTTGGGGTTGAGTTTCACATTTGAAATATAGCTTTTCCCACTGATTCGCATCCCCATATTTTTGTGTGGATATTTTGGAGCTTCTAATTCAAAGTTTAATTGTTCGGGAAACCAAAGTCCATCACCAGCTTTTTGGTATTGTTGTTCAATCTTTAAAGTGATAAATTTAGTATCAGGAGGCTCTGCAATTACATTTTGAATAGCAAAACCATTAGTATTGATATAAAGCACGCCTTTTAGCCCTTCAACGTTTGACTTTTTTAGAGGATGAAACGCAATGATAAAAACCGTATCCTTCTGTTGAAAAAGCGTATCTTCTATATTGAAAAAATAACGCTTAAAGGTGCCTTTTGAAATGGGGTTAATAAAGTCTTTTTCCATAATAGACAACACTTCTTCATAAAAGGAAAAAGGCTGAATTTGGGTGATTACTGCCGCAAATTTTGGATTTTGAAATCCTGAAACTCGATTTAAGATAATAGAATCGGAATAATTTTCAATAGGCTTAAAGTCTCGTTTCGTAACTGCTTCCATAACCATCAGATGCATTTTCTCTGCCGATTTATTCATTTTCTGGAGGTTCTCATATTGCTTATTTTGAATGTATTTTGAAGTATCCACTTTTTCTGCCATTTGTTCAATACTATCTGCGTTTGGCAAAAAGTCTAAAACCGTTTTGTTGTAAATCGTACAGGAATAGCCATCCAATTTTTTTGGATCATATCGGTCTCGATTTTCGATAACTTTACGGATAATTCTATGAGCCGGGTTCTCACCAGCTCGCACGACAATCTCATCAAATTCATAAAAAATTGATTTCATCTGAATATTCAAAAATTCCTGATTATCAATATCTTGAAGACTTATTCTTTTCATTTCATATCCGACATAACTCATGGTCAAAGAAGTCAATTTGTCATCAATATTAATCTCGAATTTGCCATCAATATCAGAAATAACACCTTCTATTGGGCTATCATTTATGAGAATATTGACAAAAGGAAGCGGCTCCTCTTTCTGATTGGTTACAATACCATTTAGGCTAGTTTGACTATAAAGGCTGGAAATTTGAAGGAGGAAAAATAAAGAGAGAAAGAGGTGATTCTTTTCGAGCATTTAATTTTCGTTTTCGGTAAAACGCTAAAGGAAATAAAAGCTGTCTTAACTGTTTTTTTTTAACGTTTTTTCTTTACTTATTTAAACCTTTCCAGAAATGTTTGTTTCCGGGCATTTGCCACTTGAACCTCCATCCCATTTTCCATAATGACAGTTCCACCTTTGCCTTTAATATATCGTTTGACATATTCCATATTAATTAAAAAAGAGCGATGAACCCTACAAAAGCCATGGTCGGAAAGGGCTTCATCATAAAATTTCAATTTGCGGCAAATCAGCATTTTTTTACCATTTTGAAAATGAACATAGGTAAAGTTATCCTGTGCTTCACAAAATATTATCTCTCCCAATCGAACCACTTCAAACCCGTCCATCAAAGGTAAAACCAGCTTTTTCTGTTGGGTATTTAAGGCAGATAAATTATCTAATAATATCTTGGAATGGTTGAGCTGATCACTCTCCGAAATCCGTTTTGTTGCCTTTTCTACAGCAGAAATCAATTCATCAATATCAACCGGTTTTAATAAATAATGAACAGCACTCAAATTAAATGCTCGAACTGCATACTGACTAAAGGCTGTGATAAAAATGATTTCAAAATCTACATTTCCGAGCCGTTCGAGGAGGTCGAAAGCATTTCCAAAAGGCATTTCGATATCTAGAAAAACGATTTCGGGTTGTTGGCTATCGATGGTCTTTTGAGCCTGCTCAATATTTTCACACTCCCCAACCAACTTAATATCAGGACAATATTTCGAGACATAATGTCGAAGGGTTTCGCGGCTATCTTGCTCATCCTCAACAATTATGGCGGTGTACTTTTGCATAAATTCTTATTGATATTTAAAGTTGATCAATTGGTATAAGAGCATGTTGAATAAATTTCCAAACTCAAAAATGTAGGAAAAAGCATCATACAGGTATTGTAATTTTCACCAAAGTCCCCGTTTCCTTCTTTTCCGAATTCAAATCCTCTACCGATACCTCAAAGCCTTTTCCATAAAGTTTATTAATCAGTTCAATTCTCTTACCCACATTTTCAAGTCCGGTACTTTTATATTTTTTTTGATTGTCCGTTTTTAATGCTTGAGATTCGGTACGTCCAATCCCATTATCTTTGATAGAAATCAATATTTGATGGTCGGATTCTTCAATCAAAACCTCCAATTTCCCCATCTCTTTTTTATACCTCAATCCATGCCAAATAGCATTCTCAACAAATGGTTGAATCAACATTGGCGGCACTTTTAGATCAAACTGTGCTAGCAATTCTGGCTTCTCAAAAGTGTATTCAAATTTATCTCGAAAACGCAAATGCTCTAACCGGAGATAACGATCAATAAGCTGTAACTCTTCCTCTAAAGTGATAAAATCTTTTTGAGAATTATCCAAGACCATGCGCATCAATTTCGAAAAATCAGCTAGGAACTTATTGGCAGCGCGCTCATCATTTTTAGAAATGAAGTTATTGACACTATTCAATGCATTAAATATAAAATGAGGATTCATTTGAGTACGTAATGATTTCAAATAAAGCATTTGATTGGCTCGCCTCCGAGCCTTTACGTTCTTCATAATAGAGTAAAAAGCCCCGATTGCAGTCAATAATAAAAGCACTAAAAACCCTACAACAATCTTTAAGGTGAAATTTTGATTTTCGGCAAGTTCTAATTGAGTCTGTTCATTTTCAACATCCTTTTCAAGTAGATCAATCAAACCTTGGTTTTTAATAATATCGACCATCCGCTCATTCTCTTTTTCTTTCATCGCCAACACTGAATCATTCAAATTCACAAATTTTCGATATTCTATCATAGCCGAATCAAATTGCCCTCTTTGATAATTCCAATTGGCAGAAACTTGCGCAATTTTCGCTTTTGTTTGAATGCTTAATTCAGAATCATCTAAACTTCTAATGCCATAAATGAACGAACTCGCTTTTGCCAAACTACCTGACTCCAGGCTCTGTTCAGCTAGGTTTAATTGCTCTAAAACGACACCATCTGAGGCTCTAAATTTAAAATCATAATAATCTGTATTTTTTTCCGCTTGTACAGATGACTGTTCATTATTATTAGAACTTTGAATAACCTCTGAAACATTTTTATACCTCGCATAATCGTCCTTACTTAACTTTTTGTCAGGTAAATTCTCAAGGGAAGTATTAAAAAGCTCTTCTGCTTGTTCATATTGATTTTGATTGGCTAAAATTTCAGCTTCTCTCGCAAAAGACCTCGATAAAATCAAACTATCTGAAGGTGTTGCATTTTTCAAGTCTTGTTGTTCCCGGACATCTTCATTCAATTCCTTTCCTTTTTTAAAATCCTTTTTGGCTATCGCCACATCCGCCAAACCTTCAAGACAAATAGTTCTCAATTTTTTGTCCTTTGTCAAATTAACACAAGCCTGAAAATACTTTTCCGAACCAGCTAATTCGTTGGATTGTAATTCTAGCTTCCCTAAATAAGAATGTGTTTTTGCCTCATTTTCAACTTGGTTAGTTGACTGAAAAAACTGCAATGCCTTTTTATATCGTTGAGATGCGAAATCAGGTTGACCAATATCCTCATAAATATTTCCCAATAAAAAATAAGCTTCTCCTTCTATATCAGATTGTTTTTTTCGTTTTGCACCACCCAATAAGCTTTCGATGATTTTGATAGAACGGGCAGGGTCTTTTTTTCGGTACTGTTGAGCTTGAAGGAGTTGTTGGCGCTCAGGGTCGGTTTGCCCTTTTTTTTGAGCCGAAAGGTTAATATTAATAGATAAGCAAATTAATACACAAAGACCTAACTTTCCAATAGGTTGCAACTTTTGGAATCTGGATTTCATCGCAAATCGCGCTAACCTCGACTGCCAATGATTATCTAAATACGGTGGACTAAAATCTTTCATTAAGACAAATATACAATATTGAAAAACATCTTTTTTTCGAAAAATGACTCAAAATGACACCTTCACAAAGTCAAAAAAGCCCTTCCCCTAGTCAACAGACTCACTCACCAAGTCTATGTTTTTTTTCCTGTTTTTTCGATGGAGATTTGAGGTGTTAGGGAGGAGAAAAAATATAACCTACCCAAATTTTAGGAAGTTAGTTTTTCTTTAGACGAGGCAAAAAACACAGACATACCCATGGGTATCTGGGATTGCTTGTGCCGGTGGCACAAAGGCATAGCCAAAAAGTATTTTTAACGATGCATAAAGGAAAAATAGCAAGTAAAATGGGTAGGCTATATTTTTCCTCCTCCCTTATCATAAATTTCCAATCAGAATAGTCACCGTAAAAAACAACAAAAATGAAAAAGAAACAATCGTATTACCTCACCTTTGCAGCTATTTGCTTTACCGTTTTAATGGCAGTCAACTATCAATTAAATGCACTTAACTATTTCCGAAACTTGACAACGTCTACCCTTTTCGGAAGCTCAAAGATAGAACCTTCTGAAATAACCAATACATCGGATAATTCCATCCAAATTGCACTTTTATTAGACACTAGTAATTCCATGGATGGCTTAATCGAACAAACCAAATCTCAACTTTGGAAAATCGTTAGTGAACTATCCAATACAGATAAAGATGGCCAAACGCCAAACCTTCAAATCGCACTTTACGAATATGGAAATGATGGACTCCCCGCTCGGTCTGGGCATATTCGACAAGTGATGCCCTTTACTTCAAACATGGATTTATTGTCAGAAAAATTATTCAATTTATCGACTAATGGTGGAGAAGAATATTGTGGACAAGTCATTCAAACATCTCTTGATAATTTATCATGGAGTAACACGGAGGATGGTCTCCGATTAATTTATATTGCCGGAAATGAAGGCTTTAACCAAGGACCTGTTTCGCATTCAAATGCTTGTCGAGCTGCCAATGACCATGGAATTGTTGTCAATACTATTTTTTGTGGACCACAACATACCGGCATTAATTTAGGATGGAAAACCGCAGCACAATTGACTGGAGGTGCTTTTGCTAGCATCGATCACAATCAAGTTACTACTTACACTGCGACCCCTTATGATAACCAAATAGAACAATTGAATCAAGAATTGAATACCACTTTTATCCCTTATGGCGATAAAGGGGTTGAATACTTACAAAATGTAACTACTCAAGATGCCAATGCCTCCTCTTATAGTCGTTCTAATGTGGCTGATAGAGCAGTTTTCAAGAGTTCGAAAATGTATAAAAATGATGCCTGGGATTTTGTAGATGCCTTTGAAAAGGACAAAAGTATCCTAAAAGATAAGTCTAAATTACCTACCAAATATAAAGGTAAAAAGGCAGTAGAAATTGAGGCAGATATTAAAAATGAAAAGGCAAGAAGAGATAATATTAAACAACAAATCCAGGATTTATCGAAAAAACGAAAACAGCATATAAAAGAAAATAGAGTGGAAACAGAAACGATAAACTTGGAGAAATCTATGTTGAAATCTATCGAAAAACAGGCAAAGAAAAAAGGATATAAGATTAAGAATTGATAAGAAACAGGTTAAGAAGGCGCAAAAAATCTAGGCTCTGAGAGCAATATTGTAGAAGAAATATTTTCTATTGAGTTTCAGTTCGCTAAAATTTTAAACATGTTCTAATAGAAAAGTCCTTACCAACTCAGTCAGTAAGGACTTTTCTATCTTTTCTAGAGGATTGATTATCAAATCAGACTACCCTCCTATTTGATTTAACTTGCATACTCTAGTGTAAGGCTAGGTGTTGATTCATTCTCTGGAATTGCGCTAAATGCTTGTTCTATATCCCAAATTAAATCATCCACTCTTTCGACACCAACTGACAATCGAACCAAATTTTCCTTGATCCCATATTTTAGCTTGTCTTCTGGTGGAATTCCTGCATGAGTCATACTTGCCGGATGTTGAGCAAGCGATTCAGTACTCCCTAAACTCACCGCCAATTTGACAAGGCGCAAATGATTAAGGAAAATAAATGCTTCCTTTTCTCCTCCTTTAACTTCAAAAGAAATCATGGCGCCAGAAGAACTACACTGTTTTTTATAGATTTGGTAAGCCAAACCATCTTCAGGTTGAAGTAATCCCAAATAATTAACCTTTTCAATTTTTGGGTGCGTTTTCAAATATTGAGCAATTTTTTCTGCGTTGGCTGCTTGTTGTTCCATTCGAATTTTTAGCGTTTCTAAACTCCTCATTAGCAACCAGCCAGTCCATGGACCTGCCATATTTCCTAAAAATGTTCGAAGGGTCTTGATACGTTTTATCAATTCTGCACTTCCCAAACATGCACCTGCAATCACATCACTGTGACCGGAAATATATTTAGTCGCTGAATACAAAACTAGGTCTGCACCAAACTGCAAAGGGTGTTGCCAAAGAGGTCCCATATAGGTATTGTCAACTGCCACTAAAACTTGTTTCTCATCTGTCGAAAAGTGATCCGCAACTCCTTTACAAAATTCGATGTCAAAAAGGGAATTAGTCGGATTGGCAGGTGTTTCGAGAAAAATCATCGCTAGTTGATTTCCTTTTCCTGATTTCTCAACTAACTCAATCATTTCTTCCTCTGTCATTTCTGCTTCAAAGCCTAATATTTCGATGCCAAATTTGGTCAAAACATGTTGAATAAAATGACTTGACCCACCATAAAGAGGGCTACTATACAAAAGTAAATCGCCTGGTTTCAAGAATTCAAAAAGTGCGGTCGAAATAGCCGACATACCACTCTCAAAAACCGCACAATCTTCGGCTTCATCCCAAAGGCTAAGTCGGTTTTCTAAAATCTCTAAATCAGGGTTATTCAGTCGACTATAGATCAAACCTAATTCTTCTTTTTCTTCTTTTTCTCTCAATCCATAAGCGACTTCAAAAAAAGCTTTTCCTTCTTCGGCATTTTTAAATACAAAGGTCGAAGTTTGAAAAATTGGGCATTTTATGGAGCCTTCTGATAATTCTGGCTTATAACCATAGGACATCATTAAACTCTCAGGGCTGAATTTATGTAACATATATTTTGGTATTTAAATGGTTTAAAACGATCCTACAAAGGTACGCCCGTTTAGAATTAAAATCCACTTTTTAAACTAAAATCAAAATTAAAATCCTATAAAATTAATTTTACAAGAAAATAAATCTAAATTTGACTGATAAAATATAAATTTCCAGAAAAATAATCTTCTAGAAAATGGCCAACTTAAATTCCGTCGATAAAGCAATACTTAAATTATTACAAGAAGACGCTAAACTTACCAATAAAGAAATCGCTGCCAAATTGAATCTAACCACTACTCCTGTTTTTGAACGAATCAAAAAATTGGAAAGAGAAGGTTTTATAAAAAACTATGTGGCACTTGTTGACCGAAAAAAGGTAGAGCTTTCTCTTATGGCATTTTGCAATGTTTCTTTAAAAGAACATACCTCTGAATTTCTAAACATCTTTGAAAAGGATGTTCAATTATTAGAAGAAGTCGTGGAGTGTTATCACATCGCAGGTATGTTTGATTATTTATTAAAAGTGGTCGTGAAAGATATGGATACCTATCAAGATTTCGTCGCAAATAAATTGGCTGGGCTTAATAATATTAGGAAAGTTCAAAGCGCCTTTGTAATGTCGGAAATCAAACATTCGACTAGGTTTCATTTAGGAGCATAATTTAGTTTCTTTCAAATTATTTCTTGCGTTTTTGTTGCAAAAAATCCCTTTAAAACATTTCAGCATCAGGTGTCAGATCTCAGGTCAAAAATTAAAATTTTCTCTCAGGTGTCAGAAAATCCTCATACCTGCTCCCTGACTCCTGATCCCTATGGTACTGGCTCTGCCAGGTTAGGGAGGAGGAAAAATATAACCTTTCATTTTTGATGACAAAAATCACCCCATTCAACCTTGATTTTTAATATATTTTTGCCTGATGAAAGTCATCTCTTAATGTGATATCCCTCACAAAATCCAACTTCATACTACACTTACCTTTGTCTCGTTCTTTGGGAAAAAACATTTAAAAAACTCAAATCAAATGTGCGCTAATAAATGTCCATGAGCAATTTTTATGGCTCAGAAGACAATCCTAAATAACCACCTAACCAAATAATTATTAGGGGGTTCGAGATTAATAAGCTATGCAAGATAACCCAGCGTTTTTTTTGATTTCGGGGAGGCTAAAAACGTAGACAAAGCAGGACTTGGACGAAGCTTTTAAGGAGAGATAAATTTAAAAAGACAAGTTAGATGCGCAGGTTATTATTTTCGAAACCTCTTCACCTAAAAAAATATCAAATTATGAAGGTAGAACAAATTTATACTGGTTGTTTGGCAGAAGCTGCTTACTATATCGTTAGCAATGGAGAAGCAGTAATCATTGACCCACTCCGAGAAGTTGAACCATACTTAGAAAGAGCAAAAGCTGATGGCGCAAAAATAAAATATGTATTAGAAACACACTTCCACGCGGACTTTGTATCGGGTCATTTAGACTTAGCTAAAAAGACGGGCGCGACTATCGTTTATGGACCAACCGCAGAACCAAACTTTGATGTACATGTAGCAAAGGACGGTGAAATTTTGAAAGTAGGAGATGTGACTATTAAAGTCTTGCACACACCTGGTCATACAATGGAAAGCTCTACTTATTTATTGCGCGATGAAAAAGGAAAAGACTATGCAATTTTCACTGGTGATGCATTATTCCTAGGCGATGTAGGACGACCTGATTTGGCCATTAAACAAGGTGAAATTACACGCGATGATTTGGCAGGTTTCCTATTTGATAGTTTACGAAACAAAATTATGCCATTGGCAGACGATGTTATCGTATACCCCAATCATGGTGCAGGTTCGGCTTGTGGCAAGAAAATGAGCAAAGAGACTTGGGGCTATTTGGGAGATCAGAAAAAATTCAATTATGCTCTTAGAGCAGATATGACTAAAGAGGAATTTATTGAAGAAGTGACCACTGGTTTAGTTGAGCCCCCTCAATATTTCCCTAAGAATGCGATGATGAATAAGATGGGCTATGAAAGTTTAGACATTGTTCGCAAAAGAGGTGTTCAAGCCCTAAGTGTTAGAGCTTTCAAAACAGCTTGGGAAAGTGAAGAAGCGATTGTACTAGATACTCGCCACCAAGATGTTTTTGCGAAAGGTTTTATTCCAGGATCTATTTTCATCGGTATTGAAGATAATTTTGCGATGTGGGTTGGCGCGTTGATTACGGATTTGAAACAACCGATTCTTTTCATGTGCGAACCAGGTCGAGAAGAGGAAGTCGTCGATCGTTTGGCAAGAGTGGGCTATGACAATTCTATCGGTTATCTCGATGGCGGTTTCGAATCTTGGAAAAGAGCCAACGAAGAAGTAGATACTTTAGAAGAGTTTACGGCAGAAGATTTCGCCAAAGTTTATGTCAAAGACATGAACTTGCTGGATGTAAGAAGAGAGAGTGAATTCAATGCAGAACATTTGGTAGGAGCAGTCAACTTTCCATTGGATTTCATTAATCGAAATATGAACCAAGTGGATCGCGGCACCAAATATTATATTCATTGTGCTGGAGGGTACCGGTCAGTGATCGCATCTTCCATCTTGAAATCTCGAGGTTTTCAAGAAGTTGTAAATATCCGTGGAGGCTTCAAAGCCCTATCAGAAACAGATATGAAACGAACAGAATACGTTGAGCAAGTAACAGAACTATAAGGATTAAGAGTTAAGAAGGTGCCTTTTGGATGATTAGGGGCACTTTCTTCCTTCCTTTTAATAAAAATATTTTCAAGTTTCATTTTGTGAAAGGGCTATTAGGAAAGCTGATAGCCCTTCTTTTTTAAAAATTATCACCATGAAAAAAATACAAATAGCATTTATCATTTTACTGTTTGGAATAACTATTATCCCCCTTTTCGGACAAACTATTTATTTAACCAGCGAGGAACAGCATGATATTATTTATATGTTGGAAGAGGAAAAACTAGCACGAGATGTGTACCTAACCTTAGGCGAAAAATGGGAGGCTCAAGTTTTTCAAAATATTTCAATTTCAGAAGAAAGACATATTTCTGAATTAAAAGGGATTGCCACAAGAAATAATCTAACCATTCCGGAAACGGTGATTAATGATGAAAGAGGCAAATTCCAGAACGAAACGCTACAAAATCTTTACGATGAATTGGTAAGCACTGGAAACCAATCATTAATTGATGCCTTGAAGGTCGGAGCAAAAGTCGAAGAAGTTGATATTAAAGACCTTGAAGAGTCGATCGAAAATACCAGAATCCAGGGCTTAAAGCAGATTTATATCCGCTTAAAAAATGCCTCAGAAAATCATCTTCGAGCTTTTGTTAAAAGTATGAAAAAACAAGGTTTGGATTACCAACCAGTTCTTTTGGCCAAAGCAGATTTTGATAAAATCGTATCACCTGAAAATGTTAAAGGAGCATGTTGTTCTGACCAGAAAGGAAAGGCAACTTGTAAAGGTGAAAAAGGAGGAAATGGAAATAAAGCATGTTGTAGCAGTGCCCAAAAAGGCAAGGGAAAAGGATGTTGCAGTAAACCTGCAGGATAATCCAAATGCTAAGAGAAATCGATTAATTTATTATCATTGCTGGTGTGATTAAATCACGCCGGCAATGATAATAGTATTACAATCAAGAATGAATTTAAACAACAAAATCGAAGACAAAGACAAACCCGTAATCGCAAAAAACATTTTAAGAGAAAAAGGCAACGCGACTTTAATTAAATTGAAAAAAGATGCCGTTTTGCGCGAACATCAAAGTATGACCAACGCGATGCTAGTGTTACTCTCTGGCAATGCGATTTATGAAGAAGATGAAAGGAAAGAAACCCTTACCAACAGCCATGATTTTCTTTATATCCCTCAACATGTGACGCATAAAGTTTCTGCCACAGAAGACTCTTTATTATTACTCATTCAGTAATAAAATCTTCCTGTTCAGCATTTTGAAAGGCTATTATTTTTAATAAAATGACATATTTGTATTTTAGGAACCCGGACAAAATCTTACCTTTTAAAACAATTCAATCTATCCTAAACTTCTTTTTTAAAGCTCCAACTACCTGCTAATTAGTCCTTCACGTTAGGTAAGGGAGTAGGAAATAAATAACCTACCCATTTCACTTGCTCTTTTTCCTTCATTTTTTGTTAAAAATACTTTTTGGCTATTCCTTTGTGCCACCGTCACAAGCAATCCCAGATAACTATGGGGATGTCTGTATATTTTGCCTCAACTGAAGAAAAAATAGCTGTGCAAAATTTGGGTAGCTTATTTATTTCCTGCCCCCGTAACAGCCTTTTCTTACGAAGTCAAAGAAAACATAGGTTCTATGTGATAAATATCACTGATTCTTGAAGGACTTACTCGTTACTTTGCCACCGTAATTAAGGGAGGAGGAAAAATATAACCTACCCATTTTACCTGTTACTTTTCTTTTATACATCGTTAAAAATACTCGCTATACCTTTGGGTATGCCTGCGTTTTTTGCCTCGTCTAAAAATAAATAACTTCCTAAAATTTGAGTAGCTTATTTATTTCCCCTCCCTAATTTGACAATGTTAGCTTCCAAAACGTAACAAATTGTGCTTATTTAATTAAGAAAAGCCTAGGCGATTTGAGGCGATTTTGGAATAAAATCCAAGATAATGAGACCAATCGGAATGATAGGCGGTACTTCATGGCACTCGACAATTGAGTATTATAAACTCATCAATGAAATGGTGGGAGAAAAAATTGGTACTCAAGGAAACCCTCCATTGATTTTATATAGTTTGAATATCGAGTTAATGCGATCAGGTGACAAGGAAAAAATCAATCAAAAGTATTTAGAAGTATCCCAAAAACTACAAAAAGCGGGTGCACAAGCCATCATTATTTGTGCCAATACGCCCCATATGGTTTTCCCATTTGTTACACCAAAAATTGATATTCCAATTCTTCACATTGCTGATGCCGCAGGTAAAGAAGCGCAAAAAAAGGGGATCAAAAAACTAGCGCTATTAGGTAATAAACCGACCATGACGGGTAGATTTATTCAATCGCATTTGAAAGAACACTATGATATTGAAACGATTATTCCTGATGATCAATATTTAGATAAATCACATTACTTCGTTTCGAAAGAATTGACGCGAGGCAAATTTACAGAGGAGGCAAAGTCCTTTTATGTGAATCAAATGGAATTATTGAAAAGTCGGGGTGCAGAGGGGATCATTTTAGGGTGTACAGAATTGCCCATTTTGTTAGATCAAAAAGATTTTGATTTGCCAATGATTGCGACTACTCAACTTCATGCAAGGATGGCGGCAGATTTTATACTGAACTGATGAAAGCTGACTCCAATTTTCACGTTCGAAAAAGAAAGTTCACGCAATATGAAAGATTATTTAGCTTTACTCTTTATCTTTTTTTCTTTATCCATTTCCTCCCAATCTGATAAAGATTTTCGGGAATTAGTTAGAAATGAGACTCATCACCATGATCATATTTTTGATTATCGGACGAATGAATTAACCACCGATTATGATATAAAGTATCATCGAATGAAATGGGAAATCAACCCTGAGGTATTGTATATCAAAGGTAATGTGACGACTTATTTTGAACCGATGGAAAATGATTTTGAAAGTCTTCACTTTGATTTTTCAGATGCGCTTACGATTGATAGTATTCTGTATAAGGGCACTCAACTAAATTATTCTCAATCAGGAAACCGAATCTTGGAAATCAATTTTAACACTCCACTTTCAAAAGCTATTTTAGATAGTGTAACGGTTTATTATCAAGGCATCCCAAAAACGACAGGGTTTGGTTCCTTTCGACAAAGTACGCACAATAATACCCCGATCATTTGGACACTTTCAGAACCGTATGGCGCAAAAGATTGGTGGCCGTGTAAACAAGATTTGAATGATAAAATTGACAGTATTGACATCATTGTAAAAACGCCCGAAAAATATCGCGTAGCGAGCAATGGGCTTTTGGTCAAAGAAACAGAAGTCGATACGAGTATAATCTATCATTGGAAACATCGGTATCCAATCCCAGCTTATCTGATCGCAATTGGCGTAACAAATTATGCAGTTTATTCGGATTTCGTTCCGACCGTAAATGGCGACATCGAAATATTAAATTATGTCTATCCAGAAGATTCATTGTATGCTGCTGAACGGACGCTAGCTACCGTTGAAATCATGCAATTATTCAATGACCTTTTTGGTATTTATCCATTTGCCAAAGAAAAATATGGACATGCTCAATTTGGCTTCGGAGGGGGTATGGAACACCAAACCATGAGTTTTATGGGAGGTTGGTCTCACCTTTTACAGGCACATGAATTAGCACATCAATGGTTTGGAGATAAAGTGACTTGTGGAAGTTGGGAAGACATATGGCTCAATGAGGGGTTTGCAACTTATTTGGAAGGTATGACCTATGAACATGGTTTAGGACCTAATACTTGGCAAGTTTGGAAACAAGCGAGAATAGACCAGGTGGTCTCCAAAGTTGATGGCTCCGTTTGGGTAAATGATACGACTGACCGAAGTCGAATCTTCAGTAGTCGACTGTCTTATTCGAAAGGTGCTTACTTATTACATATGTTGCGTTGGACATTAGGCGATGATGATTTTTTTCAAGCCGTGAGAAATTATTTGGAAGCACCGGGAATTGCTTATGGTTATGCAAAAACAAATGATTTGATCGAGCATTTGGAAACTCAAAGCGGACAAAATTTGACTGAGTTTTTTGATGATTGGTTTTATGGAGAAGGCTTTCCAACTTATCAAATTAATTGGTCTCAAAATGATGATTTGACAGTTCAAATAAAGTTAGAACAAACGACTTCTCATTCTTCCGTCGATTTTTATGAAATGCCTGTTCCGATTCATTTATCAGGAGCTAATGGCGATAGCTCTTTCGTTTTAAATCATGATTTTTCAGGACAAACTTTTACCATTCAGCCTGATTTTGAAGTGAATGAATTGACCTTTGACCCTGAACTTTGGTTATTGGCAAAAAGCGAAATCAATCTAACTTCAGACTCAGAGATATTTCCATATTTAGTCAATAATCTTTATCCCAATCCTGTAGAAAATGTTTTAAACCTGGACATCAATAATGCTGATCTAGTAGACAATATTAGAATTCTCAGTGTAAACGGGCGAACTGAAAAGATAATAAATGATTATTCAAATGGCGCGTTTCAAATCAATCTAAAAGACTTTGCTCAAGGAATTTATTTCTTGAAAATTCAATTAAAAAACAAAATACAAACCCTTAAATTCATTAAATCATGAAGTGGTTTTTCATTATTCTTATTGTAGGTTTTATTTTATTCACGGTCAAAAGTTTTGCTCAAAATAGTGGTGCTTTTGAGAATATCGATGTTGCTCAATTCAAAGAAAAAATGACCGAATCAAATATAGTAATTTTGGATGTTCGGACACCAAAAGAAACGGCACAAGGAAAAATCGAAGGCACATTAGAAATCAATTTTTTTGATCCAAAATTTGCATCTAAAGTTAAAAATTTGGACAAATCAAAAACCTATTTAGTTTATTGCCGAAGTGGTAATCGAAGTGCTAAAGCTTGTAATATTATGGCAAAAAATGGTTTTGAGAATTTGTATAATTTGAAAGGCGGCTATAATGCTTGGAACTAGAATTAAAAATAGACTTGCTACCCTTTGAATAATGCTTGGCTGAAATTTAAATTTTTCAGCTATTTTCAGAAAGGTAGTATTTAAAGGTTAACAAGTCTAATAATAACAACAATATGAACTACCGATTTTTACTTTTTGGAGTTGCATTTTTTAGCCTCATTTTGTTTCAAGCATGTGAGAATCAATCATCAAAAAAAGAAAATACTTTTGATGAAAAAGCCATGCTCGAAAAAGGCAAACAAGTCGCTGCGAAAACCTTTGCTACTCTCAGTGGAGCCCTACAGAAGGCAATAAAAGAAGGCGGCATTCCTAACGCTATTCAATACTGTAAGTTGAATGCCCTGTCGATAAAAGATAGTCTTTCAAAAGCTGAAAATGCGACAATTCGGCGTACATCTTTAAAGATTCGTAATCCAGAGGATACGCCAACCAAATCAGAATTGAAAATATTGAATCAATACCAGCAATTGGAAAAAGAAGGCAAGGACATCAAACCAATTGTTCGCCAACTAGAGTCTGGAAATATTATTTTTTATGCGCCTATTCGAGTGAATGAATTTTGTCTTCAATGTCACGGCAAAATTGGTGAAACACTCACCGAAGAAAATCATCAAATTATCCAAAATAAATATCCCACCGATCAAGCAATCGGATACAACATGAGTGATTTAAGGGGTATTTGGAGTATTGAATTCCAATAGAAAAATTTGAGAGAAATGGATTTCTACTTAGCCAAACGAGATTTGTAATCTTTGAAAATACGTTTTTCGTTTTGTATATGAATACTCAATATCTTAATGGTTGGGCATTCTTTTATTTCTGAAAAAATACCCGATCATGAATATTCTAAAAAGTATTTTGACTTACCGATGCCCCAAATGCCGTTCTTCAAAATTATTTAAAGAGCCTTTAAAAATTAGGGATCCATTGGCGTGGCACCATGGTTTTTGTTTTAATTTTTGCCGCATTGATTTATTTCCGATTATTGCGAACTTCACGGTCTCTTTGGATTCATCTGAATGTGAAATACGATAATCGCCTCAACAAAAAAACATCCGCCTCTTTCAGTAAACAAAGTGAAACAATTGAATAAAGATCAACCTACTCAACTCCAACTAGGCCTAAAAAATAACTGGCAACAATTCAGTTTGCTTGTCCTCATCAATTCATTTGTTGGTGGTATGGTTGGTTTAGAGCGAACCATTATTCCTTCTTTGGCGGAAGTTGAATTTGGACTTGCTGCCAAAACAGCTATCCTTTCATTTATAATTGTTTTTGGAATCACCAAAGCCTCTGCTAATTACTTAATGGGTAAATTGGCAGATAAATGGGGACGCAAAAAACTCCTCATTTTAGGTTGGTTATTTGGGTTACCGGTTCCATTTTTATTGATGTATGCCCCTACTTGGAATTGGATAATTATTGCCAATATCTTTTTGGGTCTCAATCAAGGTTTCGCCTGGTCAAGTACCGTAATCATGAAAATTGATTTGGTCGGAGAAAAAGATCGGGGGTTAGCAATGGGCATTAATGAATTCGCAGGCTATCTCTCAGTGGGAATTTTAGCATTTTTGACAGGTTGGATTGCAACAAACTATGGATTGCGCCCCTACCCTTTTTTTATAGGTATCGGATTAGCCATACTAGGTTTTTTAGGTAGTATATTTCTGATAAAAGACACGCACAAGCATGTTAAAAAAGAAAGTTCAGATAATCAAACTCCCCTCCTAAAACACATTTTTAAAGACACTACTTTCCGAAATCCAAATTTGGCAAGTGTCTCTCAGGCAGGGTTGGTCAATAATTTAAATGACGGAATGGTTTGGGGGCTACTGCCTATGTTTTTATTAACCAAAGATTTCAATTTAGAACAAATCGGAGTTGTCGCAGCTGTATATCCTGCCATATGGGGAATTGGTCAATTGTTCACTGGAAAAATGGCAGATCATTATTCCAAAAAACGCCTCTTGTTCTGGGGAATGTTGCTGCAAGCCGTGGCTTTGGTCGCCTTAATTTTCTCCCCTTTTTACTGGACAGATATAGTAATTGCGGCCTTATTGGGATGGGGGACTGCGATGGTTTACCCCACATTTTTGGCTGCGATTGCGGATAATACCCATCCTTCTCAAAGAGCGGAGAGTATTGGAATATTTCGGCTATGGAGAGATTTGGGCTATGCAATTGGGGCTTTACTGACGGGTATTATTGCAGATTCTTTCGGTTTAGGTGGTGCTATGGGGACGATTGCAGGCTTGACATTTTTATCAGCAGTAATTATACATCTCCGGATGGAAGTGTAAGTCTACTTTTATTACTTTACAAAACTTCGAAAGCAAAAAAAAATCTGCTCTGTGATTGTAATCACAAAATCATCTCTTGCCCCACCCTATCTTTGCATCATCAAATTAAAAAATTAAACAAATAGCCATGAAATGTTGTAAAAATAGATGTCCTTGAAGAATCGACTATTTTAATTAGCAATACACAGATTCAAACAAATAAACTTTTTCCATCTAAAACATTTAAAAATAAAATCACAAAATGAAAGTAGAACAAATATATACAGGCTGTCTTGCACAAGGTGCATATTATATTGAAAGCAATGGCGAAGCAGTGATTATAGATCCTTTGCGAGAAACAAAACCATACATTGAAAAATTAGAAAAAGAAGGCTCAAAATTAAAATACATTTTTGAGACTCATTTTCATGCTGATTTCGTTTCTGGACATTTAGATTTGGCAAAAAAGACGGGAGCGACTATCGTTTATGGTCCAATGGCGACAACAGACTATGACATTCATTCGGCAAAAGACGGCGAAGAATTAAAGGTTGGAAATTTGACTTTCAAAGTATTACACACACCAGGTCATACAATGGAAAGCTCAACCTTTTTATTGAAGGATGAAGAAGGAAAAGATTACGCCTTATTTACAGGAGACACGCTTTTCTTAGGGGATGTTGGACGACCTGATTTGGCTATTAAACAAGGTGCAGTAACTAAAGAAGACTTGGCAGGCTTCCTTTTTGAAAGTCTTCGAAATAAGATTATGCCATTGGCAGATGATGTAATTGTATATCCTGCACATGGAGCTGGTTCGGCTTGTGGCAAAAATTTAAGTAAAGAAACGTGGGGTTATTTGGGTGACCAAAAAAAGACTAATTATGCACTTCGAGCAGATATGACAAAAGCAGAATTTGTAAAAGAAGTAACAGCCGGATTAACTCCTCCTCCTCAATATTTTGCGAAAAATGCCATGATGAATAAGTCGGGTTATGATTCATTTGATGAGGTCTTAGAAAGAGGTGCTATTGCATTAAACCCTGAAAAATTTGAGGAAGTCGCTGAACAAGAAGAAGCTTTAGTTTTAGATGTTCGGACTCAAGAAGATTTTTCTAAAGGTCATATTCCAAATTCTATTTTTATTGGCTTAAATGGAAGTTTCGCTCCATGGGTTGGAGCCCTGATTACAGATATCAAACAGCCTATTTTAATTGTTGCACCTGAAGGTCAAGAGGAAGAGACCGTAATGCGACTATCGAGAGTAGGATATGATAATACATTAGGATATTTGGAAGGAGGAATAGAATCTTGGATCAAATCAGGTAAAGAAATTGATAAAATAAAATCCATCCCTGCAGAAGAATTAGCAGAAAAAATGAATGCTAACCAAGTTGAGCACATTTTAGATGTGAGAAAACCAACTGAACACTTAGCTCAACATTTAGAAAATGCAATGAATTTCCCATTGGATTATATCAATCACAATATGGTGAAATTGGATCGAGAAGAGACTTATTTCATCCACTGTGCAGGAGGTTATCGGTCAATGATTGCTGCTTCAATTTTAAGAGCAAGAGGATTTGAAAACTTGGTAGATGTAGCGGGTGGATGGAAAGTAATCGAAGAGACAAATGCTCCAAAAACGGAGTTTATCTGTCCAACTAAAATGACACAAGAAACAATTGACGCTGCCGTTGAGGCAGTATTATAATAGTTCATGATTGATTGAGTGATTTCAAATCAAAAATGTGGCACATCCGGAAATAATTAGGTGATTTTATAAAGGATGTGTCGCATTATTTCTTAAAGAATTAATCAAAATTTAACTTCGACTTTTAAATAGATATAAAATGCAAAAGAAAGTTTCATTTAATGAATTGATAAATAGTGAAAAGCCTGTATTGGTGGACTTCTATGCAGATTGGTGTGGTCCATGTCAAGCGATGAGTCCTATTCTAAAAGAGGTAGCTGGTAACCTAAAGGATAAAGCTTCTATCATCAAAATTGACGTCGACAAAAACCAAGCAGTTTCTATGAAATATGGTGTTCGAGGGATTCCGACTTTTATACTTTTCCAAAATGGAGAAGTTAAATGGAGGCACTCAGGCATGACATCTGCTTTCCAATTGGAAAAAATAATTAATGAAAATTCAAAAACTACTTCAACTTAAAATAATACATCATGATTGAATTTATAAGTCAACCCTGGCATTGGGCAGCTTCTGGAGCAATGATCGTCTTTGTTATGTTTTTACTCCTTTGGTTTGGTGGTGAATTCGGTGTTTCTGGAAACCTGCGAACAATGTGCTCCATCTTTGGAGGTGGAAAAGGATGCGAGTTTTTCGATTTCAATTGGAGAGCTCAAATCTGGAATTTAGTTTTCATTGGAGGCGCCGTCATAGGAGGCTTTATTGCCTCAAATTATCTCGCAAGTCCGGAGCCGGTTAATATTTCTGCCGAAACAGAAGCTTATTTAAAAACAGTTGGTATTGATACTCCTCGCACTATGGAAGAAGGAGCGGGTTTTGTGCCTAATGAAATTTATGGCACAGAAAACGCTTTCTCATTAAGTAATCTAATTATTCTTATTATAGGTGGCTTTTTGATTGGTTTTGGAACACGTTGGGCTGGTGGTTGTACTTCTGGTCATGCAATTAGTGGATTAGCGAACCTCCAATTACCCTCATTGATTGCCGTTATTGGATTTTTCATTGGCGGTCTTTTGATGGCTTGGGTGATTTTGCCGCAGATTTTAACCTTATAGAAAAATTGGTTACAAAGTCCCTTCTGGGATACTCCTGAGACACTATTAAACAATTTGACCATTCAACAATCATTCAAATGAAATTTTTAAAATTCTTATTAACAGGTATATTATTCGGTATCGTAATGACCAAATCGGAAGCAATCAGCTGGTTCCGTATTCAGGAAATGTTTCGATTCGAAAGTTTTCATATGTATGGCATTATCGGTACAGCCGTTATTTTAGGTGCTATATTGGTTGCTATCATTAAAAAAGTAAAAGGGAAGACCATTAACGGCGATGAAATAAAATTTAATCCCAAGACTATGTCTATACCAAGATATTTATTTGGAGGCATCCTTTTTGGATTAGGTTGGGCGATGACAGGTGCCTGCCCAGGTCCTTTATTTACACTTCTAGGACATGGGATCTTAACCATTCTTTTGGTTATTGCCAGCGCCATTTTAGGTACCTATGTCTATGGTCGTTTACGATCTAAATTGCCACATTAATTTGTTAATTGAGTACCAAACTAAGATTATTTCTATCAAATTTCAGTTTCTTTTGCTTGGTACTTAGTTTCTTATTTATACTTTTAAGAAGATTTTCTAAATTTTGTTAATTTGGAAAATCTTTTTTTGAGCCCACTTTAAAAATGGGCTTTCTTTATTTTCTGTTGGTCAAATTCACCAGAAAACAATCATTCAAGAACTCAAGAACAACCCAATGCGAAGCTCTTTTCTTTTCCTTTTCCTGCTATTTCCCATAATTATTTTTAGCCAAAATGAATCTACTTCAAAATGGAAAAAGAAGTTAGAAGATTTTAAAATTGAGCCAATTTTAGCCATTCAACTCTGGAGTTCCTACACCAATGGTATGGAAGTTTTTGATAGCGAAGAGGGAATTTATAAAGAAGTAGATGATCGATTTAATACGGAAATTCGTCGTACTAGATTAGGTATAAAAGGTCAACCTTATGAATTTCTAAAGTTTAATTTTAATGCTGCCTTAGATTTTGTAGGCCGAGATCTTTTGACGGGGCCTGTAGGAGGTGCTAATAATGGACCTTCTCCATCCTTTAGAGTTTGGAATGCCTTTGTTCAATGGCGGATTTCTCAAAAAAATGAATCTTTAAATATTACAGTAGGTTATTTTGCTCCTCAAATTGGAAGAGAAAGTATTACAGCTGCAACCAGAGTCCCCTCTATGGAAAAATCCTGGTCTCAAAATTACCTTCGCCGTCATTTAGTGGGAACAGGACCAGGTCGAACAGCAGGCATTAACTTTGGTGGACTTCTGGGAGATATCTCAGAAACAGTGAGTTTCAAATATGACCTTGGTATATTCAATCCTGTTTTTCATAATTATTCAGGAAATTCAACTGGTGTTAAATCTTCTCCACTTATTGTTGGACGCTTTTTAGTCAATTTTGGAGATCCCGAATCAAAGAATTACACCCTTGGGCACAAGGTCAATTATTTTGGAAAGCGCAAAGGGTTATCCGTTGCATTTGCCGGTACGACTCAAGGTGATACCGATTTATTTGAAAAAAACCACGCCGCAGGAATGGACTTCTTATTGAATTGGGATAACCTAAATTTCGGTGGCGAATGGACTTATATGTGGCGAACCGGTAATGACCTTAATAATCAAAATTTTACAGTCAATTCACAAACAGGCTTCCTTCGGATGAGCTATAATTTAAACCTAAAAAACGGTTATGTTTTAGAACCAGCTCTGCTTTTAGTTAAATTCAGAGGAGAAACTGATGCCGAAGCACAAAGCAATTCAGAAACTGTCAATTCACTTTCCGGTAAAGACCAAGTTCTTAATTTTGGATTTAACTTTTACTTCAACCCAAACCTAAAACTATCCTTACACTACACTTTAAATGACGGCGACCTTGGTTCTGCTGCAGAGGGTGCTCAAATCAATAACTTCTTTGCACAATACGGAGTAGGCGCCATTCGCCGTGGAGATTGGTTGGGGTTAGGATTGGTAGCCGTTTTCTAATTTCACCACAACCTTTAATCAAAGTAGTAGGGCATCAATAAAACTATTTTAATAGTTTCCTTGTAGTATTCTTTTCAAAATGAATTATCATTAATTCATTATTATAGGGTTTTCTCATAAAAATAAATTCATTCAAAAACCGTCCAAAAGTTTGAAAATCACTAAAACGGATTTTCATGAGAAATCCCTTATCATTATTATTTTCACGCCTTTTTTCTAAAATCACTAACACATCAATTTCAGCATGAATAATAGACTTGAATTGAGCTTAGTAAGTATTGGCGAGCCTTTACCTAATTTGTCATTAGAAGGTATCTATGAACAAGAAGTCCCACAAAAAAATGATTTTATTGGCAAGCCTTTATTAATTCTTTTTTTCAGTTTAGGGTGTCCAGGATGTTTAGGAAGAGCCATTCCTTATGCCAATCGAATTGTTTATGAAAACGGAGCGAATATAAATGTCTTAGGGATTCACACTAATTTTGAAGCCATTGACTTCCCTAGCGAAAAATTCGAAAAAGCAAAAATTGATTATCATATTCGGTTTCCATTTTTTATAGACAAAAACTATGATACCACTTTTCTGAATTATGGAGCAGGTGGAACCCCTCATTGGATTTTAGTCGAAAAGAATGGGAATGTTTTTTATTCTATTTTTGGCTCTGACCCCAATAATGCCCTTTTGCGGTTGGATTTAAGAATTACGGAACTTTTACAAAAAAATACTAATACATGAATCTTTTAAATTCTCTTTTAAATCTTTTAAAGAAAAAAGAACCTCAATCCAAAAATAATCACCCAGAAGGGGTTTGTCCTAACTGTTGGGGGAGACATGAATATGGCGGACAATTTTTTGAAGCTGTCAAAAATAATAATTTTGATGTGAATAGCAAAAGTCAAAATGTAGGGTGGGTTCAGGATTATGCCAATAAACACTTGACAGGTATTCAATTAATGAATGAAGATGATCATTCGGTCTGTCAAAAATGTAAGGTCACCTATAAGCCAACTGCTTAAAATTCACGGCAACGTGATTTTTATGTCCGGACTAAAACGAAACATATGAATATTGGCTTAGGTACCGCTGCAATAGGGCGACCTCAGTATATCAATATCAAAAGTCCAGTAACGGAGGCTAAATTTGATTTGGAAACATTTAAATCAAATGGTCGACGATTATTGGATCATGCTTTTGAAAAGGGTATCCGATATTATGATACTGCTCCAGGTTATGGTTTGGCAGAGGCATTACTCATTGACTGGTTATCCAATAAGGAAGCTAGGGATATAGAAATAGCCACAAAATGGGGTTATACTTATGTCGCTAACTTCCAAACCAATGCCACTCAACATGAGGTAAAAGAACACACTTTAGCCAAACTCAACGAGCAATGGGAACAATCAAAAAAATTACTTCCGTTTCTGAGCACCTACCAAATTCACTCCGCAACCTTTGAAACTAGCGTATTAAAAAATGAGGCTATCTTAAATAGACTTGCAGAGCTAAAAGCTACTCATGGATTAAAAATAGGTATTTCTACAACAGGATCTAACCAATCAGAAGTGCTAAAAACTGCTTTAGAAGTTGAAATCGAAACGCAATTATTATTTGATGCTTTTCAAGTGACCTATAATATCCTCGATCAGAGTATTGCCCCCATTCTGAAGGACTCAATAGTCGAAGGAAAACGATTTATCATTAAGGAAGCCCTTGCCAATGGAAGAATATTTCCCAATAAAACCTATGAGCATTACCAATCTATGTATAACTATTTGCAAAACTTGTCCCAAAAATATGAGGTAGGGATAGATGCCATTGCCTTGAGGTTTTGTCAAGATAGTATTCATCCATTTAAAGTGCTTAGTGGCGCTTCTGAAAAACAACACTTATTAGAAAACCTACAAATGACCCAGTTTGAATTGCAAGAAGAAGAAATTCAATTACTCCATAAATTTCAGGTTTCACCAGATAGCTATTGGAAGGAAAGGAGCGCTTTATCCTGGAATTAAAGGCGAATCAAGTCATTTTCAAAAAAATAATCACGTTGAATTGGATAGACCTGTTAAAATTTGCCAATAATGGCAATCCTCAGCCTGACCAAAGAGTAGAAAAATCCGAGGAAGAATGGAAAGCGCAACTAACAGAAGAGCAATATCGGATAACTCGTCAAAAAGGAACCGAACGAGCACACAGTTCCGAACTTTGTAATCTTTTTGAGCCAAGCAAATATGCCTGCTTATGTTGTGAAACCCCATTATTTGATTCAAAAGAAAAATTTCAAAGTGGAACAGGGTAGCCTTCTTTCACAAAACCCATTAAGGGAAATACTATTGCCTACCATAAAGATCGAGGCTTTGGAATGTACCGAATTGAAGCCGCTTGTAATACTTGTGATGCTCACCTAGGACATGTATTTCAAGATGGTCCTCCACCTAGTAATTTGAGATTTTGCATCAATGCCGTTGCTTTGAGAAAAATTGAATCCACCTAGATAAAAGTTAGTCCAGGGAATACGAACATAATAAATTTACCAATTTATTTTATCCGCATTCCTAGGTGAATGTTTTTTTGAAAATCGCAATTAAAATCTAAACTCTAATGCATTTCATCCTCCACATCATCACAATGGTAATGTGAACCTCTACGTCCAAAAGGTCGAGTAGTTTTCCCACCTCCTTTCTTCACCGCTAACATCTTCTGCGTCAACCTATTGCGTTCGACTTTCACCTCTTCTCTCAATTTTAAATCTTCCGCTCTATCGAAGAACTTCACCCCATCCACAAAAGTCATTTCTGCTTTTGAGTAAACAGAGAGTGGATTTTCAGACCAAATGACTACATCGGCATCCTTTCCGGATTTAAGACTACCCATTCTATCGTCTAAGTGTAATAGTTTTGCAGGATTTAGGGTAACAAATTTCCAAGCCTCCTCTTCACTAACTCCTCCAAACAAAACAGCCTTAGCAGCCTCTTGATTAAGACGTCGGGCCATTTCTGCGTCATCCGAATTAAACGCAACCGTCACACCTTGTTCGTGCATAATGGCGCCATTGTAAGGTATAGCATTATAAACTTCGTATTTATAAGCCCACCAATCACTAAAGCTACTTCCACCAGCTCCGTGTTTAGCCATTTTATCAGCAACTTTATACCCTTCCAAAATATGTGTAAAAGTATTGATACTGAACCCATGTCTTTCTGCCACTTTCATCAACATATTTATCTCACTCTGTATATAACTATGACAAGAAATAAATCGCTTGCTCTCTATAATTTCTAACAGGGTCTCCATTTCCAAATCCTTACGGTAAGGCTTACCGGATCTTTTTAGCTTTCCATATTCTGCTGCACGAGTAAAATGGTCATCATACAATTGCTCCACCCCCATTCGAGTTTGCGGAAATCGAGACGTATAATTATTCCCACGATTAGATTGTTTTACATTTTCACCAAGCGCAAACTTAATAAACCCATCTGCATTTTTGATTTTCATTTCTTCAGGCTCATAGCCCCATCGAAATTTTATCAACCCAGATTGCCCCCCTATTGGATTAGCAGATCCATGCAAAATTTGTGCAGCTGTAACCCCTCCTGATAATTGGCGATAAATATTTATGTCCTCAGAATTAACTACATCTCCTATAGAAACCTCAGCAGAACTGGCCTGAGTGCCCTCATTGATTCCACGGCTTGCAGCAATATGGGTATGCTCGTCAATTACACCGGAAGTAATGTGTTTTCCTGTCGCATCAATTTCAATAGCCCCACTTGAAGGTAAATTTTTCCCCACTTGAACTACTTTCCCATTACGAATTAACACATCTGCATTTTCCAAAATCCCTTCTGCCTCATTTGTCCACACCGTACCATTTTTAAGCAAGTAAGTTTGAGTTGTTGGTTTTGTTTTCCACCCATAAGCCATAAATGGATAGACCACTTGTCCCATTCGACTAGGTCTTTCTCCCTTGTCTTTTTTCTCTTTGTCATCTATTTCATCTATTTCATCTATTTCATCATTTGGTGGTCGGCGAGGTACCACATTCCAAGTCACCCAATCCCCTTTTCCATCTTGGCCACTCCCAGACCAACCATTATTAGAAATCGTCCCTGAAAGCCGTACCATACCACGCTTTTTTTGAGGGGTAAAACTCATTATAATTCGACCGTTTTCAACTTTATTTTTGACCGTAATGGTCGTAGAATCATCAACTACAAGCGTCATTTTATATTTATCTCCATCGTCTTTTACTTTCATTGCATGTCCTTCTCCATTCACACTCAATCCATAATCACCTTCTAAGGATAACTTATCCAGTTTTTTGAGAATGAATGGTTTACCTTGAACCCAATTATGATGAATCTTGGTACCTTTTTTGAAAACATCTCCATCCGTAATAATGAAATTAGCAATCTTACCTTGATCTAAACTTCCCAAACGATCGGCAACCTTCATCAATTCAGCAGGAGTTTGGGTGAGGGCTTTGAGAGCATCCTCCTCTGACAAACCATTTTTTATTGCCTTTTGAAGATTTAAAAGAAAATCAGATTTCTTCTTTAAGCCATTGGTCGTCAATGCAAACTGAATGCCCGCTTTAGATAGGCGATTAGCATTGGAAGGTGCTAATTCCCAATGTTTCATTTGTTGTAGCGTCACTAATGACGCATCGTAAGGATCTTCCACATCATATGCATCTGGGAAATTAACCGGAACGATTAAAGCCGATTGTGTATTTTTTATAGCATCTATTCGTTGGTATTCATTACCAGACGTTTTAATGATATAATTAATTCCAAATTCACGACCAATTTTGGCAGCTCTCAATGCTTCCAATTTATCGCCTACTTCAAATATTTGAACACCATTTTGAACAGTATTCCAATTGTCCAAAGATATATTCACTTCATCCTTATGCCCTTGATCTTTATACCATTGAGCGTCATAATAAGTCTGTCGAATTAAGGCAATTGCTCCCATTAAAGAACTTGGATAATTTTGATTAGAGCTACCTTTTCGAAATGACAAATGATGACCAACTTCTTCTTCGATAATTACCTCGTGCTCGCGCGCTTTACCTAAAGAAACCAAGGTTGAAGTTCCCCTTGAAATTCCATCCATTTTATGGGAAAGCACAGCTCCAAACCCTAATTTTCGTAACTCACCAGCACTCTTATCATTGGTTGAAAAGTTTTCATGCGCTCTGAATTCAGGTTTTAAAGCCTCATTCCAACTATAAGCTCCATCTTTATTTGAAAGGGATTGAGGTCTACGTCCTCTGGTACTTCCACTGTTTCTTTTTGCCTCAGGCATTCCATAATCAGAATACATTTCAATAAAAGAAGGATAGATAGTTTTGTCCAAACAATCTACTAATATGGCATCTGATGGAACTTGAATTCCCTGACCAACCGCCTCAATCTTACCATCTCGAATGATCAATGTCGCATTTTCTAGTTTTTCATCGTGAGATTTATAGATTGTCGCATTTGTAAAGGCATACAATCCTTCACGATGATCTGCAACCCCATTTCTTGGGAAAGTACTTTGTGCATTAAGTACAGAAATGCTGAATATAAAAGCAAATAAATAGGTAAGTTGGTTAGTCATTTTTGCAATGATTTTTAATTTCAAATGAGGAAGCAACAGCACACATAAGTTATTATTTTTCTGTGTGAGGTAGTGACACTCAGTATGCTTTCGGCATTGATTAATCGTCATTGGAGCTAAGACTGAAGGATATTATATCCACCTGCTAATTTAACTTAAATGACTACTGAGAAAAGCAAATATAATAAATATGAAATAGGGGGTTTAGAAAAAAAATAAGCTTCGCAAATTTGAGTTAGTAACGAGTAAAGAATAACTCCATTATTTTACCGATAATCTTTTATTCTAATACGTCATTATTTTCCTCAGCAATAGCTTGACTATTCCTTCAGAAAATGCCTAATATTAGAACAAAATCTTTATCTCCAAATGGCGAACTTATTCTTTGCTCGTTACTTAGCTATTTTTTCATTTATCGAGGCAAAAATTTTTAACATAGCAGCGCTACGGTCAAAATTTTTAAAGAAGAGAAATGGGAAAACAACAATTCAAATGCGTAGGTTATTTTTTCTAAACCCCTAGACCAGAAAGGTGAGTTGAAAAAGAAGAGTCAGTCTCTTAATAAAACCTGGCTCTTCCTTTAGAATATCCTATTGAGCACAGCCTTTATAAATAGTCCCATTGACATTGATCTCAGAGGTAAAAGGGTGCATAACATCAGCCATGCTATCTGGACATTGATCTTTAGATATTTTGATGGTAATACTACCGCTATCATTTTTCGATTGAAAAACAATAGAATTTCCCTCTTCAACAGGTTTTTTATATGGAAAGTTAACTCGTGACTCACCCATCAAAAACCAAGTAATACCAGATGGTTTAATCTGAATGTTCCAATTGGGTTCGTTACCCATACAAGTATATTCTTGAAAAGCACTTACGCCCTCCTTTTTATCAGGAGTTAATGGAATTTCGACAGCTAAACTCTTTATTTCTTTTTTAGGTGCTTCTTCTGATACTGCATCTGGACCAGTTATCATCTTAAATTTTGGTTTAGTGTCTGCATCATCATTAGAAGTGTTAGCATCTGAAGCTTGAGTAGATTCAGGGCTAGTATTTGTGCTGTTGTCACTGACGTCTGATTGGCAAGCGAAAAAGGAGATTAGGAACCCCAAAATAGATAATCGAAAAATGATATTCATAATTTTTTTGGGGCAAATGTAAAAGTTTATTGGAGCAATTCAATATTAGTTGATTGATAAATTCATTGATATTTGATGATGAACTTTCAACAAAATTACCAATCAAGCTAATTATCGTTTTTATAAAAATACGGAGTAAGTTATACTATTTACTAAAGCGACCACAAGTGCCAATGCTAAGGCCCACCAAAAGCTATCCACTTTAAAACCTTTCAAAAAATAATCAGCGACTAAGATCAAAATCGCATTCAATATTAATGAGAATATTCCCCATGATAAAAGCCCAAGTGATACTATTTTTAGAACAAGTCCTAAAGACATATTTAAGACAGCCATTACAAGAGCGACAATAATGGCTCTCATAAAATCTTGAATATCTACACCTCTTAAAAATCGTGCGCCCAAGAAAAAAGCTACTGCATTTAACAGAATTTTTGTGATAATCGCGATCATTATTAAATATTTAGTTGTTTGATAATATTTTCACCAATTATATTTAAAATCGGTTATTCTGAATCCTTTTGCATAATATCAATTTGTTTTTTTAATCCCTCTATTTCAGCCTCCAAATCGTCGACCTTATTTGATTTTCTTAAATACCTTTCTTCCAAATCCTTAATCTCTTCTTCAAGTTCTGAACAATCTACATTAGATTTTGAATTGTCCAACCCTGAATTTGCATTTGTATTTTCATTCAAATTAGAATTTTCTGCGGGTGTTGCTTTTGCTTCCTTTTGTTGTATAGCTTTTTCTTTTGGGCGAAAAGTTTCCCAGACTTCTTCTATACTAGTTGGCATTTTTTCACCTTTTGAGTACAATACACCAAAATAAGCCATTGGTGTGATAATCATAAGAAACAATAAAAAGCGAGTAAATCCGGTCAATCTTAATCTTCTTCTAGCCATGACATTATGTTGAATTAGTTTGTGATATTACGATGTAAGTAACGGCGAAAGAATAAGTTGGACATTTGGACAAAATTATTTTTTTGGCGTTACTAATAGAGTTGGCAAAGATATAGTTGGAAAAAGATTTTTGTTGGAATCTTCTACTTATCCTTGAAAAATAAAGATGAAGTCAAGCAAAAAATAAAAAAGCCGACTTGAAATTTTTCTATTTCAAGTCGGCTTTGGTTATAGGCAAAAAAGAAGAGCAGCTCTCTTATATTTTTAAGTCCAACACGAGCAATATTATGTTGCTTTTTATTCAGTGAGAGTAAATCGAAAGCTGCTCTCTGTTTAACGCCTATTTCTTTAAACCGCTACTAATACGAATAGCTAATATTAAACGCTGCTTTTTTTCTTAAATTTTCAAAAAAAAAATGATTGATAAAAGAGGTAATTCAAACTAATCAACTAATAATCAGCTAATTAAATATAACTATTGATAATAAAAAATTCTTCATAGTAACGGCTAAAAAATAAGTCCGCCAATTTGAAATAGTAGATTTTGGATTTTAGCAAGGCAAAAATACTTTTTGCGTTCGCCTTTGTACCTTCTGGCACAAGCCAGCACAGTATGCAGGGCATCAGTGAGTATTTTTCACGCCGCAAAAGTTCAAAAGATACATCGGCAAATGGCGGAGTTATTCTTTAGGCGTTACTTAGACAAATTTCGTGGTCTAAGGAGAATTAAAGCGAAAATGACCAACAGAATCGTTGCCTTCATGTTTCATTTGACCTTAAAACACGTGATTTGTCTAAGAATCTAAAAAATTAAGCGAACCTTATATTGTAATAAAAGAGTTGGTATGGACAAACGTAAGTCCCATATTGGACAGCGTCTCCTAGGCTAGTATTTCGCAACTATAGCTTCCAATTTTTTTAAGAAACGTTGCTTTTGAGGAGCTCTGCGAGACAGGTTTGTAGGCGTAAAGTATTCATGAGAATTCAAAAAACCGACTTGTAGCCGATTCCATCCTTCTTCATCGGTGACAACCCCATGTAATTTGAATTCTTCAAAAAGCGTGTATCCTATTTGATAAAAATCCTCTCTACCTAAATAATCCAGATCGGCATCACAAATGATTTCCTCTAATTTATTCTTTGGGCTCTGAGGAATTTTAGTTGCCATGATCATCCCACAAATTGTATCAATGTCCTCTTTTTCATAGCCGAATCCAGGTAAATAGGTTTTAGCCATTCGACAGCCTTCTTCCTCATGATTATTATATACATTGATAAAGCCAGAATCATGAAACAGTGCAGCAGTTTTAGCAATTTTAGTATCAGATTTAGAAATATTTTCAGCTTTACAAAGCTCTTTAGTCACTCTAAAGACATCTAAGGTATGCGCATAACAATGATAAGTCAACTCAGGAGGGAGTTCCTTTCTCAATTTTTTTAATATGAATTTTTTAGCTGTCCGGTAGTTCAATTCTAAAAAAGTTGAATTGTCAAATAGTCAATATTAATTTACTTTTCTGATAAATGCAAAAAAATGTTTTGACTTAGTAATAAGTAAAGGAAAAATCCATCATTTCTCCCTTCATCTTTTGTCTTAATCCTCCGCTATTTTTTTCATCAATAGATTGGACTGTTCCTTAAAAAATTGCCCATTGTTAAAACAAAACCTCTATATCCAGATGGAAAAATTATTATTTGCTTGTTAAGTGCTCTACAAAAAACATTTCTATTTCGCCTTTGTTCTTGGCAATCAATTTTCCACGATTTTCAAATCGAAATTGCTGTTTTATTAAATTATAGGTGTCTTTCGAGATATTGACCTTACCAGGTTCACTTTTTGACTCCATTCTCGAAGCAACATTGACCGTATCTCCCCATATGTCAAAAGCAAATTTTTTACTCCCCACGACACCCGCTACTACTGGTCCTGAATGAATACCAAATCGAGTTCGAAACTCAGGTCTTCCTTCTTTACGTTGTTTCTCTCCAAATTGTGTCATAAAATCTCGCATTTCTAAGGCAGCTCTAATTATATCTTCTGCATGCGTGTTATTCTTTTCAGGTAAACCTCCCGCACACATATAGGCATCTCCAATAGTCTTAATCTTTTCAATATTATGACGACTTATTATTTCATCAAAAGCGCGGAAACATTCATCAAGTTGCGCCACCAATTGTTCCGGAGATAATTTTTCAGCGATTTTGGTAAAGGACTCAAAATCAGTAAATAAAACAGTGACCGATTCATATTTTTTAGCAGCAGCTTTTCCATTTTCTTTTAATTCATTCGCTGTCGCTTCCGGCAGGATATTCAACAAAAGTGCATCCGAGCGCTCTCTTTCTATTTCTATAATTTTATTCTTCGACTCCAACTCCTGATTCGATTTTGACTTAATCAAATACCTATTATAAATCAACCCAATCAATAGTAGTAAACCAATAGCACCGACAATTAAAGAATTTCTAAAAATAGCAGCTTCCTTTAATTTGGAATCTCTAACCAGTAATTCTCGTTCATTTTCCCATTCTTTTTGGCGATCACTATAAAAAACCTCGCGACTCTCGAATTCTCTCAATCTATCTTTATTGTAGCGTTCATATCGTAATTCATCGTATTCTTTTCTCCATTTATAAGCCTCTTTGAAGTCACCTAAACTATTATATAATCTAGCCAAATCCTTATAACCATTCTGAAGAAACTTCTCATTATTAGACTCTTCAGCAATGGCTAAATATTTTTTAGTAAAGTCAAGAGCTGTTTTGTATTTCCCTTGTCTTCTATAGACATCTCCAAAACCATTATATACCTCTATCAGCCCGAATTGGTCTCCTAATTCTTGTCTAATTTGAAGGGCTGTATCTAAAAAATTTAGTGCCCGCTCCCAATATTCATTGGCTTGTTTGGGGTCTCCAATTTTCAAATAATAACTTCCGATATTTTTATAAACCAATCCGATATTATTATAAGATTCTCCCTCACCATCTAAATCTTCCAATTCTTTTCGAATATCAATGGCTTCTAGGTGATATTTAGTGGCATTTTCAAAAAAGGAAAACAATCCATCGAATTCCTTTTTGTCCATTTTTTGCTCTCCTTGGCTATCATAGGTATTCCCAATATTATTTAAGGCCGTTCCTATTTCCCATTGATTATTTTGAGATTTATGAAGGAATAAGGCTGTTTGATAATTATCTAAAGCAGCAGTGAAGTCATCCTTTTCTGTTCTTATATTGCCTAAAACATTGTAGGCATTTGCCATAGCAGTGCTATCTTTGGTTATTTCTGCCAGACTTAAATATTGTAATATGAATTCTTGAGCTGCTTGAAAGTTCCCTACATTCTCATACGAAATCCCCAAATTATAGGAGGCACGTGCAACTCTAACCGAGTCCCCTAATTCTCTATATAATTTTAGTGCTTCAAAATAACTTTGAAGTGATGCTTTTTGGTTTCCTAGGTTGTCATTGACATTGCCAATATTGTTATAGAGCTTAGCAACGCCAATTTTATCTCCCAACTCTTGTCGAATTAGTAAGGATTTTTCGAAAAATTCAATGGCGGCCTCGCTATTTCCATGAATGTCCTCTACAACTCCTCTATAATTGTAGGCATTACCTTCCCCTTTCTGATAATTTAAAGCTTTCGCTAGTGAAAGTGCTGAGTCCAAAAGACTTCGAGCTTTTTGAGGATCTTCGAATTTCAACTCCCATGCGATATCACTCAATAAAATCACCTTATTGGTATCTTCCGAAGCATTCGGAAGTACATTTACTAGACTGTCCAGAAAGGGATTTTCTTGTCCAAAGATTGGATTGAAAATCAATAGCAGGAAAAGATAGGTTGGTATTTTAATGATTTGGGCGATAATATTTTGGAACTTGCAAATACAAAAGGTATCAAATTATTAGGCTCTGATACAAGGAGTTGTAAGTAAGTAAGTAAGAGAGCAATATTAAGTTTAGAATAAATTTTTGAATTATTTTTTCTCTCACAAGGAAAAAAACACAGTCATAGCCTTAGCTCTCTGGGCTGGCTTGTGCCAGTGGCATAAAGGCATAGCC
>JANSWP010000047.1 GCA_024743405.1 Bacteroidota bacterium
GTCCAATTTAAAAAGCTGACTTTCAGCTTTTTAAATTGGACTCCCCTCCAAAACCACCATTTACTGGAGCGAGCCGCTTGGCGGCAATGCTCCAGTAATCTATCACTTGATTTTGTCCAAGCACTTACTATAGGTCTTATTGTTAATGTTTTTGGTAGATTAGCTGCTGCTATTTTTCTTAGGATTTTTTAAATTTTCATTCGCATTAGGGAGGAGGAAATAAATAACCTACCCAAATTTTAGGAAGTTAATTTTTCTTTAGATGAGGCAAAAAACACAGATATACCCAAAGGTATGGCGAGTATTTTTAACGGTGCATAAAGGAAAAATAGCAAGCAAAATGGGTAGGTTATATTTTTCCTCCTCCCTTACTAACTCTTTAAAAAGAATTCAATGGTTACTATTTCAAAAGAAGAAAATAATTTTCACTTTAAGGTGGAAGGATTACACAAATTATGGGCTTTAAAAAGTCAGCTTACGATACCTACTATCAATGTAGTTCGGGCTTACCAAGATAGAGATGCATTGAACGGGTGGTGGAAAGGAATCAGAATGCCTGGAACACATGTACCTGGACTTATCACAGCGGGTACTTTTTATCAATCAGGTGAAAAGATATTTTGGGATGTCGTCAATAAAGACAATGCTATTATTATTGATTTAGAAGATGAGAGTTATAAGAAATTGATTATCGAAGTAAAAAATCCATCGGATGCAATTGAGATTATAAATGATGGGATAGAATTTGTTTGATAAAAGAAAACATAGAAAATCATTTTAATGCATGCATGTCGACTTGTTTTTGCATAATAATTGCGTCTTCTAAAATATTAATTCACGCTTGCAAATGAATTATAATACTCCCACTTAATCAACAAAAAAAAGTAACTTATGCGACCTGAAAACAATAAGTATAGACTATCAACATCTGATAGCCTACGGATAGCTTCATACAATTTTTCCTGATTGGTATAATTTGTATCACCATTAAGCGACATGTTTTGAGGTTTGACCTCAGATAATTCTACATACTTCAATTGCTTTTTTTCTTTCCTTTTAATATCAATCGCGTCATTAATGCAAACACGATACATCCAGGTAGAAAATTTGGCAGTGTTATTAAAACTGGGAAAAGCCTTCCACAATTGAATAATTAGCTCTTGATGATCATCCTCTTTTTCAAATCTATCTCTAAAATATAAATTACATATTTTATGAATTATTCCCTGGTTTTCGCAAAGCAACTCGGTAAACTTCTCTTTCATTAATTGCCAATTAAATTTTACCCCAAAAGACGGATATTTAATTTCAGATATTACAAATACTAGATGTTTTTGAAAAATTCTTTTCTCAACCTAATCCAACGCTGTGTAATACATTAGGGAGGAGGAAAAATTGGAGATTATTTTTTGATAATCAAGGCGAAGGTTCCCGACTTTAGCCAAAATTAAAGGAGATGGTTTTTCAATGAAGCGTAACCCAATGATATTTGAATAATGATCTTGCAAATACGGGTGTGCAGCTAGTGGTTTCTATTTGACACAATCTTATGCTCATCAATACTTACCTATAAATTAAATTAGCATAAAAGACGCCTTCTTTATTCATGAAAGTACTATCCTTTCTATTCAAGTCCAATCTTCCTCCCTCAAAATTCGTTGCAGGCAACCCTAATTCCTGGTAAATACACGCCGTAGCCGCAAAGTCCCATATGCTCCCACCACCATTTTCTTTTTTCGGAAGCTTTAACATACATGCTGGACCATTTTCTAGTACATGTATACCATTCAATACAGCACCTGCACCAGCAATTTCTTTTACCCCATTTAAATTCAATTGCTCCACATTTTCATTGAGCAACTTTTCTATTTCTGCTGCATGAGGTGTATCCTTCAGCTTTCGATCTGTCACATAAGTTAAGTGGTCATTTGTATGCTTAATCTTCCAGGGACTACCATTTTTATAGGCTCCATTTCCTTTGGTAGCATGGTATAATGTATCCGTACTGGGGTCAAACACTACTCCGATAAACGGTGTCCCATCTTTTGCGACTAACGCAATCGACACAGAAAAACCCGGTCGTTTATTGATAAAAGGAAGTGTTCCGTCCATTGGATCAATGCACCAAAAAAAATCTTCATCGAATCGACTCCCATCATCTTCGGTCTCTTCCGATAAAAGTGCTATATCAAACTCGTCACAGGTAGGAAGTAGGTGAGAAAGAATGGCTGTTTCACATGCTCTGTCTACCGCGGTTACGACTTGTGAGGCATAGCTTGTCCCTCCCTTTTTCTTCTCTACAAAAACGTCACCATTCATGTATTGCTGAATGACTTTCCCTGCGGAAAGGGCTGCTTTAATTGCAATATGATTAAGTTGTAACAAATCCATTTCTATAGATTATTGATCACTTCTGCTGTAACACTTTCACTATAACTATTAATCTTCCAGTGACCGGGACTCCACCCTTTTAGAAAGCGATGAAAGTCCGCCCAGGCGACTCGATATAAAGACCGCCATTCCCTTTCTAGCGCTTCATTTCTTTCTTCCAATTGACTTTGTAAATGCTCAAAATAGGTATCCAGGATTTGCGCTTCCAAACGTTCAGACGCTCTTTCATTCAGACAACTTCCAATAAAATACGCCACATCTTTCATTCCACATCCACCACCTACATACTGAAAATCTACTCCAGCAACGGATCCATCTTGAGCAAAACAGAAGTTTGCCAGCTTAGCATCTCCATGAACAAACGTTTTGTACGCACATGTATTCAGTTTTTCATTAATGAGCGGAGCTGCCTCCCTCAACCTATGATCATCCAATACTGCTAATTCCTGAGGTCTGGTCTCCAAATGCCAATAGGTTCCCACTTCCCAAAGCCCATCTGGAACTCTTCCCAGATAACTTGAGTGAAATTGTGCCAACCATGCTAAACACTCAGCTATTTCTTCCCATTCGACAGACCGCTTGCGTAAGGGGTAGCCCGCTTCATCCAAATCCTCCAGTACCATTAGCACCTCATCATCTTGCGTCTCAATGGCAAAACATTGCGGCAGACGAGCAGTGCTGCTTTTACTGTAGGTATCATACCAAGTAGTTTCTACTTTATATGACTTTATCTTTCGTTGATGACCGATATCAGTATTCCATCCGCGAGGATGATTTTTATATATGGGCAACTGAACATGCTTCACTACTACGTTATCGACAGAAGCATTCTCTAATCCCACTCGCATGATTTTCCCGTACCCACTCCACAATTCCTGAATCACCTCTTTTTCAATTAAAGAAGAAGCTCCTGTTTTCTGTAGAATGATCGACTTAAAATATTCATTCATAAGGCATCAAAGATAAAAAATTGTTATTGGGGAATCGCAAGTCGTCTAGATGGTCTAAACAATTGACTTCGTCGAATCTTCAATTTCAGTTGAACGGTATTGGATTCCTTAATTTCGGAAAGCAGCTTTTCGGGATGTTATTTGGGTTATGACATTTCAAAACTCAGTGTTAAATTTAGGGGTTTGAAACGAAAATGGATATTTTCAGGATGTTTTTTGTTAGGTTTTTACCAATTCATAGCTATTGACCTGCCCCACTTTGTTCAACAAAGTCTGAATGTTGGGTGTATCCACGCCTTTCAGCCTTTAATATTAACATCAGTTTTTCCTTTTTTTTCAATCTGTTAGCTTTCGCATAATCCATTCTAATGGTCCTGATTTTTTGTACCTCAACCATATTTCAGCAAATAGAATGCATAACAAACTAAATATCAAGGCATAAATTACTGAAAACTCGATTGAATATTCCCCAAATTTCAACGAGCCAATTTCTTCCATAATTCCCATTCCCAAAATCACATGAGCAACATAAAAGGTTAAAGCCAATTGCCCTGTTTTATTTAGAGCACCAATTATTTTACTGTTTTCATATCGTTTGGCAAGTAGAATACAAGTTGAAATTATCACTATTGAAATCGAAATTCCATTTATCATATAAATCGGCATTGGTGGCATTGGGTCAGTTCCTAATAATGGCATTAAACTGTCTATTGCTATTGGACTTACTTGTGAAATGAATTGAATTAATCCGATTGATAAAATTTGAATTGAAATAAAAACGCCTGAACTTACCCACAGTGATTTTTTTAAAAATTTATCATCATACAAATCTTGTCTTCCATACCACAATCCAAAAAGCATAAAAGCAGTCCAAGGTACTACAGGATGAAATCCATTATAGAACAGGTTTCTAATAAATCCTTTAAAAGTCCAAAAATCGGTGTATTCCAAAACTAAAAAATTCCAACCCGTTTCATAATCGAACAACATTATCAGTATAGGATAAATGACTATCAAACTTATTGCCCCAATCAAAATTTGCCTTGCCCGACTATTAATAAAAAATAGTGTTACTAACATATAAATTCCATAAAAATGCAAAATATCTGCTGGCCAAATCCATATATACGAAAGTCCGATAATGAAAAGGAAAATTGCCCTTTTCAATATCCTTTTTCGAGCTGTTTGTAATTTTTCTTGATTTTGATTTCTTATGGCAGAGTTTGTCATTAACGCTAATCCAATTCCCGCTAAAACCACAAATGTTGCCGCTGCTTTTCCGTCAAAAAGATGAGCGAATGACTTTAACCAACTATCTCCATTTTCTCCAAAGACAACTTTGAAATTCACGATTATCATTCCGATAACTGCCAATGCTCTTGCTACATCAATTCCTATTATTCGTTTTTTCATTTTTATTTAATTGCCTACAACAGTTATGGCGGTATGCACAGTTGTGCACATACCGCCACTACTCGAGTCTTGTACAAACTTGAATACTTTTGAATTGATTCCTACCTACTCCGCATAGGGAATTATTCACCAAATACGATTAAGAAAAAAATTGACCTGAACACAGACTTACTTCTTAAATACAAATTTAATACTTGCCTGACAACCATTGGCGATCTTACCTTTCCAAATTCTATTTGCATCGCCAGGGTCAGTACTAAGGCACCAAACTTTACCGTTATTTTCACCGTGCCGTTTTACCATTTTCCCATCCTTATATAGTTCCAACTTATCTATATAAAAACCATCATTTCCTGTAGTGGATACTTTCACCCCCTGTTATTCTTTCATTGCATTGAATGGTAAAATTAGCTTTGGAAGAACAATCTTTAATACCTTTTTTAGACGTTTTCTCAATCACTTTATTTCCATTCATAAATTCCACGGTAATGGTATTGTTCGTCGCTTCATTGCTTATACTGCTATGACAGTTGTCTATCACGACTTTATAATTATGGCTGGATTGTCCGAAAACCGCAGACGTAAAAAAAATAAACGGTAAAATCGTCTTTGTGATAAGTTTCATTAAATGAATGCTGGAAACAGAGAAGTTACTCATAATTTTTTTTTAGGGATAAACATATTGCTCTAATATGTACCTTTCTTTTCATGAGTTAGTACTTTTGTTTTAAGTCGCACAAACCAGAAAAGAAACATATATCTTGAATTGTACTTATTTCTCTCAAGCGCTCTATTATTTCCAAAAAGGTCTTATCTAATATACAGCTTCTAACCCCTGACTTTCCATTTAGTTTCAATACTTTATAACTAATTGATCTTCAAAAAAATATACACAATTTTTAAATAAAATTATTTGGTTTTTGAAAATTTTAATCATCATTAAACACTATTTAGAAAGAACTATTTTCTTCTATTGACAGAAGATTATTTAAGGGTTCTTTTAAATAAAAAATTAATGTAAATCAATAATTCTAAACCTCACTTTATTCATTAGTGTGGTGTTAGGTAAATTGACTCCACCGACCATTGAGCAGGTAAACCCAAGATTGTACTTTTCTAAAAACTGTAGGATAATATTCACTGGGGAACTCAGTGAATATATTATTTTTGAGAAGTGCAAGAATAAAGGAAAGGGAGGACAATAAAAAAGGAATGCGGATAAAATAAATTGACCAATTTGAGGTCAGAATTTTTTGTAACAATTGAGGCAAAAAGTACAGGCATAGCCACAACTATAGCGAGAATTTTTAACGAAAAAAGGTGCAAAAAAGACGAGTTCAAATGGTAAATTTATTATGTCCATATTCCTAACCTCCCCAATCATAACAAATGCCCCAATACATCCCGTTTGGTATCTAAGTACCCTCGGTTCTCTTTTTTAGCAGGAATCTTTAATGGGATCCGACTGATGACCTCAATGGAAGATTTTTCAAGTGCTTCCATTTTTTCTGGGTTATTAGTCAATAAATGTACTTTTTGAATATCAAGTTGATCCAAAATTTGAATGGCTAAGTTGAAGTCTCTAGCATCTACCTCAAAGCCTAAATGTAAATTAGCATCTACTGTATTTAAACCATCATCTTGAAGGTTATATGCTTTTAGTTTATTAATTAAACCAATCCCCCTACCCTCTTGTCTCAAGTAAATAACCAACCCACCTGTCTCGGCACACATTTCCATTGCTCGGTCAAATTGCTCTCCACAATCACATCGTTTAGAATGAAATAAATCTCCAGTCATACATTCTGAGTGAATTCTCAATCGAACGGGCTGGCTCAAATCAGTTGATTCATGAACCATCGCCAAATGTGGCATTGGATCATTTGGTGAATTTGAAAATGCAATCATCCGAAACTTGCCCCAACCTGTTGGCATTATTGCCTCAGCTTGTTTTGTAATTTGTGTATTTTGGATCGTTACATCCTCCGAGAAGTCTAGACATTTATTCATAATTGCAAAAATAGGAAAGGTTTTATTAAGGCTAAGCCCAAAAATCTGTAAATCGACCTATTCAACACTTTAATTTTAAAAGAGGTTTTGAGTTTGAAATAAAAAATCTAACTTTTGCCAACTTATTACGCTCTTGCTCTAATCAGCATCATTAAAAAATCGAAAATCAATGTCCATAATAAACCTAAAAATAAATATATCAGAAGAACTCGGCTCTGTAAGTGCCATTCTGAATCAACCAAAAAACTCAAAATATTTATTGGTCTTAGCACATGGAGCTGGTGCGGATATGACTCACGCATTTATGGAAACTTTGTCTAATGACTTGGCAAAAAAAGAAATTGCCACATTGCGATTTAATTTTCGATATAAAGAATTGGGTAAAGGCGCACCCGACAGACCCAAAGTCGCACTGCCCACCGTCAAGGCTGCTATTGAAAAAGGAATTGAATTAGCAAATGGTCTTCCGGTTTTAGCTGGTGGAAAATCCTTTGGCGGTCGAATGACTTCTCAATTGGCAGCTACTGAAACTTTAGAAAACGTGAAAGGTCTTGTTTTCTTTGGTTTTCCATTACATTCGCCTGCCAAAGTAGGTATTGAACGAGCAGCACATTTACAGGATATCGTCCACCCAATGTTATTCTTGCAAGGAACACGCGATACCTTAGCCAAAATTCCATTGATTACTCAAGTTTGTGATGGATTAGATAAAGCAACACTTTCCATTATGGACGGAGGAGATCATTCTTTTAAAACCTTGAAACGTTCAGGGATAACCCATGAGGAAATGATTGAAAAACTGGCAAATACCACACGAATGTGGGCAGATGAATTATAAACGATCAAAAAAACATAAAACATGAAAAAATCAATTTTTTGCTTTTGCTTTTTTGTAATTCTTTGGAGTTGTAACCAAACTGTCCAAGAAGAAGCTCCCAAAGTAGTTGAATCAGCTGAAATAACGAATGGCTATGACTCCATTTTGGCAGCCAAAGTTGGTGCGGATGATTATGGGATGCGTCAATATGTAATGGCTTTCCTTAAAGCTGGACCAAATCGTGACCAAGATTCTACAACTGCTGCAAATCTCCAAACAGCGCACTTAGAAAACATAGGTCGATTGGCAGAGGCTGGAAAACTATCCTTAGCAGGTCCCTTCATGGATGATGGTGAAATGCGAGGCATCTATATTTTTAATGTAACTACCATAGAAGAGGCAAAAAAACTGACGGAAACAGACCCGGCAATTCAAGCAGGGAGATTGGAGATGGAATTGCATCCTTGGTACGGTTCGGCAGCATTAATGGAAGTTAATAATCTTCATAATAGATTACAAAAAAAGGACATTACAGAATAAGCAAATCTCACAAATTAAACAATATGAAAAACCTAATATACTTATTGGCAGCTTCTTTCATAATCAGCTGTCAATCAAACAACTACGACTCAACATCCGAAATTTGGCAATCCCTTTTTAATGGCAAAGACCTGACCGGGTGGGATCTGAAGATCACCGGATATGACTTAAATGATAACTTTGGGAATACCTTCCAAGTCAAAGACAGTATTTTATTGACTTCCTATGAAGCTTATGATACTTTCAACAACCGTTTTGGCCATCTATTTTACAATGAAAAATTTTCTCATTATAGGATAAAAATTGATTATCGATTCGTTGAAGAACAAGCTGCCGGAGGACCCGGTTGGGCATACAAAAATAGCGGTGTCATGCTTCATTCCCAATCTGCCCAAAGCATGGGTAAAAATCAAGATTTTCCGATTTCCATAGAAGCTCAATTCTTAGGTGGAAAAGGAGCGGGCGAACGCCCTACTGCCAATCTTTGTACACCTGGTACAAATGTAGTCATGGGAGACACCTTATTTACGAATCATTGTATTAGCTCTAGCTCACCCACTTTTCATGGTGAAGAATGGGTTACGGTTGAATTTCTCGTTTTAGGGGACTCCCTAATTCGACATTTCGTCAATGGAGATGCTGTTTTTGAATATAACAAACCTCAGTATGGAGGCGGAGTCGTTAATGATTTTGATCCTTCCATTTTAAAAGAAGGAGAACTGATTAAAGAAGGCTATATCGCCCTACAAAGTGAAAGTCATCCAATTGAATTTCGATCGGTTGAGTTACTTAACTTATGCGGATGTATGGATAAAGAAGCAAAAAACTATAAGTCCTATTTTGTAGAAAACGATAAAACAAAGTGTATCTATTAGAATGATAAAAACAACCGTAAAATATTGGCTTATTTTTCTTTTTTGTAGTGCTTTTACCCCCCTCTTTTCTCAACAAAATTGGGAGCTGAGTAAAGAAAAAGAAGCTATTAAAATTTATACATCAGAATCAGATAAGGGATTAGATTTTATTAAGGGCTATTTAATTATCAACACTTCTATCCCCAGATTATTAGAAGTCCTAACAAATCATACTGACTTTGTAAATTGGTCTTACAATTGTTTAGAAAGCAAAAGGTTAGAAAAGATTTCTGATTTAGAATATTATGTTTATTCCCTAACAGATGTTCCTTGGCCCGTTAGCGATCGAGATAATGTTACTCGGCAAAAAATATCCTATTTAAAAGACGGCGTGGTAAAAGTAGATTTGGAAGATTTTCCAGAGAAATATCCGAAACAAAATGACATCGTTAGGATTCCTTACTTAAAAGGTTATTGGCTTTTTGAACCTATTTCTGATCATCAAACCGCTGTTGAATATTATTTACATGCTTCACCTGGCGGAAACATTCCCGAGTGGCTTGCCAATGCGGGTGTGACAGACGCCCCTTTTCAGACTTTAAAAGGTTTGAGAGCAGTAGCCGAAAACCAAAAGTAAAATTCCAGAGTACCGCCTAAATGCTTTTTAATTCCAATTCAATAAGTTCACTTCTCCCAAACAACTTCTAATCGTTTAAGTCTTATTCCCCCTTCAGTAAATTAATACTTACGGTCGCCAATTCAGAATTCGGAAATTTTGTAAAATAACGTTCATCTGGAAAAAGGCCAGCTTCCGCTGCTATCTTATTGAAAATATCAACCTCCACAATATATTGGTCAGAAAAGCCATGCGTAGCATCATAGGCCGTAGCTGCCGTTTTTCCGATATTTTGGGAAGTAACTGCTGGAGGAATCGTATGTAATTCAATAACCAACAATCCAAACTTGTGAACATATGGCGCCCATTTTTTAAAATGTCCCAAGAGATTATCTTCGACATCATTGTTGGGAATGTAGGCACCACGAAAGGCAAATCCGCCGGAAGAGGAGCTAACGCGGTTTTCCGTTTTTTCTTTGGATTGTTCCCAAATTCGATTGTGATCTAAAAATGTCCGCACATTTAACAAATCTTCTAACTCGATCCCATAATTTTCTTTCAGGTCGGTAGCCAAAATATCTGGTCTCCCTATATCTCCCCAAATGACTTTCGCCCATATATCAGCATTAATTAAATTGGCGCGAGTCACTTTCAAAGCAGCTTGATTGTAATCCGCCCCTACCAAAAACAACGGATAATCACTTAACATTTCACCCCTCAAGGTTCTTCCTTCAATTACCTCAAAAATATGTTGCAAAAAAGCTCCATTTCCACATCCCATATCAACGATCCCTTTGGGTTGCTCATCGATTGGGCGATTAAAAATGGAGATAATAATTTCATCAATTTTCTTGAAATAGGTAGAGTGTGCGCCTCCACTGCCCCATACATTCATCTCTCGATCAACATGCTTTTCAGGCGAACCTTCGGGTACATTCCATAAGACCTTAGGATTACCAAAAATCAAATCATCAATCTGTCTAAAAGTTGGTATGTAAGAGACCGTTACGCCATAGGCACTCGCTCGTTTGGCAAAAAACAAACCCTTTTCTGTAAAACTAAAAGTCCCTTTTTGCTTATTAAACCAACCTAAATGGGTGAAAAAATCTAATAGCTTTTCAAAACTTTCTGTATCCGCATGAAATTCTTCTGGCTTAAAAGAGGCTTCCATAAAATACTTATGAAACATGCCTGACATCCCTAAAGCCACCACTGTTGGTCCTACTAACATGCCTTCGATGTGCTTCAAAACTTGCCTTTGTATTTCCTCTTCTTTTTCCGAAAATACTAACCCATAATTATTCGTGTATTTCTTAAAAATAGATTCTAATTTTTGGAAAGGTGCTCGTTCAAATTTCCGTCGATGAAATTTACCAGAGAATTTTTGAAGCTCAACAATGTCCTCATAAATAGCCGCATGTTTAAAAGCGATTTCACTTTTTGCGTTTATATGATAAGTAACCTCACCACTAGCATTATCTACCTCATAATCCAACCATCCCTGCGAAGCTAAAACCCTCAAACCTACATTTAAATATCCTGGATTGGCTTTAAATTCTCGGGCTAATTCACTTAAATCAGCTTTTTTGTGCGTTAGCATAAATGTTAAGACATCATGCTTTAATAAACAATGGGCCACAGGCGCGGTAACGATTCCATCTAAATGTTGAAATAAACTTGCCCTGAACAGGGCTTTTTCGGTTTTGGTAAGCATATAATTTGATTTTACGGATTCAACTGGTTAAGCCAAATATCGTTCCTGAATACAGATGTTACAAAAGTAATTATATTTACAATTTTGTTTGGTTCACTTATCAATACAGACAAATTCACAGATAAATCTCAGCGAACCATTCTCTTTTAACACAATAACAAAACCATTTCCGACTATGAATCTTAGAAAAACACTGACAGCCCTACTGTTGACCCTTCCTTTTTTCCTCTTTTCACAGGAAGTCAACATCGAACATCTCAAGGGAATGAAAATTCGCAATATTGGCCCTGCTGGTATGAGTGGACGGGTAACTTCGATTGATGTAGATTTGAGTAATGACGATATTATTTATGCCGGAACCGCTTCTGGGGGATTATGGAAATCTACTTCTGGGGGTGTTTCTTGGAAATCCATTTTTGATGACCAACCTACTCAGTCTATTGGGGCGGTGACTGTTAACCAAAATAATCCCTCCGAAATATGGGTAGGAACAGGGGAAGGAAACCCTCGAAATTCTCATAATGAAGGAGAGGGCATTTACAAAAGTATTGATGGTGGCGAGACCTGGCATTATATGGGGTTGAAAGAAACCAAGGTCATTCATCGAATCATTATTCACCGTGACAATCCTGATATTGTTTATGTTGGCGCATCGGGAACAGCATGGGGAACAAACCCTGAAAGAGGAGTTTTCCGTACTAAAGATGGCGGAAAAACTTGGGAAAAAATTCTCTATTCCAATGAGGGAACAGGTATCGCCGATTTGGTAGTTGACCCTACGAATCCGAATAAATTAATCGCCGCAATGTGGGAGCATGAGCGTAAGCCGTGGACATTTAACTCTGGAGGTGAAAACTCTGGAATTTATGTCACACATGACGGTGGCGACACTTGGGAAAGACGAACTTCTAAAGATGGATTGCCTAAAGGAAATTTGGGTAGAATTGGCCTCGCGATAGCTCCTTCTTCACCAAATATCGTATACGCTATTGTAGAAGCAAAAGAGAATAATCTCTATAAAAGTACTGACGGAGGTAAAAAATGGCGCAAAATGCCCGCAAAAGACAATGTGAGTAATCGCCCTTTTTACTACCATGATATCTATGTTGACCCCATGAATGAAAATCGAATTTTCAGTATTTGGTCAACAATGTCAAAGTCTGAAGATGGGGGGAAATCTTTCCAATCTTGGGTAGGATGGAAAGTACACCCTGATCACCACGCTTTTTGGATTCATCCAACCAATCCTAAATACATGATTGAAGGAAATGATGGAGGTATGAATATCTCTAGAGATGGGGGGAAAACCTGGCGTTTTGTTGAAAATTTACCACTTGCCCAGTTTTACCATATCAATTATGACATGGATATTCCCTACAATATTGGTGGCGGAATGCAAGATAATGGCTCTTGGATTGGACCAAGTGCGGTATGGCAAAGTGGGGGTATCCGAAATTTTCATTGGGAAGAAATCTATTTCGGTGATGGTTTTGATGTGGGTATTCGACCAGATAATAATCGATATGCTTATGCCATGTCGCAAGGTGGAAATTTAGGCTACATCGACCGAGAAACAGGCAAAACGAATTTTATCAAACCGGTTCATCCTGATGGAGAGACCAAATTGAGGTGGCATTGGAATGCAGCATTTGCTCAAAGTCCTCAGCACAATTGTGGCATTTATTATGGCAGCCAATTCGTACATAAAAGTATGGACTGTGGCAAAAGTTGGGAAATCATTTCTCCAGACTTGACCACAAATGATACCCTAAAACAGAAACAAAATGAATCAGGTGGACTAACTATCGATGATACCAATGCTGAAAATCATACGACAATTATTGCTATTTCGCCTAGCCCTGTTAATGAAAACGTCATATGGGTAGGCACTGATGACGGTAATGTTCAAGTCACTCAAGATGGTGGAAAAACTTGGTCAAATGTGGCTTCACGAATGTCGGGTGTAAAAGCTGGAAGTTGGATTCCTCAGATTGAAGTCAGTCAAACAAATGCCGGAGAAGCTTTTGTAATCGTAAATGATTATCGTCGAAATGACTGGCGCCCAATGGCTTATCATACGACAGATTATGGAGTGACTTTCAAGAGAATTGTCGATGAAAATAAAGTAACTGGTCATGCTTTAGCAATTGTCCAAGACCCTAGCGCCCCCAATTTATTGTGGTTAGGTACAGATTATGGTTTGTACTTTACGATTGATGGAGGAAATAACTGGAATAAATGGACAAACAATTATCCAAGTGTCTCCACACGAGATTTGAAAATTCACCCAAGAGAAAAAGATTTAATTGTTGGAACATTTGGACGAGCAGCTTGGATTTTAGATGATACTCGCCCTATTAGAGAGATTGCCAAAACAAATGGAAAAGTATTGGATAAACCTTTTGCCGTATTTGAAGCACCAGATGCTTATTTGGCCGAAAGACGATCTGTTGATGGTGTCCGATTCGCGGGTGATGCTTTGTTTCAAGGGCCCAATCGAACTCCAATGGCGATGATTTCGATGTGGGTAAAACCACCTTCGAAAAAGAAAAAACCGATCATGGGCGAAGAAGCACCTAAAGAAGAAACAAAAAAGAAGAAAAAAGGCAAAAAGTCTGGTAAGGATGAAGCCCAAACGGAAAAATCCAAAGACGAAAAACCGAAAGAAGGCGGAGGAAAACGAGGAGGTGGAAAAAAGAAAAAAGTAAAGGTGCTGGTGATGGATTCACAAGGAGATACGATTCGAACTTTTTCTTCGGAAGTTGACACAGGGCTAGTACGAATTTATTGGAACCTACGACATGATGGCATTAGTTACCCTTCTCGTCGGGCTCCTAGACCTGGGGCAGATAAGCCTAGTGGATACTCCGTTTTGCCAGGTACCTATAAATTGGTCATGACCTATGGAGATCACAAAGACTCTACTACCGTAACCGTTCATCCTGATCCTCGCATTCCATTTTCTATGGCAGATGCTCAGGCAGAACAAGCAGCCTTAGATGATTTTTATAAATTGGTGAATACCGCCACTGCTGCATGGAATCAACTAGGCGACGCCAAAAAAATTATCAAACGCGTTGACGGAGCGCTCGTAAATGCACCCGATAGTTTGAAAAAAGAGGTCGCTGATTTTGGTAAAGCATTGAAAGATAGCATTTCTACTTTCGAAAATATTTACATGGATCCGCCCAATCAAAAGGGTATCCAAAGAAATCCTAATACCATGATGGGGACACTTTTTGGTGCTTCTCGGTATATCGGTAATTCTGATGGAGCACCTTCACCTTCTGCACAGGTTTTAATTAAAAAAGCAAGAAAAGAAGTCACTCAAACAGTTAAAAAAATTAATGCCTTTTTTGAAAATGATTTTGCAGCTTATCGCAAAAAAGTCGAAGCAGTTCAGTATTCTTTATTTAAAGATTTTGAACCAGTGAAAATGGAGTAAGATCTATAGAAAGTGGTTAAAATTAAGGTATCGGATTCTAAGATAATTCTAGAATCCGATACCTTCCTTCAACCCTAAAAAATCAGAAAACTTCCTACCATTGTCAAGAAAAACCCTACCACAAATAATACTAGGTAACAAAAAGCAACCAGGACAAATTTTAAAATAGTAATTAAATAAGACTGCTTGTAAACACGTCTCATTGCCACAAAAAGAAAAATAGCCATTAATAAGATAGTCCAAGGCAACATCTCTTCTCTAGGTTCTTCTTCAAATAAGGTGAGAAAAGAAGTCACTATGAAAAAAAATGAATTGATATGAATTCCGAAAATCAAATGTTCTAAATAAAGAAAATCGGTTTTGAAATATAAAAGTTTGAATAATAATGCTAAGATTAACAAAACAAAAAATACTGCCCAAGTAGCTTTTCCCATGACAAATGGAATAAAACTAGTGCCCTCTGTTATCATTTTCACTTTTTGTCTTACCATTATTCGTTTATAAAAACCCTCTACCTTATACAAATCAATTATTTCATCTGGCGAATATTTATCAAAATCTTCAAGTGCAACATAAAAATCAAAATCATCTGTAATCTTCAAAGCCCTATTGACATTAAAGCTATCAATCCTACTTCCTGAATGCCTATAGAATCGATTGGACAAAGTATCCAAAACCACACTATCTCTTTGGTTATTGGCATCTTCCAGCGTATACTTTATCGTATTATCAAAAACATTCATTAACCTTTTTCTCTCCTCATATTGTTCAATTCGATCTTGGTAGTTAGTAAAATTTGGCTTGTCATTTCTATAGCTCACCCCAGCAAGGGCAATTAAAATCAACACCAAAAACAACCGAATGGGATGATAATATTTTCTGCGTTGACCATTCAGGAAAGCATTAGTCAATTTGCCAGGAATAAATACAGCTCCTAGGGTTCGAAAAATCTTAGAATCTAAGTTGAAAACATTATCAAAGAGTTGAGAAAATAGTTCTTTGATGGTTAATTCACCTATAGTGGTTTTTTGCCCACAGTTTTGACAAAATTTCGCCCTGTTTTCTAATGGAAACCTACAATTTGGGCAAACATAAGGTTTCCTTTTATTCGAGTAATGATGATTCATAAAATAAAAAAAAGTCTATTCTTGGGTAAAATAGACTTTTTCTTTCAAGATTTGATCGACACGATCCTTTTTTGCGAAGTCCCTAACTCTATTTCCCAGTTTACTATTTTAACCCAAGTTGCGGTATTGAATTGAAAACGGAGAATTTTCCTTCATTGTCATTTTACCTCTCCACAACCTTAATCCCCAAGCTATTAAGTGTCCTCAAATCGATTTTGCCATAAGGTAGTTTATTATCCTTTTGAAATTTAATGAAGACATCTTTGAATTCACCATCGAATTTCGAGCCTGCTTCTCTATCGATTTGATATCCCTTTTTGATTAATTGTGTTTTGATCGTTTCGAATAATTTTTCGTCCATATCTTTCCTACAAATGCACTTTATCCGTTCTGTATATTTCGGAATCTTATGCAGAATAAGTGTGCTATGCCAAGCAGCTTCATGATCATTCGAAGGTTTAAGATAAACGTACCTTTCTACATCAAATTTTTCATCTAGACTGTTGGTTTCATACTCTAACCTGTTTTCCAATTTGAACTTATTTTGAGTCTTTTTGTCCACCCTAAAATACATTGTATCCAATTCCATATTCGTCGTATCGTTGTCTTTGGCTAAATACAGCACCTGACTATAATTCACGTATTCTCCATCAATTATAGATTTAACAGAACATATTTCATCAACTGTAATTCTTGTTTTACAAGAGGCTAAAATAATGGAAATAAATATTATCAAGCTTAATTTCTGCATAAATCAAATATTAATAATTTTAGTCATCTCTCCATTTTCAGGCTTTAAAAAATACACTCCTGAAGGAATATCTTCCACCTTCAATTCTGTGACTCCTTGATTAAAGGCGGTGTAAATGTAATGCTGTAAAAAAGACAACAAGGACAAAAACATTACTTTGTAGTAACCACACTCAGAGTATATGTATGTCTATTCTCCAAGTTGCCACAGCACAAACATAAAAAAGAACGGTCACTCTTATTATGGTAAACAAAATCACCGCTGTAATTACTGTGGTCATCAGTTTGTTTTGCATAACAACCATACGAAGTCTGAATGGATCAAATCGCTGATTAAAAAAGCTTTGAAAGAACATATATCCCTTCGCGGGATTTGTTGAATCTTTGATGTCAGCCTTACATGGTTACAATCCTTCGCTCATATCTTTTGGGAACGAACGCCAAAAGATTTAGGGCTTAGTCCGTCACTTTTAAAAAAGATAAAGCGATTACAAGTCTTTGGTATTCAGGCTGAAGAGCTGCAGTCTTTGGTTCAGAAAAAAGCGAATAAACGTTGGATTTGGGTCGCATATGACCCTATTCACCGATTAGTTCTTGCTTATCATATTGGAGATCGAGGAAAAAAAGTAGCCAAAGAATTTTGGCATAAAATCCCAACTGTATTGAAAGATTGCTTTTTTAAAATAGATGATTGGGAGGTTTATCGAAGCATTATCCCTGGGAAAAACATAAAGTTGTTAAAGACCTTACTTTTTTTATCGAAGGATTTAATGCTACTATTGGAGCCAGAGTTAGTCGATTGGTTCGAAAATCCTTGTCGTTCTCTAAATTGGATGAATAGCACAATCTTGCAATTGGCTGATTCTTCCGGCAATTTAATTTAGAACGACAGCATTACATTTGGTACACCGCCCGTTTTGAGGTATTCAGCGCTCATATCAATTTCCGTATTTACTAACAAATGCTGAAAAATTGATACTTCCTGAATGATTTATATCCGTTCAATCCACAATCTCAAATCCAAATAATTAAATACTCGTTTTTCTTTTGGAGACTCAAAAAGGACATAAATTTCTTTTTTAAATTTATCAACTACTTGTTGCTTTTCAGTTTTGTTCACGCATTTTAATGATTTGCCTAGAAATCGAAATAAGATTTTTTCGGTTGCATAGATAGTTCTTCTAGATTTTAAATATTTTGGAGTTGACTGTAATAAAGATTCTAACAATGGATAGTTTCCAAGTTCATAATGAATCAATAAATTAAGCACTCTTGCAAAGTAGAATATTTCTTTTACAACATCTTCGCTATAGGTATTTAGGATTAAGTTATTCCATTGAAGTGCTTGATCGTATGATTGATTCTGGAAAAGTAAATATGCATTCAAGTAATAAAAGGTAATCCTGTGGTGTTTTTCGATCTTTGTTCCGAATACTTTAAGACCAGCTTCAATTTCTGGAATCCACTCTATTGCTTTATCAAATTCCTTTTGACTTAAACTCCAGTTGAGTAACAAGAGATATCGTTGCCTAAAAACTCGTGATTCGATATTCTTAATTGATTTAAATTCCTGGCGCTTTGGAATCATAATAAGGCGAGTTATTCCTTGTTCTAGGATGTCATATTTTCCAATGATAAGGCTATCAATCAACATATTGTTCAGAGTACCCAGATAACGTTCTGCATACAGCTTCAGAAAATTAGGGTTGCTCTCTAACAAGTCTAAAAACTGTTTGTTGAAATCATAAGCCTTTTCTACATTACCCAGCATGAATTGGTATGTGGCATTTGCCTGAAAAAAATATATTTTGCTTTTGAAATTTGTAGTTAAAGAGATAGATTTTAAACTTGGAGACTGAATAATACCTTCAATATAATGCTTTTGCTCTTCGGTTTGAATTTTTTGATACTTCAATTGGAACTGAGCAATTTGTTGGGCTAAATACCAGTATTCATTAGTGTTTTTTAACTGGTCCAGTATCTTCGATTCTGCTTCAAATATTTGCATAATAGAAAGCTCAGCCTTCTTTTTAAATTGTCGATTAGAGAGCAATCTTTTTTCGACACTATAAATTAAGAGTTGCATTTCGAACAATTCATATTTTTCAGCTAATCTCTGACCTTTTTTTAGTTCCTTAATTGCTGCTTGGAACATACCTTTTTCAATTAAAATATTGGTAGCAGTAATTTTTTGAAAAATTTTATATTCAAACCTTTTCTGACCAAAATGAGCTAGAGATTTGAGTAGTAATTCATACAAATACTGCTTATTAACAGCAAGATTCTTTAAAAAATTTGCTCCTTGATAGTCCCGGATCAAATTTTCTTCATTGTATGATTCTAGATTCAGTAGGGCATCCATCAGTTCGATATAGTCTTTTCCTTTGGATCCAGCTTGTACTTTTATGTACCGTTTTTGAGATTTTGTAAGACTGCTTACTAAATCGAATAAAAATGTGGAAGGTGTTTTCATTTAAACATATTGAATCCTTATCAAAAAGAAAATAAATCTAATCTTTATAGGAGTCTAAGATATAAATGTTAATTTTAGAAACCTTATTTAAATAATAAATACTATTTGTAACACTAAAATTATAGAGATAGTTTTGGGTATGATTAAGGATTAACCTTAATATTTATTAGAAAAATTTAATGAAATTAAAATCAGTATGAATCTTTTCAAATCTTTATTTTTTCTGACGTTAATATTTTCATTGTTGGGGGCGACAAACGCTCAAGAATGGGTTTCCTACCAAAGTCAGCAACAGGTTAATGATCTGGTAGACAATGGCGATGAATTAATTATGGCTACAGATGCTGGTCTTGTGGTCATGAATAAGACTACTCTTGAAAAAACAATATTTAATACATCTAACTCAAACCTTAGTAATAATCATATCCAATCAATTACTCAGGCTCCAAATGGAGATACTTTTATTGGCACCTATGATGTAGTAATGGGGCTGTTTGACGGTTCCGACATCCAAAATGTTATAATTCCTGAAGGTATCGATAACCCAAACACGATAGAACTCTATGATATAGAAATTACTCCGAATGGTGACCTATGGGTTGGTACTTCAGAAGGTGTCTTTCGCAAACAAGGGCAGGATTGGACGAAGTATGATGAAACAGATTTAGGAGAATTCTTTTTTAAAGTATGGGATATTGAATTTGATAGTGCAGGAGATGTCTATATCGGCGCACAGAATGGTGTACATAAATTCGAAGACGGTTTATGGTCTAATATTTCGAGTGAAACATCACTTTTAGGTTACCTTGATGCAGAGCTATTCTTTAGTGAGTCAGGGGATTTATACTTTGCAGGCGACCTCGATAGTATTGGACGCTATGATGGCGAGAACTGGGAACTATATTCTAATGGAGGATTAAATGGCTCTCAAATAACAGGGTTTACGGAAGATGTGGAGGATAATGTATATTTCAATTTTCAAGATTTACATTCTCAAGGATATAATAGCATCTTCAAACTTGAAAATAATGCATGGATGCCATATACAGATATCCAGATAGAAACCTACGGTTTTAACAGTTCTTACTACCATATTGATGATCAAAACATTCGTTGGCTCAATAACAATATCTACTTATCAGCAAATGACAACGGAAGTATTTCTTCAACCAGTATTTCTTCAACCACTATAGAATACAACAACGTATATCGAATTCATAAAGGCTTGAATGGAGACATGTTTTTTATTTCTTTTACTTCTACTAATCGCATTGCGGTGGTTGATCCTGATGGTAACTGGTCTTCTTTTGAATTACCATCTTCCAATAATCTTCTTGCCTGGCCAATAGCAGGAGATATCCTTTTTATAGCGGAGGATGATATTTGGTTAACATCATATGAGGGCCTTTATCATTACGATGGTAATGAGTGGTCATTGAATGAATTCGAGGGGTGTAATCGCCTTGCTCTCGATTCACAAGGAAAAATTTATGTGGCAGCAACGGATAGAATTTATATCATTGAAAACGGAATTATTTCAGAGTATAATACAAGTAATTCAGTAATAGCTGTTTTAGAAGTAATCTCTGGTCTTGGTGTGGATGCTGATGATAACTTGTGGATTGCATCTTTTTCATGGGATGGAGATAATGTAATTCAAAAAGTAGCGCCCAATGGTAGCTGGACTACTTACGATGGTGAGGATCATCCAGTAATTATACGGCCGGAAGGAGATTTTCATTTTGATATTAATGGAAATGTTTGGATATCTGCTCAGCCGGGCGTGATTAAATTTGATGGTCAAAATTTTACTAATCCGATTATGGATAACATCAGCAATTTAGAAAGTTATAAAGCATTTTCAATTGAAAGTGACTCAGAAGGAAGAATGTATTTTGCGCATCAGTATGGTGTCACTACGTTGCTTGATGGCGTATGGGAAGAATTGCTCATTGATGATGTCCCACATGTTAATTCCTCTACTCGCTCAAATATCAAATTTGACGATGCAGGTACATTATGGTGGGCAAGTAAAGGCTATGGGGTATTTTCTTATACACCGGAAAATACGACTTCCGTTTTTCCAGAGGTAACTAAAACTTCAAACTTCTCGGTTTATCCTAATCCTACTAATAATTTTACTAATCTTCAATTTACAGCAAATGAAAAAACAAAGGTGAAAGTTTATGTTTACAACAATCTTGGTCAAGTTGTTTCAAGTTTTGACTTTGGTATTTTTAATCAAGGCGATTTTCAACAAGTTATTGACCTCGGCAATATACCGAATGGCGTTTATTCTATTCAACTCTTTCTAAATAGCTTTTCTTCGACAAAAACAGTAATAAAGTATTAAGAATACGTCGGGTAGAATTATAAGACTTAACTCTTACAATTTTCATTTTTAGAACTGAACCGGTATTAAATTTAATGAGGTTGATCATTTTTTTTATAATATCTATAGGCAGGATAGGATGCATTGATTATCGAAGAAAATATATTTTGCTAGACGATCTTAATTGTGGGTAGTTTGATTACTTAAAAAAATTCTTTGAATTTCTATCCTAGTTTTTTTTGGAGCTAAGTGATTTTATTGATTAGGATAAAATTCCTAGTCGAATAGAAAATTTTATTTGAAGATGATATTATCTTAATGCATTGATGTCAGAATAGTGATATAATCATTCCTCCGAAATTATTAGTTTTATAATCAGTTATTCTAACTTTGAATTTTATGAAAATGATTTTAAGATACAATGGAAGTTTTTCGAAATTTCCGTGCTGAATTAGCTTTCAAGAAATCAATTTCTAACCTACATCATCTGTTAAGTTTAAAGCCCTACAAAACTAAAAAACCAAAAGTTGATTGAAAATTGGAAAGAAGATTTAATACTAAGTAAGTGCTTGGACAGAAATAAGTTCCATATTTGACGAAAACTATTTTTTTGCCAGACGAGGCAAAAAGCACAGGCATATCCCTAAATATGGCGAGCATTTTTAACCAAATATGGTATAAAAATAGGCCGTCATAATATGTGTAAGTTATTTCTCTCTAAGCACTTAATGGTGAAATAATAAGTTCCCGTTTTTGAATAAGATATTTTGGTGATAGACGAGGCAAAAAACGCAGATGAAGCAGCGCTTCAGCGAGGCTTTTTAACGAAGTATACCACCAAAAGAGCCATTTACAAAACGAGGAAGTTATTGATTTACCATTACTAAGCAAGTAATCAAATTTGGCTTAAAGATAAATTGAAAGGAGATTTTGATTTTATTGAGGCAAAAAAAGTAGGCGATCTCTTTGGTTCAGCAAGGCTTTTTAACGAAAAAAAAATTAAAATGTAGTTCAAGTTATCAGCTAATTTAAATTGATCACTTGTTTAAGCTCATTGCATAAAAAACAGTCAATGAGTTTATAAACAAAATAGAAGAAAGGTAGGACTTTCCGGACTCTTTGGAGTGTTTTGCACCATTCAGGTTGGTCATATTGGATGGCTAAAACCGTTAGCAAAATAAAAGCTAACGAAACTATGATCATCAAATTAAATACTTATTCATGGTTTTTGAGCCGTGTTTTATGTAAATTGAAATTCGCTGACTTTAAATCCTTGAATAAGGATAAAATAGAATTTTGTTGGTCGTACAATTCAATGATAATAACTAAACAAAGTAGACTTCTGACTAAGGGAATTGGTTCTTCATAGCGTTTTTCATCATGCCAGCAAACGAAATCTACATACTTGAACCCAAGGTGGGCAAATTCAACCGTGGGAACAAAAGCACAATTTCCAACTTCCTGTGGAGTTATGTGCTTAGCCTGAAAACGTTCTCCATTTTCGAAAAGCACGGTGTTACATCCTGTAAGTAGTATATAATTTAAACCTTTGAATAAAAATAACTATTGTAATCCTATTCCGTCAAATTCTCCGTCTCCTAAGAGTATGTTTGGAATTTGTATTTGAGTGATTTTTTGAGGAAATATTATTTTGAAAGAGGCATTTTTCGCAGTCAAATGCGGGCAATTTGAGGAGCAAAATAACGCTGTTCAAAATGATATTTGACGAAAAATCGCCAAAATCAAAATTCAAACATACTCTAAAAGGTTAACTGGAATTATATCGGTCAATAAAGGGGTTAATACTTGTACGACATATTTCAAAACGACTTCCTGATCTTCTGATTTTAAATGTCCTTTGCCGCCTGATTTGACGAACCAACAAATTGCCCCCCTCGGTTTTACCATACTAGACTAATCATTAAGGTAGAGTTGTATTTGCTTGTTTGACTTCCGTCAATCACTAAAACAATGCCTTATTGTGACAATGTAAAAGCTAAGATACCTTTGATGAAGGCAGTTAGAAGTGGAAGAAAGTAGATCTCAAAACCTATCCATTCACTTACTACAAAGCGTTTGGCAGCAGTCATCTTGCTATTCGCATCAATATCTTTGAATAGTCTACTAATTATATCTGGTAAATGACTACCATCTTTGACTATCATTCCGCTAATAAAACCACTTAAATTGTTCATGCGCTTTATAGTATCACCTTTGGGTCGTTTTCTGGACTTAGACTTATCAAAAGCTCGTGTATCTCATAAAAAAGCTTTTTCATTTTTGCAGGTATTCTTGATATTTGTGTTTGACATTACAAATGTCACCAACTTTTGCACGTTTCTTTCCAAATTTTCAATCAACTTTTGGTTTTTTAGTTTTGTATGGTTTTAAATAAACCATTTACGAATATGAGACAAAACAAACTCAAGTCTATTTTTAGCCTAACTAGTATTCTTTTTTTTGGATATTTATTTCTTTCCTTTTCAGGAAATCCGCCCAATGGATTAACTGGCGCTCCTCCAACAAACAATACTTGCGCCAATAATGCAGGAGGCTGCCATGCTACTGGGAATTATTCAGGCATACTAAGTATTACTGGTTTGCCGGCGACGATTATGACCAATACGACCTATTCTATAACAGTATCTGTTTCGGCTACGAGCGGAAATCCAGTAAGAGGAGGATTCCAAATCACCCCTTTAAATGCTTCTAATTCACCTATAGGATCATGGACGAATCCAGGAGCAGGAGTAAGTATCTCTGGGCAGTTTGCGGAGCATTCAGGTGCAAAAAGTTATTCAGGAGGAATGGTCTCTTGGACGGTAGATTGGACTTCTCCATCTTCTGGATCCGGGGCAGTAACGCTTTATGCATCAAGTCTTATGGGGAATGGTTCGGGTACAGGAGGAGATCATGTAGTAACGGGAACGGCTACCGGAACCTTAATGGGTGCCCCCGCAGTAATGGTTTCGATAACAAATTCAAATAATGTAACCTGTTTTGGAGCTTGTGATGGAAGTGCTACGGCGATGGCAACAGGTGGAGTAGGAGCACCCTACACCTATAGTTGGTCAAATGGACAAAGCGGTGCGACTACATCTAATCTTTGTGTGGGTAGTTATACGGTGACCGCAACTGATGGAGCAGGGGCTTCAGCTACTGCCCAAGTTTCGATAACACAACCAACAGAACTAGATGTGATAATCACAAACTCTTCCAATATCACGTGTACAAATCTTTTAGGTAGTGCAATGGCAATGGCATCGGGAGGTACTCCTGGTTATACTTATAATTGGTCAAATGGACAAAATGGTTCTTCCGCAACGTTTCCAAACCCTGGAACTTATACTGTTACAGTTACAGATGTGAATCAATGTACAGATGTGACTCAAGTGACTATTATCGCGGATACCCAAGAACCAATTGCAAATGCTGGGTCGCCAGCAGTGATCGATTGTAATAATGCAACAATAACTTTAAACGGGGCGGGATCATCTACTGGTCCTAATATTCAATATTTATGGACAGGACCCGGAATTGTGTCTGGTGCTAATACTTTAACACCAACAGTTAACACCGAAGGAAATTATACTTTGACAGTAACAGATACGGCTAATGGATGTACATCATCAGATCAGACAACTGTTACCGAAGACTTGGATGTTCCTGTTGCTTCCGCAGGTAGTGACATGAGTTTGGATTGTAACAATGCTCAAGTTACTTTAGATGGAAGTTCCTCCTCTCAAGGCGCAAATTATGCCTACTTGTGGAGTACTACTAATGGAAATATTGTAAGTGGGGCAACAACTTTGACACCTATTGTAGACGCAGCAGGTATCTATACTATTGTAGTTACGGACGCTAATAATGGATGTTTTTCAGAAGACTTTGTGACAGTAACAGAGGATGTCAACCTTCCAATCTCGACAGCATCTACTTCTGGTTTATTGGATTGTTTTAATGTATCTGTCACTGTAGATGGTACTGGATCTTCGACAGGTGCAAACATCTCTTATCAATGGACTGGACCATGTATTATTTCAGGTGCGAATAGCCTTCTTGCGGAAGTGGCTTGTGCTGGAACATATGTCCTATTAGTTACAGATGATAATAATGGTTGTACAGCAGAATCTTCTGTGACTGTATCTGAAACAATTCCTCCCTCGTCTACTGTAAATGTCAACAATGAGGTAGATTGTAATGGTAATAATACAGGTTCTGCAACCATTACTGCCTCAAATGGTAATCCACCTTATTCTTATGAATGGAGTACAGGGACAACAACGGCTACCGATAATATGCTGCCTGCTGGAATGCATTCCTTTACAGTTACAGATCAAGATGGTTGCACTTCTTTTGGCATGGTGACAATAGCTGAACCTGCAATATTAGTGGCAAACAGCTCAGCAACAGGCGAAACGGGTGCAGGTGCCAATGATGGTACTGCCACTGCGTCTCCAACAGGAGGGACTTCTAGTTATTCCTTTAATTGGAGCAATGGGGAGACAACGTCTTCTATCAGCGGATTAATGCCTGATGATTATACAGTGACCGTGACTGATATGAATGGCTGTTCCGCTATAGAAACTATTACTGTGAGTAGTTTTGATTGTACAAATGTGACCGTTTCGATTGATGGAGACGATGTTTCCTGTAATGGAGGTTCAGATGGTAGCGCAACTGCCAACCTTACAAATGGCATAACTCCAATCGTTTATGCTTGGTCAAATGGAGAGGATACTCAAACTATTTCAAATTTGGAGGCTGGTACATATACTGTAACAGTATTGGAGGGCAATAATTGCGAAGTAGTAGCAAATGTGACCATTGAAGAACCACCTGTTTTAAGTTTAAATACTTCTTCCACTAATGAGTCTTTTGTTGGGGCTAATGATGGGGCCGCAATAGCAAACGCTATGGGAGGAGCCCCTGGATATACATATTTATGGAGTAATGGAGCGACGACAGATAAGATTGAAAATTTAGCTCCCGGAGATTATTGCGTTACAATTACTGATCAAAATGGCTGCACTAAAGAAGCATGTGAGGCGATTCTTCCTTTCGATTGTAGTGGTATTATATCTACGTTTTCTTCTACTAATGTAAGTTGTAATGGTGCGGCGGACGGAATGGCTTCCATTCAAACCAATGGGGGAAGCGAGCCTTATTCCTATATTTGGTCAGATGGGGGTACGACTCAAAATAGAGTTGACTTGGAGGCTGCAAATTATGAGGTGACCTGTGAAGATGCGAATGGTTGTAACACTATTATTGCCATCCAAATTGATGAACCTGCTGCTATTGTAATCCCAATGTCTTCTACTATGGAATCAATTCTTGGGGCTGGAGATGGTACAGCGACTGTTTCACCAAATGGTGGTACTGGTGGGTTTACTTTTGAATGGGATAATGGAGCGACGACTCCGACTATTGAAAATCTATCTGGTGGAACTTATTGTGTTACCGTGACAGACCAAGTTGGATGTACAGAAGAAGGTTGTGTAGAAGTGAGTATCGGAAATTGTGGTGCCATCTTGAATTTAGGAGCTACATCTGTCCTTTGTAATGGCGAATAAAGTGGCTCTGCTTTTGTGGTCGTTACTGGTGGAATGTCGCCTTTTACAATTGAATGGTCTAATGGTATGATGGGAGATTCAATCGTTGGATTAGCAGCAGGAGTTTATGAAGTGACGGCAACCGATCCTTCCAATTGTGAATTATCTGGTATGGTAGAGGTAACAGAACCTTCTGTTTTGGAACTATTTTTAGCAAATCAAATTGATCCATTGTGCGAAGATGATGCTACAGGAAGCTTAACAGGATCAGTACAAGGAGGGGTCTCTCCTTATTTGTTTGAATGGTCTACAGGAAGTAATGAACCAACCATTTCAAACCTTTCTGTTGGAACCTATTCTTTGACGGTGATGGATGCTAATAACTGCATAGATTCGTTAATCACAGAAGTGGTGGCACCACCAGATACGATAATACCGACTGTATTGACCCAAAACATTACTTTATTCCTTGATGTAAATGGGGTAGTTGAGATTACGGCAGACATGGTAGATAATGGAACATTTGATAACTGTCAATTAGAGGAAATTTATATTGATGTAGAGGAGTTTAATTGTGATCATATCGGAACAAATACTGTCATTTTTGCTTCCTTAGATGCCTCAGGAAATTGTGGAACAGCTGATGTATTGGTAGAAGTATTTGATACCATACCTCCTACGTTGATGTGTCCAATGGACATTATTTCCACAGGTTGTGGAGATTCTCTCGATTATGACATGCCCATAGGTAATGACGCTTGTGGAGATATCGAGATAGCTCTTGTAGAAGGTCTGCCTTCGGGTTCTAATTTCCCAAATGGAACGACTACAAATGTGTTTAATGGAATAGACCTTAGTGGCAATGAGGCAAGTTGTAGTTTTACTGTAACTATTAATAGCGATTTAGCTGCCGAATTTGGGGTTGTTGAAGAGCCTACATGCTTCAATTTTAATGATGGATTTATTACTGTAATTCCATCAGGTGGAACGGCACCTTATTCGATATTATGGAGTAATGGTGTTGAAAATGATACGCTCTTTGGAATACCTGCTGGTGTTTATGATGTTTCTATTATTGATGCACTGGGTTGTAAAGTCCAAAATTCTGTAACCCTCGACCAACCTGATCAAATATTGATTAATATTGATGGCATCAATCCAGAAACTGGAAACAATATGGACGGTTCTGTTGAGGTCACTGTTTCAGGAGGAACAAACGATGATTATACTTATGAGTGGTCGCTAGATGGTAATGTAATTTCAACTGATGAAGATATTTTTAATCTAGATGCGGGAGAATATGTTCTTGTCGTAACTGATGGAGCCAACTGCATGACTTCTGATACTGCTATAGTTGATTTTGTAAGTGATTTAGATTTACCATTAATGGTGAATCAATTGAATATTCAACCGAATCCAACATATGGGACGTTTAACCTAAATATTGAACTTGAAGAGACTACAGAAATGAGCATTGATTTATTCGATTATTCAGGGAAACTTATTCTAGAAGGAAATAGAGAAAAGGTGTCCAACAAAAGTTACCAATTTGATTTATCCAAATACCCGGAAGGGGTTTATATGATTCGAATATTTCTTGGAGCTGAAGTTTTGAGCAAAAAAATAATTGTGAGCCGAAGTTAAAAGATGATAGGATAATTCAAACATACTCTTATAATAAGTAGGCTGTATCATGAGTCGATTCGTTAATACAAATAGCGAGGATACCTTTTGATACAGCCTTTTTTATTAAAATTTCATCCTTTTACTTGTTGGATTGATTACAACATTTTACGAATGGAAAATGATTCAACTTCAAGTTGGAAAGCAAATTCAATCTAATTTGTCAAACTTGAATCAAAGAAAAGCGTTAAAAGAAGTACCTTTGCGCCCCGAAAAATGATTCCTAACCAATAATTTTTAAATAATTGTCAATTAATATGAAAGACGTTTTTATCTGTTCTGCAGTTCGTACTCCTCTTGGAAGTTTTGGCGGCATGTTTGCCGGACTTTCAGCCACCACAATAGGAAGTGCGGCTATTAAAGGCGCCCTAGAAAAAGCAGGTCTAGATCCTAAACATGTGGAGGAAGTTTTTATGGGTAATGTAGTGTCTGCTAACTTAGGACAAGCACCAGCTCGCCAAGCTGCTTTGGGTGCTGGAATTTCAATGAATGTACCTTGCACCACTGTCAATAAAGTTTGCTCTTCTGGAATGAAGTCCATTATGTTTGGTGCTCAGGCTATCATGTTGGGACAAGCTGATATCGTTGTCGGTGGAGGAATGGAAAGCATGTCCAATATTCCTTACTATGCGCCTAAACAAAGATGGGGTTCTAAATATGGCGATATCTCATTAATCGATGGTTTGGCTAAAGATGGTCTTACAGATGCCTATGCTCATACAGCTATGGGAATTAGTGCAGACAATACGGCTAAGAAGTTCAATATATCAAGAGAAGCCCAAGACGAATATGCGATTCGGTCTTATAAGCGAGCAGCAGCTAATACTGAAAATGGTAATTTCAAAGATGAAATTGTAGCGGTGGAAGTACCTCAAAGACGTGGCGATGCTTTAAATATCACAGAAGATGAAGAATACAAAAGAGTAAAATTTGAAAAGATTCCAGCTCTTAGACCGGCCTTTACAAAAGACGGAACAGTAACAGCGGCAAATGCATCAACCATCAATGATGGAGCTTCTGCATTAGTTTTAGCAAGTGCAGCGAAAGTAAAAGAATTAGGCTTGACACCAATTGCTAAAATCGTTTCGTTCGCGGATGCTGCACATGAGCCAGAATGGTTTACTACAGCACCAACTTTAGCCGCTCCTAAAGCTTTAAAATTGGCAGGAATGAGCATTGGTGATATTGATTATTGGGAAGTTAATGAAGCATTTGCAGTCGTACCGATGGCATTCAATCAAGAATTAAATGTTGATGAATCGAAGGTAAACGTCTTTGGTGGTTCATGCGCGATTGGTCATCCACTCGGTGCATCTGGAGCTAGAATCGTGACTACCTTAAATAATGTTTTACACCAAAATAATGCCTCTGTCGGATTGGCAACTTTGTGTAACGGTGGGGGAGGAGCCTCTGCATTAATTATTGAAAGAGTATAAAAATAGTTGCCTGTGAACTCAGATATAGAATCTATAAAAAAGCTGTTTAGAGGAGACTTTAAGCAGCTTTTTTTATAGAAGTTTTTTTTTAAACAGGTAGATGATTTTGTTGTAAGTAAGTGCTTAGACAGAAATAATTTCATTGATAAAACCGACCTATACAATTAGAAATTCGACGATCATTTTCCTCTTTTCAACCAACTTTTTGAACTTTGTAGCCGTTTTAAAATAAAAAACAAAAGAATGAAGAATATCACAAAAGTTATCTTCCCAATACTCCTTTTAGGAATTGGTTTTTTTGTTGGGACTAGTTGGAATACAAAAAATGAGCAACCGCAGAATCCAGAAGAGACTACCCAACGAATTGCTCCATCAGAAAATGACAATGATGCGGAAAATGAAAATTACCAAAGAGAAGTTACACCCCGAGGTGATTTAACTGCCAAAGAAAAAACGACCATTCAATTATTTGAAGAAGCTGCTCCTACTGTGGTTTTTATCAATACTTCTAAAGTGCGTATGGATTATTATCGAAGAAACTCCGTGGAGGTACCACAAGGAAGTGGATCAGGATTTATTTGGGATGATATCGGTCATGTAGTGACTAATTTCCATGTGATTCAAGGAGCAGATCGTGCTCAGGTAACGCTTTCGGACGGGAGTACTTATGAGGCTTCTTTAGTCGGAGGCGCGCCTGAAAAAGATTTGGCAATATTGAGAATTAATGCACCAATGGAAGCACTTAAACCTATTCCTGTAGGCAGCTCAGATGATTTATTAGTAGGACAAAATGTGCTCGCAATAGGTAATCCCTTTGGACTTGATCAAACTCTAACAACCGGGATCATTTCGGCGTTAGGCCGAGAGATTGAATCTGTTTCAGGAGTACCTATTAGGGATGTGATTCAGACGGATGCGGCGATTAACCCAGGTAATTCTGGCGGACCATTGTTGGATTCTTCTGGTCGATTGATTGGGGTTAATACCGCTATTTATAGTCCTTCGGGTGCGTATGCAGGTATTGGTTTTTCTATTCCAGTAGACGTGGTAAAATGGGTTGTTCCTGATTTAATTGAGTTTGGAAAAATTCAAAGACCGGTATTGGGTATTGAATTGGCAACACCCCGAATTGCACAACGATTTGGTTTGGAAGGGGCTTTAGTTATTGATGTAGTAAAAGGAAGTGGTGCTGAAATAGCTGGTATCCGACCGACTCTACAAGACAGAAGAGGTAGGATTCGATTAGGAGATGTGATTACAGAAATAGATGGACAAAAAATTAAATCGAATAATGATTTATTATTGGTTTTAGAGAATTATAAAGCAGGAGATTCTGTAAAAGTGATGGTACTGCGAGAAGAAGAGGCGGTAGAATTAGCCGTCGTATTGGGTGCGACCAATTGACAAATACATTTATTAATAACCTAGCCCCTTATTGAAAAGCCATTTCGAAATTTTTCGGAATGGCTTTTCATTTTTAGTTCGAATGGTGCCAAATTGTTGCTATATGAGAAAAATACACATACTTATTGTCGAAGACGATCCAATAATCGCGGAAGATTTGGAAGATCGATTGCTTCAAATGGGGCATCATGTAATTGGATTAGTTGCTAAGGGAGAAGAGGTAATTGCCTTTTTTCAAAAACCAAGTCCTGATTTGGTTTTAATGGACATTCAATTAGAAGGCGAATGGGATGGTAAAGAAACCGCAAGGAATATTTAAAAAAGGCAAAAACTTCCTTTGATTTTTTTGAAAAGTAACTCTGATGATGCCACTTTTAATGAGGCAAAAAAAGTCAATCCACAAGCTTTCCTTTCAAAACCATTTCGGGGACGAGACTTAAAGCATACCATCGATTTAGCTATTCGAAATGCTTCTCAAAGCGAAAAAATATCAATGCTGAACCAAAAGAAGATAATTCTTTCCTACTTAATGACCGGCTTTTTATCAAAGTAATAGACAAGATGGTTCGACTCTTTTTTGAGGATATTTAATGGATTGAAGCAGATGATTATTATTATAAAATCAAGACGAAAAGCAAAGATTTTTTAATTACAAAAAAACTTAAAAAATTTAGTGATGATTTGATTGATATACCTGTGTTTATAAAGGTGCATCGCTCTTTTATCATTAACCTTTCAAATATTGAAGAGATAGGAGAATCGGATCTGTACATTAGAAATACAAATATCTATTTCTCTACTGTATTTCAGAGTGTTTTATTGTTTAACCATGAATTAATTGAAAATATTATAGTAATAGTTATTCGATAGATAATATAGTAAATACCTGTAACCTATTCACCTTAATTAAACTACTACTGGCACCAAGCCAGTAGATTTGAAATAGGCTAAAGCCCACTAAAGAATGTATCCCGCAAACTGCCGTGAACTTTTAGCCTTTCTAACGGGAACAAGTCGAATTGAAGTCTTCGTCTGAAGGCGAGGGATTTCCTCCCCTTCCCCGAATGAGACATTAATCACTAACATTGTAGGATCTAAATCCTCAACAGAATAATTGTTGTTATTTATTACTCTGTAAATTAAGTAGGTTGTTTTTCGAAGAAGGTCATTTTGAGTTTCGTACCCATAGGTATGTAAATTATTACGACTGGATATAATTTGTAAAAATAGCTGAAGTATGAGGGCAAAAGGTTTTTTCATTTACTAATTTGTTATTTCCGAACAAGTCTAGTACTAGAAAATAAAAAGATATAATTATCATGTAACGAAGCTATTTCATTCCGACCTGAAAAAATTAATCACCCACCTTCGAAAAACATCTACATCTAAATTCATCTCCAAGCTTGAAATTCCGTTTTCGACCACTTGTTTACCTATTCGCTCAATTCTGTCCTCCATTAATGCCTGGGTATAAGCCTTCAGAAATTCGGGATGTGCTTGAATACTCAACATATGATCACCAACCCTAAACATACCAATTTGACAATCAGCACTTTGCGCTAAAATCTCTCCCTGTTCTGGTAAAACAAAAACCTGATCTTGACACATCATCAAAAGATTAAAGGAAGATTGAAATGGAGTCATCCATGCTTCCTTTTTTATTACTTCAAAAGAATGAACACCTACACACCACCCTTTATCACTTTTCCATACTTTTCCACCCAATGAGGCTGCCAATAATTGATGCCCAAAACAGATACCCACATATTTTTTATCGTTTTCAAAGAGTTCTTTAATAAATATTTTCAGCCTTTTTATCCAATCAATCTCTTCATAAACAGAATGTTTGGAACCAGTACACATCCATCCATCACATTCATGGATTGATTCTGGAAATTGATTATTACAAACATCATAGAATCGGAATTCAAAATCAGGCAAAAACGCTTTAAACAGATCACGATAATCTGCTACAATATGTTGATACTTTTTAAGAATATGGTCACATTCTAATAGTCCTATGATCATGTTTTTAATATTTCGAAGCCTATTCTTTAATCGTTATCTAGCCTCAAATGAAAAGATTTGGGTCGCGTCAAAGCATCATATCCTAATTTGGATAGTGTGGCGCCTTTTCCAGAATTTTTCACACCCGTCCAGGCTAGTTCTGGATCTAAGTAATCGCAACGATTCATAAAAAAAGTACCCGTTTCAATTTGGTCACCCAATCGAATTGCTGCCTCAATATCTTTAGTCCATATAGAAGCCGTCAAACCATATTTTGAATCATTCATTAACCGTATCGCCTCTTCATCATTTTTAACAGAAATAATCCCCACTACCGGTCCAAAAGTTTCTTCCATCATAATATCCATTTCATGATTGACATTAACCAAAATTTGAGGCGCCATATATGGAGAATCTCCCTGATGGTTAGGAAATATCTTAGAATCGATTAGTCCCTTCGCCCCTTTTTTAATCGCATCCTTAATTTGATTTTTTGCAAAGTTGGCTGCCGAAGTTCTAACCATAGGTCCAAGCGTCGTCTCCGGATTTAAGGGATTTCCTAAAACGTATTTATTGGTCAAGTCCACAAATCCTTCCACAAAGTTTTTGAAATGGTTTTCATGGACATAAATTCGCTCTATTCCACAACAAGATTGCCCTGAATTAAAATAGGCACCGTCCACCAAATTCTCAATGGCAAACTCTAAATTAGCATCCGCTCTAACATAAGCAGGGTCTTTCCCTCCCAGCTCTAAACCCGCTGTAATAAATCGCTGGCTAATCGCATTTTGTATAGCTTCTCCACCACGTACAGAACCCGTAAAAGCAACATAATCGACTCTTGAATCATAGATCACTTTCGCAACTTGATCATGACTTAAATGTAAATATTGAAAAACTCCTTCTGGTAAACCAGCATACTCAAAAGCAGCAGCATACCTTTCGGCACAAAGAGGAGTTTGTTGAGCATGTTTTAAAACCACTGTATTGCCCGACATTATCGCCGGAATAATTACGTTGACCGAGGTCAAATAAGGATAGTTCCAAGGTGCCAAAACCAAAACTGTCCCAATAGGATCACGCTGAATAAATCTTTTAAAACCACTTTTTTCAGAAGTTTCTACATCAGCTAAAACAGAGGCTGCAATTTCAATCATATATTCAGCTCGCTCCTTAAAACCACCTAATATTTCAAATTTAGAATAGCGAATAGGGCGACCCATCTGATGGGTTATTTCCGTACCAATTGCTTCTGCATTTTGAACAAAATATTCAATGACTTTATGACAAACGCTAGCTCGCGTTGCAATGGTTGTTTCCTTCCATTCATTCTGCATTTTTTTTGCATGCTCAAGTGCATGATCAATCATTTTTGAAGAAGCCAATGACCGTTGGAGATAAATAGAATTATCAATTGGAGAGATCGTTTGGAAAGTGTTCATTATTAATTAATTCAAGGTTCAATTTATTAGACTTTTGAACTATTATTCTGGTGTCACATATGCTGCGGTAATACCTCCATCAACCAAAAACTCAGTTCCAGTCACGTAAGAAGATTCATCAGAAGCTAGATACAATGCCGCCTGAGCCATTTCTTTGGCTTCTCCAAATCTTCCCATTGGCACATGTACTAATCGACGCTGTTTTTTGGCTTCTGTGTTCAAAAATTTCATTAACAACTCAGTGCGCAACGGGCCTGGGCAAAGCGCATTCACTCGAATGTTTTCGCGCGCATGAATGACCGCCAATTCGCGAGACATTGACAAAACAGCCCCCTTACTGGCAGTGTAGGCTAATTGAGGGGTCGCCGCTCCAAGATGTGCCACAAAAGAAGCCGTATTTATAATAGAACCTCCGCCCGAACGTCGGATTGCAGGAATCCCATATTTACATCCAAAAAACACACCTTTGACATTAATATTCATGGTCAAATCCCAAATGGATTCATCTGTTGAAACGGCATCACCGTCTGCCCCATGCATGATTCCGGCATTATTGAATAAAATATGAACGCCACCAAATGCTTTTTCAGCCTGATCGACCATATTTTTACATTGACTTTCTTTAGAAACATCCGCATTGACAAAAATAGCGTCACCCCCTTCATGTTGAATTTCCTCTACAATTGCTTTTCCATCGTGATCTTTAATATCAACACAAACAACCTTCGCACCTTCTTTTGCAAAAAGCAAGGACGTTTCTCGCCCTATTCCGTTTCCAGCGCCAGTGATTATGGCTACTTTGTTTTGTAATCTCATTTTTAAATATTTTAAATTCTTTCAAAATATCGCTTCCGCTCCCAATCCGTAACTGCCTCATTATAGGCTTCCATCTCTTTTTTGAAATGATGCACATAATGATTCACCACTTCCGCTCCGAAAGCTTTTTTTGCAAATTCACTTTTTTCAAAATTGGCTGTAGCTTCCCCTAAAGTATAAGCTACTCTAGGCAAATGTTTAGCTTCATAAATATCTCCTACAAAAATTTCTGGTGGTTCGATTTGATTTTCTATACCATCCAAACCAGAGGCGATGGCTGCTGCATATGCCAAATAGGGATTACAATCCGCTCCCGGTATCCGACATTCAATTCTCAAACTTCGGCCTTTGCCAACTACCCTAAATCCAGCTGTCCGATTATCATAACTCCATGCTAAACGTGTTGGTGCCCAGGAACCATCAGCATATCTTTTGTAAGAATTGACCGTTGGCGCATAAAATGGCATCAACTCCTGAACGTGAGCAATCCAACCACCCAAAAACCAACGAAATATATTGGAACATTTGACAGGGCCTAGCTTTTCATCTCCCGCAAAAATATTATTTCCATTTTGAGCTAAACTCATATGAATATGACAACTTGAACCTGCCTTTTCTTTATCGATTTTTGACATAAAAGTCACCGAAATCCCCATTTTATCGGCCAATTCTTTTAGACATTGTTTATATAAAACATGCCGATCCGCCATGTCTAAGGCTTCCGAATATTTAATATTTAATTCATGCTGTCCAAGTCCCCATTCTCCTTTTGAATTTTCAACTGGAATGCCTGAATTTTTCAAATGTTTTCGGGCAGCAGCCGTAAAGTACTCTACCCTAGAACCCTGCATAATGTGATAATCTTCCAAATACCAACCCATTGGTTTTAGGTCGTGATAGTTCTTTTCAGCAGCTTCCCGGTAGGTATTTTCAAACATATAATATTCCAATTCAGAGGCTGCAAAACATTGATAATCAAAGTCTTTTAATTTTTTAATTTGCTTTTGCAATATCGAACGTGGCCCTACTGAAATAAAATCATGCGTTTTATCATTCACCAAATCACACAATACCAAAGCGGTTTTTTCTAACCAAGTTGCTTCTCTTAAAGTCGCTAAATCTGGGACTAAATGAAAATCACCATAACCTAATTCCCAATTAGCAAACTGAAATCCCGGTATAGGTTCCATATCCATATCTGTCGTCAGCAAATAGTCGCAACCGTGGGTGCCATCATCTACCGTTTCCAAAAAAAATTCAGCATCGAAACGCTTGCCCATTAGGCGTCCATAATGATCCGTGAATGCGACAACAACTGTTTCGATTGTTTCAGCTTTTACTTTTTCAGTGAGCTGAGATATGGTAAATAAACCTTTCATTTGATTGTTTTTAAGTGCTTCGACAAAAATAATTCGCCATTTTATAGGCTAAGCCAATCAGATAATTTGAAATTATCTGATTGGCTAGGGAGTTGGTAAATCAATCATTGATTCTAATTGCTTCTTTACTTCCTCTTCCAATTGTATTGCTTTTCGAATTTTCGTATCAAAAACAACCCATTTAGCGATGGCATCAGAATGTACTTTTTTCGTTATAGAATGAATCATTTCATGTTGGATCGTGACCACTTTATTTCCAACTCCTAAAACTTTCGTTTCAATATGAATAGGGTCATCTTCCAAGACTTCTTTCATATATCGAATATTCATCTGAACGTAAGCAAACCCTTTATTTTGGGCTTTCATAGTTTGAAAATCTTGTCCCAAAGCGGCCATTAATTGACCTGATGCCATATCATATTTTGTTGTATAAAATTGGACATTCATGTGCTCATTTGAATCTGTCTCTTGAGCCATGACCAATCCTCGATAAGTTTCTATTTTTGACATGATATTATTCTAATTCTCTTCCTGATAACTCATTCGAAACCACATATAAGCAACCAATAAAATGGCAAAATAAATTAATGCTAACGTTGGATTATAAACCGTAATTGCCAAAAAAGCGACGCTCGCAATAATCAAAGCTAAATATGGGGATAACGGATAAAGTGGGACTTTAAACGGTCTTTCCAAATCTGGTTCTTTCTTTCGTAAAACTAAAAGCGAAATCATGGAGATAATATATAAAGTCAATGCCCCAAAACAAGCTATTGTTATGACTTCTCCAGTTTTACCCGTAAACAGCGCAACAATGCCAATCAACATATTGACAATCAAAGCATTGGCAGGCGTCTTAAATTTCGAATGAACCTTGCCTAATCCCTTTGGCGCAAAACCAACTCTTCCAAATTCAAAAGTCGAACGCCCTGCAGCAAGAATAATTCCGTGAAAGGAAGCGACCAAACCGAACAACCCTATAACGCCTACAATTTTATATAAAACATGTCCTTCTCCAACCGTTTTTGCCATCGCCAATGGCAAAGGTGCGTCAGAAGGATATACACTTCCTGATGGAAAAACGATGGTTTCCCAACCGTCTGTTCCAACCGCAGAAGTAAAGGTCAACAAACACAAAATAACCAAAGTCAAAATCGCAGATCCAAACCCAATCATTACATTTCTTTGCGGGTTGATGGTCTCTTCGGCAACATTGGCGACGCCTTCAATAGCAAGAAAAAACCAAATTGCAAAAGGTAATGCTGCAAAAACGCCTGTCCAACCATTGGGTAATGCATTTTTTTCGAGATTTGAATATTCAAAATGAGGGATGGTAGTGCCCGCAAAAATCAACAAACCAATAACTGCAATGACCGTAATAAATAACTCAAACGAAGCCGCTGCTTCCACTCCATAAATATTTAAACTGGTAAATAAAACATACGCTGAAATTGCAATGACAATAATAGGGATATCGGGCAAGAATGTTTGCACATAAGCTCCTATCGCAAAGGCAATAGCAGGAGGAGCAAAGATGAATTCAATATTTTGTGCCATGCCTCCTAAGAAACCCCAATCTTTTCCCAATGCTCGAATAGAATAATCAAAAGCACCACCTGCTTTCGGAATTGCACAAGCTAATTCTGTATAACTAAACGTAAAAGTGAGGTACAAAATAATAATAAAAAAGGTGGCAATGGCCAATCCGAGGGTTCCACCCTTTTCAAGACCAAGATTCCAACCAAAATACATTCCAGAAATTACGTATCCGACACCGAGTCCCCAAAGCATTAATGGTCCCAGGGTACGTTTGAGTTGATTTTCGTTTTTATTTGACATTGGTTTTGAATTTGTAATGGCTAAATGTAGGGATTTTTAGGAAGAAATAAAGAAGGGGAATACCTACTTCAGCATTCCCCTTCTGAGATTTTTTTATAAATAAAAATAAATCCTAATCTTCCACAATCGCATCATCAATCAATTCGTCGCCGTCGCCGTCGCCATCTTCAAAACCTTTCAATGTTCCCTCTATTTGCTTTGGCTTATAATCAGGGTCTTTTTGAATGGTAATTTCACCCTCTTTCTTTTCAGGCTCCCCCTTCTTACCCGTTCCATGGTAATCTCCTTCTGCAAATTTCTCCGCCTTATCCCAAAAACTATCATGCTTATCCATTTCACTGGATAAATCAGGACGTTCTTTTGAGAATTCTTTGTCAAAATCTGTTTTGCCTGAAACCTTATCCTCAATTTTGTCAGCCATCGCTTTGGCTTTATCCATAATATTTTCCATCGTATCTCCAGACTTAGCTGCCTCCTCTTGAGCCTTTGCCATCAAATCATCTTTAGCTTTCAAAATTTTTGAGCCTAAATCTTCCGCAATCCCACCAGCTTTTTCAAGCGCATCGCCACCTTTATCCAAGACAACACCTCCTACCTTTTCAGCCGTTTCGCCAAATTTCTCCATGAATTGTTCTCCTGCATCTAAGACCTTATCCCCTACATTTTCTGCAACATCTTTAGCTGCATTGACAACAGGATTTTTGTCAATTGCCTCTCCGACGTCCTTAGCTGTTTTTTTGAGGGTATTCATAATATTCTCCCCAGATTTCATCATCTCCTCTCCTATTGTTCCAGCAAGAGGCTGGGTTCCTACATCTGCTTTTTTACCAGTAATTGGGTTTTTCGGAATATATTCTTCTTTCAAATTTGATGGTTCATCCTCTGTTTCAGTTTTATTCATTATTTCATCCATAATATCATCTGCACTTTTAGTTTCCTTGCTACCAAAGACTTTTTCACTCACATCCTCCGCAAAATCTGAGGCTTTTTCATAAGCTTCACTCGCTTTTTCTTTAGCAATTTTACCGTATTCATCAGCTTTCTCTTTGGCAATTTCGTAAGCTTCTTCCGCTTTTTGTTTGGCGATATCGCCAGCATCACTTAATTGATCTTTTGCACCATCGACTATATCTTCTGCCTTTTCTTTGATATCTTCTCCTACCTCTTTTCCCGCTTTAACCACTTTATTTCCAGCAGATTTTGCGACTGATTTTTGAGCAAAAAATAAGCGTTTGAAATCATTTATTATTCCCATTTCTATTCTTGATTTTTGATTTATAAATAATGATTCTGAATCACTGAAGATCAGTTATTTCCACAATTGGAAGGCAATTTAAGAGTTATTTAGAAAACTTGTTAAAAAATGTTTTGTCAAGCATTACATATTATAATATCGTAACTTTGCGCCCTTTTAAAAATGAGGTATTTGAATATCCCCAAAATGAGATAACTCAAAACGCTCTAAATCAACAATTTAAAACTGAATATGGGTCAAGAAGCATTTGATAAAATATGGAAAATGATAGGATTGCGCTACAAATCGCATCCATGGCACGGCGTTGATATTGGTCAAAATGCCCCTGAAGTCGTAAGAGCTTTTATTGAAGTTATCCCTTCGGATACCGTAAAATATGAAGTAGATAAGAAATCAGGGTATTTAATGATCGATAGACCTCAAAAGTTTTCGAATATTGTTCCCGCATTATATGGTTTTGTACCACAAACGATTTGCCGAGAGGAAGTCGCAGAATTCTGTATGGAAAAAACAGGTCGAGACAACATCATTGGCGATGATGATCCTTTAGACATTTGTGTATTGACCGAGCGCGAAATCACCCATGGAAATATCATCGTAAGTGCTGTTCCAATTGGAGGGTTTCGAATGATCGATGGAGGTGAGGCAGATGATAAAATTATTGCAGTTTTAAAAAACGATGAGGTCTATAGTAACTGGGAAGATATTTCAGATTTACCCCCATCCATTTTAAATCGCTTGCAACATTATTTCCTGACGTACAAACAGCTACCTGGTAAAGAAGAACCCAAATGTGAGATCCCGCATATTTACGGCAAAGAGGAAGCATTTGAGGTCATTCGACGAAGTCAAAATGACTATCAAAAAATTTATGGAAATCTCGAAGAAGTGATGTCTATGACATTAGTGCAAGCGATGAATTTTGGGAAACAGCAACAGGATATTTTAAAGGGACTTTGATTCAACAGACAATTTTGAGTGTCCCGTTAAATAAAGTATTCAGCTTTCCAAAACAGAATTATCTTCAACATTAAAAATTCCTATCTTTAGGATATATTACAAACATAACCTTTCCAAAAACTAATAATTTTGGGGAAGGTTTTTTAAGTTTTTTGATCATGAAAGCCATTCAATCATTTTTTTTCCTTTCTATCTTTTCTCTTTTTCTTTCGTGCGATGGCGATGGAACCTCTAATCATAACCCTAATGTACCAGATTCCCAAAATTCAAACACGATTTCTGAACCAGCTGATAATCAAACAGATACAGCACCAATTACCAATACTACTTTAGAAGTTCCAAAATGTGAGGTGGCTGGAACAGTACTCGATGGCAATGTTTTTTGGGCGAAAGAAGCGAATCTATTAGTATGTGTGGCGGCAAACGAAGAAACAAAAGATGCCGAATTAGGGGATAGTCACCGAATATTAGAAATTTATGATGGAAGCACCTGCGAACTAATCGAAAAGAAGATTTTACCCATTAATGTAAGCCCTGATTTTGCTTATAAAATTGCGGATATCACCTATAATAATTTGAATCAGATTGTGGCCATTGTAGGGTTTAATTCGGTCTATTGTTACAATGCCAAAACCCAAATATTATCTGAAAGTTTGACACCTCAATTTCTCAATGAAAGATTTGTAGAAGATGCACAATCTGGCAGGATCGATCACATAGAAGTATGGGAAAATTATTTGATTGGATATGCCCAAGATATGGGAACCTTTGTTTTTGATTTGACTGGAAATACACCTAAATCATTAGAACCTTTTGCTGAATTTGAAATTTCCGAAGGTGAATTATATAATTCAATGTTCCTATTGAAATCTGGTGAAAATGCCTATCAGATTATTCTGCCTCAATTTGATTTTGATTCAGAGAAGTTATCTATTGAATCTTTATTTAAGGAGCCAAAAAACTTGGATACCGAGATGAATAAACGATACCGAAATAACCGTTTTATCATTTTGAAAGAAAATACAACTAACGATCAAACGCCAATTGCTGTTGACATGAAGACCATGCAAAAAGTTGATTTACCTGTGGACATATTGAAGAAAAAGAATACAGAAATTTTGGAGTGGTTAAAGGCTCAAAACCAGTAATTTCAATCACAAAACGAACTAATCACAACAATTTCAAACAGTGTTTTTCAAAATTGGTGTTCTTTTGTACTAAAAAAGAATATGATTTTGAAAAATACTGTTTTCATTTTTGGGCTATGCCTCCTTCCTATTTTCTCATTTTCTCAAATTGATGTCTCTTGGATTCAGTATGAGCCAAACCCCGCCAAACCTTATGGTGATTTAAATCCAAATGCACCTGAGCAAGTCGCTGACTTTAGACCGATGATTGGTCAAAGTGAATGCAAAAGTGTTAGTCGAAACCCTGACGGTTCTTGGCAAGATACCGTTGACATGCTTTGGCAATTTAAATATATCATGAATGGAACTGCCGTTCAGGATGAAGTTTGGAGAGGTAACGATTTGTTTGCCGGCAGTATTCGACAATATCATGCAGATAGTGCCCAATGGGTCGTTTCTTATTTTAGTTATCCTAGCGTACCCTATACACCGAATGTTTGGCATGGCAATAAAAAAGACAATGAAATAATCTTAACCAAACCTCAAAAAGCACCCAATGGCATGAATGGGTCGTCAACTCTAACCTTTTACGATATCAATTTTTATGAATTTAAATGGAAAGGGGCATGGGTGAGTGAAGATGGAACAACTGAATATCCTTTTTGGATGATTGATTGTAAAAAAAGAGAGTAAAAAGGATCGAATATGAAACAAGAGATAAGTAAGTGCTTGGACAAAATCAAGTTATAGATTACTGGAGCATTGCCCCAAAGCGACTCGCTCCAGTAAATGGTGATTTTGGAGGGGAGTCCAATTAAAAAAGCTGATTTTCAGCTTTTTTAATTGGACTCCCCTCCAAGCTTCCTCTACTGCAACGGGCGCCTTTGGCGCGGTGTTGCAGTATTTAAGTGTAACTTATTTCTGTCCAAGCACTTACTTACTTATCCCTTGTTTCTGCATTTCGGCGACTAATCCTCTACCTCCACAATCATCTCAATTTCAACAGCGATGTTTCGTGGTAAAGACCCCATCCCAACAGCTGCTCTTGCATGTTTTCCTTTCTCGCCAAAGACCTCAACCATAAAATCGGAAAAACCATTGACTACCTCTGGTTGATCACCAAATCCAGGGATAGCGTTAACCATTCCAGTGACTTTTACGATTCTTTTCACTTTATTCAAATCACCAATTTCAGCTTTTAAAGCAGCTAATTGCTGAATACCCGTAAGGCGTGCTGCTGCATATCCTTCTTCGACCGTCAAATCCTTTCCAACTTGACCTGTAATATAAGTTCCATCTTCTTTTTTGGGTCCTTTGCCCGCCATAAAAACTAAGTTTCCTGTTCGGACAGCATTTACATAATTGGCTACAGGTGCGCCTGCATTTGGGAGTGTAATGCCCATTTCAGTAAGTTTTGCCTCAATATCTGGGTCGCCAGTTTGAGCTTTGGCAGTTTCTACTTTTGGTTGGTTGCAAGCAATCACCAAGACACTAAAAATCAAAAAGATAAATGTTCGCATGGTTAGTCGTTTTTCGTTAATTGTTTCAGAAATCCAGAATCAGTCTAAATCAAGAACTCCAATAAGATCACTAATTTAGGTCTGAATTTTTAAAATAAAATTCTAAAGATAATTGAAAGAGGCGATTTAGTAATGGCTAATAAATAACTTCACTTCTTAAGGAAAAATTTGAATTGAATGAATACGATCCGAAAATTCCAGTATGATAACGAAAGACATCTTCATTAGAAATGGTACCGGAATAAATTGAAAAGCAGCACAGATAAAAAAATAGCCATGCTCTATTTTGTATAAATATTAATTTTTTATTTTGATTTTTTAATTATCAAAACACAGATTGACCTTGGTGTGGCTATATAACACCAAGATTTTAATAAAGAGGACTGTGGATACATTTCTCTCCTTAATCCGAACAAAGCAACTTTTTATATAAAAACTTCTTCCTTGCAGATTTGCTTGAGTACTATTGTGCCACCAATTTAATTCACTGATATGATTATAGAAAAACCCAACTGTATTATGTTTGGAAAACAAGTTATCTTAACCTTCTTGAGCTGCTTAATTCTCTCTTTTTCCTATGGTCAAGAATCTTGGTCTTTGCAAAAATGTGTTAATTATGCCCGTGAGAATAGCCTAAATCTAAAACTGGCTGATTACGCGATTCAAGATGCAAAATTACTTGAACAAAGAGCTAAAAATCTTCGATTGCCGGGTTTTAATGGCACTGCAACTGGCGGTCTTCAATTTGGACGTACTATTGATCCAACAACCAACTCCTTTGACAATCAAACTATAGGATTTAATAATTTGGGTATCAATGCTAGTGCAACCATCTATGATGGGGGAACCACCAAAAATACCATTAAGCAAAGTAAGATAAATACTAAAGCTGCTTTATTAGATTCGGAGGCGAGTTATAATATTTTAGCGTTAAATATTGCTAATACTTACTTATCGATATTGAATGCTGAAGAGCAATTAAAAAATTCAAAAAAGCGATTAGATTTATCAACGGAACAATTGGACAGAACAGATAAATTAATCAATGCAGGTACTTTACCCAAAAATGATCGTTTAAATGTTTTAGCCCAAATGGCAAGAGACGAACAAGCAATTATTCAATCTCAGAATGCTATCGAAACTAACTATCTGATCCTAAAACAATTTTTAGATTTAGACCCTAATACGAATATTAAAATAGAGTTGCCCGATTTGGCAAAAATATCTTCCCAAGTCAATCCTGATAATATTTCTTTTCGGGAGGTTTATGCTTCAGCTTTAGGAACCCAGCCTCAAGTCGAAGCTGATAAATTAAGATTGGAAAGCTCAGATGTGAACGTCGATTTAGCAAAAGCAGGCATGTTACCAACGCTAATTATTTTTGGAGGATTGGATACTCGATGGTCTAGTGTGGGCAAAAAGGTGGTCAGAACAGAAGATGTCACCAATTTAGTTGAAGTAGAATTTATGGGACAAACCGGAGAGATAGGCTTTCCCGGCACCAACTTTATTTTAGGAGATAACCCATATGGTGATCAACTTAGTGAAAACTTTGGTCAAAATGTAGGACTGCAATTAAGCGTTCCAATTTACAGTCGAGGTTTTAACAAAATTGCGATGCAACGGGCTGAAGTTGGGATCAAAAATGCCCAAGTACAAAGCGAACAAACTTTAAATTCACTCAAAACGGATGTTCAAAATGCAATAGCACAAGCACGAGCTGCCAAACTATCTCAAGCTGCCACTCAAAAAACTATGGATGCCGCTCAAGCTGCTTTCGATAATGCTCAAAAAAGATTTGATTTAGGAGCTATCAATACCTTTGATTTGACAACAGCAAGAAATAATCTTGACATAGCTCAAACAGACGCTATTGTAGCAAAATACGAATATATTTTCAGGTTGAAAGTACTGGATTTTTATCAAGGAAGACCAATGACTTTGGATTAAACAGCTTTTTGAGAGGTAACTTAAGAAATCATCACTTACTTCAATCGATTTAACAAGTTCTTTCTTTCACTCAATATTATTCACAAATTACCATCAAAAATGGCAAAGAAGAAAAATAATAATACGCTTATTTATGCTTTAGTTGGCATCATCATTCTCTTAGGTGCTGGAGCAATTTACAAATCAAAGCAACGTGTAAAAGGAGAAAAAGTCCAAGCGGAAGAAATTTCTCGGAGAACGATCAAAGAAACTGTCTCAGCGAGTGGTAAAGTATTTCCTGTTACGGAAGTTAAAATTAGCTCTGACGTTTCGGGAGAGATTGTCGAATTACATGTTGAAGAGGGAGACTCGGTGATATCAGGTCAGTTATTAGCCCGTGTTGATCCGGATGCCTATCAGTCACAAGTCGAAAGAGGAGAAGCTGGTGTCAATACTTCTTTAGCCCAAATGGCAAATTCCAAATCTCAAATTTCTCAATTTACTGCTCAAAAAGAGCAAATAGAAGCGCAATTGGCTAATGCTCGTGACGTACACAAGAGAAATGAAAAATTGTATAAAGATGGTGTCATTTCAGATGTTGATTTTGAGTCTTCTCAAGTTAATGTTACATCATTAGAAGCTAATCTTAGAGCCGCCGAGGCAAATATTAATTCAGCAAAACAGAGTGCAAAAGCTGCCGAATATACAGTAAAAAGTGCCGAAGCAACACTCAAAGAATTAAGAACCTCCCTTCGTCGTACGACTATTTATGCCCCTATGAGTGGTATTGTTTCTTTATTAAATATGGAACAAGGAGAAAGAGTCGTTGGAAACCAAATGATGAGTGGAACAGAGATTTTGCGCATTGCCAATTTGAATGAAATGGAAGTTCAAGTAGAAGTAAGTGAAAATGACATTCCAAGAGTGACCTTTGGAGACTACGTGGAGGTTGAAATTGATGCCTATGTAGATAGAAAATTTAAAGGAAAGGTAACACAAATCGCCAATTCAGCTAATAACATGGCTTCGGGAGGTGGTATGATTTCTTTGACAACTGATCAGGTAACTAATTTCGTTGTTAAAATCATGATTGATCCATCCTCCTATGCTGATTTGATAACGCCTCAAAAGCATTATCCTTTCAGACCCGGAATGTCAGCCTCTGTGGAAATATTCACTAATCAGGTAGAAGATGTTTTAAGTGTTCCTATTCAAACGGTATCTGCTCGTGAAAAGTCTGAATTAGAAAAAAAGTCAAAAGGAAAAGCAAAGGCTAAAAAGGTCAATCAAAAAAGTACAAGTAGAGATGATGATTTAGTAGAAATCGTTTTTGTTATTCGCAATGATACAGTTGATTTAGTGACCGTCAAAACGGGTATTCAAGATGATGAGTATATTCAAATTCTTTCGGGACTACAAGAAGGTGAAACTGTCGTTACCGGACCTTATTCTGCTGTTTCCAGAAAATTAAAAGAAGGAGATTCTGTAGTTATTGACAATGATGAAGATGACGAAGACGAGGACGAAGAAGATTAACGTTAGAGGCTTAGAACTATAAAAGTTAAAAAGCCTTTCGAGATGTTCGAAAGGCTTTTTTTATCTTAAAAATTGATAACTCTAATTATCAATACCAGCTGTATAAGCAGCGATTGCTTCATCTCCAAGACCTCTTAACTCCGTTTGAAAAGCAGCACCTTCCTTTCTTACTAAAATGTCTCCATTGCTATTGACAAACAAAAGGGTTGGAATAGCGGTAACACTATATCTGAGTGTCAATTCTTTAGCAAAATCTTCATCTGCATCTACTTTATAATTGATGAAATTTTCATTAAGATAAGAGACCATATTTTTATCGGTGAACACTCGTTTGTCCATCAACTTACAAGGTGCACACCAAGTAGCTGTAAAATCAATAAAAACAGGCTTACTTTGTTTTAGTGATTTAGCTAAAATAGACTGATACTTAGTTGTTTTCACAAAATCAACAGTCCCAAAAAGATCTATCTCCTCTTCTGCGGATTCATTTTTTTTATTTTTTTTCTTCTTTCCATTCATTTCACCCAAATTACCATCGTAAGTTTCGTTAGAACCTGAAGAGGCTGGCTGAAACATATGGCATGAGCTAAACACTATCATACTTGAGATTACAATCGCAAATAATTTTTTCATTGGTGAGTTGTTTGATTTATAATTTTTAAAATAGGGTCTATAATTTGTTGTTAATTAACGTTTAATTTTTTTTTAAGATTGCTTTCTTTAAGCTACCTATTTTTGACTTTTAGTAAAATTAAGATTTTTAAGATTCAATTGCGCGGTTTCGCTCTCTAACCAACTGATATTTACGATAAACTACGGAGGCGTTTCCACGCGCTATTACAAAGCCCTCTTTACCATCTAAAAAGCCTTTCTTTAAGAAATAGTCTCTCATAAACCTGATAATTGGCGAAAACCATAACTTTAAGAAATTAGCTTTTTTCCCCTTTCTAAAGAGCTCTTCACTAGCTAACTTAGAATAAGTTGATAATCGTTTTTCAAAATCTTCTTCACTTTTATAAGAAAAATGCCAGAGCTTACCTTTTAGTCTGATAATTTCAAAATCGGAAGGAATATCTAATGTTTCATGAACAAAATAACCTTTCCATTGAACATCTTTTCTATTAAATATGCGCACTTTCCAATCAGGATACCAAGCACCGTATTGAATCCATTTTCCACAATAACTGGAGATTCTATCTAAAGCATAAACCTTCCCATTTTTTGGCTTTAGATTTTGAATAGTCTCAATTAATTCGGCAGACAATACCTCATCTGCATCAATTGAAATAATCCAATCATTCTTGGACAAACTGTTGCCAAAATTCTTATTTTCAGAATAATTAACCCAGTCTTTTTCAAAAACTCGAACACCTCTTTCTTTACAAATAGTCACCGTTTCATCTTCACTTTTAGCATCAATTACTAAAATATCGTCAGATACCTTCTTTAAAGCATCCAAACAAGCGATGATATTTTCCGCTTCGTTCAAAGTAATAATGACCACTGAAAATTGATTCATGCCTTCAAATTGTTCATCTATCTAAACTTGAACATTAAGTATATCAAACCTTACCATAGGCGATGAAAAACGGATTCAATAAATTTTCTTTATTGTATCTAAGAGATTCTTTTGTTTCCTCATCTATCACTTTTCCACCAGCCTCCTCTAAAACGATATCTGCAGCCCCACTATCCCACTCCATAGTTGGTGCAAGTCTAGGATATAATTCAGCCTCTCCTTTAGCCAAAATTAGAAATTTCAGGGAGCTACCTTTAGAGACTAATTCAGGTTTTGTTAATGCATCTACAAAATCTTGTGTCCCTTGATTTAGATGAGATCGAGAACAGACGACTCTTAAATTCGAGTCAGACATTCTAAATTCTGAGGCAGAAAGTTTAGTCTCTTTACCCTCTTTAATCAAAAAAGCACCTTCGCCCTTTACTGCCCAATACATTTCGTTCAAAACAGGAGCATAAACCACTCCTATCACAGGGCGTCCATTTTTGATTAAAGCGATATTGACTGTAAATTCTCCATTTCTTTTGATGAATTCTTTTGTTCCATCCAGTGGATCAACCAACCAATTATATTCAAAATCCTTTCTAATATCGTAAGGAATTTCCTTATTTTCTTCTGAAATAATAGGATAAGAAACAGATAATTTCTCTAATCCATCACAGATGATTTTATTGGCCGCTTTATCAGCTATGGTAAGTGGAGAGTCATCTGCTTTTCGCTCAATAACCACTCCCTCTGATTCTTCGTATATTTCCAAAATTGCCTCTCCAGCTTTCTGAGCTATTTTAATAACTTCTCTTGCGATGTCAATCATTATTGTTTTTTATTTTTTTTGAAGATTAATGCATTAATTTTGGCCGCAAAAGTAAACATAGTTCTTAGTTCTCCCTTCTTAGCTTACTATTTTATTTAAGCAGTAGCTACTTAGGTAGAATTAAAAACACAGGATCCAACGAATGAAAGTTTTAGTCACCGGCGGTTGTGGATATATTGGAAGTCATACTATTATTGACTTAATTGAAAATGGCTTCGATGTTATTTCAGTTGATAATCTTTCCAATGCAACAGAAGATTCACTAGTAGCTGTCGAAAAAATAACCGGGAAGAAAATCAAAAACTACCGTTTCGACTTATGTGATTTGGCAAACACAAAACGTATTTTTGAAGAAAATTCTGACTTGATCGGCATTATCCATTTTGCAGCATTGAAAAGTGTCGGAGATTCTGTTTATCAGCCTCTTAGATATTTTGACAATAATCTAAATAGTTTATTGAATATCCTTAAATGTGCCAAGGATTATCAGGTTTCGAACATTATTTTCTCTTCCTCTTGTTCTGTATATGGAAATGCCAAGGAATTACCTGTAACCGAAAACACCCCCTGGCAAGAAGCTGAAAGCCCGTACGCACGCACCAAACAAATGGGGGAAAAGATTATCCAGGATTTCACACATATCAATAAACAGAACAAAGCTATCCTTCTAAGATATTTTAATCCAGCAGGAGCCCATGACAGTGCGCTACTTGGCGAAGCACCAAGTAACCAAGCCAATAATTTAGTTCCTGTTATTACAGAAACGGCTATTGGGAAGAGAGCATCTATGACTGTTTTTGGAGATGACTATGATACACGAGATGGAAGTTGTATTCGAGATTATATTCATGTAATGGATTTGGCAAATGCGCATACAAAATGCCTTCAATATTTGATGTCTGATAAAAACCAAGCAAATTGTGAGGTATTCAATGTCGGTTTGGGCGATGGCGCAACTGTTTTGGAAGCAGTCCAAGCATTTGAAAAAGTATCCAATGAAAAATTGAATTATGAAATTGGATCACGACGAGCTGGCGATGTTATAGCAATTTATGCCAATGTCGAAAAAGCTTCAAAATTGTTGGGATGGGCTCCAAAGCATGATATGGAGAGTATTATGAAAACAGCTTGGAAGTGGGAAAAAGCTAGGACGAAAATGGCTGGAGAATAGATACGTGCCTTATTCAAGCTTAGAACATGTTTAATATTTGATTTCGATCCTTAATACACTGTAAAAACTAAATATCTTACTCTTTTGAAGGCTTCTTTTTTGAGGTTACATCGTTGAAAAAATAAGCAAAAGTTAAGGCTATTCCTGATTTTTTTACCTCGTTCTCTCAAAAAACTACCTTCTTCAAAAAAAGCGACCTACTTAATATACAGTGTATTAACATTTGACTAAAAAAACTAAAACTTTGGCAAAATATCTTTTGGTTATTAGTTTAGCCGAAAATTAAGGAGTGGTTTCCATTCAATCATTGTTTTATCTAAATCAATAAAACCAAACAAGTATAAACCACCTAAATCATAGCCTTTGAATAAACGAGAACAAATAGCTCTATTGGAGAAGCTTTTTAAAGATTATCAACCAATGTTAGTCTCTTTTGCTTACAATTATTTAAAAACAGTAGAAGACTCCAAAGGTATCGTGCAAGATGTTTTTATCGCTGTTTGGAATAACCGCGAAAACCTCAAGCTAGAAGGTAATCTTAAATCTTATCTCTTTACTGCTACCAAAAATAAATGCCTCAACTTTATTGAAAAGAAACGGTTGCAGACCGTTTCTTTGGATAATGCCGGAACAGGTGAATTCTCCCCAGCATCCCGAATAGCGGCAAAGATTCCCGATTCGAGTGAAGTAATGGAAGCGGAGGAATTGAGAGCGACTATATATGATGAAATTCAAAAATTACCTCCTAAATGTAGAGCCATTTTTATTTTGAGTAGAGAAGAGGGACTCTCTTATAAAGAAATAGCAGCACAGCTAGAGGTTTCTACCAAAACAGTGGAAAATCAAATAGGTATCGCTTTAAAACGAATCAGGAAACGGGTCAATACTTATACGAAACAGAATCAATTAGGCGGCATATCTACCACAATTTTAGCAATAATGATCACAAAAGTGCTAATTGACTTAGGGGTAAATAGTGTCATTTCGGTATGACCCTTTGTACGCAATGCTTTGCCATTATTTTATAAGACATTCATAAGTGCAAAGTAGAAGTTTTGAACAAGGACACAATCAACTAATCATCTTTTAAGATTCAATGAAAGAAGAAAAAATAAATAGTATAATCGACCTGTATTTACGCGGTCAAGCTTCCACCGAAGAGCAGAATTCTTTAAACTCTTGGCTATCAGAAGATACTGATAACCAAACCCATTTCGACCAAATTTCGCAAATCACCAAAGAACTGAAACATATTCCGATTCAACTAAATCCTGATACGGAAACAGAATGGAATAGCTTCCTTAGCAAAATTTCTGAAGAAAACACAGAAGCAAAAATTGTTAAACTAAGCCCAATGCGACATCTTTGGAAGGTTGCAGCTATGTTGATTTTTGCTATTGGGTTAGGCTGGTTATTTAATGGTCAATTCGTCAATACCAATTTTGAAGTCGCTCAAGAATTTGTTATACCAAAAGGAGAAACTCAAGTCATAACTTTAGAAGACGGGACAAAAGTGCATTTAAATGCTGATTCTAAATTAGCTGTTTTTGAAAAATTTAATCAAAAAAATCGCCTATTGAGTTTAGAAGGAGAAGCTTATTTTGAAGTGACTAAAAATCGAAAATTGCCATTTGTAATTCAAACTGGCAAGGTGACCACAGAAGTTACTGGAACTGCTTTTAACTTAAAGTCTTATTCCGAAACCAATCAAATAAGTTTAACAGTTACAGAGGGTTCTGTCAATTTCAAAACAGCCGACCAACTCGTTTCCGTAAATGCCAATACTGCTGCAGTTTTTTATAAAAAAAGTGAAAGGATTGAACAAGTTGAATATAATTCGGATGAAGCTTTAGGATGGATTCAGGGTCGTTTGGTTATCCAAAACATGACCATGAAAGAAGGATTGAGCGCACTTGAAAGAAGATTTAATGTTCAATTTAAAGATAACTCTGAAAAAACTTCTTTCCGATTAATTGTCAATAAGGATGATAATATTGATTCTGTTTTGGAATCCTTAAAAGATATATTAATGGTTGAAATCCAAAGCGAAGGAAACGTAATTACCCTATCAAAATAACCATCATTTCAACATTTCTCTGACAAATTTAATTTTTTCTAATTTTTAAAGTTAATTACTTTTTCAATTAGGAAATTCTTCTACCTTTGCTCTCGCCTGACCTATTTATATAAGATATTAAACTCCATTTTGAAAACATCCAAAATCACTTTTGAGGCGAAATTTTCGAATAAGTGAATTTGAAAATTTTATTTAAAATAAATTCCAATTTGGAATAATAATTGTCTTCGAATATATCCCATTCAATTATATATTTCTGATTTTTCATCTTCTTAGCCCTTTAAAAGAATCCCTTTTAAAGGGCATTTTTTTTCTCGTTTTTTTAACAATAAAATGCCCACCAATTAAAATCGATAATCTTAAAAAAATGGCATTCACATTCTGACTATTTTTCAAAAACAAAAGAAATTAATCTTGGTATTTTTAGTGCATTATCTTGATCAAACCATTCTTTTAGCTCTATTAAACGAAAGCCATTTTCCATTGCCTCTCTTACGAATTCGGAAGTATGATGTACAAAACATCCAAAGTTTGTAACTTCCTTGATATTGTTTAAAAGGATGTAAGCTTATGTCTAATTCACAAATAAATAATATTCCCCCTTTCCTTAATTTTTGAAATGCTTGGCTAAAAACAAAACCTAAATCCTCAACATGTTCCAATACTAAATTAAAAGTAACCAAATCGGCAAATTCATTTTGTACGTCCCATTCCTTTGTCAAATCTGCTTTTTGACATTGGACATTTTCAGATTGGACTTTATCTTTGGCAATTACTAACATACCTGCAGAAAAGTCAAAGCTAAAGACTTGATTAGCCTGGCTGACTAACCAAACTGTATTCTTTCCAGTTCCACAGCCCATTTCTAAAACAGTTTCGAACTGGTATTTACTCAAAAAGACATTTGACCAATTCTCAAAACGGCGACACTGAACCCCTAAATAAAAGAAATATAAACTCACCCCTAACATTTGAAAAATTTGTTTTTCCTCATTTGGAATTTTTGAAATAGATTCATAACCATTTAAGAAAGACTGAATTTTAGAAGACCGCTCATTTATATCCTTCTCTATAAAGTGTAATTGCATTAAGTAATAAGCCAAGTCGAGGCAAAGCCAACCATTTCCACAAAAATCAAAATCAAAAATCGTGATTTCACCATTTTCGGTCACGTTCATATTGTCAGGCCAAATGTCTAGATGAACGATACCTTTTCGTAGTTCTTTTTCATTGATGTTAGCAAACAGATTTAACAATCGCTCTTGAGTTGCTTTCATAAAATCCATTTCTACTGTATTAGAAGAAAGAAAACCTTTCAAACTTTCTAAAGAATCATTAAGTAACACTTTGGGAATATAAGTTATCCTATTCAAAGATTTGTTTTCAGAAAATTGATGGATTCTTGCCATTGATTCTCCAGCTTTAAAATGTAATTTTTCAGAAAGTTGAATCCGCTTTTCTCCTTTTGCAAAAGAAAATAAAACACCCATACGCTCGCCTTCCGGCGCTTGGATTCGTTGAATAAAATTATTTTTGGAATCCACTATCGGAAAAGAGACCTTAATACCTTGTTCCTTTAAATCATTCAGAAATCGAATTTCTTCTAATACTTCCTTTTCTGTTCGCCAATGATGCTTATATATTCAGAATACATATTTTTCTGTTGAATTACTCAATAAATAGCTATCATTTAATCCTGATCGAATTAATTGGCAATTGATAGAATTATCAAAATCATATTGTTTATTTAATAAATCGGCAAGGTGCACTGGAGATAGGGTCGAGTTAATAACTGGGAAGACCTTCAATGTAGGGTACTTTTTAGCTAAAAATAAGGCTAAATTACAATTTACAATGGGGTACTCGAATTTCCTATATCTCACTTACTCAATCTTCATCAAAAATGGATGATAAAATTTACTATATTCCAGTATTCTTTTTCTCGAAAAAAATATCATTCAACAGAAAATGGCAGTTTATACTCAATTAAAGAAACCTGAAATCGTAAAAATTTTAAAAGAATATAATTTAAAGCTCAAAAGTTTTAAGCCTGAAAAAGGAGGTGCCTCTAATTCAAATTACCTTTTACAAACAGATAAAGGCATATTCATGCTTACCATTGCCGAAGAGCAAACTAAAAAGGAGGTCAAACAATGGGTAAAACGACTGAGATGGCTTGCTAAACACCAATTCAAAACACCCCTTTCAATTCAGACGAAAACGGGGAAATTGGTTTCCAATTTCCAAGGAAAACCTATTATAATAAAGGAATATCTTTCAGGATATTCTTTGACAAATGCAAAGCGAAAGCACTATTTAGAAATAGGAGCTGGTTTAGCAAAATTGAATGCAGTGCCCCTACCCGAATTCATGAAAAACAGGATGGTCTTTGATTCTCCTGTTTATCAATCAGTCATAGGAAAAAATATTGATCCATACTATGAACAATGGTTAAAAAGCAGGCTTGAATTTTTCAAAAAAAATATGCCGAAAAAGCTACCTAAAGGTCTGGTTCATAATGATTTATTCTTAGACAATGTTCTCTTTGAGAATGATCATTTTAAAGCTATTCTAGATGTTGAAGATGCTTCTGACTTCTACTTCATTTTCGATGTTGGGATGGCAATAATTGGTTTATGTTTCAAAAATGAAAAGCTTAAGTTCAAACGAGCTAAAGCCTTCCTTGAAGGTTATCAAAGCATTCGACAATTAAAACAACAAGAGAAAAAATACCTCCAATTTTTCACAGAATACGGCGCCGTTTTAATGTCCACTTGGCGGGCTTGGAAATATCATATTGATGTCCCAAACCACGAGCGTGCTTGGAAGCATCAAGAAATGATGCGAATGGCAAAACATATTCAGAAAATGAAGCCAAAGAAGTTTTTAAAAAAGTTAAATTTGGAGTAAGAATTAATTAGATGAAGTTGTCTAAAGTTTTTTTGGAGCTTTTTCAGCTTTCCTCAAAAGGATAACCGAAAAAGCCAAATAATGTAGCCCAAGCCAGTGACTGGCATTTGTCTCATATCGGATTATTAAACTTTTAAATCCGTCAATCCAA
>JANSWP010000124.1 GCA_024743405.1 Bacteroidota bacterium
ACTTCCTAAAAACCAACGCTTTATGAACCTGCCTTTCAAATTATTGCGGTCATTTGCCTCGGCAAACTCCCTTAATAATTTATCGCCAGAACCATAAATCATTGATTCTCAATTTGTAAAATTTTTAGACATACTCTAAATCAAAATTAGAATGAAAATTTAAAATGAGTCTCAACGATTTGTAATAGTTGATTTTTCATTTTGCTTTTCATTTTTGTTTTGATTAAAATGAGTGTCTTAAAATCGGGGCGCAAAGGTAAATTAAATGTACGAAGTCAGAGGTACGAAGTCAGGAATTAGTACTCCCAAAGCACCATTTTTCCCTTATTTTTCGTATGTTTTTTCAATAAAGGTCAAATCTCGCTTTGCCAAAGCCAAATTAAATTCGGGTTCATGACCACTTCGCAAAGCATGGAAAAAATCTTTAAACATCGCTTTTTTGCCTACTATGTCAGAAAATCCGGGAAAAAATAACCTCCATTTTTTGCCTCTTACGAATAGGAAAACACCGTTTGATTCAAAAGTGATAGAACCTCCTGTTCCGAATATTTTTGATAGTCGAAGTCCGAAAAATAGGGTGTTTACTTCCCATGAATAAAGCAATGTACCTACTGCACCTTCTTCATATTTGACGACGACTTGCATGCTTCTCTCCAATTTTTCGGTTGAATGATCGGGTCGAAAACCATGGACTGATTGCACCTTTAATCCTAAGTTTGAAATAAAATTGATCCAATGAATACCGCCTTCAAATAAGGCACCCCCACCAACTAATGATTTTTTATTTCGCCAATCTTCACTTTTTTGGGTTTTGGTGGCATTGAAGTATAAAAATTTGGGCTGACCGATAACATCCATTTTTAGGACTTCCCTCAATTTGATTAACAGAGGTTTGTAAAAATAATTCTCAGCAATCATTACTTGAACGCCTGTTTTTGCGCGTTCTGCGGCGATCAAATTAAAATCATCAGCCTTAAAAAAAGGAGGCTTTTCGACGATCACATGCTTACCTGCTCGAATCGCTTTAAGGGCTAAATCCAAATGTGAATCGGGCGGTGTACAAATAAAAACTACGTTGATTTCAGGAGTGGCGATGGCACTTTCGTAGGAGCCAAAATGTCCTTTGCCACCTAATTTTTGTGAATAATCGGCCGCTTTTTTATCTGTTCGGCTGGCGTAAAAACGATTTACATCTTTGTATTTTTTAATGGTTTTAGAATGGGACTTAGTGATTTTGCCACAGCCGAGAAAGACAAGATTAATTGGTTGGTTATTTTCGATTTTATTGAATGACATCAATTACTTTTATTATCTGAGATTTACCCTTTTATACCATTCCGAATATAAAAGGTGCAAATTGAAAAGGTCAAAGTTTTGAAATGAAATCTCCCACTCTCAAGGCATTTGCCGAAATCGTCAAACTCGGATTCACTGCAGCCGAAGTAGGCATAAAACTACCATCAACCACAAAAAGGTTTTTTACTCCGCGAAATTGGCAAAATTCATCTAAAGCGGAAGTTTCAGGACTATTGCCCATACGAACGGTACCAACGGCATGAGAAAAAGTCCGAATGTTATGAACATAATGTGCAACGGCACCTGCGCGAGACATGATTTTTTTAGCTGGTTTGATAAGTGCTTTTACGGCTGCTAAATCTCGGCTTGAATATTCATGACTAATGACAGGTTGCGGCATTCCAAATTTATCCTTTTTGCTAGAATCCACTTTTATGTAATTGGAAAATTGAGGTTGATCTTCTGCAATAGCAAGTAAGCCAGATAGTAAACGAACGCCTTGACTGAGCATTTTTCCTAACGGCCCTGGTACCTCATTTTGAACCAAACCCATCGGTGGTGTCGGCATCTGTTGAAGACTGCCGAGTTTACCAATAGGATTTTTGATATCAGGATGACCCAAATAGTAATCGAGTATGGCAAGCTGTTTGTGAAAACGACTTTCCTTATCGGCTATACCTGGGAAAATTCCAAAAATGATCGTATTCGCATGCCGCATTAAATACCGTCCAACGTTTATTCCTCCCGGATTTAATGTCTCTAACCCAGAAGATAATAATATGTGTGGCGAACCTAATGAACCTGCAGCAAGAATGACATGTTTAGCTTTTAAAATTTCAGTTTCTCCAGTTTTTTTTGAAACACATTCAACAGAATGAATGGCACCATTTTCAGCTTTTAGGCGAGTGACCACCGTCGAAGGTTTTAATTCTAGACCCTTTGCCATAAGATTGGGTAAAACCATGGTCGCCAAATCATTTTTTGCAGAAATCGCACACGCGAATGTATCACAAGTTGTACAGGATTGGCAGGTTTGTCGATTCGAATTATTCTCGTAATTAATAGCCAATGGTAGCTGAAAAGGATGCAAACCTAAGCTCTGTGCTCCTGATTTTACTTTCTTAGAGATGCCCGCCAATTGGGCAGCCTTTTGCGGAAAAGGAGCACTTCTTGGGGGTTCGGTTGGATCGATATTGGCTTCGCCAGAAATATTTAAAAGCCCTTCAGCTTCAGTATAAAACGGTTCCAAATCACTATAGTTTATGGGCCATGCTTCTCCGTCTTTCCCAACAATTTCTTCATTTTTTTCAAAATCTTTTTCTCGAAACCTGAATGAAACGCCACCATAAAAAACAGAAGGACCTCCTACACAAGAATACAAGCCCATTACCTTCTTATTGCCACCCTTTATTACACTTAGAGGGCTACTTTTGTCATAATGTTCAGTCAAGTCAATAGAACCCCGCATGTCCCAGTTTTTTGGACTCCGGATGACCCAATCACCTCGTTCAATCATCAATACTTTCATACCTTCATTAACTAATCTTTGCGCAGTCATAGTACCTCCGAATCCGCTTCCTATTATTATCGCGTCGTATTTTTTTTTGTTCAAAATGTCCTGTTTTGAGCGTTCCATTATTCAATTCTTATTGTATTTTTAGGGATTGAATAAGTTAAATTTACTGCAATATTAGCGTAATAAAACCGAGGGGAGAAATAAAAGTTGTGGCATTTGCAACCTAGTCAAGGTTAAAGAATATCTACCAAGTATTTTATAGTGAAAATTCGTTTTTAAAGTGAGGGTCGAAGGTTATCTGTTAAATATTGAGCAACTATGATCCAAAAATAAAGGAGAACGGATTCTGAGCTAATTAATGAACTTATTCTTAACATGATTGTATTGGTTTTCCAAAAGTTGTATTTCTCTCCAATAATCAAGGAATTTTAATTGGAAATGACCGAATATAGGTTTGGTTGATTGAAATTTTTCCTTAGAAGATTTGTAAAAGAATTGGTGAAGAGAATATCTTGGAAGCTTGACTATTTAATGACTATTTATGAAAAAAGAAGATTCAAAAGAAGCATTTGTTAACCCAATTGATAAGGATAAGATTGCTGAAAATCCTAGTCTCCTGCCTTATGCCTCCAATATTGGGAGTGCCATCATTCGACCATTGGATAAAGGTAAAGTGAAAGGGCTGGCAATGAATGCCATGTATGAGCAAACAGAGGTTCACTTGAATCAATTACGCGAGCAAGTCGAAACGTTGATCAAACAAGCAAAAGAAGTCCACGAGCGGGTTGAAATTTCTGAAACTATTTATCTCGCAGAGATGGGGTTCGATCCAATTGTTGGGCGGTTTTACCACCTATACCTCCGTAAAAATGGCAAAAAAGTCCTTTCCATGGTTGCACCTCATGAGTGGGGGAAGAATTGTCCTTACGAATTTGAGGCGACTGTAAAATTACTCTCTGACCATACTTGGGAAGTTATGGAGATTAATAAGGATTAAGAGCTGATTTGATTTATTGTGAAAAGAGAAAATCGGTAGGTTGTTTGCAAGTTGTTGATAATGAGTTGGTTAGAAAAAATTTCTAATTTATCAAATGGTTTTTATAACTTGTTGGCTTTTGGGGAAATTGATTTTATTTTCCTGAAAAATTATTCTAGAGGTTAGGAAAATAATAACCTACCAGTCAGACTAGTCCTTTTTTCATGAACTATGTTAAAAATCTCAGTGTCTCTTGAGGTAGATTATTAATTGCCTAGCCCCTTAATTGAAAAAACGAAATACTAGATATCAGAATGGCATTACGAATCCCACTTATGGCAGATCTCGCTGCCGAAGGTAAAACTCCTGAAGTCCTTTTCTGGGTAGGTTGCGCAGGAAGTTTTGACCCCAGGGCGCAAAAAGTAACCCTTGCTTTTACGAAAATATTGAATGACGCAAATATTGATTTTGCTATTCTAGGAAAGGAAGAAGCTTGTACTGGTGACCCTGCGCGACGTGCAGGTAATGAGTTCATTTTCCAAATGACCGCCCTCCAAAATATTGAGGTGTTGAATATGTACAAGGTCAAAAAAATCGTGGCGACTTGTCCGCATTGTTTTAATATTTTGAAAAATGAATATCCTGAATTAGGCGGTAAGTATGAAGTGATGCACCACACCGAATTTTTACAAGGTTTGATCAATGAGGGTAAAATAAAAATGAAAGATGGCGGCGTTTTTGACGGTAAAAAAATTACTTATCATGATTCGTGTTACATCGGTCGTGCCAATAACATCTATGAAGCGCCAAGAAGTGTTTTAGAAAATTTAGATAACCAACTGGTCGAAATGAAACGAGCTGGAAAACGTGGGTTGTGTTGTGGTGCTGGTGGTGCGCAAATGTGGAAAGAAGATGAGCCAGGCGACAAAAGAATCAATATGGAGAGAACAGAAGAAGCACTGGGTACAGGTGCCGAAATTATAGCAGTCAACTGCCCGTTTTGCTTAACAATGATGTCTGATGGAGTAAAAGCTAAAGAAAAACAAGAGGAAGTAATGGTTTATGATTTGGCAGAGTTGATTGTAAATAATATGAGTTAGGAATGGTTTGATTCTTGGAGTATTTTGATTGAATATTGAAGTTTTAAAAGCCAGATTATTATGCCAGACCCTACTCGAGTCATTGGTTCTTTCAGAAATAATCCCCCTGAAAATACGACGATTGTAAGAACTAATCATCTTTTAGTTATTGGTATTGATGCGTATAAAAATGGAATTTCCCCATTGTTCAATGCCGTCGAAGATGCTAAAAGAGTTCGTGATACTTTGGTTGATCAATTTCAGTTCGAGCAGAAATATGTCCGATCGTTATTTAATCAAGAAGCGACAAAAGATAATATTTTAGCCGTTTTTGATGAATTTTTAGAATCTCTTACCAACCGGGACAATCTACTTATTTATTATTCTGGACATGGCGAATTACACAAACTCACAGGTAAGGGATATTGGATTCCGGTAGATGCCAGACTCAACAAAAGGGGATCTTATCTTTCCAATAATGACGTCGTTGATTTCTTCAAATCGTGCAAAGCCCATCATATTTTTTCCATTGTAGATTCTTGTTTTTCAGGTGCACTTTTTCAAACTCGAAGTTTGGAGGCGTCCACCCAAAAGATCGAAAAAGATCCTTCCCGTTGGCTATTGACGGCGGGTAGGAATGAATTAGTCTCCGATGGAGTATCAGGAGAAAATAGTCCATTCGCTGAGGCACTTTTATCAAAATTGAAATTATTAGAAGATCCTGTTTTGTGGACTTCTGACTTGTGTAATTATATCAAAAGAGTGGTGCCGTTCAATGCCAATCAGACGCCTAGGGGAGAACCATTACAAAATGTGGGACATTTAGGTGGAGAGTTTGTTTTTTACAAAAAAGGATATGTTGCAGAAAATAAGGAGGTGGATAAAGAGGTGGTAGATGTTGAACCAGATACAAAGAGAAATATTGAAAAGGTTATTCCTGTAGAGTCTCATGCGCCACAAACTTTCGATGAGCTCAAAACACAACTCAAGCAGCTGGCGGCTATAGACTTAAAGGAGTTATTTGATAAATTGAATGAAATTGTTGATTCAAATTATAGAAAATTTAATGATCTAATCCTTCTTCAAGGGCGGTATACTGGATTAGAGCGGAAGATGAATCAAGGAGTTATAAATGACAATTCTGCGAATATAGAATTAAATAAAATTCGAAATTCTGCGCTTTCTTTTATTAATAGATTAACGGAGACAGGTATAAAAGAAGCATTTCGTCCAAAGCCTCCATCTATTCAATTTGTTGATAGTCAAGGGAATAAGTCCATTATTGATTTGGTGAAACTGGAAAATTCAGGTTTGAAGATGCAAGCTGAATTACTTATTAAAAAATTAAATAAGTTAGAAAAAGCATTAATTTTGGAGGACGACCCCACACGGGAATTGAAATATGAAATGCAAATCGAAGAAACCAAAGCTAAATTGACGAATATTAAAGAGCAATTAGGTTAGAATTTATTAATCATATAGAACCGGTCGTTATCCAGAAAACATGAGTGCTGAAAAAGCAGAAATACAGGGATGTGAAGAGCAGCTAAAATTGCTCATCAAAAAATTGAACCTTATAGAAAAGAAGTTGATTCTAGAGGATGACCCTACCCGTACCTTGAAATATGAAATAGATAAAGACGAGACGGAACTAAAAATCGCGGAAGTAAAAAAGAAGCTCGTCGAACTCAAGGCTACTATAGCTCCCGATCTCACATCAACCCATCAAAAAGATAGAGTAGCGCTTAATGAGCACCATAAGTATACTTGTGACCGCATCAAGCAAGATGTTCGATTTCATAAGTTATATAAAGCAGCGAAAGAAGGATCAAAAGCACATTTTTTCTATCTCTATGGTCTAGATGTCCAATCGCATGAAGGTTTGTTTAACCGATTTGCCTATGCTTTGGAAGGGCGGCTGATGGACTATATGTATGATGATTTTGAGTCGGAGGTTCAAGCTATTAAAGTCATTTTGACACCAGCTTTGGCCCAGGATGAAGAATACGATAAGCAACAGATTCTCAGTCGATTATTTGCAAGTTTGAATGTTTCGTACGATCGATTTGAGCCACTTTTGGAAAAGGATTTAGCCTATTTATACGAGAACTCTCCAGTGGTTAATAATTTGAGTGGAGAGGATTATGTATGTGTGATGCTCGGCGTAAGTTCAGACGATTGGGATCCGGAAATGATTCCTGAATTGGCAAGGTGGTTCATTACTGTTTTTTGTAAATGTGACCTTCCAGATGATGCGCCGACTTTCTTATTTTTTCTCGGAATTATTTTCGAAGAAGAAGACCCCAATATTCAAAAGCAGGTCAAAGCTACGGTCGAAAACAGTAGTCTGATTTTTGGTATTCCTGAATTAAAAGAAGTGAAATTAAGCGACTTGAAAAAGTGGTTTAGAGAATATAGTTTTATTAAAAATAATACGACCGAACGAGATCAATTGATTCAAGAGCGATTCGGTGACGCCTCTCAATTTGATATGGAAGAGGTCGAAATTCGATTATTACAAATTATTGATGAATATAATGCGGGCAGGATTTGAGGTGTTTGGTTACTTAGCTAATTTTGTATTAATGATAGCACAAAATCGGGAGAATTAACCTAGTCAACAAAATCAATTAGAAACAAATGACAATTAATATTTACCCAAAAGTCAGTCAAGCTTTCAAACCCCAGGATTATATTTTACACGAGGCTTTGAAAAATGCGGTCGAAGTGGCCATCGCTTTGGGACAGCCTTTACTTTTGACGGGTGAACCAGGTACTGGGAAAACGAAATTGGCAATAAAAGTCGCGGATTTGTTATCCAAAAAGCAAGGACAAAACTACCTCGGGGAACCGCTCATTTTTAATACCAAAACTACCTCGTCGGCACGCGATTTATTTTATACTTATGATGCGCTTTCGCATTTTCAAGCGGCAAATATTAAAAGAGAAGAGGGTGGTGGAGCTCCTAAAACTTCAGATTTTATCGAATTACAAGCTTTAGGGAAAGCGATTGCTATGACCAATCCAACAGCGATTGATACTTCTAAATTCAGTACGAAATTGGATCAAAATGCGGTGAGTTCGGTGGTTTTAATTGATGAAATTGACAAAGCGCCACGAGATTTTACCAACGATATTTTGAATGAAATTGACCAATATGAATTTAAGATAAAAGAGCAAAATTGTAAAATAAAAAAGGGAGATAAGGAACAGATTTTAGTCATCATGACGAGTAATTCTGAAAAGAACCTTCCCGATGCTTTCTTGCGAAGATGTGTGTTTTATCATATCCCATTTCCTTCTGATAAATTATTGAAACAAATTGTCACCACCCAACTCGGTAAGCAAACCAAATTCACTGGAACGGCTCTGGATTCGATTATCAAAAAATTTGATGCGGTCAGGAAAAATGCTGTCCGAAAGCCACCAGCAACCGCTGAGCTAATCGCTTGGTTGAAGATTTTGGAAATGCATGAATTTTTGGAAAAAGATGATGTTGGGCAGCGAGATTTGTTGTTGAATAATCTGTCGGTTTTGGTGAAGACGAAAGAGGATTTGGAGGCGGTGAAGGGGGTGTTTGGGTAATATTAGATCTTATTCTTTTTTCATTGAAAAAAAAGAATCAAAAATTCTAGTCAGAAAAATTGCTTTGCTACAAGCTATCACCCACAAGCCCACTTTTCTGACAAGCCTCCGCCACCTAAATAAGATGATTTTCATAGTAATCGTCCTTCTTATCTAGGCGGGTGGGTTGGAGAAAAAGTGGGTTTGGGGGTCTGCTGAAAGAGAGGTGTTATTTTCTAATACCTAAATCTAGGGGAGCCAATACCATAGGGTTTTTAAATTAGCCTACTTCTTTTTTTTATGATAAAAAAAGAAGGAAAAAAATCTAGGCTGTGGATATTTTAGCTAAAATTCAATTGCCAGCACGCTCACACCCAAACTCGCCGATTTCATCAGGCTCAAACATGGGTGCTCTTTCGGGCTTAACTCAATTGAATTTCTTAACGCCAAAATCTCCAATGCCAACAAGAACCAAGAGTCATTTCTTGCCACATTTGAGTAAGATTTAATTCCCGAAGAAGTCTATTAAATTCAAAAAGATTAAAGAAGAAACTCCAAATATTACTTTTCCATTAGCAACCTTCCTTCAACGGCTGGAACTAGCCGGCTTTCATATTACCCCGAGTATGCGGATGAACTTGATGAAAATATTAAGTTCGACCGGAAAGGCAAATGTCAAAAACCCGAAACAGTTAAAGTATTTATTGTGTCCATTAATTGCACAAAGCCAGGCGGAACAAGATCGATTTTATGATTTATTTGAGCGGTATTGGGGTGAGATTTATGAACCAATAGAAGAGGATCATTCCAAATGGTGGGAGCGATTGCCTCAATGGTTTTGGTTGATTCCGATTGTATTAGTTGTGGGTAGTTTGGGATATTTGGGTTATGACCATTTGACACAACCCACTGTCGAAGATCCAGTTTTTTTGGTGAGAAATACATCTGGAAAAGTAGGTGATACGGTGCAGATAACTAATAATTCTCTAAATTTTGATACGCTAAAAACAAATTTTAAATGGGAAGTTATTCATCGGGAAACAGACGCTGTAGAGATAGAAGATAGTGAATCAAAGCATTTAGAATATATCGTGCCTGCCAATGCAGGTATGCCGCAAAAATTAATTCGATTAACAAGCGAGCATTCGGAAACCTTTGAACGAGATACCTTCGAAACATACTTCACCATTTTTTGTACTAAAAAGCCTGTTGTCGAAATCCAAATTGACAAAAATGAATTGAGGGCTGGTGAAACGATTACGCTAAAAGCAGTTTCTGAGGAATTGGAGGCATACGAATTGTTTTGGTATTTTGGAAAAGGAAATGAATATGAAGAGGCTGAAATTCAACATACATTCAATCAAGTTGGGAATTATCGAATTACTCTACAAGCTACGCGGAAAAATGCAGATGGTCAATGTGAGACAACTATTGAAAAGCCCATTAGTGTCGGCAATAATAAAGCTTTTCTAGATTTAAAACCGCTCGAAAAGGCGGAACTAGCGCCCATGGCTCGGTTCGGTTTGGGTACTTGGATTTTGTTGGGTTTGTTAGCGATTGGGTGTGTTTATTTCTGGGTTCGATTTTGGCGAGAGCAAAATGAAAAACCAGTTGAAGAAGCGCCAAAAGAGCAAAAGAAAAAAACTCAAATACCTGATCGAGGTCCTTATTTTATTCCTTTTCGAAGTCAGGAATCGCATATTCATTTTGAGCAACAGCTGTTTCGTTTTGCAGATGTTTTGCGGCAGCGGCAAGAGGGATTGAGAGAATACATTAATGTTCCAGAATCGCTGAAAGCAACCATTGAAAGTGGTGGATTCCCGAATCTACAATTCGCGATAAATACGACTCCAACTGAATACCTTTTCTTAATTGACCAACAATCAGCGCATAGTCATCAAGCTAAATTATATGAATATTTAATCGGCTTTTTAGGTGAAAAAGACGTGTTGGTCGAGACCTTTCATTACAATACAGATTTTCATCGTTTTTGGAATTCAAATTTTCCAAAAGGCATTCATCCGGAGATTTTAAGGCGGCAATTTACCAATCATCGATTGGTCATTTTAGGGGATGCTCATGCTATGCTCGACCCTTTTTCGAAAGACAAACCTGCCCTGAAAAAGGATACCCAAAAATTATTCGAGCAGTGGAAATATCGATTGTTATTGACGCCATTGCCAGAAGCTTCTTGGACTTATCGAGAGGGCGTATTACATCAATATTTTGGTATCTTTCCATCAGATGTAGAGGGACTAACAGAGGCAATTAAACAATTAGAAACAGGTAGAGAAGAGGAAGATTTTATGTCTTTTGACCGATGGCGAGAGCAGGTGCGCAAGAGTACTCCCGACCCTGATGTCAACTATCGCCGTTGGCGTACATTTGCGGAACATCAAGATTATTTAAAAGACCATCCTCAAGTTTTTGAATGGCTTTGTGCCTTGGTGATCTACCCAAAACCAACTTGGGAAATTACGATTGCGGTGGGGCATGCTTTACGAGATTTTGGAGTGGAAGTGAATTATGATAATCTGCTTTTATTGTCTCGAATACCTTGGTTGCAAACGGGCAATTTGAAATCGAGATTGCGAGATGACTTGACTGGGTATTTGTCGAAAGATATGAAAATGGCAGCCCGACAAGCCATTGCCGAAGAACTGGAAGCCGTCGAAAAATTAGTCGAAAATAGTCATGCAAGTCGGTCGTGGGAAACGGAGAATGCGATTCAGAAATATACGCTCGCCCCAGAGGATGTAGAATATCAAGACCTCATTCAGAAACTCCATCAAAAAGGTTGGTTTTCAAAAACACAAAAAACAGAATTAGAAGGCACGTATTACAACCATCATTATGGTCAAATGCGTCAAATGAAACAACAGTCACAAACGACGCAGAAATTCGAAAAATCTAACTTTAACTTTAACGAACCAATTGATTTTGATGAGTTTATAAGTACTGCTCCTTCCTCTGAGTCCTTGAAGGAGGAACCTCAGCCCGCAGCGAAAAGAGAAAAACCTTCGATTTTTACGAAGAACTTCTATTTGGCGATGACTTGTTCGCTTTTGTATTTGTTGATTACCCTTTTGGTGTATAATACCGATGGAAAACCAGAATTGGATCAATTGGTATTTAATAGTGAACATCCACCAATTTATGATGAGCAAAATCTACGGGATTACTTTTTTGTGAAGGAAGATTTTCAAATTGATAGTGCCATTATTAAGAATAATATGGCAGTGAAGTTTTGGGAATCTTATTCCGGACTTAGGTTGAGTGTTTCTGAAATAAATCGCCCGCCCGATATTCGTGTTTTTGAGTCGCCGAGGGATTTTGATACTTATGATATAGTATTCAGAAGAGCCTTATTTAATTTACAAGATGCGATTGATTATGAGGGCGGAAACTACGACCTAGGGGAAAAGAACTTGGCAAGGCTTAATTATAACCTCGGAACCATCATTTACCATATGGTCTTAGCAGATTCAGCGGATGTATCCAGTTTGAACTCTGCACGGAGTCATTTTAAAGCGGCAATGAAATATGATTCGACTCGTTTGGATGGCTTGCATGGGATGGGGTTGAGTTATTTTTATGATGTAGAGTCGGACTCGACCTTGTGGTTTTATAAACAAATAAAGGAGGAAGGCGAGGATTATTTTTTGAATGCGAAAGTGCCGAATCTAGAGACCTTGTTAGACCTTCAACCTAAAATACCAGAGATAGCTCCTGAGCCCATACCTCAACAACAGGAACCGGATAATCAACAAGAAAATCAACCAGAACAAGCTACCGAAAGCACGCGCCCAGAGCCTGAATTAGCTGGTTTCTGGTATACGCAAGCCAGTCAAAGAGGTACCACCAGGACAAATTATATAAAAATCACTGCAACAAAGGTGGCACATTCGAGGGTTTATGAAGCCGGAAAGTTAATTCGCTATTTAGATGGCGCCGTGAATTTAGCGGATGGCATTATAGAATTTCAATGGAGAAAAAATGAATATGAAGAATTAGACTTTAAATGGATTGATGAAAACAACTTTGAATTTACGGAACGAATGCCGCCCGAGGTTCAAAGAGCCCCAAAGGTGACTAGGTACGAAAGAGGATCTGAAAGCTTGGCTGCTTTTAGAGATGAGGATGGAGACTCGATCTATGATTTTGATGATGAATGTCCTTTTATCTCAGGAACTCAAAATGGTAAAGGTTGCCCTGACCCGACTGTCTTGCCGATTTCGGATGCTTGGTTGAATGGACAATGGAAAGGCACGGCTATAGTCGATGATGGCTCCGGTGAGTGGACGGTAGAATTAATCATCTTAGTTGAAAAGGGGATCTATGAGGTTAATTATCCGAGTATAGGTTGCTCTGGTATCTGGGAACCCGTGAGTAAGGGCACTGATGAGAATGGCATTCGGACTATTCGTTTTAGAGAAAATATCATCAATAATCCTGACCGAGCCTGTGTGGATAGAGGGTTCGTATTTGCCCGAATTCAAAATGGAAAACTGAATCTACTCTATAAAAACCCCAATACGGCTGAATATATAGCAACGGCTGACCTGACTAAAGTAGGAGAAGAGGAGATTCCCATACCAGAAATGGTCTTCGTGAAAGGAGGAACCTTTACGATGGGTTGTACTTGGGATAAGGATGAAGTACTATGTGATGATCGTGAAAATCCACCTCATGAGGTGCAGTTAGATGATTTTTCTATAGGGAAGTATGAAGTGACCAATGAGCAATTTGCTGCCTTTTTGAATGATTATGGATCGGATAAAGTGAAAGATGGTACTTACAAAGAGGAGGTGATGATACAACAACATAAATGGGGAATCGAATTTCGAGATTTTAAAGGGGAAATAACCTACCACCCTAAAAAGGGTTATGAAAATTATCCTGTAATTTATGTGACTTGGTATGGCGCAACAGAGTATGCCAAATGGCTGAATCAAAAAACAGGGCAAAAATGGCGACTACCAACCGAGGCGGAATGGGAATATGCCGCAAGAGGAGGCAGTAATTATAACAATAATTTTATTTATGCAGGTAGTAATAAGTTGGAGGAAGTAGCTTGGTATAGGGATAATTCAAATAGCGAAACTCATCCAATTGGGCAAGAAAAGCAGCCGAATAAATTAGATCTCTACGACATGTCTGGGAATGTGTGGGAATGGTGTTCGGATTGGTATGCGGAAGATTATTATAAACAATTTAAACGAAAATTGGCGACTAACCCCAAAGGTGCTGATAGTGGCTCTGCTCGTATGTTGCGCGGCGGTAGCTGGAGCCTTAGCGCCAAGTCCTGCCGAGTGTCGCTTCGGTTCCCCAGCCTTCCCGACTATCACGGCCACGGTATCGGTTTTCGTTTAGCCCACAGTTTATAGCGGAGCGTCCATCCGGTCTTGAGCAAAAAGGTACGGAATGACGAGAACGAAACGAGCAAGGAGCGGCGGAGCAAGCGACGGCTAGTGGAGTGAGAGGAATGGAGGGGGTACATTTTGTTGTGAATTCCTCCAGATTTGCGTAAGAAAAATAGGACAAGCAGAGATTTGGAGTATCCAACGTTTCGGATGTAACATCCTCACGAGCAAGTTCATTGTTGGAGGCAATTTTTGGAATAAAGTCTATTTTTCGGCAATTATTTAAAAGCCTATAATTGAGTGTCTCATGAATCCAACTTTACTTGCATCTATATCAAATATTGGATTAATCATTTTTGCATTGTTATATTTCTATGCTAGTACACTTTATGATGGTGGGTCTAAACTTGATCCACATAGAAAAAGCTGGGATTGGATCAATAATTATTGGTGTGATTTGATATGGCCAACGACCCTTTTAGAGGAACCCAATAAAGCCTCAAAATGGGGAATTGTAGCCAATTCCATTCTCTGTTTTAGCATGATCTTATTCTTCCTTGCATTTTCGTTTGTACTGGTGCCAGATAATTATTGGCGTTATGTTGTAAGTATTTCAGGTACGATTGCCATGATTTGTGGGATGCTGATTTTTTCAAAATTTCATGATCAAATAATTGGAGTCATGATTTTAAGTGCCATACCTGCGCTTACAGGATTGATATACGGATTAATCCATTTTAATCAGCGTACAGCGCTTTTTTGGGGAGGTATTTCTTTATTTTCCATAGCCATTAATATCTATATTTTTTATACAAAAAAAGGCGAGCATTGGCTGCCATTTATTCAGAAGATTGCTTTTGCGATTGTTTTAGGTTGGGTATTTTTTATGAATTCAACTATCTGAAAATGTTGTAAGGAACTTGGATAGTATGAATTTACGATTTGAATGATCCCACCAGCTAGTACCTGCCTTCGAAAAAGTTCCAAACCGCACAGTATGCTAGTGTCGATTTGCAATCGAGGAACTCATCAAAGTGAAGGTCTTCAGACCTTCAAAACGAAAGTAGCGTAGCAATAATCGGGCTGGAGCCCGCGACCAAAGATCGTGTATCAGCGCAGCTGATAACGAGCGGTTATAAAACGCTGTTGGAGAGGATGTGGGGGGTGAAATTGTGTACGTTTTGTTATGGGTCTTGCCGGTTCATCGGTGTGGCGACTGCTTTCTGCTCATCTGTTCGTAAGGGGTTGTGTAAAAAGTCGAAAAAGGAATCAATTAATAATTATTAAATTTTATTAAAAATTGATTTTCAGCAAAATTTACATTGTTTATTGTTTTAATAATATACCAAAATGGACTTTTTACACAACTCCGGGAATGCTTGAATCCAATAAAATATCCTGCTTATAAATTTATAAGAAGCCTTGACTATTGGTCGGGGCTTTTGTTTTTATGACTACTAAGGCTTTGTTTTTCTACAATTTGGAATGTTTCCGTTTGAAAATGAATAAAAATATAGATGGAAAGTAATTTTTCCCCGTTCTTCGCGCCAAATTGAAAAAATGAGCTTACTAAGAGAACTAAATACCCGTGCAGGATCGCTATGCGAATTGTGTACTTCAACAGATAATTTGAATTCCTTTCTCGTCCAAAATGCTCCAAATGATGGCGCAGATGGGCATGCATTAATTTGTCAAACCTGTCAAACACAGATTGAAAATGCAGATCAAGCATACCCAAATCATTGGCGATGTTTGAATGATAGTATGTGGAGTCAAGTGCCTGCCGTACAGGTATTGGCTTGGCGGATGTTGTATCGTTTACGTGCTGAAGGTTGGACGCAGGATTTGTTGGATATGATGTACATGGATGACGAAACGATGGAGTGGGCCAAGTCAACAGAGGCTATGGATGGCGCTGTTGTTCATAAAGATTCAAACGGTAATATTTTAGAGGCGGGTGATACGGTGACTTTGATTCAAGATTTGAAGGTAAAAGGTGCTAGTTTTGTGGCAAAACGGGGTACAGCTGTACGGCGAATTTCTTTGGTCCAAGACAATCCAGAGCATATAGAAGGCAAAGTGGATGGGCAACATATCGTGATTTTGACAAAATTTGTAAAGAAGCAGAAATAAAAGGGTTTTCTGATAAAAAATCCGTTTTAGTGATCTTCAAACTTTCGGACGGTTTTTGAACGAATTTAGTTTTATGAGAAAACCCTCGCAGAGATAATTAGTTAGATATTTTGATATAGAAAAGCTTAGGTGGATCCCCTCCAAGCCTCCTCAAATGCAAAGGGCGCCTCTGGCGTGAGGTTTTAGTGTTTAAGTGTAACTTATTCTGTACAAACACTCACTTAGTAACGAGTAAAGAATAACTTCATCATTTTACCGATAATCTTTTATTCTAATACGTCGTTATTTTCCTCAGCAATAGCTTGGCTATTCCTTCAGAAAATGCCTAATATTAGATCAAAATCTTTATCTCCAAATGGCGAAC